>JAUIBR010000082.1 GCA_030427705.1 bacterium | reverse complement strand
CGGCGAGCCAATGCGAGACACAGAGTTCTCGATACGGGTATTGGCGGACCGAATCCCGCTCTACGCCTGAGCACACCAGGAAATCCGATGATCGATATTGTGAATGAAGCCATCGAACTGTTGAACAACGGCGATGTCGAGACCGCAGCGAAAAAGCTGGAAGGCATCGGCAAGGTACCGCCCGCCGACTCGACAGAGCTGGAAAAGGCCAAATTCTACGAAGCACGTGGCAACATCTCGATGGCGCTGGGAGAAGCAGAAGATGCCTTGGACGCCTACAAATTCATGATCGGCTACGAAGAGCGCGGTGGCGAATCCAAGTCGGGATTAGGCAACAGCCACGGAAAGGTGGGCGAAGCACTCGCCGCGTTGGGGCAATACGAAGAGGCGATCGATGAGTTTCGCACGGGCATCGAGATGATGACCGAGGCCGGCAGCCGCAAGGCATTCATCGCAACGTTGAACTTTCAGCTGGCAGAGTGCTTGTACGCAACCGAACAATGGCATGAAGCGGTCCAGGAGTTTCAAAACACCATCGAACTCGCCGCAACAGAACCTGACGACCGCTCGCTCGGTTTCCTTCACTACCGGCTCGCATCGACGCTTGAACCGCTTGCCCTGTTCCAACAGACGATCGAAGAGGTCAAAACGCTGATGGAACAGCTGCGCGAGATGGAGATTCAGAATGCCGAGCTCGAAGAGCTTTTAGCCAATTACCAGGACCCTGGTGTCAGCTACGCGTCACTTGCAACGGGTAGCTATCGGACCTCTTTGGAGCATCTGATTGACTCGGACGACCGCGACCTCGAAGCGCGTGTTTGGCGGGATATGGGTAAGCTTCAACGCTCCGTCGAGAACCTGAACAATGCGGTCGATGCGTTGGAAAACGCACGCCGTGTCTGGGACGAAAACGAACTTGAAGCGACGCTGGGCAGTTCGATCTTATTGGAACTTGGTGAGGTTCGGCTACGGCTCGAGAACCTCAACGCTGCGGAAGAAGCATTCGGCAGAATTGCTGAAATCACGGATGGCGAACCGGGAGCGCGGGCGCTAGTCGGGCACGCCACGGCGTTTTCACGACTTGGTCAACACGATGAAGCGTTGCCCAAAGCGGACGCGGCTTTGCAGGTTATGGCCGAAGGAAATCCAAACGACATCCCGGCGCTACTCGATGGTCTTGCGACGGTGTTCGAAGCCGGCGGCGCGGATGAGAAAGCACAACTGATTCGAGCACAACTCGAAGAAATGCAGGGATAGGTATGTCACATTTTGACATTATTGTTGTAGGTGCGGGCCACAACGGTCTCGTGGCCGCGACGCTTCTGGCGCGAAAGGGCCTGAAAGTTGCTGTGTTTGAACAAGCGCCGGTTCTTGGTGGTGCGACACGGACCGAGAAACCGTTCGAGGCCTCCCCGAACCTCGGGCAGTCCACGGGCGCCTATTTGTTGGGATTGATGCCACCCGAGGTCATTTCGGCGATGGGCGTTGAGATTCCGACGGTGCGGCGTGACCCACATTACTTCCTTCCCACCACAGACGACCGGTATCTGCTGTTTGGGTCGGACCAAGCCGAGATGAAACGTCAGTTCCTTGAGTTCTTCAGCCAGGCGGATTGGGACGCGAACCAACGCCTGCAAGCCGAGGTCTCACAGCTGCGCGAGGACATCGGGCCCACTTGGCTGCAATCTCCGCTCTCGATTGAAGACACCGCAGAACGGTTCGTTCGCCCTGCCCTGCGCCAGGTTTTCGTAGACTTGTGTCGCGGTTCGGTCGGCGACTATCTGGAGCGATTCGGGTTCCAAAGCGACCTAATCAAGGCAATGTACGCGGTGACCGACGGGTTCTCCGGTTCAAACTCAACTTGGGACACGCCAGGCTCCGGCCACAACTTCCTGGTCCACAACATGTGCCGCCTGCCCGCAGCTGACGGCACGTGGATGGTCGTCGAGGGCGGTATGGGTACCGTATCCGGCCGCTTCGCCGGCGCTGCCAGGGCAGCAGGGGTCGAGTTCCACACCGACGCCGGCGTCCAGAGAATCGAGGCCGGCACACCGGCCCGCGTCCACCTCAAAGACGGCCGCGAGTTCACCGCCAACGCCGTCGTCACGAACGCCGACCCGTTCACCACCCGCAACCTGGTCGGCCGCACCAACTACCCGGAGTCCTTGAACTCCGCATTGGACGGGCAGTTGCGCGATGGCACCACCATGAAAGTCAACATGGCGCTGAGCGAATTGCCGACATTTACATGCCTTCCGGAAGACCGCGGTCAACATCAGGCGACGATCCATATCCTGCCTGACGAGAGCGAGGTCCTTGGGTCATTGAAGACCAGCTACGACGCAGTGCAGAACGGCAAACTGCCGGAGTTTCCGACGATCGAATGGTATATTCACACCACGATCGACCCCTCGCTACAGGACGAAAAGGGTCGCCATTCGTCCGCGCTGTTTGTGCAGTGGGTTCCGTACGAGCTGGATGGGACGACCTGGGAAGCCGAGGCAGACCGTTATGCCGAGCACTTGATCGGCTTGTGTGAGCGCTTCGCCCCGGGCATCGGCGATTTGGTCGACGATACATTTATCCTGACGCCGCAATCGGTTGAGTCGTACTTTGGGATCCACCGCGGCCATATCCATCACATCGACAACATCTTTGGATTTGCGGACCGACATCCGCACCGCAGCCCGCTTGAAGGGCTGTACTCCTGTTCTGCAGGGACGCACCCGGCGGGCTCAGTGATTGGCGCGGCGGGCTACAATGCGGCGCAAGCCGTCCTTGAAGACATGGAGTTGTCATGACGTTCAAGGTCTACGGAGTTGTCCATCTCAAGGCCATGCCGGGCGATCTAGATGCGCGACCGTTCGATGCGGTTCTTGAAGCTGCATCAGCGGATGCAAAGGCATTGGTCGACGGAGGCGTAGACGGATTTATCATCGAGAACTTCGGGTCGACGCCATTCTACAAGGGAACTGCCGACGATCCGATGCCGCCGCACCAGGTGGCGATGATGGCGCGCGTCTGTACAGAACTGCGCCGCAATCACCCGAATGCGCTCATCGGCGTGAACTGCCTTCGAAACGATGCTCGAGCCGCGATCGGTGTTGCCGCAGCATGTGGTTCTGACTTCGTGCGCATCAACATTCACTCCGGAGCCTATGTGACCGACCAGGGGGTGATTGAAGGAGAAGCGGCCCATACGCTCCGCTATCGACAATCGCTGGATTCGTCGATCCGCATCTTCGCAGATGTACTCGTCAAACATGCGAGCCCTCTGGGCGAGGTCGACCTGAAACAGACGGTGAAGGATACGGTTCTGCGTGGGCGCGCCGACGCCGTGATCGTCACTGGTTCTGGAACTGGTGCTCCCACCTCGGTTTCGCGTGTCGCGGATGTTAAGTCGGCTGCAGGCAACGCAGCCGTTCTGATCGGGTCCGGGTTCAATCCAGACAACGCTGAATCGCTGATGAAACATGCAGATGGCGCGATTGTCGGCACCTATTTCAAGGAAGACGGCGATGTCGCAAATCCGGTAATGACCAGTCGCGTGAAGACGCTTATGAAGCTCGTGAAGGCGCGTCGATGAAGGTCGTTCTGTTCGACATCGACGGTACGCTAGTTTCTGCGGGCGCCTCTGGGCGTCGGGCGATTGAGCGAGCGTTCGCAGACCTTCATGGACACACCGGAGTTTTCGACTTTTCGTTTGGCGGGATGACCGACCGCGGCATCATCCGCGGCGGGTTCGATGCTGCGGCCATGCCGTGCACATTGACCGATATCGAAGCGGTCATCGAACGCTACTTGGAAGTACTAGTTGAAGAAGTCGCAAACGAAACCCAATACCGCATCATGCCTGGCGTTCACGATGCTGTGCGGCTGACGACTGAAGCGGGCTTCGCCGTCGGACTTGGCACCGGAAATGTCGAGCGTGGCGCACGAATCAAGCTCGAGCGAGCGGGCCTAAACCATTGGTTTAGTTTTGGCGGTTTTGGCTGCGACCACGAAGAACGTGCGGAGTTGATTCGGGCCGGGTACCAGCGCGGACGTGATGCCCTGCAAGAATCCGATATCGAGCTGATTGTCATCGGAGATACGCCACGCGATGTCTACGCCGCCCACGCAGCGGGCGGACGCTGCATTGGTGTGACGACGGGCCGCCACGACGAAGACGAATTGGTCGAAGCGGGCGCCGATTGGGTGGTAAGCAATCTCTCCGACCCGCAGTTTCTGGAAATCTTGGAGCTGGGATGAACACGCAAATACTCGCCATCGGCAAAATGCGAGATGCGAATCTGAAGGCCCTCTTCGATGAGTATTTCGGACGGCTAAAGCATTATGGCAACTTCGAACACATCGAGTTGAAGGAAGGCAAAGGCAAGACCGCCGACCAACTCAAGACCGACGAAGCCAAGTTGATCCTGGACGCGCTACCGAAGAATGGAATCGTCGTCGCGATGGACGAGAGAGGGAAAAACCTCACCAGCAAAGAATTCGCGAAGTTCTTCCAAGACCATCAGCTGCGCTCCACCAAAAATATCACATTCTGCATCGGCGGTGCCGATGGGCTGCATCAGTCCATCCTGCAACGCGCCGACCAAAAGATCTGCCTTTCCGCGATGACACTCACCCACGAATTCGCCCGAACCCTCCTCGCCGAACAAATCTACCGCGCCCACACAATCCTGCGCGGCGAGCCGTATCACAAGTAGCCCATCAGTAGCCCATCAAGAACCGGGAGTCCTTGTCACCCGCATAGCACGGGCCTCTCGATGCCATCCGGCCTTTACGGAACTCTTGCCATCGCGAGCACAAACACAGCATTTGCGCCCGCCTCTCGGAGAGCCCTGGCCGCCTCGTTGGCTGTGGCTCCAGTCGTGATTACGTCATCGACGACCAACCAGTTGCCGGAAACTTCGGTCAGACATTCCATCGTGCCCTCCATATTAAGCGAGCGCTCATGCCTTCCCAGCATCGCTTGTTTTTGAGCCTTCCGACTTTCTGCCAGAATCAATGGCCTTCGGAATCGCCACCACCCAGCCAACTGTGCAGGCAGGTAAAACCCACGGGATCGCAAAGCCGACGCATGTGGTGGGACCAGGGCCACCCCTTTGACATCCCAGTCTTCGGCCATCTGCTGCACCTCATCGCGCAACGGCCGCGCAACGCGATAGCCATCAGTGATACGCTTCTGGGCCTTTACACGTCGCAACGTCTCCCGAACCAACCCCTCATATCGATAGAAGCCCACGGCTTTTTCGAACGCAGGCCGCTTCGACTTGCAATAGATACACAGCGTTTCGTGCGCGCGCCTCAAGGGCATCGAGCAAATCTCGCAACACTCAGAAACGTCAACCCGCACGGCCAGATGACGACAGATATCGCACCAAGTCTGATGCCCTTGAACAAAAGTCGGGCATCCAATGCACTGCGGCGGAAAAACCAAATTCACCGCCTTCGTTACAAACTTCATAAGCACCTCCACTTGCGCCATCATTATCGCCCCCCTACCCGAACCGTTTCCGAAGTTGGGCACATCAAGAACCGGGAGTCCTTGTTAGGCGCATGGCGCCTAGCGTTTCGCGCCACACACTCACCACGAGAGGCAATCTATCGTGAAGATCCGGCGAGCAAGAGGGCCCAGTCGTTGCTCGCGACCCGAGAAAACGCTAAAGTCCTCGCCAATACCAACATCGAATCGATTCAAGAGTTCACAAACATGCGAACCAAGCGACTTTTATCGGCTGCACTTTTTGTATTCTTGGCGGCCTGCGGATCCGACGAAACCGGCACAAACAACGGAAATCCTGAGTGCGCGCCGGGAGAGACGTACAACCCAATTACGGGCGCGTGCGTGCCGCGTTCGACCGGCAACAACATGAACAATGCGAACAACGTCACGGATATGGACGTTGAAGAAGACATGTTCATGTTGCCTGACCTCAGCAACAACCCATTCTTGGACATGCCGGCGGACGTTCCACCCGACATGCGTTGCGCGGTTGGCGTGGATAGCGACCAAGACTTGATTGAGAACTGGTGCGAGTGCGAACTTGGCACCGACCCGAGCCGCCCAGACACGGACGGTGACGGTCTCCAAGAGGGTCAGGAAGACTTGAATCAGAATTGCCGCTTCGATCCCGGTGAAACTGACCCACGTCAGGCAGATACCGATGGCGACGGCGCGAATGATGGCGCTGAGTATGCAGCGGGCTCGAACCCGTTGCTGCCGGATACCGATAACGACGGCATCTTGGACGGTCCCGAAATCGCAAGCGGCTGCATGGACCCGACAGACGAAGACACCGACGGAGACACGCTTCCCGACAACGTCGAGGATTTCAATCAGGACGGCATGATCGGAACGTGCCCGAACAACGTTTGGATGCAAGCCTGCTCACAGGGCGAATCGGACCCTTGCAGCGCTGATACCGACGGTGACGGCACCCCGGATAGCGACGAAGTCCAGTATCTTGGCTGCCGACCAGAAGACACGGCGAGCTTGATGGACCCACAGTTGGTCGTGAACATGGCTGGCGACTACAAGCTGGCGCTCGAAACCGGTGTTTCCGTCGGAGCCATCTCGGGCGCACAAGCGCACGCTTTTAACGATGCTGCCAACGACTACGCGGGCTTCATCGCAACGTCGAACCTTCCAGGTGGCGCGACGACCGCGGACGCGATTGCACAATACGTCTTTAATGAGATTTCAGCCGTCTACCCAGGCGCCTCACAGCGCTCTTCGGGACGCCGTATCGTGACCCATGACGGCTTCAATGCTTCTGCAGGTGCCGTTGTTGAACTGAACGGAAGCCTGAACCCTGTCACTGTACGAAACGATATCGCGTCGCGCGTGACAACAGCGACGAACGTCAACCCAGGCTTGGGCGGAAGCTTCTCCGCCGGACCAACACTTGTGGTTTACGAGGTCGTCCTGCGAAACAACAGCTACGTGCTTTCGTTGGCTGTCGTGAACCAGACATCTTACGAGAATGATTCGCTCGCCACGGGCTACCGTGTTGACGACATCACGGGCGGTTCGGCCATTGCGAAAGCGACTGAACTCCTCGAAGACGAGTGCGTCAGCTATCGCGTCATCGCTCGCCCACAGATTGATTTTATCTGGGTGTTGGACGGTTCCGGCTCCATGAGCGAAGAGATTGGACAGGTCAAAGCATTCGCTTCGCAGTTCGTGAACATCCTGCAGATGTCGAACATCGACTGGCGAATCGGCGTAACCAGTGGCACGTGCTGGAACATCGACAACGACGTGAACATTGGGCCAGAAATCAAAGCTGCACTCGACTGCCCTCCTCCGCCGATTGGAATGCTTCAGCCTGTGCTGCCAAACGGCCAGCTCTGCAACACGAACGGCGCAAACTTCACGAACGACCCAGCCAAATTCGCAGATTGCATCGACGAGCTTGACCCATCCAGCATCGGCTTCCGCATTGCCGGGGAGCACACAGTCACGATGGGCGCAGCGGCGATTGACCGAGCGCTTCCACGAAGCGATACGGACAACACGAAGATTCGCCCTGAAGCTGCAGTCGTCGTCATTAGCGTGACTGACGAATTCGATGACCACTTCCAGGCCGAAATGAACTGGGCAGACTGCGGCGATGGTAGCTGCAACAACGACCCGACGATCAATCAAAGCCAGCTCGACGCGGTCACCGATCCATTCGTTTCTTACTTCCTCAAACCGGACGTCGGCGCGACGGTCATGGGCATCTACTGGATTCCAGGCCAAGCGTGTCAGGGTAACGTCGCCTCAGAGGCCGCAGCTGGCATCAATGACGTCGTCAACAAGACCGGCGGCTTGGCAGGATCCATCTGTGCCAGCGACATCACACCTACCCTTCAAGCTATCGCAGAAGCATCAGTAGGCATCGCTTCCGGCTTGCGATTGCGCGGAATTCCGGCACCTCAGACGATCGACACGAAGGTCGGTCAGGTGTCATCTGGAACCATCGTAACCCCAAATCGCAGCCGCGCAGACGGATGGGATTATGATTCAGTTGTAAATCGTGTATTATTTAGCGGACCTAACCCACCGCAGACAGGCGATAGAGTGGTAATACCGTATAGAAGATGGGCCGGCAGCGTCAGGCAATGCACGATTGACGCGGACTGCCCGCAACAGCAGAAACTACGATGCATCGACGGCGTTTGCCTCTGATGCTTTTGAAGCCGGCTTTCGAGTCGGCTTTTTTATTGTCTATGGGAATGAAATCGATGCCCCGACGCATCGAAGAAAGTAGCAAGGACGCAACCATCGTCACGGACGGCGAAATAAATCCGGGCAACCGAATGGTTTGCTGGTCCATCGGTTTGTTTTATTCGGGGACAGATCGGGTGCCGGCGATGGCGAATTTACCCGGAAGGAGAGCATGACCATGGAGCCTGCTTTATTATTGAATGCGACGTACGAGCCGCTTTTAGTCGTTGACTGGAAGAAGGCTATAACTCTGATCTGGCTTGGTAAGGCCGAAATCATCGAGGCACAGGACCGGGAAATCCGGTCCGCTCATGATTCGCACAACCTGCCTTCGGTACTGCGTTTGCTTAAGCGTGTAAAAGTTCCGCGACGCGCGGTTCAGTTCTCGCGAGCAAATGTGTATCGTCGTGACGGATACGCATGCCAGTACTGCGGTAACACAGGCCGCAACTCGGTACTAACCTTCGACCACGTCATGCCTCGCTCACGCGGTGGTAAGACGACCTGGGAGAATATTGTGACCAGTTGCGAACCATGCAACCGCACCAAGGGTGACCGCACGCCGCTAGAGGCCGACATGCCGCTTCTTCAGCGTCCGAAAGAGCCACGATGGTGGCCTTTCACCCTGACAGCATGGGATGGAAAACATCCTGAGCGCTGGCGTCCGTACCTTTGGGTATAACGCCAGGTAACCGTTGAATCGAATAGCAGTCATCGCCGACATACATGCGAATCCGTTCGCCCTGGAGGCCGTTCTGGCCGATATCGCCGATCGTGGCGTCGACGAAACCGTCGTCGCTGGCGACTTGGTAGGCCGTGGGCCTCTAGGGTCGAGCGTGGTTCAGCGTGTCCAATCCGAAAATCTCAAGAGCGTCCGGGGAAATCACGAGGATTACATGATCGCCTTCAAGAACCGCGAGGTTCCTGAAGAGTGGTTGGAAATCCCCGAGTGGTCTTGTGCGCGTTGGATGGCCGCCGAGCTCTCCGAAGACGACTACCTGTTTATCGAATCCCTGCCGTTCACCATGACCGCCGAAGCCGATTCCAATATCCGAATCGTCCACGGCAGTCCTCGCTCAAACAACGAAGGAATCGGGCCCTGGACCGACCGGGAGTCCTTGGTCGAACACCTCGACAGCGTCGAAGAACCTGTGTTGGTTTGCGCACACACCCATCGCCCGGGAGTCTGGCAGGTCGACGAGCGGATGATCGTCAACGTGGGTTCGGTTGGATTGCCGTTCAATAAGGACAGCCGCGCTCAATACGCGCTCTTCGAAGGCGCGGGCTCGACGTGGGACGTCGAATTGGTGAAAGTCGATTACGACCGCCAGCAGCTTTTGGAAGCCTACGATTCGACGGGATTCCTGGCCGAGGGTGGCGCGACGTCGCTGCTGCTGAAACGAGAAGTCGAAGAAGCAACGCCGTTTCTCGTCCCGTTCTTGCGGTGGGCAGAGGTGGTCGACGTCCGGCCAACGCCGGACGCCATCCCTGAATTTCTTGATTTTCATCGGCCCGATTTGAGCCTTCGAGAGCAGTACGAGCGCCTGATGGCGCTCACCGAGCAATGACTTACTCGCCTGCGCCTTCAAGTGCGTAGTCGCTGCTGCGGTCCCAACCGCGAACCATCACGTGAACAACTGTTGGACCGGCCAGCTCAACCGTGCAGGACTCGTCGCTTCCCCAACGGAACGGGCGGCAGTCGTAGGTTGACTCGGTTGGCTCATTCCCAACGCGGACGTAGAGGTCAGCATCGCCATTGCCTGAGAGGTTGAACGTATAGACGCCAGCAGGAAGGCGCGTGGTTTCAAAGCGGTGCTCTTCATCCTGAGCAACCGTGCCCTCTTCCGTCATTCCTTTCCACTCTTCGTCAACGTCACCGCCGTCGTCCATTCCTGGAACGAATTCGTTGTCTTCTTCGCCGGACACGAGGATGACCTGGCTGCGGTCGATACGCTCAAACATTTGCTCGAACGTTTGTGGGTCGTCTTTCGACATCAGGCCGCGAATGAGCTGAACCGTGTTGTTGCTCACTTCGTGGAAGAATGCAGGCATTGCGTTCGTGATGATGTCGAGATGTTTAGTGCCGTTGGGATCGTCGGGGTTGATCGCCGCAAACGCGTCGTTCAATGCCGAGTCGACGTATGCATACGTGTCGCAGCCGTCCATGAAGACGATGCTGTACTGACCTGGCTCCCACTGACCCTTTCGCGCCATCGCACGGATGTTAGCGCCCAATCCTGCATGTCCGTTGTATGCGATAAGGTCGGCTTTTCCCGTCAGCGACTCATAGCGCTGGTCGAACTCAAACCCAGCCGTGCGAACGTTGTCGACGAGCAATGCCACGACTTCCACCGTCGTTCCGTCTTCCATCATCGCGCGGAAGGTGACGTCGGGGTTCTCAACACCCGGCGATGAAGGGAATTCGGCAGGAACCGTCTCAAGTTCGAACTGACCGAGGTCAGATTTCATCGT
Organism: bacterium; assembly: GCA_030427705.1. Taxonomy (GTDB): domain Bacteria; phylum Myxococcota_A; class Bradymonadia; order Bradymonadales; family Bradymonadaceae; genus JAUIBR01. The sequence continues at coordinate 4,686 of JAUIBR010000082.1, read as the reverse complement.
GTTTACGAAGCTGTTGTATGCGCGAATCCCGGCGTCGCTGGTCGTCGTTGCTCCGTCCTCGTATTTTCCGAAGATAGCGACAACGTTAAGGGCGTCGTCTTCCCAAATGCGGTGATACTCAGGGTATTTGCCGGTTGTATTCGTTTCGCTGAGCGACACTTTTGCCGTCGCCTTGATGACGTCTGCGTCATCAATCTCGCAACGGAACGAGCCCGGGCGGTAGTAGTACCACATGCTGCCCGATGTCACGTCGTGAGCACCGAAGTCCACGCAATCATGGCTGTACTTCTCCGTGAAGTCTTCCAGAGCTTGGAACGAAACGTCGTGGGGAAGCGTAAACTCGTACTCCGTAGGGACGTTGTTCTTTTTGCCCCACGCGACCAGGAGTCGCGCGTCGTAGTTGATTTTCACCTTACCGTCGACACGTTCGGTCGTGACGTTATCAAGGACAAGCTTGTCCAGACGACCCACCGAATTGTCTTCATTCAGGTGGCCAATCGTGTACAGGAGCTGGTCTTCAATCTGGCGCTCAGGACTGAACGACGAGGTCGTGAGCAATTCGCCAGAGAAGTCCATGTTTACGAACACCGCAACAGCGCTTGCGTCGGCCTTGCCGTCTCCACCTTTGACGAAGCTGTCCTGAGCGACGTCGATGGTGTCTGGATTCGAGGTGTCATCTGCGGCGCAGCCGATAAAGAGCGCTGGGAGAAGTGCGGCACTTACGAGTGATTTCTTAAACATGGTCAAGCTCCTAAAGTCATTCTTTCGTCAACGCGATGTAACAAAGCACTTATCATGCCAAATCCGCATCTAAGGATATGACTGGACTTCCGATGATCCTCGGGCGAACTTGGCAGGTGCGGTGACCACTCCACCATGGCAACTCAATCTGCCACCAAGCAAGAACCGGGAGTCCTTGTCACCTGCTAATTTCCTTAGGTTCCGCAACCCCACACCCTGCGACAACAATGCTTCAAGAGTTCAAAGAATTCGCCATCAAAGGAAACGTCATCGATATGGCCGTTGGTATCATCATCGGTGCGTCGTTCACGACGATTGTCACATCGCTGGTTGAAGACATCATCATGCCTCCTCTCGGTCTCATCACCGGAGGTGCTGACTTCGCAGACAAGTTCATTTTGCTTTCGGAAGGAACGCCGGTCGGCCCTTACGAAACCATCGCAGCTGCAAAAAACGCGGGAGCCGTGGTCGTCGGGTATGGCAACTTCCTAAATTCCATCGTGAGCTTCCTGATGGTTGCTGTGGTGCTGTTCTTTATGGTTCGTTGGATGAACCGACTTCGACGTTCCGATACACCAGCTGCCCCAACCACAAAATCATGTGATTTCTGCAAAAGCTCCATCGATGTCGCCGCCACAAAATGTGCCTACTGCACCGCCGATCTGACGGCCACCCAGTTGGACGACTAACATCGTTCCTCCCGCCGACCGACAGATAAATCAAGAACCGGGAGTCCTTGTTCTTCAGTGAAATGGCGCTCGTGCGACAGCACGACGGACATTTTCCAGAAATCTTCGCAACGGTTTTGAAGGGCGTACGAGAATGTCTCTGAAGAAAGGAGACACCTCATGACTGCACCAAAGTTCCGCGCCCCAAATCAAATCGTCGAAGTCACCAGACGCACCTCTCATCGACAGATGTTGTTGCGTCCAGGTGAGGACACGCGTGAGCTAATTGGCTACATGTTCGGCAAAGCTCTTCTCGACACCGGCCAAGAGCCTATCGTGTTCTGCGCAATGTCCAATCACCATCATTCCATCCAACTTGACCCCGCTGGCCGCCGATCAGCGTTCATGCAGCTGTTCAATTCGAATCTGGCGAGGAAACGAAATCTCCAACTAGGGCGTCGCGAAAACCTGTGGTCCTCTTCTCAACCCGGAGACATGGTTCTTTTGGATGTCGAAAGCGTGGTTCGCAAAATTGTCTACGTCGCAGTTCAGGCTGTGAAAGCAAACTGTGTAGAACATGCTGGCGAGTGGACTGGGTTCCAGATTCTTCCGCGCGATTGGGGCAAGCCGATGCGATTCAAGCGTCCCGAATTCTGCGGCCCTGAGATGCCCGAGTTCGTCGAATTCACACCCATGCCGCCACCTTCTTTCAGACATCTTCCGCTTCCGGACGTTATCGCGTTCTTCGAGGACCTCATCGCTAAAGAGGAAAAACGAATTGCGTCGAAGCGAACATCACCAGTCTTGGGGATCGAATATTGTGAGGCCATTAGCCCGTTTTCATTTCCAGCCACAGACAGTGAGATGCGAGTCCTAAATCCAAAGTTCAGTTGCTCCGACAAAGTTCGGCTGTTTCGGGCACTGAACAGACAAAGGCGGTTCACGCAACGGCATCGCTTTGCTCGAACGAGGTTTCGAGACGGAGAAAAGGACGTCGTATTCCCTGCCGGTACGTTGCAGATGAGATGTCAGTCAGGCGCCCGCTGCGCGCCTTACTGTGAGGATGACCCTCGGCACTCAAGCAATGAATGGTCTCCAAACCTCCATGAACTGTGGGATGCCTGGCAACAGAACCAACGTTCGGTCGCTTGAATCAGCTCAAAACAACGCGGAGACAGACCGGCCATCGTGAATTCGAGTGATTGCTGCAGCGAAGAGCTTGCTGACCGACAAGACCTCGATCTTGTCGTTCAACTGATTTGCTTTCAGCGGAATCGTATCCGTGACAATTACCTTTTCAATGAACGCGTCGGCAATGCGATCAGCCGCGTTCGAACTGAAGATTGGGTGTGTCGCTGCGGCGATCACTCGCTCAGCGCCGTGGGCTTTTAGGAAGCTGGCTGCTTCGCAAAGTGTTCCACCGGAGGCGATTTCATCGTCCACAACGAGCGCTGTCTTGCCTTCGACCTCGCCGATGAGGTTCACAGCCTTTGGCTTCTCGTCGTCACCAAACCGTCGTTTGTCGATGATGGCGAAAGGCAAGTCCAAGCGATTAGCGTAGCGGCCGATATCTTTGGCCTCGCCGACATCGGCTGCGACCAAAATCCAGTTGTCCAGGTTCTCGCGAGTAAGGCGCTCGCAAATTGGCCCAGCTCCCATAAGTTGATCCACAGGAACCCGGAAAAAGCCCTGAGCTTGTGGGGTATGCATATCCATAGTTAGCACACGATCGGCTCCTGCGGTCTGAAGCAGGTCGGCGACCAATCGTGCGGTAATCGAGATGCGCGGGCGGTCCTTCTTGTCACTGCGAATGTACGGGATGTAAGGCATGACAGCAGTGATTCTGGCTGCCGACGAACTTCGCAAGGCGTCGATCATCATCAACAGTTCGAAGAAGTTCGCGTGCACCGGAGAACACGATGTTTGAACCACGAACACGTCGCATTCACGCACGTTCTCGTCGATCTGAACCATCATGTTCTCGTTGCTGAACGTGACCGTGTGGCTGCGTCCCATGGGGATGCCGAGATCGTCGCAGATTCCCTGAGCTAGAGCCTTGTGGCTTGAGCCGGAAAACACCTTGAGCGCCGAATCCATCTTGTCCTCTCGATTGTGCAGGAAGGAGTGCCCACGCAGAGGTATACGGAACCACCTAGAATCGATCAAGGCCGATGCCGATCTAACACCGATTCAATCCTCTTCCAGAATCAAAGCCAGCACGAGGGCATCTTCGCCATTGTCGGAATAGTACTTTTTCCTACGCCCAATCTGAACAAAACCCGTACCCTCGTACAGCGCACGCGCGGCCGTGTTCGTCTCCCGAACCTCAAGAGTAATCGTGGTCATTTCAGCGGCCTGTGCGGTTTCGATGCACGCCTCGACCAGCGTTCGTGCCATTCCCTGCCGTCGTGCGGACGGCGATGTCACGACGTTCAGAATATGAACCTCGTCGTGTACCACCCAGAAAACGAGGTAGGCATTCGCCACGCCATTAACGTCTTTCAGAATCCAAATCCACGAATATGGAAGTTCGAATTCCTTTTCGAAAACCCCTCGAGCCCACGGTGAAGGTTGGGCCTCGTGTTCAATAATGAGAATTTCGTCGAGGTCGGAATAGCGCGCCTCCACCAAGAACCGGGAGTCCTTGTTATCCAGTGTTGGCGGGAGGAAGCGCAGGTCGCGCTTCATTCCTCTTCGCTCGCGGCGAGTTCGGCGGCGGCTTGTTCGACTTCTTCGAAGGTGAGTTCGTCGTTAAGGCCGGTGAGTTGGACGATTCGGTCCCAAAGTTCGTCGCGCCCCATGCCTGTAACAGCGGAGTAGAGCAGGATATCTTTGGGTTTGACTCCCAACGAATCGGCGATTTCTCGACGTCGTTTGATGCGTGCGTTCTTTTTGAACTTGTCGGCTTTGGTAAAGACCATGATGGGCTGCCAACCCATTAGTGGGGCGGCTTGAATGAGCATCATGTCGTCGTCCTCAATGCAAATCCATGATAACCACGACGCCGAGAAGCTCGTTTCGCTCGGACAGGTACGTCTCGATCATCCGTCCCCAAGAGTCCTTCAGCTTCTGAGGGACCTTGGCATAGCCGTAGCCTGGAAGGTCAACAAGCGAGAGCTCATCATTGACGTTGAAGAAGTTGATCGTCTGAGTCTTCCCTGGCTTACCACTGACCTTCACGAGGCCTTTGCGGTTCATCAGATTGTTCATCAGGCTCGACTTCCCGACGTTGGACCGTCCGCCAAACGCGATCTCCGGGAGTCCTTCCTCGGGATAA
>JAUIBR010000081.1 GCA_030427705.1 bacterium | reverse complement strand
CCCCGAGCCCTCGAGCCCCCAAGCCCCCAAGCCCCCAAGCCCCGAGCCATAGCCACTAGCCGTTCTTGCGAGTTCCTGCGACAATCCGACCATGAGCACTGGAGACGAAATTTCGGAGGGGTTGGACGAGCTGTCCGAAGGGCTGAGCGAGCTCTCTGAAGAGTTTGACGCCTCCCGTTGGCGCTACCGCCTCATGGAAGCCTGGGCGTCCATCCGCAAGCTCGCCGAGGACCGGCCCGAGACCGAGAACTTTGTCGACGAGTGGACACCGGCGTTCTTCGCGTTCCAGAAGCTCATGATGACGGCCGGACGTGTCTTGCTGACGCTGAAGGCCGCGTTGTTACACGGTGAAGATGCCGAGATGTCCGACGAGTTCATCGAGCAGGTGCGTGAAGAGTTCCAGGAGCTTGGCCGGCAGTTTCCGGACGCCTCGACCATCATCTTTGGGCTCGACAAGGTCGATGACCTCATCGACGCTGCGCTCCAGAACGAGGATACTCGCGCCAAGATCGACGCGCTCACCGAAGGCGTGAAAACACTGATTGATGACCTTGTCACACGTGCTATCGATCTTATTCTCGACGGGGAAACGGCGAGCGAGACAGGTGAATCGTTTGCGAAGTACGCCAAGTCACTGGAATCCGTACTTCAACGAATCATCGATCAGTTCCACAAACAAACGTGGGACAACTAAGGTCGGTTTACGGAGGCCAGTGTGAATATCGTTTTTGGGATCGATCTTTCGGATGAGTCTGTGAAGGCTGCGCAATGGGCGGATGCCTTGAAGCAGGCGACCGGCGGTAGCTTGAAGGGACTCTACGTGGTCGAGAAAGAGTATGCGGAGCTTGGTGGCTCGCTGCTTGATAACGAGGACAACCGCCTCAAACTCGAAGACCAGATTGAAGAGACCCTTGGCGACCTCAAATGCGCCGTAAAGATTGAGGAAGGCGAGGTGCTGGAAGCGCTTATTGAAGAGGGCGAATCCGCAGATGCGCTGGTTTTGGGCGCCTCTCCCGACAGCGCGGCGGCTTGGATGATGCGCTCGGTTCCAGAGCGTGTTTGTCACCGAACGCCAACCACCACGATTGTTGTGCATCCCGACAAACCGCTCGTGTCCGGCTCCGAGTGGGTTGTGGGCGTCGACTTCTCGGAACACAGCCTGAATGCCGCCAATGCCGCGATTAAGCTGGCGAAAGTCACAGGCGCGAAACTTCACTTCGTCCATATCGTTCCATCTCCTTACCCAACCGTGGTCGGAACCGCCCAGGTCGTGCCGATCGAGACCGACTCGCGATTCGTACAGACTGCGGTTTCAACCGCTAAGGAGCGCATGGAGAAGTTCATCGCGGGGTTAAATTTGCAGGGCGTCGAGCACTCCGTTGAAGTCACTCCCGGCTATCCAATCATTTCGCTTTCTGAGGTTTTGCACGACCGCGATGCCTCAGCAGTGGTATTGGGGTGCACCGGCCGCTCGCGGTTGGGTGACTTTTTGATGGGCAGTGTGACGACCGGCATCGTGAAACGGATGCCGACGACGGTGATTGTTGTTCCGTAAGCCGCCTGCGACAGCCAAGACGAAGAAGTAATCATGAAAATTGTTGTCGCGAATACGGTGACACTCAACGGTGGCGACGCCGCGATTCTGTTTGGGCTGCACAAGACCGTGCGCGCCGCATTTGGTGACGTCGAGCTGGTCGTCTACGACAGCCAGCCTGAGGTCGCCAAACGCTACTACCCAGACTTCGAATTTCGCCAATTGATGTGGGAGAGCATCTCGGGACCGTTCAAGAACCTGCGGCGCAATCGCGCGCTCGACAAGATGGAGAGCGGGGTTGTCGTGGGTGCGCTCGAAGACGCAGTCGCCGATTACGCAAGCGCGGACCTCGTCATGAGCACGGGCGGCACTTACCTTGTTGAACACTACGACCTGTCCCACCGATGGTTGGATTTCGCAGGCGCCATGCAGTCCGGAACGCCATTGGTCTTGTTCACGCAATCGCTGGGTCCATTTGAGGACCAAGCAAATATCACGCGGGTAAAGCGCGTGTTCTCGGCCTCTCCGTTGGTTTTGCTGCGTGACGGCCGTTCCAAAAAGCATCTGGTTGAGCACGGTGTCGACGAAGGTCACCTGCATGTCCAGGCCGATTGTGTGTTTGCGCTCGCAGAGCCCGAAACGCTGGAGACCGCCAAGTCTCGCAAGCTCGCAGACACTGGGCGTAAAGCCGCAATCAGCGTGCGAGCCTGGTCCCACTTCAAAGGGCGGACCAAAGAAGAAGGCATGGCGGCCTACAAGGATAGCATCGCCGCGTGCGCCAAATGGCTGGTAGGTGAAGGCTTTGAGGTTGTTTTCCTGAGCACCTGTCAGGGCATTCCGGAGTACTGGACGAACGACGCCGAGACCGCCTACGAGATTGAAGCGCTGCTCGACGAAGAGACGCGCAAACACGTCAGCGTGGACGACGGATTCCGCGACCCTGTCGAGCTGAGCCGCCAATATGGGGAGTTCGATTTGGTCATCGCGACGCGGATGCACGCGGCGATTCTGGCGCTAATCGGGGGAACTCCGGTGTTTCCCGTCGCCTACGAATTCAAGACCAAAGAGCTGTTCGAGCGGCTTGGCGTGTCGGAGTTCACACAGGATATCGACACCATCTCGCCGGAAGGCGCCACATCTGACCTCGCTCAAATGGTTGGCAGCATCGACTCGCTGCGCGGCCCGTTGATGGATGCCGTCGCCGCCGAACACGAATCTGCGCTGAGCGTGGCTCAACTGCTTCAGGACGTGGTGGAATAGTGGCCTACTCCAGCAACGTATCGCCGAAGCTAGCTCCCACTGGAACACACCAAATGCTGACGCCATCAAGGTCGTCGAGCGTTTTGTCTTCTGGGAGCTGGAATCGCAGCGTCACGTCTTGGTAGCCACCTTGCTGCCGCAAGTCTTCACTCATCGAGAATCCGCCGGCGTAATTGCCATTTAGCGCGCCATAGAGCTGTACATTGATGCCCTGACCATCGAAGAAGAAGTTGGTCAGCTCGATCGTGCAGTCGTCCACGATCGTCGCAAAGCCGCTAACCTGGTGGGCAAACGTGCTAAAGGCGCCGGTCTGACCAACTTTAGAGTGGGTGGTTCCGCAATCGCGCATGCCGTTGTTGTTATTGGCGTTGTTTGTATTGGTGTTGTTGACGTTGTTTGTGTTGTTGGCGTTGTTCTCGGGTGGCTCGTTCTGAAGCAGGAACGCGACGACATCTTGCAGCTGCTCGTCGCTGATGCGGTCCGCGGCCCAGAATGGCATCACGCCTCCTGTTAGTCCGTCGTAAGTCGTGCTGGTCGTCTTGCCTGAGGTTCGCACGCGGCGACCGATAAGTTCTGCATCTAGAAATTCGCCGGAAAGCGACGGAGCGCGCTCGGTCCCTGCCGCATCGACGCCGTGGCAAACCACGCATGAGGTATTGAAGAACTCTTTGCCCGCTTCCATATCACCACCTTCAAGCTCCGCTGCAGTTGGTGCAGGCTGGATCTCAAAGGTCAGGGCTTCTGCCGTTTCAGGCGCCTGGCTGGACAAGAAATCGCGCAACATGACCCAATTTTCGTCGTCCTCTTCGTACGCAGGTGCGTTCATCCATTCGACACGACATGAGTTCACAGCCGCACGAAAGTCAGCGACCGCGCCGTTTTTGTAGCTTGGTCGAGCTGCGGCATCACCAATTGGATGCCCGGGGCGAATGAAACCGTCGCCGGCGGGCTCGGTGATTGCGTGACAGGTCGAGCATGCGAACGTGTTCCCGTCGACGTGAGGCAACATGTAGAGCTCCTCACCTGTCATCGGGATGACGTTGTTGGCGTTGTTCTGGTTATTGGCGTTGTTTGCATTGTTGACGTTGTTTGCGTTGTTCTTCGACGCGTCGTCATCTCCGCAAGCGGTCAACAGAAGGCCAAGGCTCAAGAGCCCACACATCCAAACGTTTCGCATTTTTCTTCCCGGCACAGTGTGATTCGAACTGTCCTTCTCTATGCGAGGTTTGGTTGTTGGTTTCGGATTAGTAACAGGAGGCAGCGGGATAAATCGGGGCATAACATTCACCATTTCATTTATTCGGCATGAATCTAACCGGCTGAAATGTGAATAAAATTGATACTTCCAGAATGGCCTATTGCGGATTTGTTAATGATACTCGGCTTCGCCGAGGGCTCGCGCTGCGCGCTCGGGGCTCGCGCTGCGCGCTCGGGGCTCGCGCTGTGCGCTCGGGGCTCGCGCTGTGCGCTCGGGGCTCGCGCTGCGCGCTCGGGGCTCGCATTCGCTTCGCTCTGCTCGGAACTCACTCGCTTTGCTCGTTCGGTTTATCCCGAGTGAACGCGAAATCATCTGCCAACCTCAAAATTGACCGAGCGCAGCGAGCCCCGAGGCAAGCGAAGCGATGCCGAGACCCGAGCGCAGCGAGCCCCGAGGCAAGCGAAGCGATGCCGAGACCCGAGCGCGCTAGCGCGACGACGTGTCTTTCGCTATCGTGCCGCCGTTGATTTAGGAGTCGGTGATGCGCGCATTACTTTGGTCTACGTTGATTTTGGGTCTGGCTGTTCCCGCAACCGCCTTCGCGGATGTTGAGATAACGGGTGAGCCACTCCGCGAGTACTCGATCCCTAGCGATGGCTTCGAGATTCAGGGGGCGGTTGTGCAGTCCAGCGCGTCAGGCGCGACGGTAATCTCGAACACTGCGGGCGAAGGGGATAGCAGCAAGTGTGTCGTCCTCATTGCGGACGCCGATGGAGCGACATCGATTGAGTATCAATTCGACGGTGCTCCTACGGCTTGCACGGGCGTCCTCCCCCACCCCAACGGCGGCGTGTTCATCCGTGGGTACAACCCGATGGCGATGGAAGGCGACGTCACAGGCTTCACCACCTATATCGACGCTGAGGGCAACGAAGCATGGAAGATTCCCGACCAGTTGCTGGTCGACGCCTCGCCTGAACCCGCCGGAACTGGCGAGTTTCTAGGTAACTATGTGGTGCCGATTGGCGTGCTCGCGTACAGCCCCACCCTGGATAAGTTGCTCGCGTTTACGGCCGGTCAGCTGACGATCGGCCAAGACGTGAAGTTCATCACGCAGGCGCATGTCATCAATGTCGAAGCTGGCGTGCTGGCCGAGAGCGGGCAGACATTTGGTCAGAGCGGCGTGGGTGTTCCGGGCGCGGCGGTCGTCCGCGACGATGGTAACTTCGTCATCTACTACTACTCGCCGGGGGCGCGTGGCGCGGACTACTACGTCTACAACGGGCGCAACGAGATCGACTTCCTGAACCCCGCAAACGAAGAGTGGGCGCAGCGCTATGTCTACAATATGGTCTACGGCGACCGCAGCCTGCACTATATCTGGTCGGATGCAAACGAGCCCGGAGCCCAGTCATACCTCACGGTGACCAACGATGAGGGGAGCCTATTTTTCACAAACGAATACGATTCCTCATACCTCTTCAACGACGCGGAAACCGCGATTCTGGGCCCACCAACGAACGTTTGGGTCACTCCTCAGTACAATATTATCTCGTACGTCGGTGACGGCGAGGTGTACCTGCGCTTTGTCGACATCAATGGCGAAACGCCGGGCATGGGGCGCCTTTCAACCGTGGCCCCCGATCCACCTGCGTCGTTGGTTGAACACGAGGGCGTTGTCCGACTGCTGACCTATAACGAGCTCGACCGCAAGATCACTGAGTACGAGCTCTCGTTCCGGGACGCGCCGGAGTTCAATCCCGACCTGGGGTTCGGAGACATGGGATTGGACATGGATATCGGGCTGACGGACGTGCTTGATGAAGTCGGTTGCGGCTGTCGAACGGTCGCTTCGCAATTGCCGCGAGAGTCGGGCTGGGTTATCGCATTGGTCCTTGGTTTCGTAGGAATCCTCCGGAGACGGAAATGAGCGCACAGGTAGTAATTTCGGGCGATGAAGCCCAGACGCTCGTCGATATTCGGCGCCATCTGCATCAGAACCCCGAGCTATCCCATCAGGAATCGCAGACCGCGATCTTCATCGAAAAACAACTTCAGGCCCTTGGACTACAAACCGAACGAGTGGCTGAAAATGGCGTTGTGACCGTGATTGAAGGCGCACATCCCGGACCAACGCTCGGTTTTCGTGCGGACATCGATGCACTGCCGATTACTGAGCTGAGCTCGCACGATTATGTGTCGACGAACCCAGGTGTCATGCACGCCTGCGGACACGACGTGCACACAACCGTCGGTATTGGCGTTGCGCGGGCTTTGGTGCGTGCGAAAGACCACATCCATGGTCGTATCAAGATGATCTTCCAGCCTGCGGAAGAGGCCTCACCGGTCGACGAACCCATCGGCGCAGAGCGCATGGCGCAGGAAGGCGTACTGGAAAATCCGGACGTCGACGCTGTCTTCGCGTTTCACTGCATGCCTGACCTTGAAGTCGGGAAAGTTGGGTACACGCAAGGCCCTGTGTGGGCACGGTCTGACCTGGTCGAGATCGAGATCACGGGGCAGAAGACGCATGCGGCTTACCCGCATGAAGGCATCGATGCTGTCGTTGTCGCAAGCCATGTCATCACGGCGCTGCAGACGGTGACGTCACGCCGGATCGACACACGGGATGCTTGTGTCTTGAGCATCGGGCACCTGGAAGCTGGCAATAGCTACAATATCATCGCGGAATCCGCGCAATTGACCGGCATTCTGCGGTCGTTGGCAGACGAGACGAGCAAGCAGGCCTACACAGAGATCGAGCGAATCGCGACCCATGTCGCGCTCGGGCTGGGTGCTACAGCCAATGTGAAGTTCACGCCGGGTGCAAGACTGACAGCCAATGATGTCGCGCTTGAGAACCGGACGGTCGCGTTGATGCGCGACGTGCTTGGGGATGACGCGCTTGTCCTGCACAAGCCACAGCTTGGCGCTGAGGATTTCTGTGCGTTCTCGACGCGGGTTCCCGGTTGCTATCTGTTTTTGGGCGTGCGCAACGAGGCCAAGGGCATTACACACATGATCCACACGCCGTACTTTGATGTGGATGAAGCCTGCATGCCGTTGGGCGTTAAAGCCATGACGCATGCGCTTATCGAGTTAGGAAAGACCTGGGTAGAACCATGAGAATTGCTGGACCATTGCTCCTTATCATCGCCTCGCTCGCGCTTGCGATTTCCTGCTCAGCCGACCCTCGCGTCGCCGAGCGTGGGATTGGCCCACAGGCCCGCTGCATCGATATCTGCGGCGCGAACTTCACCGCTTGCACGCAGAACAACCCGGGCGACTACACTGCCTGTGCCGATGACCGTCGCCAATGCGACAAAGAGTGCGAGTCGCAGGCTGCTGAGCAACGTATCGAGCCAGCAAACGAAGCGGTCGAGCCGGTTGATGTTCCCCTCGGAAACCAACCTGAGAGCGAAACACCACCACCTTCGACCGAAGGCGAGGTTCCTCTTCCAGAGGCCGAGCCTGAAGCCGCACCAGAGGGCGACCCCGCACCCGAAGCTTAAGTTCCAATAGCTAAATTGACTCAATGAAAACGATTATTGTCACTGGTGGCGCCGGATTCATCGGCTCCGCACTGATTCGACATCTCATCGCTAACACCGATTATCGCGTCGTCAACGTCGACAAACTGACGTACGCCGGGCACCTCGCGTCGCTGCCTCATATCGAGGAAGGACCGCGGTACCGCTTTGCGCACTACGATATCTGCGATCGCGAAGCGATGCAGAAGCTGGTGAAAGAAGAGCAACCAACCTACTTCATCCATCTGGCCGCTGAGTCGCACGTGGACCGCTCGATCGATGGTCCGGCGGAGTTCATCCAGACGAATATCGTGGGCACCTCGGTGCTGCTGGAAATCGCGAGAGAGCACTACGACAGCCTGGAAGGCGAGGCGAAGAATCAGTTCCGCTTCCACCATGTGTCGACTGACGAAGTGTACGGTGAGCTTGGATGGGAGGGCTTCTTCGTTGAAGACACGCCTTATGACCCGCGCTCCCCGTATTCGGCTAGCAAGGCGTCATCGGACCACCTGGTTCGTGCGTGGCATCACACGTTCAAGCTGCCTGTGACCATCACGAACTGCAGCAATAACTACGGTCCGTATCAGTTCCCCGAGAAGCTGATTCCCGTGGTCATCTTGAAGGCACGCAATCACGACGCCATCCCGGTTTATGGCAAGGGCGAGAACGTTCGAGACTGGTTGCATGTAGACGACCATGTCCGCGCGATTATGCGTGTGGTCGAGGACGGCAAAGACGGCGAAACGTACAATATTGGCGGCCATAACGAGAAAGCGAATATCGAGGTCGTGCGCACGATCTGCTCCATCTTGGACGAGACCGCCAACGACGGATTCGACCATGCATCGTTGATTTCGTTTGTGACGGACCGGCCTGGCCATGACCTGCGCTACGCCATCGACGCATCGAAGATCGAAAACGAGCTGGGTTGGACGCCGGACGAGACGTTCGAGACGGGCATCCGCTCTACCGTTCACTGGTACTTGGATAACTTCGATTGGTGCCGCACGGTGCTTGGCGGAGACGAGACGAAACTGCAGCGACTCGGATTAGGAGGTTAGGCCATGAAAGGAATCATACTCGCCGGCGGCTCCGGCAGCCGACTCCATCCACTCACGCGTGTCGTCAGCAAGCAGATGTTGCCTGTCTACGACAAGCCGATGATCTTCTACCCGCTTTCGGTCCTGATGATGGCTGGAATCCGGGACATCCTCATCATCTCGACCCCGCATGATCTGCCACTCTTCGAGCGTTTGTTGGGAAGCGGGCAAGAGTGGGGATTGAACTTCTCGTACGCCGAGCAACCAAGCCCTGACGGGCTCGCTCAAGCTTTTATCATTGGCGACGAGCATATTGGCGACGACAACGCTTGCCTGGTGCTAGGCGACAATATCTTCTACGGCGCAGAGCTTCGCACGAAGCTGCAACGTGCGGCCTCGCTTGAGTCCGGCGCGGTCGTGTTTGGCTATCAGGTCAAAGACCCAGAGCGCTATGGCGTCGCTGAAGTGAAGAAGTTCGCCGAGAACGACTACCGCGTGGTCAGCATCGAAGAGAAACCCGCCGAACCCAAGTCAAACTGGGCGGTAACGGGCCTCTACTTCTACGACAATGACGTTGTTGAGATCGCGAAGAACCTCAAGCCGTCACCACGTGGTGAGTTGGAAATCACGGACGTGAACAAAGCCTACCTGGAGCGCGGCGACCTTTCGCTGGAGTTCCTTGGTCGCGGCCACGCGTGGCTGGATACAGGAACGCACGGCTCGCTCTTGGAAGCCAGCAACTTCGTGGCCACGATCGAGAACCGTCAAGGCCTCAAGATCGCTTCACCCGAAGAGATCGCGTGGCGTGAAGGCTGGATCGACACTCAGCAATTGGGTGAGCTTGCGGCAACGTATGGCAAGTCCACGTATGGTGAGTACTTGAGGGATTTGGCAGCCCGGAACCAAATTTAGTTTTCTTCGACCTGCGGTCGAGTCTTCTTCGACCTGTGGTCGAGTTTTCTTCGACCTGCGGTCGAGTTGTCTTCGCGGCGTTGCCGCGAGTTTTCTACTGCGTGCCTGTTTCGTTTCTTGGCGGATCGAACTTGGGCGAAGCCCAAAGCCAACACGCGCGAAGCGCGTAGAAAACACCCCGAAGGTGGGTAGAGAACATGCGCGCAGCGCATAGATAACTCGCCGAAGGCGAAAGAGAACTCGCGAAGCGAAAGAAAACACGCGCGAAGCGCGTAGAGAACTCGCGGGGTTACGCTGCGAAGATGTGGTCTATTTCGTCGTTGATTGCGTCTTCGGTCGCGTCTTTTGCGATCGACAGTTCCTGGACCAACAAGCGCTTGGCGTTGTTGAGCATCTTTCGCTCACCGAAGCTTAGTGGTTTCTGGAACTCAAGCAGGTGAAGGTCACGCAAGACCTCAGCAATCTCGAAGGGGCTGCCAGTCTGAATCTTCTCGACATAGGCGCGATAGCGTCGGTTCCACGTCTGGGTATTCAGGTCGACATCGCGTTCTCGAAGGATGTCGTAGACTTCCTCAAGCTGCTTGTCATTCATGATGGGACGCAGGCCAACATCGGTGACCTTCCCCACCGGGATCATGATCTTCTTATCGGAATCAAGCACGCGCAGTACGTAGAACGTCATTGTCGTGCCCATGATCTCCTTGGAATCAATTGCGACGACCTCAGCGACTCCCTGAGCGGGGTAGACAGCCTTGTCACCAACTGCAAATTCCTCGGTTGCCATGAATCTCCTTTTGGACCATCCGCCGTTGCGGCGGAACACATCAATTAGCGACGAAGTCTAACCGGTGGAACGAGCATGTTAGTCCCACAGACCACTATTTACAAGCTGAACTGGTCGGTCTTGCCGCGCGCTATCAAACATCTGGCGGAGGATTCTAGGCACCAAGTTGGCGTTTTCTACCCACTGAATTCGTGTCTTCTGATGCCGCGCAATGTAATCTAGGTTGTGTCTTCTTTTGGTTCACGACGTGCCGATGTCACTCAGATACCGAATAGCAAAGCGTGCTCTTGACGTAACCGGAGCAGCCATAGGGTTAGTTGCCACCGCACCGGTCACGATTCCGACAGCGATCGCAATACGCGCAACCATGGGATCGCCTGTATTGTTTGAGCAAGAGCGCCCCGGATACCAAGGCAAGCCGTTCAAGCTGAAGAAATTCCGCACTATGCGAAACCTCAAGCCTGGCGAAGAGATGTTGGCGTCCGATGCGGATCGGTTAACAGCCCTGGGCAAGTTTATCCGCTCAACAAGCATCGACGAGCTCCCAAGCTTGTTGAACGTCCTCAACGGTGACATGAGCCTGGTTGGCCCACGTCCACTATTGATGCGCTACCTCGAGCGCTACAACGAGCATCAAGCACGACGCCACGACGCCAAACCTGGTGTCACAGGATGGGCGCAAGTCAACGGACGGAATGCGTTGGGTTGGGATCAGAAGTTCGATCTAGACGTTTGGTACGTGGAGCACGCAGATCTACTGCTGGACCTGCAAATACTCGCGATGACCGTGCTGAAAGTGGTTCAGCGAGATGGCATTAGCGAGGAAGGTCAGGCAACCATGACGGAGTTCATGGGAAACTAATTCTCGCTTCGCGAGAAGTTTTCTACGCGCTTCGCGAGTTCTCTATGCGCTGCGCGCATGTTTTCTATCCACCTTCGGGGATGTTCTCTACGCGCTTCGCGCGTGTTGGCTTTGGGCTACGCCCAAGTTCGAACCGCCAAGAAACAAAACAGGAGGCGAAAGCCTCCTAGATAACTCGCGGCTAGGCCGCGAAGAAAACTCGACCGCAGGTCGAAGATAACTCGAGGCAAAAGCCTCGAAGACAACAAGCGACGAAGTCGCCTATTTGATTTTGAACTGGCGGGCCAGGTCGAGCAGCTTTGGCTCGGTGAAACCCGAGATCTTTGCTGCGTAGTCAGCGTTGCTGCCGTTGAAGCGAGCCTTCGTGACCTTCTCAACAACTGCGTCTTTGCCACCAAGCTTACCAATCGCTTCGTGTGCATCGTAGAGACGGAGAAGCTTCTTGTTGCTCAAGGTGCCGATGCGATGCTCGAAATCTGCTTTGTCTTCGTCTTCTGGAACGTCCAGAAATGCCAAAACTTTCTTTGCGAGCTCTTCCTTAGAGCCATGTTCTGCTTGCGTACGCTGAAGTGGGCTGTGCTTAGCCATGATATCTCCTTACTTCTGAGTGGGCCGTCTTGGTCTTGCAAAGGGTGGAGAAACCAATCTTTGCTGTCCGCTGAAACAACACACCTATTGAATTTGCAACGGGATCGAAGTATCCCAACCGCTCAGGCCGCCTGAACGGAGGCGGGTATTTAGCAGACGTACATGGTCAAAGCAAACGAAATGAAGGGGCTCGGCATCGCGACTTTGGTCGCATTATCAGTATCTTCGCTTGGTTGTGAGGATAAGCCCGTCAAGACCGCTCCATCAAAGGACGCGGGGGTTGTCGCTGCCGACGCTGGCACCGACGCCGCACAGCCGCCCCCGGCACCGAAGATCGAGATCGTCTATGACGAAGGTGATCCCCCGACGGCCGACACCGTGTTGGTCTCTGCTAACGACGTGAAGGTCACCTTTGCTGACTTCGAGCACATGCTGAAGATCAACCGGCTGATGCAACCCGGCGCACCTGCGAAGCTTGACCCTATTCCCCCTGACAGACTCGCCTTGCCTGCAGCTCGATTCACCACCGCTCGCAGCATCTTGATGCGCAAGATGATTGAAAAAGTGGGGGCGGACCGAAAGCTCAAAGTCTCGGACAAAGAGGCCAAGGCCTGGCTCAAGAACGACCCGCAATTCAAGCGATACGGCGACATCCTGGGCACGCCTGAGTTCGAAAAGGCACTGAAAACCGTTGGCCTGACCGAAGATGAGCTCCTCGTCATCGCGAAGGGTGAGGTGATGCGTAAGAAGCTGGCCGAAGTCCTCGTCAATGACATCAGCGACGAGGAAGTCTGGCAACGATACGCATTCGAGATGACTACGGTCCGAGTCGCTGCAACGATGGCGCTCAACGTCCCGCAGTCTGGTGAGTTGACGGAGTTCGTGCAGAACAACCCCGACAAGATTGAGGCCTACTTTAAAGAGAACTCGCGGTCCTTCCGTGTCCCAAAGAAAGTCGTTCTGGACACGCTCTCGCCGCCGCAAGGTACCGAGCCGGATGCCGCGAAACTCAAGAAGGCAGCTGAACTTCTGAAGACGAAATCGGCCTTATTGGTCGCGCAAGAGCTCGGTCTGGAGGCCAAAGAAGGCGTGCAGATGATCAAGCAGCAGAACGGCGAGGCATTCCGCGCCGACAAAGGTGTAACGGGTCATTTCATCGACAAGAACCGCGGCGCCTATGCGTGGATCGTGAAGGACTTCAAACAGTCGTACATCCCTGAGCTCGACCGCGGGCTCAAGCGACAGGTCGCAGCTGAAATGATGCGACGCGACGGTCTGACGCCGGAGACTGCCAAACGCCTGAAGTCTACGTACAAAGCGCTCAAACGCATTGGCGACGGGAAGAAGGTTAAACGCATTGAGGCAGCGCGAACGGCAGCCCAGAAGAACAATGTACAGTTTGAGGTGGTCGGGCCATTTAATAAGTCCCCCAATGGCTCGATGCCAACCTTCGGTTTGGCACCCGAAGTGGTCGCCGCAGCGTTTGACCTGACCACGAAGAAGCGCACAACCAAAGAGCCTGTGTACTCTCGTGAGCGTGGTTTCATGGTGCATCTGATCGAGCGCACCGAACCGTCACGTGACGTGTTTGAAGAGAACAAAGACGCGTTTATGGAGCGGTACAAGACCGAGGCGCGTGGTTCGATCGCCGAGCGATTCGTTCAGCTTCAGCTTTCGAAAGAGAATCCTGTGTTTGACCTTTCGCCGCTCAATGTGAAGTACGGGATCATCAAGAAGTAGTTCTTGGTCTTTGGTTATTAGTCTTTGGTCTCATTCGTATATTTTTTCGGTTGGGTGGATCAACTTGACTATTGAACCGGAGGAAACTAGGTTTCCGTCCCTCGCGGTGTTCCGCGAAGAATGATCTAGGAGTGATTGAATGGCACGCGTTACCGTTGAAGATTGTCTCGAGAATGTTGAAAACCGCTTCGCACTTGTGATGCTTGGCACGCAGCGCGCACGCGAATTGCGTCGCGGCGGAAAGCGAGTTTTCCCTTCTGGTAACAAAGAAGCTGTCCACGCGTTGCGCGAAATTGCAGCTGGCTACGTTCAGTTCGACGACGCTTCGAAAGCGAAACTCCGATCGGTTCTTACCCTTGAAGGTGAGCGAGCAGTTAAAGGTCTGTAGGACCTCTCATTCACCAATCATGAAAGGCGAGCTCGTTGCTCGCCTTTTTCATTTCTTGAAACTCACTGGGTGGAGAATTTGAACGGTATCTTCGCGATCACCGGTGCATCATCGCCGGGTGCATCAAACTTGAGCGTTCGCGCAATGTTCTGAATGCAGCTCGAAACCGTGGTGTTTGGGAAGGTGTTCTGGTCGATGCGAGCTTCGGTCACTGAACCGGTTGCACCAACGATGATCGTCAGCTTTACGACGCCAGCTTGGTCATTGCCGTGCTTGTTGTAGCAGCCCATGAACTCACTCATGCGTTTTTGAGCGGTCGCGACAATGTCCTTACTGGTGATCTTCTTCTTAGGTGGGTCCATGGCGCGCACGACCGTTTCACCAAGCTCGGTCGACAGTCCAAACCAGATGGTGACGGTCGTAAACCCTTTGGCTTTCCCCTGAAATCTGAGCCGTTTTGCTAAACCCAGCAAGCAATCGCGGGCGGCTTTTTCCTGGACCGTGGTGTCTTCAAAGATCGCGCTGGTGACCATCCCATCATAGTCGATGCGAATCGTGATACGGGCGTTTTCGCCCTGCCCACGCTGCGAGACAGGCACGTTGTCGGTGTAACACTTATGCGCGTTGTATCGAGCATCATAGAGCGTGCGGTCGATGACTGCTCCGCTAATGGTGTCCGGTTTGTCTTGAGCAAACGACATCACCGGGAACAGGCTGATGATGCCCAATATGAGAAGCAAGCGAGCTACCAAATTTCCTTTCCGTCTACCTGTTCTACCAGGCTGTCGACGGCCTCTTCGAGTTCTTCAAAGTGCGGCAGAATGCGATCGGGGTCGTCACCCATTGTCGCTAGCCGCTCAAATAGAGACGGTTCGGCACCCGCAAAATTCGCCCCAACCCGAAAGACCTCTTCACGATCTTTGGGCCAGTCGCCGTTCTCGAGATAGATCCAGCACTCCAAGGTCAGGAAGAATACGTTCGCCGTCTTGCCGAGCTCTGCAGCCAAACGATCCGGTTTGTCCCGGTACTTGAGGTACGAACTGCGAATCTGCCCGGCGAGTGCACGGAACTGCTGTTCGACGCGCAAACGTAGATGGGACTTGGCGATGGTCGGAATCTCCAGACCTTCGCCGTACACAACATGGTGGTGTCGTGCGAGATCGGCGGTCTGCATAGGCAAGACATCTGCGGAGCCTTGAATCTCAGCCTCAGTGACGACGCGCGGGTGGATGAGTAACTCGGCGCGGGCCTCGAGTGTGCATCGCCGAACAGCATCCAGTACGTCGCGATCCACTTCATCGACGACGACCAGCACGTTCACGTCGCTGCGTTCGGGGTCCCAATCGCCGCGGGCGGCGCTTCCAAAGACCCAAACATGTTCGAGTCGCGATTCGATCTCTTCTTCGATCGAACCGGCAAAACCCTCGACAACCTGCTGAACGAGCGGCGAAACCATAGATGACCTCTTGTGTGTTTCGTTGAGTGTACTCGGCTGGCGGCTAGGAGGCTAGGGGCTAGGGGGCTAGGGGCTAGGGGGCTTGCGGCTAGACGCAAATCGGGATAGGGGGCGGCTGTTCTCAGCCGCGCCCCTCCCACACCACCCTGCATGCGGGTCCGCACAGGGCGGTTCGATGAGTTGAGGTCATGTCTTCGCCAATCTCGGTAATCCAAGTTCGTC
>JAUIBR010000023.1 GCA_030427705.1 bacterium | reverse complement strand
ACCGACCTCCCGCCGGATCGCCGCAACATTGCCCAGGTATTCCAGTTCCCGGTCATCTACGACACGATGACGGTGCGCGACAACCTCGCCTTCCCCCTCCGCAACCGCGGCGTCGCTGAGGCCCGCATCGCGGAGGGATCGGAATTCATCGGCAAGACCTTGCGGGAGACCGAGGCGGCGGCGGACGAACACGGCGTTTCCGTGGTCGGGCTCAGTCGCAAGAAGAACAAAATATCGCTCGACCGGCGCCGCCGCATGGAGAAGGGCGACCTTCTGATGGACGGCAACCCCGTGCCGCACGACATTCTCGCGGTCATGGGTGTATTCAGGGGGTCGCCAAAACCGTCCGCGCGGCGCTCCACCAGATCAGCGCTGACTACACCAATATGACGCTGCGCCAGGACGCAGCCCGGGCCGCGGGTCGAAACTTCGAGATGGTCTCGGATGCCGTTTTGTCCTCGACTGCGCGTCGGTAGTCGCCGTCATTGAAGACTTGGAAATTGAATGAACGCGTCGCTTTTGCCGACCACAAACGCAGTGTGTTTACCGTGTTGTTGCCGTAGCCGATCACTGGCATGTCGTATGGGATTCCAACCACTTGCTCTGTATCCACCCAGCGCGAAACGTGGTTGCCATGCTCGTCCACAGTGTGCACGACGCGACCGTAGAAATTCACCGGCACGCGGTTCTCGAGACGAGGAATCTCCCAGGGGTTTCCGCGACGGAGCCAATCGTCGCCTTGCTCGACCTGCCAGCCTTCGTGGATGTGTTGGTCGAAAATCCCAAACTCGTAGCGAATACCGTAGCCATAAGCGGGCAGGGCAAGCGTGGCCAGCGAATCCATGAAACAGGCAGCAAGCCGTCCTAGGCCGCCGTTTCCAAGGCCTGGGTCCAGCTCTTCTTCGAGGATTCGCGTCAGGTCGAGGTCATATTTCGAGAGCGTTTTCTGCGCCAGCTCATACAAACCGAGGTTGATTAGATTTGAAGAGAGTGCGCGACCTAGCAGGAATTCGGCAGAGAGATAGTAGACACGTTTTGCGTCTGTCTCTTCATAGGTGCGTTCCGTCGCCAACCACCGATGGACGATGCGGTCACGGGTGGCCAATGCGATCGCATTGAATACGTCGTGAAATGTGGCGTTCGAAAAGTCCTTGGCACATGTGTAGAACAGGTGCTCGAGCACACTTTGCTCGAGCTGTTTGGGCTCCATATCTACACGAGCGCTCGCTTCCTTCGCTGCTTTAGCCATTCGGATGACCTCAAAAAAATCACGTGAAATGAGCGTGCATTGTGTCCCCCATGAGCCGTATGCACAAGGGCGCTAAAGTGCGCTCAGAATGCGGTCGAGACGGCAATCGCAAGATCTGCCGTGAGAATCGCCCCAGGGAAATCGAAGATGTGTTGGTAGCCGACCTGCGCACGAGCTTCGAGCCCCGACCATTGGAAACGCACGCCGCCGATGCCCCCGACGCCGTGAAACCCAGTTCGATCTCCAGTTAGTCGAATCAGACTGTTCGAGGATACGCCCAGCCGCGCGTAGTCGGCTCCGAAGACGATCTCCCAGTCCGATATCGGAATGTAGCCGCGCGGACCGATTGAAATGGTTGTGGTCGAGAAGTCGTTCGAGAACGGGGGAGCTTCAGGGTCGGTGAGGTAGTAGCTGGCGTCCAATCCCATCGCG
This sequence comes from bacterium, assembly GCA_030427705.1. Classification (GTDB taxonomy): domain Bacteria; phylum Myxococcota_A; class Bradymonadia; order Bradymonadales; family Bradymonadaceae; genus JAUIBR01. The sequence continues at coordinate 103,588 of JAUIBR010000023.1, read as the reverse complement.
GCGCCGATGTACGTCCAACGCAACTCCTGAGCGATGTACAACCCCAGCCCAACATCCGAGTTTGCGCCGACATCCCCGGTCATCGATCGGGCTCCCGCACCTACCGAAAGGCTGGCCACTGGCGGTTCGGCATGTACGTCGGTTGTGGGCAGCAACAACAGGAGCGACAGCCCAAGCCCTGCGATCCGTTTGCGACGGCGAAGGAAACCGAGGCCAAGCATGAAGAGTCCACCGAACAGCAAGAAGTCGGAACCTCCGATAACCGTGGAGCAGCCCGGGTCGATCTTGGGAGGGTCACATCGCCCACGGTCCTCATCGCATCGTTGGTCAATGTCGCAGTCGGAATCGTCGCGGCATTCAACGCAACGACCACGGTTGGTCTCGTCACAGAACCATCCGCTGCTGCAGTCCGAATCTTGGATGCACTCCAGTGGCACGGCTCCCAAGACGTAGTCGATCTTGGCTGTGCAACCCACGCATTGGGCTTCAAACTCGAACGTGGCGCGGGTACCCAGAACTTGCGGCGTCCAGCGGTTCCCCTGCGATTCTCCGGCCGGTACGATGTGGGTGCGCTCTACAATGACGCCGGCATCCTCTACGCTGACCCCGGCATCCGCTCCTGCGTCGTCCATGTCCACCACATCCGAGGACGGGATGCGTGCGATCATGCGAACGGTGATCTCGCTAGTTCCCTGATTTTCGATGGTGTAATCGAGCTGGTTTCGTCCAATCGCATCGCGAGATAGCTCTTGTACGCTTGGGCAGTCGCCGGAGCTGGGCAGGCAAAGTTCGCCAAACTCGACCGAATCGGTCGGCTCTGAAATGCAGCCCGTGAGGACCAACGCAAAGGCGACGATCCATCTCACCATTCAAGTTCCTGGATTGCTTCGGGCAGAGCCGCCAGCAGGTCAGACACCATCAGGCTTCGCTCACCGGTCTCCTCGACCGCGAGGTCACCCGCAAGCCCGTGAACATAGGTCGCCGAACATGCCGCATGAAATGGCTCGACCAATTCATGCAAGAATGCCGCGCAGATACCGGTGAGTGCGTCGCCCATGCCTCCGGTGGCCATTCCGGGATTTCCGGTCGTGTTAATCGCGATACGCCCGTCCGGAGCGGCGATGACCGACCCGGGGCCCTTGAGGATGACGACGGCTTGGTACTTCGCAGCCAAGCTACGCGCAGATTGAATCGGGTCGGAGACGATTGTCTCGACCGTTGTGTTCGCAAGGCGCGCGGCCTCGCCGGGATGCGGCGTGAGGATCGTGCGGGTTGGAAGACCGATGTCGTCGGCCAATGCATTCAATCCATCGGCATCGAGGACGAGGGCATCTGCCAAGCCTGCCACTGTCCGGAGTGCATGCTGAGCGTGTTCATCGAGTCCAAGCCCGGGACCAAATGCCACCACGTCAGCCCATTCCACGTGTTTTGCGAGGGCGTCTGTACTGAAGACATCCTCAGCCATCAACTCATTCACGGCAGGCGCGATATGTGGTGCGGAGGCTGCGTCTGTTCCCACCACCAAGAGGCCCGCACCGCTCAGCATCGCTGCTTTGGCGGTCATCAGGATAGCGCCTGTCTTTCCCGCGCGGCCGCCCACGGCAAGCACACGGCCTGCATCGCCCTTATGGAAGACCGGCGGTCGCGAACCGAGCGCATCCACTTCAGTCAAGAGCTGGCCTGCAGTTCCCACCGTGTTTCGAACAGCCTCCGGAATGCCGATAGCCACTGTGTGGAGTGCGCCGCAGTGCGCTCGACCGGGGTAGACCACGTTACCAGTCTTTGGGTTTGCGAACGTTGCGGTCACTTGCGCTTGAACCGCTACCCCTTGGACCTGCCCGGTGCGTCCATCGATACCGCTCGGGATATCCACCGCGAACACCTCCTGGCCGTTCACAAACTCGATGGCGGCGCGGTAGATACCTTTGACTTCGCGGTCGAGCCCGGTGCCGAAAACAGCGTCGATCCAGACGTCGAATGCGCCGTGACGAAGCAGTTCTTGCTCCATTGAGCCAGGATTAGCCTCCGACACATCGTACACGGTCAGGTCGAGCTTTTTTGCGATATCGAAATTTGTTTTGGCGTCGCCGCGTAACTTTGAAGGTGGTGCCAGCAAGAAGATTGCGACGTTGTAGCCGCGCTCATCCAGCATCCGAGCCATCGCCAGACCATCGCCGCCGTTGTTTCCGGCTCCGCACAGAACTGCCACGCGTTGTGCGTCTTCGCCAAAATGCAGCTCGAACACATCACACGCGCCGAGGGCCGCTCGCTCCATCAGGACGATCCCGGGGATACCGAAATCCTCGATGGCTTGTCGGTCCATCTCGCGCATCTGTGCGGGTGTTACGAATTGCATGCGTTTACCGTTACCAGTGGAGGCGCCCGCGTTCTAGGGCCTGAATCATCTCGACCACGGCACGCTCAAAGCCGACCAATACCGCATGGGCTACGATGCTGTGGCCGATATTGAACTCCTCAATCCAGGGGATCGCTGCCACCGGAGCAACGTTTTCGTACGTCAGACCGTGACCGGCTGCGACCCGCAAGCCAATGTCGTGCGCGTGCTCGGCGCCCTGGCTGAGCTTGTGCAACTCACGTTCAATCGTCTTCTCGAATTCGTCTACGCTGCTGAAATTTTCGCGGTCCGCGCAGAAATCGCCCGTGTGAAGCTCGATATACTCAGCGCCGGTGGCCTTACTTGCGTCGATCTGGGCTTTATCGGGATCGATGAACATCGACACATGTGCCCCGCATGTCTTGAGCTTCTCGACGTATACGGTCAGCTCCTCTTGCTTACCTGCAACGTCCAATCCGCCTTCGGTCGTGCGCTCCATTCGGTTCTCAGGAACGAGCGTGACGAGGTGTGGCTTGGTTGCGAGCGCAATCTCCAGCATCTCGTTCGTCGCCGCCATCTCCAAGTTTAGTCGCGTTTTTACGGTCTCGCGCAGGATTCGCACATCGCGATCTTGGATATGACGTCGGTCACCACGAAGATGGACCGTGATTTGGTCCGCCCCGGCATTCTCGGCCAAGACGGCGGCTGCAACGGGGTCAGGATACCGACTGCCGCGGGCCTGCCGAATCGTGGCGACATGGTCGACGTTAACACCAAGTCTGGGGCGAATTCTGCGGTCCATTTTAGGCTCCTATCGCGGACTTCAAGGACGATGCGAGCATGTTTGCATGACGATAAACATCATCGTTGGTCGGCCCTTCGACCATGACACGTGCTTTGGGCTCCGTGCCCGAGTAGCGAACAACGACGCGTCCTTCGTCACCGAGCTCTTCTTCGACAGCCTTCAGGTCCGTTTGGAAAGACTCCAGCTGATCCAGCGGTGGTTTCTCAGCAACTTCGACGTTTACCAAAACCTGAGGGAAGGGCGTCATCACCTTGCTAATCTTGCTTAACGGCTGATTGCGCTCCTTCATGATGGCGAGCACCTGAAGGGCAGCTAGCATGCCGTCTCCGGTGGTTGTGTGGTCGAGGAAAATAATGTGGCCACTCTGCTCACCGCCAAGGCTGTAAGCGCCTTGTCGCATCGCTTCGACCACGTATCGGTCACCAACCGAGGCGCGCACCATCTTGATGCCTTTCTCGCGCAGGGCAATCTCGAGCCCGATATTGCTCATCACGGTCGTGACGACTGTGTCGTTTCGGAGCTCACCACGCTCTTTCAGCGCCATCGCGCAGAGAGCGATGATCTGGTCACCGTCACAAACGCGGCCCGTCTCGTCTGTCATGATGACACGGTCGGCGTCTCCATCGAGCGTGATTCCGACGTCTGCGCGGGTCTCTTTGACGCGCGCGGCAACGGTTTCCGGGTAGAGGCTTCCGCATTTGTGGTTGATATTGAAGCCATCTGGCTCGGTCCCAAGCGTGAATACTTCCGCTCCCAGCTCACGCAACACGGCCGGAGCGACCTTGTAGGCGGCCCCATTGGCGCAATCTAATACGATGCGTAGTCCTTCAAGCGATAGCTCTTTGGGAAACGTGTTCTTCAAGAACACGATATAGCGCCCAGTTGCATCATCAATGCGGACCGCTCGCCCGATATGGCTCGCATCTGCCGTTGGCGGTGACTCGCTTAGAACGAGGTCTTCAATCTCGGCTTCCGCTTCATCCGGTAGCTTGAATCCGTTGCTCCCGAAAATCTTGATTCCATTATCACGGTAAGGGTTGTGGCTGGCCGAAATGACGATGCCGACGTCTGCACGCATACCGGTGGTCAGGAACGAGATTCCCGGCGTTGGCAGCGGCCCCACGAGCTGCACATCCGCGCCCATGCTGGTGATTCCGGCGGCGAGCGCGGACTCGAACATGTATCCGGAGATGCGGGTGTCTTTTCCAATCAACACACGCGTTCGGTGTTCGGTCTCGCCATTGCTGAAGTAATGGGCAATCGCTTTCCCAAGGCGCACTGCGACATCCGCAGTCATTGGGTACTCGTTGGCCACCCCCCGGATGCCATCCGTTCCAAACAGTTTTCGTTTAACCATTAAGAGCTCCACATTGGGCAACACTCGTTGCGACTTCCCCTTTAGCGTTTTAGCGAGGAGTTGTCACTCAGTGGGCACGGTCTTAATCGTGACCAGGATATCTTTTGGATGGTAGTCGGCCAGCCGCACGTTCGCTGGAAGGTTGCCGATCTTCGGTTGGCGGGTGAACGTGCCGCGCTTCGTCTCGTCCCCCAGGTCGATCGTGACCTGCAGTTGGTCGGGGTTCAGGTTGTCCACAACCGACTTCGGGCCATGCACAGTCGCGCTGATGGTGGTGGGTCGCAACTCCGTATCTGGTGCCGCGTTGAGTGCCACGACGGGAATGCCTTGGATGACCCGAGGAACCTCAAGTGTCTTGATGGGCACCCGAACTCGGATTGGAGTGTTGAGGTCGTAGGTCACCAAGGCGTCCTCAGTGATCAGGGTCACTTCACGCTCGATGGTTTGCGTCACTGAAGTCACATCGATCGGTTCTGTGCCAACTGTTTGCAAGGTGTCGATGCTGGACGCCGGGCCACGGAATTCGATCGATTGAGGCTTCACTTGCGCCTCACCAAGCTCGAACCCCGGAGGTGGTTCACCAACAATTCGGGGCTGAATCGTGATGAGCTTTCGTTTCTCGGGCTGGAGCGTGACGCGCAGCACATCAGGTTGGATCGTGCTGGAGCGCAGTCCTGCCGGGAGGTCGATCATGTCATCGCTGATAGGCAACAACTGCAGGTCGGTCGTCTCGCGAGGAAGTAGCTGGATTGGTCGAATGGACGTTGGATCAAAACCTTCGATATCCGACCATCGCCCTTGAACCGTGATTCGGACGCGGTCCACGACATCGCCCGTCAGCACCATGCCCTGTGGAATCATCACACGCACGGGGGCCACCGCGACGACGGACGCCTGACGGTCATCACGCACCCAGATAAACAGCGAGAGGGTCAGCGTGAAAGCCACGATTTTCAGCGGCATGTTGGCCGAGAGTAGGTCCCGCATGATGTTTGCGTATGTGTTCACTCAGACTCCTCCTCTTCGCCCTGGCGGAAGTCCTCGATGATCTTGGCTTCATCTTGGGCGGCGTTGCTGGAGGTACTGAAAATACGCTGGAGCAAGTCACGCATTTCGTTGGGGTCTAACCCTCGGAACAGTTCTTCACGGAACGCGACCGAAACCGCGCCCGATTCTTCGCTAACCACGACGACGGCTGCATCGGTATCTTCGGAGAGGCCGATCGCAGCTCGATGCCTTGTGCCGAGCGCTTTGTCCAAACTCGGGTTGCGCGAAAGTGGGAGGAAACAACCCGCAGCAGCGATTCGGCCGTCCCGGATCGCGACCGCACCGTCATGAAGCGGATTCTGATGTTCCGGCAGAAAGATGCTGTACAGCAGGTCCTTCGTCACCAATGCATCAACCTGAATGCCCTCGGCCGTGATCTCACCTAAGTCTGCATTACGCTCGATCGCAATGAGGCCACCGATTCGGTGTTGCGAGAGCAGGGCACTCGCCTTGATGACCTCTTCAAGGATCGATGCTTCTTCCAACGTTCTGCCCGAAGAGAAGATCGTCGTGCGGCCGAACTGAGCGAGCGCGCGACGGATATCGGCCTGAAAGATAACCACAGCAATCAGGATGAAGTTCGCGATGAACTTATCGATGAACCAGTGTGTGGTCGGAAAAGTGACGTAATCGTTTTTGGACAAGAAGAAGAACGCCACCACGACAATCAGTCCAATCAGGATCTGGACGGCGCGCGTTCCTTTGATCAGCAGCAGGATCTGGTACACAGCCAGATACACGATTGTGAAGTCCACAGCCGCGATTATCAGCTCACCCCAATTGGTGATCTGTAGCATCTGGAGCAGCCAGTCCATCTGATCCCTAAACGAAAAACAAATCCGCTAATTGCGGCATAAAACCATACTAACGTAAGTCAGGGACCTGACAACTTCTCAGCCCGAGATAACTCGGTTTGTCACGGCCAACACATCCGCCATCGCCGCAACATTGTGGACTCGCACAATGTCAGCACCGAATGCGGCGCCAAATGCAACGGTGGCGGCCGTGCCGAAATCTCGTTCGGCAGCAGGTTTGTCCAGTACCGCGCCGATGAATGACTTTCGGCTCGTACCCAAAAGGATAGGGCGGCCAAGTTCCCTCAGCTCGTGAAGTCGTCTGACGATAGAGTAGTTATGTGCGACGGTTTTGCCGAAGCCAATTCCCGGATCGATGATGATCTGCTCCTCGTCTACGCCAGCCGAGATGGCAAACTCGATTCGCTCGGCAAAGAATGATTTCAATGTGTCGATGATGTCGTCGTAGACGATCTCGCCCTCCTGCATCGTCTTGGGCACGCCACGCATGTGCATCAGCACGACGGGGACATCGAGGTCAGCGACGAGACCTGCCATCTCTGGTGCGAAACCAAACGCGCTGATGTCGTTGATGCAGTCTGCTCCCGCAGCGATGGCAGCTTCGGCGACGGCGATTTTCGTCGTATCGATCGAAATCAGCCCGTCGTGTTTTTCGCGGATTGCACGAATGGCTGGGATAGTCCGGCGCAGCTCTTCCTCTTCCGAGACCGGCTCCGCCCCTGGGCGTGTTGATTCGCCGCCCACATCCACCCAGTCGGCACCATCAGCGAACATGTGAAGTGCCTGTTGGGTCGCCGGTTCGGACTCAAAGTGGAGACCACCGTCACTGAAACTATCGGGAGTAACATTCAAAACGCCCATCAAGTGAACGTGGTCAAATCCTAGCGATTGGCCACGGACCCGGATGGGCGTCGTGTGGGTTGGATTGTGGAATTCGGTCACGTCGATGGCGTCCAGTCGAGGGCACCGCTGCCTTCGCCGGTCAGACGTGACTTGAATCCGCTCTTCGGAAGTCGGTCTTCTTTGCTGTTGTTGTCGTCTTCCTCAGCTTCTTTCGCGCGTTTGTCGCGCACTCGGTCAAGATTGCCGTCTTCACGAAGCATCTCGATCTCCGGTGCATCCAAGACCTCGAATTCAAGGAGGCCAGCGGTCATTAGCTCAAGTAGCTCCAGGTTCGTCTCCAAGATTTCAACAGCCTTGTTGTAGGCGTTTGTCACGAGGTCACGAACTTCTGAGTCAATCGTCTGCGCAACCGACTCGCTGTATGGACGAGACGCATGCGCGCCGCCGCCGCCACCCAGGAACGGATTCGAACGGCTTTCGCTGTAAGACAGCGGTCCAATCGTCTCGCTCATTCCCCACTCACACACCATTCGACGTGCGAGGTCGGTTGCAACTTCGATGTCGTTGCCCGCGCCGGTTGTATACTCATCAAAGATGATCTTCTCAGCCGCACGTCCGCCCATCATCACGCTGAGACGCTTGACTGCGTAGTCGCGAGACATCGTGTGTCGGTCCTCGGCAGGAAGCTGCTGCGTCACGCCGAGCGCGCGACCACGTGGGATAATCGTCACCTTGTGGACCGGATCGGTGTTGTCTTGCAGCATCGCGACAAGCGCATGTCCAGCTTCATGGTAGGCCGTGACTTTCTTCTCTTTTTCGCCAATGACCGCGCTCTTGCGCTCGGAGCCCATGAGGACTTTGTCTTTGGCGTGTTCGAAGTCATTCATCGACACGCGGTCCTTGCCCATACGAGCGGCCTGGAGGGCAGCTTCGTTGACCAGGTTCTCCAAGTCTGCGCCCGAGAACCCAGGGGTTCCACGCGCGATCTGTGAAAGCTCAACATCCTTCGAAACCGGCGTGCGGCGCGTATGGATCTTGAGGATCAATTCGCGGCCACGAACGTCTGGAGGAGGCACAACCACGCGACGGTCAAAGCGACCGGGGCGAAGCAGGGCAGGGTCCAATACGTCCGGACGGTTTGTCGCTGCGATGAGGATGACGCCTTCATTCGACTCAAACCCGTCCATCTCGACGAGGAGCTGATTCAAGGTCTGCTCACGCTCATCATGTCCGCCGCCCAAGCCGGAGCCACGGTGGCGTCCGACAGCGTCGATCTCGTCGATGAACACGATGCAAGGCGCATGCTTCTTGGCCTGCTCGAAAAGGTCGCGGACGCGGCTGGCGCCAACACCTACGAACATTTCGACGAAGTCGGAACCCGAAATAGAGAAGAACGGCACGCCAGCTTCGCCAGCGACGCCGCGGGCGAGCAGTGTCTTACCCGTGCCAGGCTGGCCCATGAGCAGCACACCCTTGGGTATGCGCCCACCTAGCCTTGTGAACTTCTTCGGATTCTTGAGGAACTCCACAATTTCTTGGAGTTCCTCCTTGGCTTCATCGATGCCGGCAATGTCGTTGAATGTGACCTTGTTGTTGTTCTCATTCAACAGGCGTGCCCTGGACTTGCCAAAGGTCATCGCCTTGCCGCCGCCTCCCTGGAATTGTCGCATGATGAAAATCAACACGACGACCAGCAATAGCAGCGGAATGGAGGTCACAAGGATCTGTTGCCAGAGCCCGTTTTCGTCGGACTTTTTGAACGAATACGCGACACCTTTGGCCTCAAGGAGGTCCTGCATGTCTTCGCCCACGGGCCCGACGGTTCGAAACGCAACATCGCGCTTCTGTTCTTTGGCGTAGTCTTCCGTGAATTTGCCAGAAATCTCCAGGTCTTTGACTTCGACCGTATCGACCTGACCTTCAGCCACCGCTTCCCGAAATTCGCTGAACTTCACCATGGAAGATTCGCGCGAGTTTTCGGTCAGGATATTGAAGACCACTACAAATAGGGCGATGAGAATCGCCCAAATTACCCACGCTCTGAGTGGGACCTTGTTCAACACAACTGCCTCTTTATCGATTTGGTCACGGTGTGACCTGAACAACTCTTTGTTAGGCTGAAAAGCGAGTCTAGATCAACCCGCGTCACAAAACCAATTCCTGTGGAATGATGCCGCAGAAAGCTTCGAAGGCGCATAAAAACGACTCCGTGTATGCAATGTGTTCGCGGATCGGAAAATTCCAAGCCCTGAACGCAATTTCATTCAATTTTTATCCAGAGCCCGTCGCCTTCGGGCTGGGCGTCGACCCAAATCGCGGCTCCGTCATCGTGGATGAGCATCGGATAACGCCAGCGGGCAGACGTCGGGACGCCCATTTGACGCAGCCGTTCGGAGGCCTTTCGATTAGCACCATTACGTAGTCGTGTCCCTGGTTCGCAGCCCCGAATTTCGTGCGCGGTCAGGCGTTTTGAGCCGTCGAATTGCGAATCCGCGATGGTCACCTGGTACCCAAACCATGGAAAGCTCCCGGTGCGAATCTTGAGTGGGCTGGCAACCTGCGAAAATCCATTGCTTCCCTGGCCGAGAGTCCGCGTCAGGTAAATCGCGTGATCATCTGCCCAGATGACCCCGCCCGTTACAGAGTAGGGGCCTGACTTGCCGCGCTTCAGTTCTGAAATGCTGCCCAGGTGGCCCACCCCCAGAATCGCGCCGTGACTCGCCTTGGTCAGCGACCGAGCAATCACGTCCGCTTCTTCGGAGATCGAAGCAAAAACCGTGGTTCGATTCAGACGTTCAACTGAACAGATGACCGCGGGAGACACAGTCGTGGACCTCGGGTTTTGACGAACCTCGGCACGGGCGTACTTGGTGTTCGTGTTTGCCGGATCTTCGACCCAAGCGAGTCCCGCAGCACGGAGATCCGCTTCTATTTCAGACCGGGTCACGTTCAAGAAGGGACGATGAATCGTAATGTCCAGGTATGGAAACTCGACCACTGTCTCGATTTGAAAGCCCGCATCGCCTCGCTCTGCAGCTATCTGTGCATTTTCACGCTGATCATCGGCATGGTGTCCGGTGATGATGTCACGAAGTCCATAGCGATGCGCAACGCCAGCGAGGGCAGCGTAACGTTGCGCTCGAGCCTGCTGCATGACCGAGTTTCGCTCGACCACGTCCACTCGGGCGGTTTCAAACGGTACGCCTAGTTGCGCGCAAACGTTGTCGCAATGCGCCGCATCGATGTCGGCCGAAGGACGCAAACCATGATGAACGTGAACCGCAACCAGCTCGACACCGTGGGTGCGAGCAAACTCGTGGGCGCGATGTAAAAGAAACGTGGAATCGGCTCCGCCGCTGAACGCGACCACGAATCCACGGTCAGCGGGGAACGTCACGGCTTCTCTTTGACGTCTTTCTTGGAAACGCGGCTTGGGTCCACCAGACCCTGAATGCGTTCAACATAAGCGCGTAACGCAAGGGGGGGAATAACGAGCGTGGTGCTCGACCGCTTTGGGTGTGGCATCGAGGTCAGCCCGATCACAGCGCCATCAGGCGTGAAGATAGGAGCGCCCAGCGCGCCTGGAAAGTCGGACTCAAGGAAGTATACGAGCTCGGCTTGAGATGTCGCCGTAAGCGTCGTTTGTCGAGGATTAGGGCTCACCAAGGGGCTTAGAGCGTATATCAAGGTCGCGGATTGCTGTTTCACGTTGAAGAAACGTAAACCGCTTGCGGGAGTCACAAACCAATCGGCTTTGGCTTTCGTCTTCAGTTTGCTTTCAGTGTCGGGCGCCAAAGTGACCAGATTTCGATGGATGTCGCCTGAAATGACCTTCAACGGGATACGTGCCGGCTGATTGCGGTAGAAATGCTTGACTGAATGGTGTGTCACCGCAGCCTTGTGAGACGTACGCTTCGCCATAGGAAGGTTGCCTTCTGAGTCGATTTGATCCTTCTCCCAGGGGATCGCGTAGATTTCCTCGGCTTTCTCTAGCCAATGATATGGTGAGATTAAGACAGGTCGCTTCCCGGCTTCTTCGGCAGACAGCCACACTGCTTGGCCTTCGACCATGATTCGAGTTCGCTGAAATCGGTTGGGTGGAGGATAGATCGCCACGATCTGAACCATGTTTGCAACCACTGTGTCCCGAGCAGCAACAAGTTCTCCGAGTTTCAGAGGACGGGGCAAAGCCGAGGCATTCTTGAGGACGTGTGGAATCTCACTTTCTTCATGGCTGGGGAGGTCAGCAGGTTTGATAACCTTCACTTTTGATTCGCGATGGACGCCATCCGGATCCTGCGCAAACGCAGGAACTACGCCGAATACCACTATCGACATCCCCAATAATAACGCTGAATGGAACCTTTTTGTCATGCACATGTCCATTGGTGCGTAGACCGAGTGACTCAGAAGCAACGTAGCGAACACGGATCGAGACGCAAGACTTTTGGGCCATCACGAAAAGGTCACACACATGTAATCAAGACGCCCACCTGCTTGACGCAGATGGACTAGGTAAGTATGTTGCGGTGGCTCTGCGACACCAAAAAATTTCGGTTTCGCACGCGTATCAGGCCATTGGCCGCGAGTTTGAAGGAGCAAACTGGTGAGTGATCACAATCTTCGCGTAGCTCTTGTTTGGAATGGAACTGTTTTTCAAGAGCGCACGTTTACCCAAACGAGTGAACCTGTAATTACCGTTGGTGAAGACGACAACAACAACTTCGTCGTCCCATCCAACTTTATCCCCGCCGCGTTCGAGATGTTCGAACGGACCGAGCGTGGATACAAAATGCGGTTTACGGACAAAACCCTCGGCACATTCAATGTGAACGACGAGGACTATGAAGAAGACGCCCTCATCGCATCGAAAGAATCGACCAAAATTGGTTCTGTCGATACCGGTGATGGTTCGGCCACAGCCTACGAAATCGACCTCGCCTTTGGCGACTGGGGTATCGTTGAGCTCGGTCAAGTTGACGTCTACTTCCAACTCATTGAGCGCGGCGCAGCCGTTCCTCGTCGTGGCTTCTGGTCGCGCATCGATAAGCCTTTGTTCGGTACGACCGGCCTCGCCGCAGTCGTCCACATCGTCTTCTTGATGATCGCGTTCCTGATGTTCGACGTGGACCCTGAGCTCGAGGAAATGCAAAACCTCGACCGCTTCGTGAAGTTCATGGTCGACGATGTCGATGAACCTCTTGAAGAAGAGGAAGTCGAAGAGCCTGAAGAAGACACAACCGGCAAGAAAGCCGGCGGTGAAGAAGGCAAGTTCGGCGACCCTGACGAAGAGATTCCAGAGTCCAAGATTCCTAAGGTCGACGGCGAGATGGTTGATGAGATCGATGTGAAGAACATCGGTGTCAACAAGGCCCTCTCATCCGACGTTCTCGGACAAGGTCCACTCAAGAACATCTTCCAGAACCAGGATGGTTTCGATGCGAAGATGAACGTTGCCATGAGCGGCGAAGGTGGAGAACTCCAGATCGGTCGCGGCGCAGGCGGAATGGGCATGCGCGGTGTCGGCAAAGGTGGCGGCGGTGAAGGCTTCGGCCGGATCGGTGGCCTCGGTAAGGTCGACACGGGTGGCGGTAAAGGTACCGGCGCGAAGCTTGGTAAGAAGAAGCGCCGCAAAGTTACGCCAAAGGTCAGCCGTGGTACGCCAAAGATTGGTGACTTCTGCGACAAAGGAAACATCCGACGCGTTGTCGGTGCGAAGCAGAACGCCATTAAGTACTGCTTCGAGAAAGAGCTTCAGACCAATCCGAAGCTTAGCGGTAAGATCGTGGCTCAGTGGCAGGTTGGCCTGGACGGCGCTGTCATGAAGTCGTCGATTGCCAGCACCTCGATGAACAACAAAAAAGTCGAAGGTTGCATCAGCCGCGTCATCAAGCGCATGCGCTTCGAGAAGCCAAAGGGCGGTATCTGCGTGATTAACTACCCATTCGTCTTCTCGGGTCTCGAAGAATAAGTTTGAGACATGTTTCGACAGGCCGCCTTTTTTGGCGGCCTTTTTTTTGGTTATTCGAACACTGAAATTGAATCCTTCACCGAAAGTTGTGAATCTCTACAGTGGATCAACCGGAGTGGCTTATGTCAGAAGTACTCATCTATCGAACCACTTACTGCCCATACTGCGATATGGCGAAACGCTTCTTCGCGAACATGGGCGTGGAGTTTCAAGAAATCGACGTGACCAACGACCCCGACATGCGTGTGAAGCTTGTCGAGATGACCGGAGGACGTCGCACAGTGCCGCAAATCTTCATCAACGGGCAATCCGTTGGCGGCTACACCGATATCGTCGCGCTGGACAAGAGCGGACAACTTGGTGAACTCTTGGGTGCGTGAAGATCACTGACTTCAAGGCATTCGCCAAATCACTATTCGGAGACGCGGGACCTGAGATTAGGCCGATGACCTCGGCTGACGTTGATGAGGTCTTGCGAATCATCCGACTACACGACAGCGACGATTATCAGGCGGCAAAACAGGGTTTCACCCAGGCTGACTTCGACGCTGACCCCCACGAACAACAACACTTCGTCCTTATCGAACCTGACGAGCAACGCCCTGTCGGAGTCAGCGGCTACTATGTCGATGACTTGGAAGCCCAAGGTATCTATTGGTTGGGGTGGACGTACGTGAACCCGTTCTTCCGGGGTAGGGGATACGGGTCGATGCTCATGCACTTCGTGAAGCGGGCTGTGCGCTCGTTCGGTGCACGGAAGCTGTACCTGAGTACCTCGGACCTACCCGAGTATGCGGATGCCGTACGTTTCTACGAGAAGTATGGGTTCGAAGAGGAAGGTCGCCTCGTGGACTATTTCCGAGAGGGTGAGGCGAAGATCGTTATGGGTGTGGAGGTTTGAGCATCATCATCGCCAACACAGGCTCACGCTGGAACATCCGGTAGATGTCGTTTGCCTGAGCCACTTCCTCGATAACCTCACCAGACATTTGAAACGCGGACCCACGGACAATGTCGCCAAGCGATTGCTTTCGGTGATGATAGCTCTGCATCGTGGTGTCCTTGGGGTCCAACTCCATGAGTTCGTGTAGACGCTTCAACGCTTGCGGAAGGCCACCGAGCCCATCAACGAGGCCGCGCTCCTTCGCAGAAGGACCGGTGTAGACGCGACCTCGCGCGTATCTGTGCAGCCGGCGTTTCGGAATGTGTCGCGCTTGTCCGACGCGATTGAGGAACCGGCGATAGAACGCGCGGGAATCCTCACCCAAACGGTCGAGCGCCGATGGAGCGAGCGGTTCGAAAACGCTCATGAAGGTCGATGCCTCGTCATCCGCGACCGTATCCACAGTCACCCCGACCGGGTCGAGCGCCTTTCCTGCAGCAAACTTGCCAGCGATGACGCCGATCGAACCCACGATCGACTGTGGCCGGCAATAAATCTCGTCGGCGCCAACTGCGATGTAGTAGCCACCACTTCCGACGACCTCCGAGCAGTATGCGACGACAGGTTTCTTCGACCTCAGGTCGTTAACCGCTTTCCAAATCAGGTCACTCGACAGTGCGCTTCCGCCGGGAGAGTTGACGTGCAGCAGCACACCCGAAACGCGGGGGTTCTTTCTGAGTCGCTTCAAGAGTGGAACGACTTCGCTAGGATCGATGGATGGCCCACCCGTGCTCAACACCATTGTCGGCGCGATGATGATGCCGCTGAGATCAACGATCGCGATCTGCTTCTTGCGGCGAATGGGTCGCAGTTCCAAGCGTGGCGGGGCCGAACTCTTGATGTAGGAGTCGAACTTCAACATCTCGATCCCATCGTCGTCATCGCCTGATTTCACGTCATTCTTTTCCTCAAGCCACCCCTTCACATCGGATTGGAATGCGATACCGTCGATAAGGCCGTGGGCTCGGGCGAAGCGAGCATCAATCGGAGCGTCAGACCAATGCGATGCAGCTTCCGCATTGCGCCGACCTTCGACATTCTGCGAAATCCAAGTCTTCATGTCCGTGTGGAGCTCCTCCATCATCAGACGGTGTGGCAACGGCATCCGCTTTTCGACGAACCGATTGGCAGCAGCCTTAAATGCTCCGATATGGACGAACTGGGCGTGGACACCGATCTTCTCGAAGAGGCCCGCCAGGAAGTACTGCTCAAACCGCGGTGCGAACGTGTACATGCGTCCTGCTGGTGTCATCAGGACATCGTCTGCATGCATCCCCAGCTGGTAGTCCCGATTGAGCGGCATGTCGAAATGCGCGACCACGTGTTTCCCCGATTTTCGCACGCCATCGAAAAGAGAGCCGACTTCGTTTGCTAACGATGCACCCATCTGCGCATGTTCAATCTCGATGACGAGCCCTTTGACGTCCGGATCGCCTGCAAGTCGTTCGAGGTCGTCCTTTAGCTCAAACAGCGAAGTGCTTGGCTTGAAACGCTTCGCCCAACCCTCCGCGCTGAGCAACGGATACGAGGACTTCAATCGTAGCTGGACATAGCGGGTCTTGCGCTGAAACAATCGGGCGATTCGGTAGAACACCAAATCCATTGCGTAACCGAGCAGCGTGAAGAAGTTCAGGAACAAAATAATGGGTATTCGGAGCACAGCTATCTCTCGTGTGTTTCGTGACCAAGTTAACCCCGTTCCGACGCCAACGAAAGGGCGCATATGGGTCGCGCTTTCAATTTGGTTCGTGGCCGTCGGCCTTATTTCATGCGTTGAAACGGCCGAGTGCGACGAGACCATCTTGTGTCCGGATGGGCAGACGTGTTTTGAGCTCGTTTGCGAAGATGATTGCGAAAGCAATATGGATTGCGGCGATGGCGAAGTCTGTACTCCGTGCGTCCTAGACGATGGAACAGGTGTCACCGACCGGTGCTTCGACCGCGGTGAATCCGTGTGTCGGCCTGCGGAGAGCAATTGATGCTAAAGGTGTTGCTTGTCGCGGTGGGCGGAGCTGTCGGCGCGCTTGCTCGATTCGGCGTGGGGGAGCTTGCGCTGATGTTCGCGCCTGAACGGCTGTATCTGGGGACTCTGACCGCGAACGTTCTTGGATGTTTGGCGTTTGGCGCGTTACACGCGACCAGCGAATTCACAGGATGGGGCACCCCTGAAACCCGCGCGTTGATCTTCACCGGTATGTTGGGCGCCTTCACGACCTTCTCAACATTTGAAGCAGACACATTCAACCTGTGGACGCAGGGGCAACGATTGATCGCCGCAGCATACGTGGGTGGGTCAGTCATCCTTGGGTTGCTGGCGTTCATGCTGGGTTGGTTCGTGGCCGCCAAGATTCACGGTTAACATGTCCAGGGTACTTCATTACGACATCGAGCTTGAGCGCGTTTGGATCGAGTTCAACTACGATCCGCAGTGCGTGGACGTGGTGAAGTCGCTTCCAAATCGCGAGTACGATCCGTCTCGGAAGCAGTGGTGGATTCCGACAGACGACCTTGAAGAATGCCTCGCAATCCTGGAGCCCCTGTCGTTCAGCTACAGCCCCGTGATGCGCGCCTTCCTGTCCGAACGCCCAGACCAAGAGGTGCAGTCTTGGACCGTGGGGCGGCTTAACCGCGCTGCGAATGCGGCTCTCGACGCGTTTTTTGAAGAACCGATTTGGGTCGTGGCCGAGCTTTCGGACTACCGGAAAGCCGCACGTTTCAAGCCTGCGTTCTTCAAATTGGTCGAGCGCCGGGACGATGATGTGGTCGCACAGATCAGTGCCGTATCGTTCTGGGACGCGCGGTTGCGAATGTGGAACACGCTTCGCGATGCGGGCGTTGAGCTCGATTTTGCCGACGGTGTTTCCGTTCGAATGTTGGGCTCGCTTCGAGTCAGCAAGAAGGGGCATCTTTCATTCAATATCCTCGATATCGATCCGACCTACACGATCGGCGCACAACAGCTGCAGCGCGAGCGAATCTTCGCGCAGTTGGTTGCGGACGGTATGGCCGAACTCAACCGCCAGAAGCAGTTGCCGTTTCTTCCATTTCGAATCGCGTTGATTACGTCAGACAAATCCGACGCGCAGGCGGATTTCTTGGATGAGATTCAGTCATCGCCGTACGCGTTCCAGGTCACCGCGATCGACGCACGAGTGCAGGGCGCGCAGACCGAATCGACGGTCCTCGCTGCGTTTCGCTACGTCGCCCGTCATCCGGACAGATTTGACGCTGTCGCCGTGGTCCGAGGTGGCGGGTCGCGAACGGACCTCAGCAACTTCGATACGATGGCGATCGGTCAGGCCGTATGCATGTGTCCGGTCAAAGTGCTGGTGGGCGTGGGCCATCAACAAGACACTTGCTTGCTGGACATGATTTGTGAATCGCATAAGACCCCCACTGCGACAGCTCGAGCGCTTGTCGACCGGGCAGCCAACAGTGAACGTCGTCTCCTAGATGCGAACCAACGCCTTGCTGGAAGGTCTCAGGAGCGGCTGGTTCGAGAGCGGCAACATTTGGATACTCTGCTGCTGCGAAGCCGAGTTGCGGGCGAGCGGGGCATCAAGAACGCGAATGCCAGGCTCAATGAACTGGCGGAGCGCATCGGTCGTCGAGGCACAGCTCAGGCGGCTAGCGCCACGCAACGTGTGGGCCTGGCCACACAATCATTGGATTTTGCGGCGAAAGGTGCGCTATCGCGTGCGGCGGCGAGCCTAGAATTACTCGAGGTTAAGCTCGACGGACGGGACCCAAAACGGGTCATGGAACGAGGCTTCGCAATCGTGACCTCGCAGGGTAAGGTCCTGCGCTCGAAAACAGATGTAAAACCTGGCGCGGTCATTGAGATCGGGCTGGTTGATGGCGAGGTGCGGGCACGTGTCGAAGACGACTGACGAACCAAAATTTGGCGAGGCGATGCAGGAGATTGAGACCATCCTTGGCGAGATTGACGCTGACGATGTGGATCTCGATGACCTCGCAGCCGCAGTTTCGCGCGCCGCGGACTTGATCGCAGTTTGTAAGGCGAAAATCAGCCATGCCGAGACCGAGGTCCAAAGGGTGTTCGACGCGATGAATACCGAGGAGTCGTAGATGATTTCGACCATCGGATCGAAACTCAGCAGCTTTTCGGAACGCTTCGTCCCCGACCCGTTTATCTTCGCGATTGTTCTCACTGGCTTGACCGCTGTTTTGGGGCTGGGGTTTGGAAAGAACTTCGCAGATCTCTCCATACTCGAGAGCGCTAACAAGCTCGGCGAGGGTTGGTACGCCAGCTTCTACGGCACGGGCTTGATGAAGTTCGCCCTGCAGATGTGCATCGTCTTAATCACCGGGCATGCACTCGCCATGACGGGCGCCGTACGAAAGGCGATCGAGTTATTGACGGGTATCGTGAGCACTCCCCGTGCAGCGGTCGTCGTCGTGGCACTTGTCGCCTGTCTTGCATCATTGATCCAATGGGGATTGGGGGCCATTGCAGGCGCGTTTATGGCCCGCGAAATGGGCCGCGCATTTGCCCGCAAAGGCACGCCGGTTCATTACCCCTTGCTCGGTGCTGCCGGATACGCTGGCTTCATGGTTTGGCATGGTGGTTTGAGTGGCTCCGCGCCCTTGAAAGTCGCCGAACCTGGGCACTTCCTCGAAGGACGCGTCGGTGTGATTCCGGTCACTGAAACCCTGTTTGGCTCGCTAAACATCACAGTCACAGGAACGCTGCTTGTTCTGATTCCCTTGGTCTTTTGGATGCTGATGCCGAAGGACGAGGCGGACATGCGGTCGTACGACGGACCGCTAGACGATTGTGAGGATGCCGCATCCGAAGATGCATCGTTGCTGATTCGATTCCTTGAGCACTCGCCGGTCTTGAACATCGCGATGGCTATCGGAATCCTGGGTTTTCTCGTCAGTTTCTTTGTAGAGAAGGGCGCTGCTGGGTGGAATCTGGATTCGATCAATCTGCTGTTCTTGATGCTTGGACTGGCTCTGCACCGCAGTCCGGTTGCCTACGTGAATGCAGTGGCGGACGGGGTGCGTGGATGCGCTGGTATCATCCTTCAATTCCCGTTCTATTTCGGAATTCTTGGGTTATTGAAGTCGAGCGGGCTGATCGAGCAGTTCTCACAACTGTTTGTGGAGATCTCTACCAAAGACACCTATCCGCTCTTGACGTTTATCAGCGCGGCCGTCGTGAACTTCTTCGTGCCAAGCGGTGGTGGACAATGGGCAGTGCAAGGCCCGATCATGCTGCAATCGGTCGAAACGATGGGGATATCCCCCACCAAGGTGATCATGGCGCTAGCCTACGGCGATGCTTGGACGAATATGTTGCAGCCATTCTGGGCGCTCCCTTTGCTAGGAATCATGGGGCTGAAGGCTCGAGATATCATTGGCTACACAGCGTTTCTAATGATCGTTACCGGCCCGGTAATCCTGCTGTTGCTGTACGTTCTGTGACGTTTCTGGTTCGCCGTCAGTGGGTTGAGGGCGCAGGGAATCAATCTGCGCCAAACAAAAGTTGAAACAATACGCTCAGCGGGTTGCAGACCTGATTTTCAGGCCTTAAGTTAAGGGCCTCACGCGTGCTAGTCGAAGGCGGTCGATGAAGTTCTATTGCGACTCCTGCAACACGAAGTACTCCATTGCGGAAGAAAAGGTTCGGGGGAAGATTCTAAAGGTTAGGTGCAAAAACTGTGGTCACATCATCACGGTTCGTGAGGCACAAACGCCAGTTGCGCCAGCCGCATCGGCTCGACCTGCGCCACCGCCCGCCGCCGCCGTTCCCCAGACCAATTGGCACTATTCGCTTAACGGCGAGAGCTTCGGCCCATTTGATCTGGCGACCCTGAAGCAGCGTTACGGAACCGGTGAACTTGGTGACGAAACCTATGTCTGGCACGAAACGCTAGTCGCGTGGAAACCCGTCAAAGAGGTCGATGTCTTCCGCGATTCGCTCTCAAAAGGGGCCGCGGTCAAGCCGCGTGCAAAAACCATCGGCTTTACCGGGCCGCTGGAAGCGATCAAAGTCGATAAGGCACCAGCTGGGCCACAAGCCGGTGCGGTGCCTGAGTCCGCAAAGCCTACGCCAGAAGCGAAGGCGCGCTCTGTCACACCGATGGGGGCACCACGCCAAGATCGCCTGGACAAGCTGCGCGAGAAACTCAAATCCGAACAGCCTGAGCCAGCGAAAGCAACGACGCCAGAACCGCAACAGCCCGAGACGTTCGACGACGCGCCGACCGCGATGTTGACGTTCGCCCCAGGCGTCGAGGCCGCTCCACCGGTTGGTCAGAGCGATGTGCCACGGTCGAAGTCTGCAATCGATCTGCCTGGGTTTGACCTACCGTCAAAGGACGCGGGTCCGGCTCCCGCCGAAGATGCGATTCCGCAGGTCGAGACAAGTTCGCGCTCGGATGTGCTGACACAACCTGCGGACCTGCCTCCGTCGCCGAGCGATTCCGGTTCGATTCCGTTCTTCCCTGATGTTCCAAAGCTCGAAGGGCATGCGCCGCCTCCGACGACGCAAAGCCAAACGACGACCGGTTCGCTTCTGATCGAAATTGCCGCGCTGCAGAAAGAAGGTCGCGGAAAGGTGATCTACGCGGCGATGGGAATTGGGGCGTTCTTCGCCGCTATCTTGGGTGTCGCGCTTTATCTCTACATGAACACCGAGAAGAACCAGGAACCCGCGGTCGCCGTTGTTCAAGAAAAGCAAAAAACAGAACTGGTCGAAAAGACCTACAAGAAGAACGTTCTAAATGAATTCGGCAAGATCGACCTCGAAGAAGAGGTCATCGATAAGGACGTCGATGTAAAAGAACTCGAAATGGAGTTCGAAGAGGAAGAAAAGGTCGAAAAAGCCGAGCCCAAGGCGGTCGTCAAGAAGACCAACATCAAGACCGAGGAGCCAAAGCCTCCTAAAATCGCGTCAGCGGAAAAGCCGAAAGAGAAGAAGGTCGAAAAGCCCGAAGCAGAAGAGCCTGAGAAGAAGCTCACTGGCCGTGAAGCCTTGTTGGCGTACAAAGGGTCAGGGTCTGCGATTGCTCGGCCTGAAGACAAGCTCGCGGCGGGTGCTGCGATGCCTACCGAACTTACAAAAGACGCGGCGAAGCGTGGATTCCGGCGGGTAACGAAGTCGGTCGCAATCTGCCGCGAGCGCCACGCACGACGCGCGAAGTTCAACGCGAAGAAAATCTATCTATCTGTGACCGTTGAGCCGACCGGCAAGGTGTCGAAGGTATCAGTCAAGCCATCGTCGATGACGAACACGGAATTCGACAAGTGCATGAACTCCCACCGCGGTCGTTGGCGATTTGCAGCCTGGCAGGGCAAGTCGGTTGAGATTAACCGAAGTTTCGTAATGCAGTAATTACGCGCGTTTCAGCTGATTCTCGAGAAGCCGTATATCCACCAAACCTGTTCGATTTTTCGTCTCGGTAAGACGTCGTTTGGCCAAGCTGATCCAAGTGAGGGCCAATTCGCGGCGCCCAATCCTCAACAATTCAGACACAAGGTCGATCCAAGTCTCGTCATCGATATCGGAGGCGACCAGCTTCTCAAGCGCAACGTGGCCCCGGCCGGCATCTTGTCGTGCGACAAGGATGGCTTCAATGAGCGGAAGATCCTCGTATTCAGGAAACGCTTTCTTCAGCCTGGCAACCCATTCATCGGCCTCATCAAATCGTTGTGCATCTGCCACCACATCTATCGCACGTACATAGATTTCTTCGATGGCCAGGGCTGGATGGGGCTCCTTGGAGGCCAAAATCATTTCGGTGGCGCTGACGAACGCTTCGGTGTCTCCAGACTTCGCGGCCCGACGCGCGTACGCCCAGCGTTCCAGGTCGGAAAGACCCGCTGGGTCCAGTCCATCCATGCTGTCAGCGAAGAGCACACGGTCGTGAGCAAGCACCTCTGCCTCTGGCGTCGCGTCCCAGGCGCTGTATGCGTAGCCAAGCGCGTCGTCGAGGTATTCCGGGTAGTTGTCTTCCAGGTCTTGGATGGTGCTCATCAATCTTCCGTGCACGTGTTCAGCAGCTCCTCGTAAAGCGGAGACTCGCCTTCGAGAGGAATCACACGTGGAGGAGTGTCGCTGGTCGGTCGGATATAGTGAAGCCCTAAGTTCCTCAAGTTCATGCCAACGTCGATGGGCTGATTCTGCAAAACGTGTGCGGACCAAAGGCTGCGCAGCTTAGGGTCGCCATTTGCCGTGGAAAGCAGGGCGCGCTGCAATCCAGCGAGGTCAAACGTCAAATTGCCTTTGGTGATCGCATTGATCCAATCTTCGATGCGGCGATTGGAAGCACGGGCAAGCCGACCATCGATCATCATCGCCAACAGGAAGCCTTGGTCATAGGGCAACCGCAGCTTATCGAGCTCTTTGCCAGATTTTCCCTGAACGATTGGGTTCGCCAGATAACTTGTGACAACGGAGGCGATCTCGTTGAGTGCGTCGTTTCTTCCGAACGCATCGGAAAGACATGCTGAGCGAACGGCAATCCACTGAGTCACTCCCTCCTTGAACCATCGCGTGCGTTGCTCGTCCGAAGGTTCGGGGACGATGTGATGCCCGTTCCAGAGGTGGAATGCTTCGTGGGCAATCAGCAAAGTCGTGGCTTCATTCGACGTCGCAGCGGGCGGCAGCAAGAGCACAAATCCACCGCGTCGTCCCAACCCGTCATACTCAGCAGTCTTGGAGGGGACCGGGTCGACATAGACGCTGACGGGGCCGAGGTGACCAAACCGTTTCCGATAGCGTTGGACGAGGGTCGATACGGAGTCGGCAATCGCCGGACGATCGCCCCGAAATGAAGGCGGATAGCCAACCGAGATTTGGTCATTTCCTTGAAGGCGCTGCTCCATGGCGAGGTTTGGTCCGGCGACGATATAGGCATCGCCGAGCGCACGCGGGTCGTAGGCCATGAATTGGTACGCGCGGTTTCGGTCGTTGACCTTTGAGGTCGCCGACCGCGCAAGTGACCATGTTGATAGTACGTTCCAGGTCTTCGGGAAGGTGACCTGAATCGGAATGTCTCGGGTTTGATTTAGAACTTGTTGCGACGGCAGCAATAAGACCGTTGGCGCATAGGCGACCAGCACACCGTCTTGAAATCGGGGGTGGAAGCGACCGTTTCCGTTCGAGGGCGTGAGATCGACCCGATATCGAAGTTCAATCCACTCGTCGTCGGGTTTTGCGGACACATCGATATGACCCGAGCGACGGTCAATGGTCATGAATCTTGGGCCGTTCTCACCTTGTGCTCCGGCAATTCGGATGCGGTCAGCATAATCGGAGTGGCCACGCCACACGCCGGGAAGGAAAAATCGGGTGGTTTCGCCAGGCGAGTACAATCGGACCGCGGCGTTCAGCGCATTGTCACCAACCGAAAGCTGATACCAGAGCGTTCCGCGATTCACGGGTTGTGCCGTGTCCGACATCTGGGTTGTTTCTGGCTTGCCGACGAGCTCAACGTCTTCTGTTTTCGACGCGCTGCCGGAACAACTCAGCAGAGCCATCGCAAAGATGGTGCATGCAGCTTGTCGAATGAGGTGTGTCACGTGCGCTCGCTCAGCGGGTTTCATCAACGTAGTGCATCAGGTCAGATGGTCAAAAATTCCGCCGAGTTTCGGGCGCTGTCGTGCTTTACGGTCGAGCAAATACATGTATAAATAGGGCGCAAATTACTGTCCCTAAGAGTGCTTGTTCGACATGTATAACGTTCTGATCGTAGACGAAGAAGAACATCTTCTTTGGGCGCTCGAAAAGAACCTGTTCCCTGAGCGTGACGATATCGCGATTTCGACCGCGACGAACGGGGAAGATGGGTTTGAGGCGCTTCGAACACAGTCGGTAGATCTGCTCGTTTCTGACATCAAGATGCCAGGCAAGATCGACGGATTTCAGCTGATTCTGCGCGCCAAAGAGGTGGCACCAGAAGCGCGTGTCATCATCATGACCGCGTTTGGGACCAACCGAATCCAAAACTTCGCGGACCGCATTGGAATTACTCACTACATTGAGAAACCCTTCAATGTCGGTGAGTTGCGAGATGCGATTCTGGAGATTTTGGACGAAAAAGAAGGGTTCCAAGGAGTCTTGTCCGACCTCGAACTGACGGACATCATTCAAATGCTCTGCCTCGCCAAGCGCACTGCGCTACTTCACCTGAAGCACAAGAGCCATCGCGGCAAAATCGTTTTTGAAAAGGGCGAAGTTACCCACAGCGAATTTGATGGTGAAGAGGGCGATGAAGCGGTGTTCCGCATGCTCGCCCTGCGACAGGGCGATATCTTCATGCAGTCCGACTTCGAGAATCACCAGAAGAGCGTGACGATGAGCTGGCAGGACCTGTTGTTCGAGGGCGTTAAGCGCGCTGACGAAGCGGGTCTCAGCGAAGACGACAGCGAATATGACGAGCCTGATGACAACACCGACACGGGGATGGGTGTCTCCGAAGAAGAGGTAGATGCCATCCTCAGCGAAGCCAACGAAGCAGCTGCTGAAGAGGAGTTGGTCTCGTTCTTCTCGGATGAAGAGCTTGAAGAGATTGAACGCGCGAGTGAAGCAGCCGTTGAGGGTGAGCTCGAAGAGCGCGAAAACACGGACCAGCACAGTCGCCCAACTGTCATGGCCGAGAGCGTTGCGACTGCCGAAGAAGCCGAAGAGATCGTGCATGCAGCGGCTACAGAAGAGAAGTCCTCACAAGACGATGAGCGGACGGTCGTCGCTCCGTCCGCAGAAGATTTGGACGATGATGAGTTCCGCGGTCCGTTTACCACCGAAAATAGTGGTCTGCTGAGAGCGTTGTCCGACAATACCTTTACGCGCCAGCTCGAGGAGTTCGCGCGAGATTGTCCAGGGCTGCGGATTACCGGTGTCGTGGACCGCGCTCGCGGAATGGCGCTGGACTTCGTCGAATTGGCTAAGTCTGACTATGACCCCGACGAGTTCGCGGTGTTCTTCGGAGAGGTCATCGCAGCCGCCGAACGTACGGTTCGTGCCGTGAACCCATCCGATGAATTGAAAGAGTTTCAACTCGCCCTCGACGATGAGTTTGTCATCGTGAGAACGCTGGCGCAGACCTCCTATGTGCACGTCGCGGTCGTCGACCGAGAGACGAGCCTGGGTGTTGCGCTTGTGATGATGCGACGTTTTGAAAAGACCCTGAACGGAGATTGAGAATGGGATTGTTCGAACTTCTAAAGGGCGTTTCGAATGAACTGCCAGGGTGTCTTTCGACGAGCATCGTTGGACTCGAGGATGGTCTGCCACTCGCGAGCGTTTCAAACAGCGAGGACGACGCAGCTGCGGCAGCTGACGCGTTTCACAGCGATCTCTACGGCAATGCCGCAAGGGCGCTTAAAGAGATGGGCGCGTCGAAAACCGTGGGTGGTATCGTCGTTCATGGCGGTGAAGCCACATTCGTGTCGCTTCCGTTAGCGGACACAGGGTTCTTCTGGCATGTCGTGACGGACGTGAAGACGACCTTGGGCTTCACGCAGGCTGTCATGCGAAAGTTCGAAGACGACGTCACTGCTGGTGTTGTTGAGCTTTTTAGGTAACCCGTGGGCGATTCAGAACGCAGATTTCCAGGGGGATTGCTCCTGCTTGATGTGGAAGGCCGCATCTTGGAGGCACCTCTGTTTTTCCGAGACGCGCTCGAGTTCGATCTGAATGACGAGTCCACGATCTTCGATTTGTTCTCTATCAAAAGACGGCCAAGACTGACCATCAATCGTGTTGTGGCGTCAGCGGGTGGTGAGCGTGAATACCACGTGACCATTCAACGAGAGGACGGCGATCCCCTCGGCTTTCGCTATTGGGATGTGACGTCTGACGCATCGACGGCCATCGCATTCTACGTGGTGGACGACACCTCTGTCGTGAAATCGCATGAATGGCGGATGAAACGGCTTCGCAGAAGCTTGCTCAATGATGCAGCAGACTTCATCGCCAACGACCTCAGTACCCAGATTGGAACACTCTCCGCTTTGGCTGAAGTCCTAAAGGACAGTCCCGATGATGCGGCGGAAGCAGCCACCCGTTTGGTCGACGCGATTTCTACATTGAGTTCGTCCGTGACCGAGTTCTCCAAGAGCTTCGAAATCGAAGACGAGGAAGACGAGAGCTTCCCGATGCTCCTTAAGGATGTGTCGCGCGTAATCTCAAGCTGGTCGGACAAAATGGTGAAGGTCGAATGCGACGTGGAGGGCGACAACGACACGGTTGTTTCCTCATCCGTCGTCGAGCGGATCATTTCGCCGCTCGTGACTAATGCGATTGAATCCCGTCCGAGCGACGGCACAGTTCGTGTCGCGATCAAACCCATCGGAGAGCGCGTTAGCTTCGAGATTTCCGACAAAGGTCGGGGCATGACGAAACACGAACTCTCTCGCGCCGAAGACCCGTTCTTTTCTACGAAGCGTGGTCATTCCGGCCTGGGGCTTCCCACGGCTCGGGCTGCATTGAAATCGGTGGGAGGCTATTGGAACTACACCTCTTCGCGCCGCAAAGGCACGCGTGTTCGGGTCGTTGTTCCCGCCGGCTAGGCTACAAGTCCCAGCGGCCCGTCACCCCTGCACTTAAAATCTGGAAGGAGGATGACCACGAACCTTCGTTCTGTGGATTCCCTGGTGGTGTACCAGGCTCCTGACAGGCTGCATCGGTGAAATCTGGTCCCGTACACGCTGAAAGTGGGATCGGTTGGTACACCGAACCTTCCTCGACTTCACGGTCACCGCTGAAGGTATGGGCGTATGCGACTTCGACGTCCAGCCAGTCCAATGGATGGAAGGCAAGGCCAAGCCCTGCAGTGATTCGCTCCCAACTAACAAAATCGACGTTGGTGTTTTCGAGGCTTTGACCTGCGGTCTCATAGGAGCCACCGCCGTGTAGCGTCAGCCAGGACGTCGCTCCAAACGACCCACCAAGGCGGAAGCTGTAGGTGTCTTCCCAATTCTTCGGTTGATAGACGGGGAACAGGGGTTGAGGGGTTCCCACAAGCTCGAAGTCCGCGGTCGGAATGATCTCGAAGGCTTTTGTGCGTGACCAGTCTTCCCAGACGAAATTGAACTCGACGTCAAACAACGGGCGATTCTCAAAACCCGGATGGGTTCCGTGTTCATAGCCAACACCAGCTCGCAATGAACCTGCTTGGTCGACCTTGAACGTCATCTCCTGGTTTTCGAGGGTCACTAGCCCTTGAATGCTCTCCGGGAATTCGATGTCGAAGTCGCCCTTAGTTTCCCAGGAAATCGGTGGGCGGTAGGAAGCCCCAATTCGCAGGCCTTGCCAATCGTAGACGACTCCAAAAAAACCTGTGGGTTTGATGTCCGTCAAATCCTTCGCTGCGAGCGGGCCTTGCGCCTGCGGGTCTTCGTTCCAGTTCCCGTCAGCTCCACTGACCTCGTCGACCACGACCGTGAACGAAGTCTGTTGGTAAGCCAACGAGGCTGCGGCCCCAATCGAAAGCGTGCCTCCGAGGATGTGAAAGTCATATCCTGCGCCCAGCGTGAAATAAATCTGAAGCAGGTCACTCTCCATCATCATGTGACGCGCGCTGTTGTCGACGATGTACTCACATTCCCCGCTTGAGCTGTCCGTCAGACACCGTTTCCCATAAGACGATGGTCCGAACACCCCCAAGCCAACGCCCAAATCGTCGATGCCGAAGTCATAACTGACGGCCAGAAACGGGGCAGGGAAGAAGCCCGCATCATTGCTCGCGGGCGAAAACTCCCGCGCAGGTGTCTCGAGCGGATTTCTCTGAAAATCGACATTGAGATTCACAAGATTGGTGTCTAGCAACACCTGTAGCCCGTCGGCGCGAGGGAGCAACGCGGGATTGAAGTAGATTGCACTTGGGTCGGAACGATTGACCGCGCCGGTCCCGCCGCGTGCTACACCCAATGTCGTGTTCTCTGGAATCTCAAATCCGCCGGCGAAGGCGTTGGATGCCGTGACCGTACATAGTATGGCCATCAACCAGTTAGTTTGACGCCGCATTATTCCTCCTCGGACGAGGAGGGTGCTTCGTCTACGTCCTCGGGTTCCTCAGATGCGCCAGCGAGCGCTTGTTTCGCATCCAATTCGGCCTTCAGTCGCCGCTGTTCATCACGCAGACGTGCGAGTTCGTTTTCCAACTCGCCTACGCGCCCACTCTGCTCAGCGGGAACGTATGCCGACGTAGGCTCATCAAGCGATTCACCCATTTCGATGGGGTGTCCGCCGTCATCGAAGTATCGAACTTCCCAGTCGTGAATTCGAGTAACGAGATGCTCGATGTAGTGGTCGCGTTCCTCTAACGCTCGGCTGGCGTCATTGACCACTCGCTCAAAGTCCGACTTCACCTGGCCGTAAAGATCAGTGAGTTCGACAACCTTGGCGTGCAATTCATCGACTTCGTCGTTTGCGGGCCGGTATTGGCTGAGATCGGGACGCTCGCGGATACCGGTTTTTTCGTCGTCCCACGACACCGCCTTGAATTCATTCGTCGGATGCCGTTCGACCACGTCGCTTTGCTCTTCGAGCGATGCATCGTCGACAACTTCGTCGAAAATAGAGTCGTCGTTGTTACCGTCGCGAACTCCGAGGGTTTGAAGGTCACCGATGACCTGCTGGAGCCGTGTAATGATGCTGTAGAAGGGGAGATGAATCTCACGAAGCGGCGGCGCGGCCACTTCTCCATTCGAGCAAAAGTAGACTTCGACAGAACCAGCGTCTGTGTCATGTGCCGACAGCCGCATGTCTACTGGGATCCAACGACCCTGGTCGCCTTGTGGGGCGTCCGGACTTGGTTCGCTCCACACCCCGTTTACGCCTTCGTCATCGATCTTTCGAACGGATTCCGCGGGCTCTGGGTCAGGCACGTCAAAAACGTGGGCGAGCACGCTCTTCTGAACGACGCGAGCCACGTTTTCCCAACGTGAGTTGAGTTCGCCGAGTTGCGGCACGCGATCGGAGGCCTGGTGCACATCGACGCTTTCGGCGGCGTCTGTGTAGCCATACCTCGGAAGGACAGACTCCATGCCATCGATCTGCTTGATCTCTACCGCGCAAATGTACTCCCCGCCGTCCTTGAGGACGCGTTGTACTTCGGCGATCAGGCTCGGATCGGTCACTGGGGAAGCAGGGTCCAGACACACGACGACGTCGAATGTGTCATCAGGAAAGTCCAACTCCTCCCAAAACATGACATGAAAATCGAGCCCCTGTTTCGCATGTTTCATGCGGCCGAGCTCCAGAACGGCAGGACGGTGATCGATTGCATCGACCATCTGAGCACCGAGCTCGAGAAGCAAAGACGCGCCGATACCAGTACCGCATCCGATATCGAGGATGCGTTTGTTTTTCACCCGATCGGAAAGCAATAGGTAGCGCGGAAGTAGCGAATGCCATTCGCCTTCGAGGGTATGGAGACCGAAATATCGATTCATGACGTCTATAGGTTTTAGGGACAGCGCGGATTATCCATCCACCTTAGTCTTTGCGCAATATGCGTTGTCCGACGCCAATCGACAGCGGTGAGCACAAAGTTCGTCCCGGATGGATTGACTTTGACCATTTCGCGTGTTGATTTGAGACAGGCAAAGATGGCAAGGAGCAGAGCATGCGCCGAACAGAACTCACGAAAAAGACCGCATCCTACAAAGGATTCTCCGCACTTGGAGCCGGCACTGTGACCGTGCTCTTGAGTTTTTTTCTCAGCTGGTACTTCCTCATTTTGGGCGGTCCGGTGACCGCGTACCTCACGTATAAGTGGTTCAAGTTCCGCGCAGAGTGGGGCATGCGCTTCTAGCCCTTCGTTCGAATGTTTGTTTTTTTTCATTGGTTTAGAGAATGTTGGATCGCGCGAAGCTGAAGGGACTTCAGCTACTTCCGAAAAACACTGTTAGTCGTGCCGTTGGGGCAGCGAGCGAAATTTCCCTCCCGAAAGGTTTGCAGGGATTTGTGAACAGCACATTTGCAAATTTGGCCGGGATCGACCTTTCGGAGAGCGAACGTCCGCCTTCGGACTATCGCTCTGTGAACGCGTTTTTCACTCGAAAACTCAAGGACGGTGCCCGTGACATCGACGCTGAACGCGTTGGTGATCTCGTCAGCCCTGCCGATGGTCGCGTTTCTCATTTTGGTAGGATCACCCGTGACACCTTGGTGCAAGCCAAGGGGCGGGACTACCGTCTCGTTGACCTTGTGGACAGTGGCGCGGATGCAGATCGATTCCGCGAAGGTCACTACATCACTGTGTACCTCTCACCTCGCGACTACCACCGCGTCCACTCGCCCGCAGGTGGCGCAATTGAGCGTATTAGCTACATTCCTGGTCACCTGTTTCCGGTGAATCCGTTCGCCGTTGAAAACGTGGATGAGCTCTTCGCGGTGAATGAACGGCTGATTACGTACGTATCCAACCGCGATCTCGGGGAAGTGGCCGTGATCATGGTGGGGGCGACGTGTGTTGGACGGATGTCGCTGACGTTCAACGACCTTGTGACTAACTCGAAGTTTCGTCGTCGCGAAGAAATCGCGTTGGACGAAGCGGTGGATGTCTCGGCCGGCGAGGAAATCGGCGCCTTCAACCTCGGCTCGACGGTGATTCTATTGATCGAAAACGCAGACTTTGCGTTTGATGAATCACTGGTACCGGGTGAGCCAATTCGTATGGGCACCCGTCTCGGCCGCGCGGGTTCTGGCAAGTAGCCCGACCGCAGCTCGGCAAAATCCCGGAATCATTCAAGATACTCAGACACGCTAAAGACTTGTCTAACCCTGCATCTGTGGGTTAGACTTGGCGAGTCCATTTGGCCTCATATTTTGCGATAATCACGGCTCTGCAGGAGCTCGTTAGGTGTCTAATTCCGCCGAAAACCCACCGAGCCTAGACTCGCTAGAAGAAGATAGCGACGAAATCCTCGAACTTACTGAGGAAGTCGAAGGCGCGGGCGCAGATGACGAGACAGGTAACCTCCCTGACGAGGACCTGGGTCTGATCATGCCTGAGTTCAAGGTCCCCTCGACGCCGGTCAGCGAAGATTCGGTCGTCAACGAGAGCGAGGCGGCCGACGATGACGAATTCGATCGGGAAGAGCTGGTCCGCACTGTGCGGATGGAAGCGTTTGACCGATCCGAGATCGAACTCCTCGACTCCGTTCGTAAGTGGGACGTCTCCGCGATCCTGACTGATCAGCAGTACGCGCCTGATGTCCTCGTTCATCCGCCACGCGTTCTGACCAAGAAGTGGCAAGACGGATTTGAGGCCGTAAAACCTAACGGCGCAAAGGCCGGATCGGCGATTCCCGACAATCGGGCGTCACTCGCCGAGACCGTTCAAATGGATCAGGTCTCAAAAGACGACGTGCCCGCTGAAGAGCCTGAGTTTCCATCGGCGCTGTCCGGCGAAGAGAGTGAACCGCTCGAATTGGTCGACGAAGTTCCGAGCGAAGTCTCCGATGCCAGCGAAGTCTCCGATGCGAGTGAAGTTTCCGAACCTGCGGAGGTTTCGGAATCCAGCGAAGTCTCGGAAGCCAGTGACGCCGAAGAAGCATCCGACGCCGAAGACATTGCAGAAGCTGAGAGCGAGATTGAGCTCGATCTAGACAGCGAGGTTGTGGAGGAGTCCAAACCACCACCAAAGCCCGCGCAACCGCCTCAGGTTAAGCAACAGCCCGGACGACGGCAGCGACACAATACCAAGCCGCTGCCACGGCAACCTCAACCCACGCCGCCGCCGCAAAAGCGCGATGACGACGACATGGGTGGCATTGTCCGAGAGCTGCTCGAAGAAAAGAAAGCACACGACGCTCCGCAGAAGACCCCGGCTGAACTCAAACGTGAGAATTGGTTCCTTGATGTCTTCGGCGAGGAGTATTTGCGCACCATTCCGGACGCAAAAGCCCTGAAAGCTGCAACCAACCGCGATGTGAAGTTCATTCGTGAGTCACTGGCAGTAAAACCAGGAGCCCGAATCTTCGATCTGGCTTGTGGATTTGGGCGGCACTCAATCGAACTCGCCAAGCAAGAGTTTGAGGTCGCCGGGTTGGATTCATCGATGGCGCTCTTGCAGCGTGCTTTGGGCGAGGCCCAACGACGTTCACTATCCATTAAGTTCATCCACGGCGACATGCGAGAACTCTCCTTTAGTGAGATCTTCGATGCATGTTTCATGTGGCAGACGTCATTTGGCTATTTCGACGACAAGACGAACTTCAACGTTCTCAAGGGTGTGCATCGCGCTCTGAAGCAGGGCGGGCGATTTTTGCTCGACCTCGCGAATCGCGACTACGTTGTGGCGGAAATGCCGTCTCGTACCTGGTGGGAAGGCATCGAGTGCGTGTTCTTGGAAGAGGTGGAGTTTGACCACCATAAGAGCATCCTGCACACCAAGCGGTCGTTCATCTATGAAGACGGCTCGCCTCCTCAAGAATTCTCAAGCTATGTGCGCATGTACAGCCTGCACGAGCTTGAGCAGATTCTGCGAATTGCCGGCTTTGAGATTCTCGAGGTCACCGGTGAAATCCACCATCGCGGCGCATATCTTGGGCCCTCAAGCTCACGCCTCATTGTTCTCGCTGAAAAGCGCTAGCTAGCTCCGCTTCCCAGCAAGAAAGAGAAAAGGCGCCAAACTGGCGCCTTCTTCGTTTCTTGGGATTTGCCCCGGACTACTTTTCTTCGAGAACCGGCACGTCATCCACAAAGTCGAGGAGGATGAGTCCGTCTTCAGTAGCCACGAACCCTTGAGCGACCTTCTTGTAGGTGCCCTTGAATACGCGAGGCTCACCGCCAATCTCGAGCTTGGCCTTCTTGATGTACTCTTCCTTGTAACCGACCGCGCGCATGAACTTCTGTCCATCCTGGTCATCCTTGAAGGTAAGATACGGCTCCGGGCATTCTTCGCCGTTCTTCTTGGCCTTCTTGGGATCGCATGGTTTCGAGATCTGGACGATCACACCCTTAACCTCAACCTGTTGGTCGAGAAACTCATCTTGGTAGTGGATGAGACCTTCCACACGTAGGGTGTTGTCGTTGTTCCGTTTTGGAACTTCAAAACCCGATGCGGGAGGGGGATCTGGCAGGGAAACATTTGGCGGAGGAAGACTTGGGTCTTCTTCTGCCTTGTCGACCTTAACGGTGCCAGAGTCATCACAAGCGACGGCGAATGCTACGAGTAGCGCCATTAGGGAAAGTCGAAGTGCGTTCATAGACGAAGTTGCTCCATGTCTTAGCTTACTTCCGCGCTGGTTCCGCAGCGACGGTGACACCTTGCCATTCCTGATTGTTTATGGCGTTGATGATATCGTAGAAGTAGTACTCTCGCACCTCTGCGTAACTGAATGATTTCTCTACAGAAACGCTTCCGACGTCTTCCGGCTCGAGTCCAGCCATGTGGCAAATCATCTCAACCACGTCCTTGTCAGAATCGAATTGTTCCTGACCCAGATTGATCCAGATCTTCGACATCGGTTCTTGAGGCTTCGACTCTTGCTTTCGCGGTGGCTTTGACGAGCTCTTTCGCGAACGGCCCCGTCCTTTAGACGAGTCACGGCCATTTCGCTTCGGCTTATCGTCTGACTTCTCATCGGAAGCCTCGGCTGCTGGCGCTTTGGCTTCTGGAGCGCTGTCGTCGCTCTTACGACCACGACGTCGTCGTCGTCGATTGCGTCCCTCATCATCATCAGCTTTGACTTCGATTTCATTCGCAGGCTCGGAAGCCGGTTTCTCGTCCGACTTCTCACTTCGCGAACGTCGTCGTCGCCGGCGCTTTCCGGAATCATCTCCGTCCGCATCCGCATCTGCTGCTTCCGCGGCTGTGTCCTGAGAATCTTCTGGTTCGTCAGCAGTGTCTTGAGGCGCGGCTTCGACTTCTTCGACTTCTTCGACCTCTTTCACTTCAACGACGGGCGCAGCAGAAGTGCTCTCAGCCAACGTCAGAAGTTTTGCGAGCAATCGCAGGTTTTCGGGGTCGTCGGAGTTGAGGAGTTGCTGGGCGACGCCAAGCTTCGAGCCGTAGGCGATATTGCCCATCGAACTGACGGTGTCAGCTAGCTTCTCGATAGCCGTCTCCTGCTTGCGCCGAAGAAGGTCTTCAGGCGAGGGCAGTTCCGTCTTGGTCATGTCGACTTTGTACTGTTTTCGTACGTTGAATAACGTCGTCACCTCACGCGGCGAGATCAGACTAATCGCTCGTCCTTTCTTCCCGGCGCGACCCGTACGTCCAGTTCGGTGGATGTACACCTCTGCACTGTCAGGCAACGTAAAATTGAACACGTGGGAGAGGTCTGAAATGTCGATACCGCGGGCTGCGACGTCGGTCGCGACCAGGATGTCGGTCTTGCCTTCACGTAGCGACTTCAGCGTGCGCTCACGTTCCTTTTGCGGCAAATCACCATTGATCACGTCGGCCCGCAGCCCGTGCCGACGCAAAAACTTAGTGACCATGAAGGTATCATCGCGCGTGTTGGCAAAGATGATTGCAGACTCAGGTTCTTCGTACTCAAGAACTCGAAGCAAGTCGCGCGCACGACCCACGCCTGTTACGGGGTACCACATGTGCTGAACGTCAGTAGCTGCGACCGAGTCGTCGGAGTGCGATACGTACTCGGGATAGAAGAGCATTTTGGCCGACAGCGATTTCACCTCATCGGTGATCGTTGCCGAGAATAAAAGGCTCTGTCGGTCTTCGGGAAGGAACGAGATGATCGCGTTGAGGTCTTCTGCGAATCCCATCGAGAGCATTTCGTCAGCTTCGTCCAGGATCAGAATCTGCAGCTTGCTAAGGTCCAGATTGCCGCTCTTCAGGATGTCCAGAAGGCGGCCTGGCGTCGCGCAGATGACCTGTGCGGTCTCAAGTTCCTTGTATTGCTTTTCGTACGAGACACCGCCGTAGATGGTGGCGATATCGAGTTTGTTTCCGCTGAGCCGATCGAATTCAACGGCGACCTGGCGAGCCAGTTCACGGGTCGGTGCGAGTACGAGGACTTCGGCAACGCCCGGGTTCTTACCCAACATCTCCAAGGTAGGGATCGCGAATGCCGCGGTCTTTCCACTACCGGTTTGGCTCTGAACGATGAGGTCGATTCCGGCCATAACTAGCGGGATCGACGTGGTTTGAACTGGGGTGGGTTGGACGTAGCCAACGCCTTCGAGGGCCTTCAGCATGTGTTTGCTGAGGTAGAAATCCGAAAAGTCGGAAGCGGTTTGGGTATTCATCATTTACGCATACTGCATTTTAGTTTTTGCATTTTTGCATGCGTTCCATAACCGAACTGGCCGTCAATCGCAAGCAAACACGCCTTAGGCGTCTAACATTATTCCCCAGATTTTTGGCGGACGAACGCGGCGATCTGAGCCGCTGCCTCACGCATTTCTTCTGGGAGTTCATCGACCAACTCTCGGTCGCTCTCTGTGGGTGTTGGAGGCGAAATCTCGACACGTCGGACGGGCGTCGGCTCGACGTGTCCTTCGATAATCGTCAATGATGTCACCTCAAACGGAAGTCTCAGGTTCAGTTTTCGCATTAGCAGGTTGGATGCACCATCCATGTGCTTGAGCCAACTGGGATTGACTTCCAGCGTCAGCTCTCCCTGATTCCACCCGCAGGGTTTGGTGTTGTTCGCAATCTCGGGGCCGACGATCGTGGCCCAGACCTGTGTTAACAGGTTAAGCGAAGGTTTCAGGTCGCCGCGACTCGCAGCGTCCTGAAGGATGGCGCGGTAGGAACTCATGCAAGGACAGTTGCGATACGCTCGCCGACCTCACTTGGGGAACCCACACCATCGACGCGCTTAAGAATGCCTTTGGCTTCATAGAACGGGACGATAGGCGCGGTTTCGCTGTGATATTTGTCCAATCGCGCCCGGCAAGCCTCCGCCGTGTCGTCCTTGCGTTGGACGACTCGGTCAGCGACGTCTGCGGGAGGTGGGTTGAACGAGATATGGTAGATCTCTCCGGTGTCAGGGTCAGAACGACGGCCGGTGATCCGCTCTTCGATCAACTCGTCGGCGACTTCGATGAGGACCACGGCGTCAAGATCTGCACCTGCGTCAGCCAGGGCAACGTCGAGGGCTTCCGCCTGCGGACGAGTTCGTGGGAACCCATCAAGCAAGAAGCCTTTTGCGCAGTCATCTTTCTGGATGCGCTCGAGGACCATGCCGATCACCACTTCGTCGGGAACGAGGTGTCCCTTCTTCATGAATTCGTCAGCCTGCTTTCCGAGCTCGGTGCCCTCTTTGACGGCTGCACGCAGCATATCGCCAGTCGAGAGGTGAGTGATCCCGTATCGATCGACGAGACCAGCAGCTTGAGTACCTTTACCTGCGCCCGGTGGGCCTACCAGAATGAGTCGCATAACTTCTCCACTACGCATTAAGTTAGGGGGCGGTGTGTACCCTAACGCTGTTGGCCGGTCAATTCGGCGTAGGCCTTGTTTTGCGTTGACACGACCCCAATCGATTGTTAAATCCACCGTCCTCTCAGCGATGCTGTGAGAAATTTAGGCACGTAGCTCAGTGGGAGAGCACTACCCTGACACGGTAGGGGTCGGCGGTTCAAATCCGCCCGTGCCTACTAACGAAGCGCTAATCAGACAATTTAATTAGGCGTTCCGTTCGTCGGGCAGGCAATGTTTCCTGCCCACTTTTATTTGAGCAATAAGGAGAAACGTAGGTACATGGCGGAAAAAGACCCCCGCATCAACAAACGAATCCGAGCGAAAGAAGTTCGCGTGATCGACCCAGATGGAGAACAGCTGGGTGTGATGGAAATCGACGATGCCCTCTACAAAGCAGAAGAGTTTGGACTGGATTTGGTGGAAGTAGCGCCACAAGCGCGACCCCCCGTTTGCCGAATCATGGATTACGGCAAATACAAATACCAGCAGAAGAAGCGAAATGCGGAGGCTCGCAAGAAGTCTTCGCGTGTTGAGGTTAAAGAAGTGAAGATGCGTCCAAAGACGGACGATCATGACTTCGAGACGAAGGTCCGCAAAGCCAAGGCGTTTCTCGAAAAGAATAATAAGGTGAAGTTCACGGTGATGTTCCGCGGTCGCGAAATCACTCACCCTGACATTGCCTATGATTTGATGGATCGCGCGGCTGAAATGCTTGAAGACGTCGCGACCGTTGAACAGGATGCGCGCATGGAAGGCCGTAACATGACAATGTTCATGGCACCCATGAAAGACACATCCGAGTGAGTTTTTTGAAAAGTCGCAAATGTACTTGACCTTTATAGGGTCACTCGTCATTATGCGCGCCCGCTGAGAATCAGCGATTTATTGTTGTTTGGGGCGCTTCACGGCGCCAAATCGAGTGGAGGCAGTCATGCCCAAGATGAAATCCCATCGTGGGGCGGCAAAGCGCTTCAAGAAGACCAAAAACGGTAAAATTAAGTACCGCAAAGGTTTTCGTAACCACATCCTGACTCACAAGTCGACCAAGCGTAAGCGCCAGCTTCGCAAGGGCGGCTACATTTCGGATGCGGATGCACCGCGCATTAGCGCCTTGATGCCGTACGATTGATTGTATTTGTTTATTAACGTGAATTTGTAGAGGTACGTAAAATGCCACGAGTGAAACGAGGCTTCAGAGCGCGCCGACGACGCAAAAAGATTATGAAGGCAGCACGCGGATTCCGTGCAGGGCGTAGCACGCTCTACCGGACCGCAAAGCAGACCGTCCATCGCGCA
Source organism: bacterium (assembly GCA_030427705.1). Taxonomy (GTDB): domain Bacteria; phylum Myxococcota_A; class Bradymonadia; order Bradymonadales; family Bradymonadaceae; genus JAUIBR01. The sequence goes on along the minus strand of JAUIBR010000023.1, from coordinate 65,797 downwards.
TGGGCATATGCTTACCGTGACCGCCGTCAACGCAAGCGTCAGTTCCGCCGCCTATGGATCACCCGCATCAATGCTGCTGCACGACAAAACGGACTGAATTACAGCCGTTTGATCGGTGGCTTGCAAAAAGCGAATATCGAATTGGATCGTAAGATCCTGGCCGACATGGCCGTCTTTGACCCTGCAGCCTTTACGAAGGTTGCGGAGGCCGCTCGAGCTGCAAACGGTTAAGAAAACCGTTTTGTATTCCAAGCGTTGCCCCGCAGGGACCCTAGGTCTCCGGGGCTTTTTTGTTTCTTGTTCGACATCGGATGGACGATGACAACCGAAGAGATGATTTCGAAACTCGACAGTATTCAAGGTGAAGCTGTCGCTGCGCTCGCTCAAACCGAGCGCGTGGAAGATGCAATCCAGGTCAAGAATCGGTTCCTTGGAAAGAAGGGACAGATGCAAGACGTCATGAAACTCCTGCGCGACCTGCCAAACGACGGCAAGCGGGCGGTTGGCCAGGCTTCGAATGCCGCGAAAAATGCCATCGAATCCGCGTATCTTGAGCGCGTTGAAGCGTTGGAAGCGGCAGAAGTCGAGCGCCAACTGCGCGAGGAAACGGTCGACGTGACCTTGCCTGGGCGGGTGTTTACAAAGTCGAACGGCAACCCGCTCACTTTGATGGAAGCGGAGCTCATCGACTTGTTCCAAGAGCTTGGATTCGAGGTTGCCGACGGTCCTGAAATCGAGAGCGATTTCTACAACTTCGAGGCGCTGAACTTCCCAGATGACCACCCTGCGCGGGATATGCAGGACACGATCATGCTGGAAAACGGGCACCTGTTACGAACACACACCAGCCCAGTTCAAGTACGAACCATGCTGGCTTATGAACTTCCAATTCAGGTGATTTCACCGGGCCGCGTGTATCGTCACGACTTCGATCCGACGCACAGCCCGGTTTTCCACCAAATTGAAGGCCTGCACGTCGATAAGCACATTACAATGCGTGACCTCGTTGGTGCGTTGAAGGCGTTTGTCGATAAGTGTTTCGGTGTCGGAACAAAGATGCGGCTGCGACCGAGTTACTTCCCATTCACTGAACCCAGTGCTGAGGTTGATATTGGCTGCATTTTCTGCGGCGGTGATGGATGCAAAGTCTGTAGCCACACAGGATGGCTCGAGATTTTGGGCTCCGGCATGGTCGACCCCAACGTGTTGCGAGGGGCGGGCATCGACCCTGAAGTCTACTCGGGTTACGCGTTCGGACTCGGCGTCGAGCGAATTGCAATGTTGAAGTACGAGATTCCTGACATCCGATTGTTGTTCGATAACGACATTCGGTTCCTCCGCCAGTTCTAGGAGCTAGAGCGATGAAAGTAAGTTTGAAATGGCTCAATGAATTCGTTGATCTAAGCGACGTTGATGCGCACGAAGTTGCAGACCAACTCACCTCTGCTGGCGTGGAAGTCGGAGAGATTTCGAAGTTCAAAGACCCAAAGATCGTGGTCGGTCGGATCGTCGAAATCCAAGAGATTCCGAAGGCCAAGAGTGTGGTGCTCTGCTTGGTCGATGTTGGCGACGGTACTATCCGCAACATCGCGTGTGGCGCGAAGAACATGAAAGCAGGCGACTTCGTCCCAACGGCACTTCCTGGTGCTGCACCGGTCGCGCTCCCATTCGAGATTAGTGAGCGTAAGGTTGCTGGCGTGATGTCGCAGGGAATGCTCTGCGCCAAAGAGGAGCTAGGGCTCGCCGAGAAGAGCGAAGGGTTGTGGATTCTCCCGGAAGGCTTGGAACTCGGTACTCCGGTGTACGAGGCGATGGGGCTTGATGGCGCAACGCTTGAACTCGATCTTACCCCGAATCGACCAGACTGCCTCAGCCACCGTGGTGTTGGCATCGAACTCGGCGCGCTGTTGGGTAAGCCTGTTTGTGGCATCAAATCGGATGCGCACACGGGAACCGGCGGACCGCTGTCGGATGTCGCGTCCTTGGATGTTCAAGACCCAGGCTGTCCACGGTATGCGATGGCAGTGATGGAGGATATTGCCGTTGGTCCAAGTCCTGACTGGCTGCAGGCTCGTCTGGCTTCGATTGGATCACGCAGCATCAACAACATCGTGGATGTGACGAACTACGTGTTGATGCACGTCGGTCAACCTCTGCATGCTTTCGACCTCGACAAGCTCGATGGTGGAATCACCGTTCGTCGGGGACGTGATGGCGAAACGATGGTCGGGATCGACCACAAAGAATACAAGGTAGATGGTCGCGATCTCGTGATCGCGGATGACACCGGGCCTGTCGCAATCGCAGGCGTCATGGGCGGTGAGCGAACCGAGGTGACGGAATCGACGACCCGCATTTTGATCGAATGTGCGTACTTCGAACCGACGTTGGTGCGAAAGACCTCGAAGCGACTCGGGCTACACACCGATTCAAGCCATCGATTTGAGCGCGGGATCGATCCCAATGCGATTGCAGAAAACCTGGAGCTCGCGATCGACCTTGTAATGCGTGTTCATGAAGGTTCGACACCATCTCTGCGGACGGGCCGAATCGACCACTATCCGAAGCCGATCGAACCGGTCACGGTTGAATTGCCTCTGTCGTTGCCAAAACGGATTTTGGGTATCGACCTGTCGGTCGACCAGATTGAGGGGTATCTCACGTCGTTGGGCCTCGACGTGAGTCGGGGCGCCGCAGCGCTGAACGTAGTGGTGCCCACTCGGCGCCCAGACATTGAGCGGCCAATCGACCTCGTTGAAGAGATCGTCCGGCTCTATGGGTTGGACAATCTCGAGCCTTCATTCCCTGAGGTTTCGATCGGTCACGTACATCAACCGCGCGTGGAGGCAGGACACGAACCGACGATCGTGCCTCGAGATATCACCAACCAAAAGCGCCGCATCCGTGACGTCTTGTTGGCTGAAGGCCTGTATCAGGCCGTTAACTTCAGCTTCACTTCTGAAGCTGAGCTGCACGCCTTGAAGTTGACGGAAGATGATGCACGCCGATTTGCGCATCCGATTGCGAACCCAGTGACATCGGAAATGACCCACATGCGCACCACATTGGTGTCGGGGCTGCTCCGCAATCTGGAGACAAACGTGGCTCAGCGTACTTTCGACGTAGGGCTGTTTGAGATTGGTCGTGTGTATCTGCAGGATGGCGAACAAGAGCGTCTAGGATTGCTCGTGACCGGCCAACGTGCGTCGCATTTCGCGGCCACCGAAGCGTGGTCGTTCTATGATGTAAAAGGTCTTGTCGAGTCACTCGCCGTCCCATTCGATACCGCGGATGCGACTTGGTCCGTTCCTGCGAAGCTTGAGCCATACCTGCACCCTGGCGTGCAGGCGAATTGGTCAGTGGGAGACACATGGCTTGCCACGGTAGGGCAGGTTCACCCAGCAATGGTCAAGGAGTTGGACCTGGGCGCGCCAGTCGTGCTTTTGGAGCTGAACCTCGATGGCTTGTTCAAGCTGGGGCAGCGACAAGCAAAACACGCGGCGATCTCAAAGTTCCCATCCGTGAAGCGGGACTTTGCTCTGCTGTATGACGTGACGGCGAACTACAGCGACCTGCGATCTTCGATCGATAAGTTGGCGAAGAACGACGGGAAGTTTGGTCGATTGCTTGAGAATGTTGAGTTGTTCGACGTCTATGAAGGCGAGCAGGTGCCTGAAGGGAAGCGATCGCTTGCTTTGAGTGTGACATACCGATCCGACGACAAGACGTTGACCGACGATGAAATCAAGACAGCAGACGCCAAGCTTTTGGCGTGGTTGGAAAAATCCGTTGGCACTGTACAGCGGTGATCCGCAGATTCTGTGCCATTTTGGGTTGGCTACTTGAACCAATGTCACTGTAAGTTTACAACTGTGTTGGTAAAACTGGCGTGGGTCAGTTGAATTATTTCCGGTTCGAGTCTTGGCAGACGCGAACTACCGGTCGTCTATAGGAGAGCAGTTATGACGATGACAAAAGCCGGTATCGTAAACAGCGTTTATGAACGTGTTGGCGTTACAAAAAAGGAAGCTTCCGATTACGTTGAAGCCGTTTTCGAGACCATGAAAGAGACCCTGGAAGACGGGGATTCGATCAAGGTTAGCGGATTCGGTAAGTTTGAAGTTCGTCAGAAGGGCGAGCGCGTTGGCCGAAATCCTCGCACAGGCGTGGAAATCATGATTCCAGAGCGGAAAGTCCTTCGCTTCAAAGTCAGTCAGGTGTTAAAAGACGACCTGAACAATTAAAACCACCGGCGGGCCACGATGGCCCATAAGCCGCGACCAAGGAGGGCGACGTGGATCCTGTCCAGATTCCCGAAAAGACCTATTTCAAGATTGGTGAGATTGCGAAGTTGCTCAATCTGGAGCCGTATGTGCTCCGATATTGGGAAACTGAGTTCGAGCAATTGCGCCCTGAGAAAACCAAAACAGGTCAGCGGGCCTATCAACGACGGGATGTTGAACTCCTAGTGCAGATTCGGGAGCTTCTTTACGAAGACATGTACACAATTGCCGGCGCTCGCCGTCAATTGGTACTGAATCGACAGGGTGAGTTGCCGCTGGTGGAAGATGAATCCGCCAGCGAGCAGCTTGTCCAAACGCAAGCTGAGCTTGAGTTAGCGCAATCAGAACTTGCTGAAACGCGCGCCACGATGAACGCCCAAGCGGAGGAAATCGAGAGCTTGAACGCTGAGATTCTTAGCCTTCAAGACCGAATCGAAGCCTCACCGTCCAGCAATCCGCAAGAATTGGAAATGCTTGAGCGACATATGGAAGTTGTGACTCAGGAGCGCGATGAGTTGCGTGCCGCACTTGTTGCACGCGAACAACGTCGCCGCCGCGCTATCACTGCGGTCCGCACTGAATTGCAAGAGCTACGGGCCCTCGCGACCTGAGGCCTTCAGTCTCCACTATTTGATTTGGGTCCACAGAATTCTGAGAGCGATCTCTGTGATCTACACCGTTGATCACGCTGACTTGACATTCGTAGGAAATGCTGTTCCGGGTGCAAAAAGTGGGAAGAACTCCGATTTTTCGCGCGTTTACCTGTTTAGCGATTCGGTGAACCGCAGCATCTGTTCTGTGAACTGAGACCCTGTGTGCAAAGAGTTTTCGCAAGGGTGTGACACGTATGTCATCATTTCAGGTAGCAGAATTCCAGTCTGAGCAAAGAATTACGATGCATCACAAGAGCCCACGTGGCTTTGCGAACTTCTTCAATGCTTTGGCACGGAACCTGCTGATGGTTTTCCGTGAGCATGGAGGCCGGTGCGCACTTCTACGAAATTCTTTTCAGAATTTCAATAGAAGGCCGAAACCCAAGGCGGGCTTCGGTAATCAAGCACACTGTCTTCCATCGGTTAGGCCAAGAAATCAGCGAAAGCTGCTCCCCGTGAGTGAGGTGAGTCGTGGGCGAAACGAGCAAGGTAGCGAAATCCGACACTAATAATGACTTCATTGCGCAACGCACCCAGGAGCGTAAAGAAGCGCGAATGCGCGGGTCCGGGAAGGACGAGTGGAAGGATGGGTTTGACCCAGTAAAAATGTATCTCCGTCGAATCGGGCAGGTCACATTGCTGACCCGTGAAGGCGAGGTTGCGATTGCGAAAGAGATCGAAGCTGGTCGATTTATCATCTTCGAAGCCATCCTGAGTTGCGACGCAGGCATCGAGATGATTCTTGCGCTGCCCGACCGACTTCGAGCGGGCACGGCCCGAGCTCGCGAGGTCTTTGACGAATACGAACCGGGTCCGGAGGATTCGGACCAACCCGTATCTGATGCCACTTTCAAACGTTTCGACCGACTTCGCCGTGCTTTCACTCGATTCCAAGAAGCACGCGATGAACTTGAACAGCTGCAAGCGCAAAAACGCCCCGCAAAAACGAAGCTTGAAGCTGCCGAAAAGGAATACGCTAAGCAGCGTAAGAAGCTCGCCAAGGCCGTGACCGAATGTAAGCTCTCCCTGCGATTCATCGCTGAGATTGTAAGCTACCTGAAAGGTGGCTTGATGAACGTTCAGCGTGCTGAAGCACGAATGCAACGATTCTGTGAAAGTCGTCATATTCTTCAGAAACGCGTTGAGGAAATGGCTGAGCTTTACCTCGATGGCGAAGTCGTTGAGTACAAACGAGTTAGCGAGGACGACCTCATCGAGTACATCAACCTTCGGGAGGGTGCTGCTGATTTGCGCCGACTCGTGGAGGCAGAGTTTGGAATGCCCCTCGATGAATTGAACGTCCTGGTTACAGACATCATCGAAGGTGAACGACGCTCAGAGCGTGGCAAAAGCGAGATGATTCGAGCCAACCTTCGCTTGGTCGTATCGATTGCAAAGAAGTATGTGAATCGCGGAATGCACTTCTTGGATTTGATTCAGGAAGGAAACATCGGCCTCATGCGTGCGGTTGAGAAGTTTGAGTATCAGCGCGGCCACAAGTTTTCGACGTATGCTACGTGGTGGATTCGGCAGGCGATTACGCGCGCGATTGCAGACCAAGCGCGTACCATTCGAATCCCTGTGCACTTGATTGAGACGATTAACCGTATCGTTCGTACGGGGCGGCAGCTCGAACAGGAGCTGGGTCGAGAGCCAGAGCCAGCTGAGATTGCCGAGAAGTTGGAAATCCCGGTTGAAGCAGTGCGTCGGGCACTTCGAATCTCGCGACAGCCTGTGAGCCTCGAAACGCCAATTGGTGAGGACGACAGTCAACTTGGAGATTTCATCGAAGACGAAAACTCTCCGAGTCCGATGGAGGAAGCGGTCAGCCAGGACCTTCGGGACCAAACTCAAGCAATGCTTGAGGGGCTCACGCCACGCGAAGAGAAGATTCTGCGAATGCGATTTGGTATCGGTGAAAAGACCGACCATACGCTGGAAGAGGTTGGTCAGGACTTTAACCTGACTCGCGAGCGTATTCGTCAGATTGAGGCGAAGGCGCTTCAGAAACTTCGCCAGCCAAGCCGTGCCGATGCGCTCCGGCCTTTCTACGACGGGCAGGGCTAGCCCAGCGACCCCTCTTCGGAAAATTTGTCCTGCAGCAGCAAGCTGTGGGACATTTTTTTTGACGTTTGCCATTTGCGAGCGAAACTTCAGGGGAATCTCAAGCATTCGCTTTGACCACGGAGGGTCCAAATGGCGAGTCAGATTCGGCGCAAACCCGACTCAAAACCCCGTCCTACGCTTCGATACGGTGACCGTATCGGCGACTATGTCATCAACGGATTCGCAGGAACCGGCGCGACCAGCTTTGTGTATCGCGCTCGGCACTCGGAATCGTTTGAACCCGTGGCCATTAAGGTCCTTCACCCGCATCTGGTCTCGGATCCGGTGAAGCGCAAGCGATTTCTTCGTGAAGCTCGCATGATGATGACGATGAACCATCCGAACATCGTGTCATTCCAAGAAATTCTTGAGATTGGGGAGCAGGTCGCTTTCGTCATGGAGTATATCGAGGGGCACACTCTTGAGGAGTGGATTGGGCACTTCGATGAACTCGAAGAGACCGACCTGACGTGCCTTTTCGTCGATATCTTGCGTGGACTAGGTCACGCACATCGAAAGGGCATCATCCATCGCGACTTGAAGCCCGCGAACATGATGATCACAAATCACGAAGGCCGGCTTGTCGCCAAAATCATTGATTTCGGCGTCGCGCGCTTTGCACATGAGCCGCTTCCGCAAGAGGACCGAACGAAGATCGTCGGAACCGCAGCCTACATCTCGCCCGAAGAGGTTCAGGACCCCGAAACCGTATGCACAGCATCCGATATCTACAGTGTCGGTGTCATGATGTACGAGGCAGCGTGCGGTCGTCGTCCATATGAGGGAATGCCGATTCGTGAGCTCATGGACGCGCACGTGATGTCGACACCGGAAGCGCCACGAGCCTTCAATCCTGGGCTGACTGAGGAGTTTGAGAGCGTCATTATGCGAGCGATGTCGAAAGACGTTGATAGTCGCTATGGAACGGCATTTGACGTCATTCAAGCGCTGGAGCACTCCATCTACGCAGCGATGATGCAACCCGCTGAGCTGATTGACGAGGAACAGACGGTTCAGTGGAACCGTGATTCGGAGTCGGCACGTAATCCCGCTCAAGTGATGGCGTTTGTTCAACGCTACATCATGATGGCCATGACGATCTTCTTGGCGACTGGTATGCGCGGGGGAACACACGACCCGCATCACCTGAATCGCGTTGAAGGTTCACAACTTCCCTTCCATTAGGCGAACCAATCACCGTCGCCGGATAAGCCACCGCTTGACATGAAATTGGGGAACGCTAGAGTTTAGGCCTGTGTCCTACATGTAGGATTTTTGTCTACGTATGTTTAATGGCGGTGTCGAGCCGCCATGTCACTAGTGGGTTGTTGGATGACGAACGTGACCTCCCCCCGAGTTTTGGGCTTACTCTGTGGTCTTCTGGCCGTAACGCTTTTGGTTGTCGCTTGTGGTGACAGCGAGAAGTCTTCGCGTTGTGACGCGAATCAACAGTATGCAACGGCGTTGGGTGAGACCAAATGCTTCGACCAGTGTCAGGCAGGGGTTTGTGCTGTGGGATTCACGTGTTTTGAGGGAATTTGCCTCAATCTGGAGGCGATGAACAACGCGAACAACGTCAACAACGTGAACAACGTCAACAATGTTAATAACATGAACAATGTTAATAACTTGAACAACGTCAATAACACCAACAACACGAACAACAACACGACCAACAACAACACCAATTCGAACAACTCGACCAACAATGCGACTGCGACGCAACTTTGCGAGCAGGCGTGTGACTTGTTGTACGGGTCGTGCATTACGAACAACTGCACGTTGGATGCGACGGACCGCACGACGCTCGACAGCATTCGCACGCAGTGCCTGAACGGTCCTGCGGGCGGAACGACCTGCGCTCAGGACGCCGCGTCGAACCCGAACTTCCGAGCGGCGCTGGAACAGTTTGTCACCCAGACCTGTGATGACCTGTCGACCTTGCGATGTGGCGAGTTTGGTTTGACGCAAGAGTGCGGTTGCGCGACCCCAACGAACCTTGGTGGTGCATGCGCCCAAGATTCGGACTGCAATGGCGGCGCTCTTGATGGTTTCTGCATTCCAGACACGGATATGGACGGAAACGCCACTGGCTTCACGAACGGTTACTGCATCGCTGAACCATGCCCCATTCCACAGGACATTACGGCGCCATTTGCCTACGAATCGGAAGCTTGTGGCGGTGGCGTTTGCACGATTGTAGATGACCAGCAGGGCGGCGAATTGGCTTTCTGCCGCGCATCATGCGACGGCGGCTGCCGTGGGGGCTACGCCTGCCAACCCATTGGGTTCAAGCCAGGCTCGACCATGGGTACGCTGGAGTTCTTGGGTAGCTGCTTGCCATCATGCACCAGTGATAACGATTGCGGCGCGAGTGGCCGCTGCACGGCAGGTCGTTGCGATCCGGCGTGTGGTAACACGCCGCTTGGCGGACAGGTCGGAGCACCAACGCTTACCGAGATTTGTCTCGAGAGTGGTGGAACCTGTCAGACGGATGGCATCGACACGTTCTGCGTGTTGCCTTAGGCGCTGAATTGACCTTGCAGGCGAAGTGAGTTTGGTTCATAAGTCGAACACACTCACTGCTTTTTGCCCAAACTGAATTGGGGGATTCATGAACAGCTCAAACAGCTTCGCTGCTCGCTTTCGTAAACATAGCGACATCGCCCTAGCGTTTGTGGTCGTCGGCGTCGTCGGGATGATGATCGTCCCGCTGCCTACGGGCTTGCTGGACATCTTGCTGGCCACCAATATTGCGTTTGCCGTCACGTTGTTGATGGTGAGTTTGTACATTCCTAACGCGATTAAGCTCGCGTCGTTTCCCTCCATTTTGTTGCTGACGACACTGTTTCGGTTGGCGCTCAACGTGTCTTCGACGCGCTTGATTTTGCTCCAGGCGGATGCCGGGTCGGTTATTGACGCCTTCGGTAATTTCGTTGTTCAGGGGAACTATGTGGTGGGAGCGGTGATCTTCCTCATCCTGACCATCATTCAGTTTTTGGTTATCGCCAAGGGTTCAGAGCGTGTCTCAGAGGTTGCGGCGCGTTTTACGTTGGATGCGATGCCTGGGCGGCAGATGGCCATCGATGCCGATCTGAGGGCGGGTGCGTTCGACCTTGAAGAGGCCCGAAGAAAGCGGTCCATGCTTCAGCAGGAAAGCCAGCTGTACGGTGCGATGGATGGCGCGATGAAGTTCGTCAAGGGGGATGCGATCGCCGGGATGATCATCACCGGGATCAATATCGTGGCTGGCATGGTTGTTGGGGTCCTCCAACTCGACATGGCACCCGCGGAGGCCGCGTCGGTCTACACCCTGTTGACGATCGGCGATGGCTTGGTCAGCCAGATCCCGGCGCTCCTGATCGCGATGACGGCGGGCATCATTGTGACGCGTGTTGCGTCGGATGACTCGGGCCACCTTGGCGGCGACATCGTCGGGCAGGTCATTGCGCACCCAAAGGCGTTGGCGATAACGGGAGGTTTGTTGGTGCTGTTGGGCATCATCCCAGGCCTCCCCACGATTCCGTTCGTATCGATGGGCGTGATTCTAGGGTTTGTCGCTTATCGGCTGCTTCAGCCCGATGTCGTTGAAGAGCCCGAGTTGGAAGTGGTGAAGGCGGAGGTGAGCAGTAGCGAACGGCAGGCAAAGACCATGGTACCGATGGTCACACCGATCACGCTGGAACTAGGGCAGGGGAGCATGCTTCCCCCGGAGCGGGCGCAGTGGCTGCAAGGCGCTCTCGGTGCAATGCGCGAGGGGGTCTTCCTGGAATTGGGGGTCAAGGTTCCGGCCGTGCGAATTCGGACAGACGCACGTGGGGTAGGTGCCAACAAGGGCCGAATCTCTATCGATGAGTTACCAGTTTCATCATTTGAGTTTGAGGCAGGCAAGCGTTTCGTCGCCGCTGCCCCCGATGCGATAGAAGCGTTCGCAGTCGGCGAATTGACCACGCACCCCGTAAACCGCAAACCGGCGTCGTGGGTGGATGAGAGACACGCTGAATCACTGGATTCTGCTGGGTTTCGGACTTGGGATTTCGCAGGCTACAGCTTGATTCATTTGACCGCTGGCATCAAAGCAAATGCGCAGAAGTTCGTGGGCGTACAAGACGTTCAGAACCTGCTGAATCAGCTTGAGACCCGCTTCCCTGCCGTGGTTCAAGAGGTTGTGCCGAAGGTGATTTCCGTTGTGGATTTGACTGAAGTGCTTCGTCGTCTGGTCGCCGAAGGCGTGTCGATTCGGAACATGAAAGCCATCCTGGGCGTCATTGCATCCAATCCGGAGTATCGTGACGCGGTAGAACTTACGGAGCGCGTGCGAGAGGGGCTATCGGCATATCTAACGCATCGACTTACGGAACCGGGAAGCGTTGCCTATGTGCTCGATCGAGAGATCGAAGACATGGTTGCCGGGTCGATTCGCGTGACCGAATCCGGGAACTTCCTATCGATGCCACCGTCGGTCTCGTCCGAAATCATGATGGCGGTCAAATCAAACGTCACCGAAGACCTGCGTGCCGGTCGTTTGCCCGTTGTCCTGACGGACCAGAGTGTGCGTCGCTATGTAAAACGGCTGGTGGAGTTAGAAATGCCAGACGTCGCTGTGATGGCGTATCAAGAGTTGGAGCCCACCGCGGTGGTGCAGCCAATGGGTACGATTAAGGTCGGGTCGCAACCGATTGCTTAGCCGCGGTTCCAAGCACAGAGGTCGCGCCACCGGCTCCTTGAAGGGTCATCGCGACGGCTTGCTTGATCGTACGGAGTCGTGTCTCGGGGGACGCGATCGCGCGGCGCTCCAATAGCGCACGGTTGTGCCAGATCGTCTCCCCGCTGGGAATGTGCACTAGCTTCGCTTGGAAGTGGCTCACCAGACAGTCTTCCATTTCCTGTTGACCGTCGACCCACGCGCGGTCGGAGTGCTCGGTCGCTGGCTCTTCGCAGCGCCCCTCGGTCTGATACACGATTTCGCCCACCAGGATCGCGTCGGTTGGCAAAGCCTGAAGCTCGCTTAATTTCTGGACCATTTCGACTTCCGCCCCAATGAACTCGACCTCCTTAGGTTCAAAGGCTCGATCAAGCGGTAGGGTCGGTGGGTACCCGTCGTTAATCGACTGCTTCGCTTTGTCTCCAAGGTTCGCTTTGAGTTCGTCCAACGTGACGACTTGAAGCCCTGCGCCATGAGCCCACTCGACCATCGCCTCGGTATAGACCCGCCCAACGTATGCCGACTCCGAAGCCGACAGTCCAAACGAAGCAAGACTGTAGGCGGGAAAAACGGTGACCGACCGGACTTTCGTGTCGTCGAATTTCGCACGAACACCTACTGGATTCGGCGTGGCGCAACCGGCCAAGAAGGTGGCGACAATCAAGAAGAAGAGTTTGTGTTCAAGGCGCATCATGCAGGTCATCTAGCGGTCTGGTCAGCCCATGTCAATGTCTCCATATGGCATAGTCTAAGTTGCCAGATCCCTTGGTGACTGATACACAATCGGAGACTTTTCTGGTTGCTGGAGGATGTCGCGTGATCGTCTGCACAAACTGTGGAAGAGAAAACGAAGACCACTATAAGTATTGTTTGGGCTGCGGCACGGTGTTGCCTCAGGCTTCAGCTCCGGCTCCTGAGCCGGAAGTAAAGATGATTTCGTGCCCGCACTGCGGTGCACAAGCTCCCAGCAATTTTAAGTTTTGTGGTTCATGCGGAGGTCCTATTGCGGCGGCCGCACAGGCTCCTAGTGGGCCGACTGCTCCAGTTCAACCCGCGGCTCCTGAGCCGGCGCCCCAGGCGCCACCCCCTCAGGCGCAGCCGCAGGGTGGCGCCCCGGTTGCCTATCTGGTCGTCATTAAGCCCGATGGCAGCGAAGGCGCACGTATTCCGATTTCGTCGGGCGACGTTGGGTTGGGTCGTGACAGCACACATGAGGTGCTATCCGGAGATCCATTCCTTTCGCCACTGCATGCGACGTTGTCTTCGACTGACGGAAACTTCGTCATCCGCGACAACAGCAGCCTGAACGGCGTGTTCATTCGTATCCGTGGTGAACGTGAGCTTCAGGACGGCGATTTCATCCGGCTTGGTCAGGAACTTCTCCATTTCCAACTCATGCAGAGCGTCGCGCCGCTGATTGCAAAGGCTAATGAGACGCTCACCGGCGGTAGCCCTGATAATGGATACTGGGGCCGACTCAGTCTGGTCAGTGGTCCCGATCTGGAAAGCCGCGCGTTTGTGCTAAAGGCGGACGAAGTTGCGATCGGGCGCGAAGTTGGCGACATCTTGTTCCGCGATGATGGGTTCGTCTCCGGACGCCATGCACGCATTGCGAAGGTCGAGGGCAAAGTATTCCTCAAAGACCTCGGCAGCAGCAACGGTACGTATGTCCGTATTCGGGAAGACCAGCCGCTCGCAGAGGGCGACCTGATCCTGATGGGACAACAGCTGTTTAAGCTCGTCGCTGCCTAATCAACCGGCCATAACTGGCTATTCTTCAAAAATCGCTCAATCGCCGTGTTTACGAGCTCTGGCAGCTCGATAGGGCCGATGTGCGTTCCGCTTGGGATGACCAAGAATTGGCTGTCAGGGATCAGCGCGTGCATCTCTTCTGAGCGGCTCAACGGCGTGAATGTGTCGTGTTCGGCCGCAATGATATACGTGGGGACATCGATGTTTGGCAGGATGTCCTCGGCGCTGTGTTCGGAGATGGACTTTAGAATCCGCACATACACCTGCAGGTTCATCTCGGCGACGTGTTCCAGGTACGGCTGGAAGTCCTGACGTCGAACCAGGGTGCCATTGATCTCGGATGTTCCTGCCGCGACAAGGTAGCTGATTCGTGATGGAGTCAGCGTTGACCAGAGGACTTGAAGCGCATCGGGCGCCAGGCCCACCGCCATGTCGATGTATGGCAAAAGCTGCTGCAACATGTCGTTGTTGTGGAACGTCTCCAACGGCCGTTTGTAAGTCCCGCAGATAGGAATCAAGCCGTTAACTTGTTCGGGAAACAGCCCAAAATACTGGAGTATGACCTGGCAGCCCATCGAGTGCCCAGCTAGCACTGCGTTTTCGATGTGAAGGTGGTCCAGGACTGCCCGCAAGTCGTAGCAGAGGTCCTCCACGTCCACCGCATCGGGCGACTTGGGCTCTTGGGAGTTTCCATGTCCTCGGTAGTGCCAGCGAATGATGGTGAAGTCCGGCAGGAACTCGTCGACGACGTAAGGCCAGATAAAGCCATCACATGCAAATCCGTCGCACAAGACCAGGGCAGGACCGCTGCCGACGACACCCCACCAGATTTCGGTTCCATCCCGAGCGGTACAATACCCCGAACGGTCCATACTACTCTCGGAAGTCGGCGAGTGTGTAGAGTGCGTGAAGTGTGATGCCTTCCGCCTGAAGGTTCTCGGCACCACCAGCTTGGCGGTCAACGACGCAGAGCGCGTGATTGACGGTGAAGCCCGCCTCGCGCAAGGCCACAACGGCTTTCAAGGTAGAGCCGCCCGACGTGATGACGTCGTCGACGACGACAACCTCATCTCCGCTTGCCACTCGGCCGGGCGATTCGATGCGTTTCGCGGTGCCATGGCCCTTAGCTTCTTTGCGCACGATAATCGCGTCCAGCCACTCACCATCATGATGGGCGGCGATCGCCGTTGCGGTAACGAGTGGGTCTGCGCCCAAGGTCAGGCCAGACACGCCTCGGACACTTGGGTGGTGGTCCCTCATGCGTGCCCAGAAGGCTTCGCCAATGAGCGTTGCTCCGTCACCTGCAAGGCTAGTCGCACGGACGTCGATGTAGACATCGCTCTTGGCGCCACTTGCCAGCGTGAAGTCACCAAACTTCACGGAGCGTTCGGCGAGGATTTCGAAGAGATGTGACACAGATTAGGCCTCGGCGAGCCGACGGACCAATTCCGCTTTGGTGCCTTTGATGGGCAGGTCGAGGTCCTTAAGGCGGTCACGAAGTTCGCGCACGGTGAGGCCCTCAAGGTCGTCCTGGTCCATCGCCTCAGTTTCTTCAACCACGGTCGTGGTCGTCGTCGAGCCCGAGCCGGATGAATTTTTAGCTTTGGCGGCTGGTGCGCTCTTCGCGCTGCTCGAACTGGAAGCGCTTGAGCTACTAGAGCTGCTCTGCGCTGGAGTCGAGGTGCTGCGTGCTTTTGGCACTGCGCTGAGGTCCATGTCGACCTCACCTGACAACGCTGCACCGTCGTCCATTCGGATCGCCGGTGCTGCAACGTTTGCGCGCACGCGAGCCGAATCAGCGAGGTGCAAAAGTTCATTCGCCTTGATGGTTCCTTCGACAGCGCCTTCCACGATAACCGTGGATGCTTCGATGTCTCCGTTCACATAACCGCCTTTCGAGACGACAAGTGATTCCGACAATGAAATTGCGCCGACCACACGGCCTTCAACGACGACGTCCTCGTCGCCTTCGATGCGGCCTTCAACGAGCGTATCTGATCCAATCGTGGTGGTTGCCATAGGTTAGTCCACGTCCATGTCAATATGACCTTTGAATCCGGCGCCGTCGGCGATGAGGATTCGTGGGGCTTTGATGTCGCCGACCATGCGTCCATCGTTCGTGATTTCGACGCGTTCTGCAGCCGAGACGTTGCCCGTAACATTGCCGCTGATTTCGATCTCAGCGGATTGAACGTCTGCCTCGACGACTGCACCGGCTGCGACAGTGACGCTCGATTCCAGCGTAATCTTGCCCTTGACGGTACCCTCGACGATCACTGGCTCGTCGCCTGAGATTTCGCCATCGATGGTGATGCTCTTTCCGATCGTTGTTTCTGCCATGAGTATCTCCTTCGTGTCGCCTATCCGAGGTCGACATCCATATCAATATTGCCTTTGAAACGTGCGCCTTCCTCGATGAGCACACGGGGTGCCCGCAGGTTTCCGGTGACGACGCAGCCTGAGTGGAGCGTGACCACATCTTGCGCGACGACGTTGCCGTTAAGCTCACCGTGGATGGAGATCGCTTCGGCTTCTACGTCGGCGACGACCGTTCCGCCTTCTTCCACAATCAGGCGGTTGGAGAGCGCGATATTGCCCTCAACACGACCAAAAACCGCGACTTCTTCGTCGCCCGTCATCCGTCCATTGACGACGATTCCGGCTCCAATGGTTGCCATCTATTTCATCCTTACGAGGTGGGGGATTTCGAATATTCGAGTGCTAATCTTTAGACTGCCGGTTTCTAACATCGAAACCCGAGTGCGACAAGCCAATCCCCGCGGTCTCGGTCGACGAAATGAACGATCGAAATTCACTATCGTTGCGGTAGACACTGGCCCAAACAAGCAAATGGTGGTACCGGAACTACACAACTCTATTAGAGGATTGCGATGCGCGTTCGAATTGGAATGATGACTGCGTTGGCGTGTTCGCTGTTTATTGCACCACAAGCCGCTTATTCAGCGGGTTTCGCGGTAGACAGCCAAAGTGCAACGGCTGCCGCGATGGGTGGTGTTGGCGTAGCAAACCCCGATGAAACTCACATGACCCACTATAATCCGGCGATGACTCCGGACTATGACTTGGTCATTTCTCTAGGCGGTTTGCCATCGCTTCGGACGGTGGATTTCACGGACACGTCAGGCGCGCGTACTGACGGTGAACTCACAGTTTCGCCGCACCCCGCGTTTCACGCATCGGGCTCCTACGAAAACTTCGGATTTGGCTTTGGGGTTTCGACTCCTTTCGCCACGAAGGTTGAGTATCCGTCCGATTGGCAAGGCAATACCCTGGTGAACCGCACCTCGTTGTTGGTTCTCAACTTCCAACCCACGGTTGCGTACAAGCTAGGTGATTCGGGTCTTTCGGTATCCGGCGGCGCTCAGATTCTGTGGTCGAACTTTGATCGTGAAGGTTCGATCAATGTCGGCGGTGAATCCGCAAATGCTGAACTTAGTATGTCCGGCGTTGGATTCGGCGGCTCGGGCGCGATCTACTACGATTCTGGCTCGGGCATTACGTTCGGGTTGACTTACCTGAGCGCAGCGAAGGTCGAGCACGAAGGTGATGCGACGTTTGGCGGCACAGTCTTGGGTGGACTCTCAGACCAGACTGCAACCTTGGACGTCACGCTGCCGCACCGTCTTACGCTTGGTATCGGGTATGATGTCGACAACCTCTGGGTCGGCGTTGATGTCGGACTCACGCTGTGGAGCTCGTTTGATTCGCCACGTGTTCGCTTCTCGGAATCCTGCCAACCAGGTTCTCAAACCTGCGATCCGGTTTTGGATGACACGGACCCACCGTCAGTTGCTGTGGGTTCGAATTGGGAAGACGTCCCGAGCTTCCGATTCGGCGCATCGTACACGGCACTCGACATGCTTCAGTTTCGGGCAGGAATTGGAATCTTGCCCACGCCGGTCCCCGACAAGACCGCCGGCCCAAGCGTGCCGCAAGGGGACCAGACAGTGCTGGGAACTGGCGTGGGATTCCTGGGTGAAAATCTGCGAATCGATGTTGCCTATCAATTCATCGGTAGCAGCCGTGATGTCCAAAACGACACGATCGAAGGCTCGTTCCGTAGCTTCGAACATGTCCTTGGCGGGACGCTCACAACTCAGTTCGAGCTTTGATCTGAGCAGCCCGTTCCAAACGCCATACCATTTGAACATCGTCCTGGGGTAAACGGCAGATCGGCGACGTCACCGTGCGGAACCAGACTCGAACCGTAGAGTTCGGGCCAGAGCTGCCAGGATGTCTTGGCGTCCCCGTATTCCACCGTTTGAAATGCAATTCCGGCATCGTCCGAGATCGTGACCGTGTTGCCGCTGTTGGTCAGCCCAAACCGCCGTTCGGTCGTGATCACATGCACGTCCCCTGGAAGGTTTGGTGAGCCTCCTCCAAACACAACAATGCCTTGTTTCGGGCCCAGACAGAGTGGCTCAAACTTGAACTTGAACGTGTCCCCAACCCAAATCCGTACGCCGTTCAACTCGATGGATTCGTCTGAGGTGTTCACAAGCTCAATAAACTCGTCGTCATAGGCGTCTCGCACTCCATCGCCGTTGGCGTCGCCGTCAGTGGGTACAGACGCGAGAATCTCGTTGATAACTAGAGATGCAGATGTGGCCGGATTGCAGCGGTGTTCGTCGACCGGTCCGAGGTCGGGTTCGGTAGTGGGGATCGGGTCGCCGGGCTGCAACACGACTCCCATGTCGACCTCGGGCGTCTCAATGGGGTGGTCAGGAGCTTGCACATCCGGTTCATCCGGTTCGTCCGGTGCTTCGGACTCGCACTCGCCGGCAATGCACTGTGCTTCTTCGCCGCAATGCACTCCAGCGCGGCAGGTTGGTTGTTCGATGTCTCCGCATGCGACGATGGAAGAGACGGCTAAAAATATAATGATCCATTTCATGGTTTTTCCCTTAGTTGTTTTGTGAACCATCCACCGGTAAGCACATCCAGTTTTGCCTGGATTCGCGCTTGGTTGACGGCATCAGTTGGTTTGGTTTCCTGGCGGAAGCGAAGCGTCCACCAGTCGAAATACAGGTCAATGACCTGCATACATCGCAGATCGCGCTCTTGTGCGCGGTCACGCGAGACGACTTCGGCCCGAATCTCTTGTGGGTCGAAGATGAGCCCTTTGAAATCGAACGTTGCACGCAGTTTGAATGCGAGCCGTTCGGTGTTGTCATTATCCGTGGTGGTCTGGAGCGACTTCGGAATCAGGCCCGCATCCGAAGGTGTCAACGTTTCGCGAAAGTTGTCGGTGACGCCTTTGGTGTCCGTCACCGCCACCTCTGCCTCAATTTCAGGCAGGAGATGGCGGGAACGTGCTCGTCCTGACCAGTCGTCCAGACTCTCATTGAGTTCGGCGTGTTTAAGTGCTTGGTCGCAGACGGCCTGCGGTTGCGGCAAATCCGCGAACGCACTGGTCGGCCAGAGACACAAAACTGTGATGATGGCCGACCTCATTGCACGCCTCCGAACAGAGGCGGCAAATCCACCGCAATAGTGATGACCCACTCCAATCCGATCCGTGACCACGATGTCTCAAAGACAACGTGCGGTAGAAACTCGGACCAATGAATGGGCGTTCCAATATCGTACATATTTCCTCCTGAGATTGGCCGCAATTGCGGCGTTCAGGAGGGTTCTCGTACGGAGCCCCCAGAGCGTTGCGAAAAAATCTAGATTTACTGCTCGCGGATCTTGGCGAGCAGTTTGTCATGCAGTCCACCGAACGCAGAGCCTGACAAACCGAGCACAACATCACCAGGTTTTGCGTGCTCCGCGACGTATTCGACGATCGTCTCCACGTCCGGGATCAGCTTTGTCGGCGGCCCCATCGACTCGATTTCAGCGCGAAGTTCGTCGATGTCCAGGAGTTCCTCGGGAGGCAAGCCCTCGTCCTTGCGCCAGGGCTTGGACAAGATCACTTCGTCACCGATGCTTAGCCCCTTGGGGTATTCATGCTGGAAGATCTTCCGACGGGATGTATTGCTCTTCGCCTCGAAAATCGCCCAGATCTTTCGGTCGGGGAACTGTTTGCGAAACGCTTGCATCGTGTGTTCGACCGCGGTCGGGTGATGGGCAAAGTCGTCATAGACCAGGACGCCGTTGGCCTCGCCCTTGAATTCCTGGCGTTTCTTGACCGGAACAAACTCCCGCGCCGCAGCCATTATCTGTGCGGGGGTGAGACCTTCATCCAGTGCGATTGCGGTCGCGCCCAGAAGATTGCGCAGATTGAACTCCCCGATCGTCGGAATTTCAAATCGACCGATCGACTCCCCATTCAGCACAAAATCTGCAGACGTCATCGCGCCCAGCTGAACATTGGTTGCTCGGAGGTCGTTTGATTCGCCAAAGCCAAAGGTGCGGCGAGGGCAGGGGGCGTTCTCGCTGACGGAGAGGGCACGTGGGTCGTCGCCGTTTACCCAGAGGGACCCTTCGGCGGGGATCATGGCGACCAGTTTCACGAAGACGTCTTCAATCTCGCTGACATCGGCGTAGATATCCGCGTGGTCAAACTCTAGATTGTTGATCGTCGCGCGGAAGGGCGCGTAGTGCCAGAACTTGGGGACCTTGTCGAAGTATGCGGTGTCGTACTCGTCACCCTCAACGACGAACGACTCGCCGTCCTTCAGTTGGTAGTTGGACTTAAAGTTGCCGGTGATTCCGCCAACCATGAACGAAGGGTCCCGTCCGGCGTGTTCCAAAATCCAAGACAACATGGCGGTGGTCGTGGTCTTGCCGTGTGTTCCCGTGATGACCAGGTTGCGTTTTCCCGACATGAAGAAGTGCTGCAAGGCCTCTGGAAAACTCAGGTACGGAAACCCGCGCTCCCGCATCGCGACCGCGTCGGCGTACTCGCGTCGGCAAACGTTACCGACGATGACGAGGTCCGGATTCCAATCGAGGTTGGACTCTTTGTAGCCCAGCATGATTTCGATCCCTTGGTCTTCAAGCCAGGTGCTCATGGGCGGATACGCCATGGCATCGCTGCCGCGCACGTCGTAGCCACGCGACTTCAGCATGGCTGCGAGGCTACCCATTCCAGTGCCTGCGACACCGATGATATGGATCGAATTGATCTGTTCAGGGAGTTCAGGA
This sequence comes from bacterium, assembly GCA_030427705.1. Lineage (GTDB taxonomy): Bacteria > Myxococcota_A > Bradymonadia > Bradymonadales > Bradymonadaceae > JAUIBR01. The sequence continues at coordinate 45,185 of JAUIBR010000023.1, read as the reverse complement.
AACGGTCGTCGAGCTTCGGCGGTCATTCGCGCTCCTTGCGAATTTGGGACGTCATGTCCAACTGCAGAAATGAGGTCGGATTATTCCGAGAGAAGGGCGGCAAACTCCGCAAATCTATCGACGGTTGTTTCGTCGACATCATGGAGATGAATCTCCATACCGCGTTTTCGGCGTCCGCCTTCGACACGCTCACCGACGGTCCCGGACAGTGAAAATGGGTCTTCCGAGCCTTCGTGATAGATCTCGCAGATGACCTTCTGGCCTTTTGGAAACGGGTCCGGCGTTCGGTAGAAGAACATCGCGCGTGGCAGATCCTTCGTCTGGAATTTTGCGAGCTTTTCAGCAGACGACATGCGGACGCGAATATGTGGAAGATTGCGCTCTTCCATGGCTTTGATGAGCGCGGGGTCGCGTTCGACCAGTCCGCGAACGAAGTCCCGCCAACGCTCTCCGGTTTCGGCCCCGACACTGTAGAGTTGCACGCCCATACCCGGCTGTGTTCCGCGTTCTGAGGCGTCCGCCCGGTTGATGCGGTGCGCGACGAGACCAAGCATCTGCAATTCGCGATTGTCGTCCAAGACCGTTCGGAATCTAGCGAGCCTTCGCAGCGGTAGGGGTTCTTCACAAACGATGAAAACACCGCTCGAAGAGACGTTTTTGGTCTTGTACTCGACCTCACCGGCAGCAGTTTGGAGGCGAACGGCTAGATTGATGGGAACCCGAGGTTCACGTCGATTTGCGCGAGACATAGACTTCCAGAGTTTGGATTTGAACCCATTCTAGGGGCTTTCGGCGCGTGCTGCCTAGTCGAAATCGAAGTGGGTGCTGAATCGTGTTCGCTGTCCACCTTTCGACTTGGGAAAGCGCATTCGTGAGACCCGCTTGACGATGCAGTTCTCGACCATGTTTGACCGTAATTCGGACCGCGTGACTTTCGCGTAGTTAACCCGTCCGTTGCCGTCAATTTGGATCGACAGGTTCACGCGGCCTTTCATTTCCGGCACTTTCCGCGCGACATCATCGTAGCAGGACATCAAGCGTCGCTCGGTCAGGACATTGGTAATCTGCCCGCTCTGAAGTGGCGCCGCATCATCGGGAGTCGACATCGAGATTTCGATGGCATTGGGCGCTTTCTTCCCAAACACCGCGCTCGAGCGGGTCCCACGCTTCGGATTGTACATTTCCGGTGGCGGAACAAATTTCTCGCGTGGTTGGGGTTCAACCTCTTCATAGACTTCGTCGGGATGGTCCTCGAAGACCTCGCCTAAACGAAATCGGTCGCTCCCGCCCAATTCGTGGTCTTCCGGCAGGTCATCATCGCTGATTTCATCCAAAAGGCTGGTGTGCTCTTCGTCGTCATCCGCGAGGAAGTAATCGACACTCGACCCGTTTGATTTTCTAGCCTTTCGGCGGCGTTTGCGCTTCTTGCGCTTCTTTTTCTTCTGCTTTCCGTCTGTGTCGTTCGCGGCGACCTCTTCGGTGTCTTCTTCGCCCCAGACCTTTTCGCCCGAGATATAGGGTCTCGCGTAGTAGACGCCACCGGTCATTGCTGCGCAAAGGCCGACAACGATCGCCCAGGTCGCCACGCTCGACTTCTGAGGGGCAGGGGTGTCGTAGGCCGAATAGTCCGGCTCCTCGGTGGGGGCGGGTGGCTTTTCCGCCGGCGGCTTGGGATTTCCGGGCGGCGGCGGCTTCAGATGCTTAGGCGGTTCGGGCATGCCCTATGGTGCCGCGCACGCCGCATGCTGGCAAGGGGTTGCAGGAACTGGCCAGTTCTGCTTTTCTTGCGCCCTTCGAAATGGACTGGAGTAAGAATAATGCGAATGTATTGCCTCGTGATCTGTGTGTCTCTCTTGGCGGCTTGTGGCAACAGCGACAAAGGCTCCGAGAACAACACGTCACCCAATAACCGCTCAGACATGGCGGGTGACACGGGTGGTTCCGACATGGCCTCGGATTTTGATGTTCCTGATTCCGGTGCCGACATGCGCATGAACAACGCAGTTCGGGACTGCGACGCTATTACCGAAGACATCATCACGGTCGATAGCCTGGGGCGAACCGGCCAGTTCTACTCGTCGGTTGCGTTTGACGGCAACGGCGTGTGGGTCGCATATAATCGTCCTGAGAACGACCAGGTCGACGACGAAGCCGTGTTTATCGCCCGCGTCGGTTGTGATGGTGCTGTGGATGTCGGGCCGCTTCAGATCAGCGAGTCAGCCAGTGGTCGTCGCAACTACTTCCCGGCAATCGACTACCACGCGGATCGCATTCACGTGGTCTGGGTATCTCAGCCCACAACGGCAAATCCGAAGGCGGTGAAGTATCAGTGGTTCGAACCCACCGGAGTGCCCGGTCTCTCGACGCCAGCGGATGTCACCCCAATTGGTGCTGTTGAAGACCCCGTTTCAGAGACGATTTGGGAGCTCGATATTGCAGGGTATGACGACGGAGCCGTCGTCGTTGCGACCGCGCTTGGTGAAGACTCGCAGATCGTCGCGCAACGTTTTGGATTTGATGGTTTTCGAGTGGATGAGGCGTTCTTTCCGTTTGCTGACAAAGGTGTCGACCAGTCAAACCCGACCGTTTCTGCGCTACCGAACGGTGAACTCTACATCGCGTGGACTCGTTTCGTTCCCGCAGATCCGGATGCTGGGACCGCGGAAGAGCCGAAGCGCTCTGCATTCGTGACGATCTCCGCCGGATCCATTGTGCCTGCCCAGGCGATGCCAATCTTCACGGACGTGTTGTCACCCAATAATGAGCTTTCAAAGCTCGCAAAGGACCCTGGACCAAACGGCGAGTTGTTCCTCGCCTATCAAGCATTGGAGCCCACTGACGCGAACATCAATGTCCGCGACCTTACGGCAGACGGCGCGCGACGCGGGATCTTTGGTTCGGACAACTTCGTAAATTTCCGACCAAACATCGCTGCGGGCACGTCCGGCGGTGCGGTGGCCTGGTTCCGATTCAACCAGTCGCCCATCGATAATGAAGTGATGATTCAGCCGTTCTCGGTGGACCCGCAGGGATTCTTCATGCCGGGCACAGCAGTAACCGTGCCGATCGAGACAAAAGCAATTCCTCCCTATGGACCGGGATTGGCACATTTGGGCAACGACCGTTACGTGGTCTCGTGGTCAGATGGAATGAGCGCCCCAGAAACGCGGGTTAAGCTGAAGTTCTACAACCTGCGATAGCGGGTTTTGCACCCAAGAGAATTTGGGAGTAACCTATTGGTATGGCTGACAACAACGACAACAACGGGTTTCCCGAAGGCGTGATCACGTCTGCAAACCGCGCGGTGAAGGGACCGGCGGCCCAGCAACCGGCACAGCCGCAAGGGAATGCGGGCTTTCCCAATAACCCCAGTGGCGCGATGCCGGTCAGTCAGTTTTTGAACCAGGCGCCGCCGCCGCAACAAGCGCCAGCGCAACAGCAGGGCTATCATGTCCCGCCGACGGGCCAGTTCGCACCCGTTGGTCAACAGCAGCAGGTTCAACCGCAGCAGGCTCAGGGCTACAACGTTCCGCCAAGCGGACAGTTCCCGCAGCCACAAGCGCAACAACCACAGCAGGGGTACAACGTGCCGCCCAGCGGACAGTTCCCGCAGCCGCAGCAACCGGCGACGACGGGGAAGTATTCGATTTCAGCGGCGCCAGCACAGCAGCCCGTGCAGCCAGCTGCCCCGGGTCCAACCACTGGGAAGTACTCGATTTCACCGGCAGCTCCAGCGCCAGGCGCACCTGCAGCTCCAATCGTCGAGGACGTGGATCAGCAGAAGTACACCATCCGCGCGACCAGTGATGAAACGGCGAGTGGTCCAATGGCCCAGCTGACCTCGGGATGGCGAAATCCTGACGACACTCCGACCCAGAAGATGCGGATTATCTTTGGCGCCAGCGGGTTTATCGCAGGCGGTTTGGCTGGGATTCTGCTCGGTATTCTAAACAGCGCTCTTCAGGGAGCGACGTTCACAGGCGGTTTGGGTGAGACGTTCATGATCGCCGTTTGGTTTGCGCTCTTCATGGGCATCGCCGGCGGCGCGTTTCCAGACCGCATGCAGAACGTTCTGCGTCAACATGGCTTGATGGACTAAGGTCCAGGCGGCTTATCGCTCACATCGTTTGCGGGGATACAGATCTCAAAGGTATGACCTTTAGGCGGCTTACTGCGCTTTTTGCGACGTCGTTTCTTCTTTTTGGCCTTGAACACGTTCTGTTCAAAACACCGTCGGTCCCCACGTGGCTTCAGTTCGTGGCCAAGTGATTGCTCGCCGGTTGTCTTGCCAAGCTCCTCACCCTCGGCCGTGTACACGGTGACTCCTCGATCGACCCAAGGCGGAATGACGTCATCTCCGGCGCCACCCAACCGCATCGCGCCACGGCGACCAACGGGCTCAAGCATCGCCTCCTCAGCGTGAACGGTGAACTCGGCACAAGGAGTTTGTGTGGACGCGAAGAACTTCTTTCCGACCCACAGCGTGCCAGTGACGTACAGATCGAAGTAGGGATTGGGCGGCAGCGATTGATTGCGCGACACCTTGAGCTGACCCTCAGCAAGCGCGATGTCGGTGAATGTTGTGTCTGTGAACGGCGCCTCGAAAAACGAGCGCGAGCTGAAACGATCCGAACGCGCATCTTCAGGCACTTTGAGCTCAACCTGGAAACCATCCACGAATGCGACGTGCCGCTTGCCGCTCTTCGTTACGACCACCCCGGGCGCGAGTTTCACTTCGCTGCCGCGCCAAACCTGGTAAGCCTCCCGGCGCACAGTGACTTCGGACAGGTCCTTTCGTTTCACCCAAAGTTTTGCCGAAATCTGACTGAGCCCCGGATGCCCGCCGGAGTAGCATTGGTCACGTTGTTCGTTCTTTGACAGCGTCTCGACCGCCAGCCAGTCACCTTGGTCCTCAAGTATTCGATAGACAATAAACCGGGAGTTTGGGTGCCCTTCTTTGCTGCGCTTTGCCTGTTTGTGGATCGACTTGATATATCGGCGTGCGCGGCTATCACGACGCTTTCGTACGTACTCTTCGCGATCGTCAGGGTCCTTGATCCGTTTCAGACGCTTCTTCTCGCGTTCAATCTCTTTTTCGTACCGCTCTTGTTGCTTTTCGGCACGCTTTTCGGCCGCTTCTCGGCGTTTCTCGTTGAACGCTTTCTGGTCTTCTTCCGTTCGATACTGAACGAAAGGCGCGTCATCATTTGGGGCGAGGTAAACCGGTTTGTTTCGATGCAGGATGACGAATTCGTCGCGGTCTGGCTCAGGTTCTGGCAACTGCGCTTGTTCAATCACGGATTTCTTTTCGATGGGTGGCTTGTCGACCACTTCTTCTGACCCACCGCACCCAAGTATGAACAGGAAAATCAGGGCGAAAACTCTCACTGCACCTCCCCGAGTTTCGCCTTTAAAACACCGGTCCGCGAGTCGTCATCAGACGCCAACACGTGCGCCAGATTGAACGCAACCTTCGCGCGGTCTGAGTCACCACGCTTTTTCCATTCGTCTCCGGCACGCTCAACGACGCGCGAAAGGTCGGGATCGAACATGCGCTCCATGATATCCCAATCGAGCTCCCGCATCTTTTCGTCCCAGCCTTCGGTGTTCGCCATGAACGCAGAATGACATGCGCGGGCGACCTGTGTCATCTCACGCCCGTGGATATCGTTGCTGCTCCCGTAGTAGGCCTCGGAGCGGGATAGTTGCGCGTCAGCTTGTCGCGCCCGACCGCCAAGCAGCAGCGCGTACACAAGCTGCAGCCGAACGCTCTCCGCCATGGAGAGTCCCAAAACAGTCAGGATTTCTACGCTGGCGGACATATACCTGTCGGCCGCGTCGAAATCGTTTTCCGAGAACGCGATGTTCCCCAAGAACGCTAGAGCGTCAGCGACACCAAATCGGTCGCCAGCCTGCAGGTGCGCTTGATGGGCCAAGCTCGCGAAGCGACGGGCTTCGTTGTAATTGCCCAAGAGCCGCGAAACCTCGGACAGCGCTCCCAGCACATCGGCCGAACCACGACGATGTCCTGATGATTGGTACTTCTCGAGCGCGCGATGAAACGCGTCGCTCGCACTCTCGAGGTCATCCATGAATATGTACGACCAACCCCCGGTCTTCAGGGCTTCGGCCTCGGCGGCGGGATCATGCGCATCCCGAGCAATCTCGGCACCGCGTTTGGCCAAATCAACAGCCTGTTCGTAGTCGCCTTGCCGGAACCAGTACTTCGACAACATGCGCAACGCGCCCGAACGAAGCGACGGCCAGCGGCCATCTTCGGTATTCTCGAGCAGCTTCTTGGCAAGCCTGGGGATCGACTCACCGCCGTGCAGGTCGGAGTCCAAGACCATTCGCTGCAGGAGGAGGTTGCAATAACGCTCATCATTGGCCGGTAGGCCAGTCTCGGTAATAGCGATTCGTGCCTGTTCGACCAGCGCGGCCGCTTCCTTCGCACGGCCTGATTCCGTGTAGGCATCGATCGCCTGCAATAGTGGCGTGATGGCAAGCTCCGTTTCGCCAGCCTCAAGTAGATGGCGCGCACGCCGACTGGCATTGCCCAGCGAAGGTTTGTTCGAAGCCAAGAAGAGCGCGATTGCGCGGTGGTGATCTTTGGCGCGTTTGTGTTGCCGGGCCGAGATAATCAGGCCGTCTCGGATCGAGCCATGGGCAAACGCCCAACCTGCTTGGGTCCAGCGCACGAGCCCGCGAGATGCCAGGTCATCAAGCATGCCGTCGGGAATCTTGATACCCAGCCTCTCCGCGATGGCCCGCCATTCACGAGCCTCAACGTCATGGCCCATCGCCGCGGCGAGCTCAAGCGCGCGCAGCCCGTGTTCGTATTCGCGCTCCGATTCAAACCCACGCCGCAAGCGGGTAAGCCATAGTTCGAAAAGGTCACGCGGCATCGTGACTTCGCGGTTGAGTTGGTATCCGGCGGGTCCCGGAGACAGATAGCCACGATCGACCCAGTCTTCCAGCACGTGCAAAGAGAACAGCGGGCTGCCTTTCGTCCGCTTCAGCAAGAACTCACGGGTGTCTGGTGCTAAGCCAAGTATTCCGTCCAGATAGCGAACGTGGTCCTTCTCGCCCAAGGGTTTCAAGTCGATGAGCGTGCACGATTCTGACGACGCGAGATCGGCGAGTGCCCCGCGCTCCAATTCGCTGAGGTCGTAAATGTCATCGCGAGCCGTCACCAGAAACAGCACCGGGATTCCTTCATCGGCGGAGTGTCGGTTTTGCACGTATCGGATGAACTGCAGCGACTCATGCCCCCATTGCGCGTCATCCACCACGACGATGCACGGCCTGAACGCGGTTTGCAGTTCGAGCAGGCGAAGCACCGTGGCGAACATCTCGCTTTGCGACAGAAAGTCCGGCGTCGACGAGTTGCCCTCGGCGTTGGGGCGCAGCAATCGGACCGTTGCGTTCGTCAGCTCTTGGATTTCGCGCGCGTCGGTGGCGCGAGTGCTGATTGTTCGCTGTACCCGTTCAAACGTCCGGCTAATGGACAACCCGACGCAGCCAAGAAAGCGCTCGACTGCGCCGCGAAACCCTGCACCGGCCGTTTGCGTGGGCCCGTGTTGTGCCCAAATCACGGTGGCAGAGCCCATCTCGTCGGCACGTTGAGCCATCCATTCAGCCAGGCGAGTCTTGCCTGTGCCTGATGCGCCCTGAACCAACACGGTGCGTGATGAGCGGTGTCGGGCGGCCTCACGCAACTCCGCCCAAATCGCGTCACGCTCAACTTCTCGGCCGACAAATGGCGTTTCTCGTAGTCCGAACAAGCCAAGGCCGGCGCCGGTCAGCCCACGGGAGCGCAGTTCCTCTCCACGTCGCCATTCTTCGGTGATCGGGGGCACCGTGAAGAACGCCGGCAGAAACTGCAGGGCAGGGAGTTCTGCCGTCATTTCGCCCGGTGCGCTTTGGAATTCCGTGGGTTTCGCCTGCATCACCGGAAGGGTCATCAACGTGGTGTCCATCAATCCCGGCGTGACGTGTGCGCTGGCTTGATCGGGCAGTGTATCAAAGTCGCTGATGTCCAACTCTTCGCTGATCTCCATCGTCGGCGTTTCAAGTTGGATATTCGGAGTGACTGTTGGTTTCATCTGCCGCAACGCCCACGCAGCGTCCGCGGCCCGTTGGAAACGGTCGATCGGGCTCTTCTTTAACAGTCGCTGAACCCATGACTCGAAGCCGCTTGGGACCTCGAAAAGGGGACGCAATGGCGGTGGTGCCTCGAAGAGTTGTTTTCGCGCGACATCGACCGCCGAGTTGCTGGTGAATGGCGTAGAACCGGTCACCAATTCGTAGGCTAAACACCCAACGGCATAGAGGTCGGTCCACGGCCCGTAATCGCGCCACCGCGACTCAATCTGCTCGGGCGGCATATACCAAGGTGTCCCGGCCGAAGATGCGAACACCTCTCGGGTCGAGAGGCTTTCGCCCTTGGCGTGGGCGATTCCGAAGTCGGAAAGTTTGCATCGCACCAGGCCTCGCTCTTCGACCAGAAGGACGTTACCTGGCTTGATGTCACGGTGGATAATCTGCCGAGCATGTGAGTGGGCGAGGGCGTCGAGCACATCGAAGAGCACGGACCGGACGACGTCGAAGTTCGACAATCCGACTGCGTTGACCAAGGAACCACGGGTCGCAAGCTCCATCGCCAGCCAAGCGCTTCCGCGGGGGAGGTCGTCATTTGCCTCTTCATCGGCAATGACGCCGTAGTCGTACACATCAACGATGCGCGGATGCTGCAGCCCCGCAACGGCCTGCACCTCACGTCGGAAGCCCTCCACATACAATGGATCGGTATCCGAGAGGACTTTTACCGCCACCAACGATTGCGCGTGCGTGTGTTTGGCCAGCCACACCGTGCCCATCCCACCGGATGCGATGGGGGCCCTTAGTTCAAATGCGCCTAGTCTGTGGTTTGCCATAACGATGCTCTGAGGGGCAGTTTAGCCGCTATGGCCAAAGCACAGAAGGGGCATCATTGGGTATCGCGTTCGACCCGCTTTTTGTTGAGCTCGTCGCGTTCGTTCACGATGCCGCTAGCCTCCCGATTTCGCCTCTTGATGTCAGAGTTTACGTCGTCGGCCACGCCCGTAATGGCGATCCGCAACCTGTATTTGGCGACATCAAAGGTGCCTGGGGGATCGAATGTCCCATCCACAAAGCATGTGACATAGGTCGCCCAGAGCGCGGCGATGCACAGCAGAGCATAGACGTACTTGCTATTGCTGTGGTTCGGGTTCTTCTTGATCTTCTTTCGCGCCATCGTCGGAGAGAGCCTTGGCTGCAGTCAGGTATGCATTGAAACTAGCATTGTATCGTCGTCGCTTCCACGTAATGAACCCTTTAACGAGGCCAAACAGCGGTGTGTGGATCATTGGATCGTCCTTTTTTTCGAGGACTTTGATCTGTTTGAGTGCGTGTTTGTAGTAGCGACGTCGGGCCAGAATGTAAGCATATGCAAGGCCGCGCTCACCTTCAAAGCCACCGATCTTCGGAACGCCGTCGGATTCCAGATAGATCATCGCCTGCAGGTGTTTTTCGCCACGCGCGGCGTCGACAGCAAGTGCATGCATTTCCGATTTTGAATTTGGCCAGATCGCCTGAACCGCTTCGTCGAGGTCCAGCCCCTGTGCGTGACGCACGAACATCATGTCTCGTAGGTCGCCACTGAACGAAGGGTCGAATGCCGTGATATTGTGCGATTGGAGTAAATCGTCGGCTAGTTTATCTTTTCCGGACAGCCATGCAGATTTGGCGATCGCTCCCACGTCATCGCGCTTCCATTGCTCGAAGCTCGCCAGATGTGGGCGTGGGTCTCCGTAGTCGCTCGTCCCGAAGTAGCGCTCCTGAAAGTACTTGTCTCCGACGTCATACCGAATGAGGTCCTTTGGTGCCTCGAATTCCAACAGACCGTTGTCGTCGGTATTTAGATCTGCGCCTTCGGCAAACGCAGCGAGCTCCTTGGCGTTCATGAACATCAATCCATAGAACTGGGTTGGACTGTGGATTCCGGCGCGTTTTAGCTCGGCAGCAACCGTCTCGTTTTGCATCGCAGTCTGGAACCCTTCCGGCGGTAGGTCGAGTGGCTCTTGGGACCCCACCAGAATGAGGTCAGTCCCCTTTGGCATCGAACTGAAGGCGACGGCGTGCGGGAATGACGTGCGGAAAGTCGCCATGATTCGGCGGACATTTTCGGGGCGGATTTCATAGAGCTGCACCCATTGCGCAAAGACGCCATCGGGTTTGAGCTTCCGCTTCACACGTTCGAAGTGTTCGACGGTGAATAGCGAGGCAACGCCTGCAATCCATGGGTTGGACGGCTCTGAGACGATGATGTCGTAACGGTTGTTGGTGTACTCTAGGAAGTTTCGTCCGTCGCTTTCGTAGAGCACGCAGCGGTCGTCTTCGAGTGGCTTGTGATTGACGTGTTCAAAGAACTTAGAGGCGCCGATCATCTCGGGCTCGATTTCGACGACATCCAGTCTCTTCAGCGGCCACTGGAGCGCGGCTCCGGCTGTCACGCCGCTACCAAAACCGACCATCGCCACCTCTTCGCCACCTACGTCATGTTTGAGCGATCGGACCAGAAACGGCGCGAGCGCCACCAAGATTTGCGTCGCCATGTCGGCGCCATCGCTAGCTTCTGGTTTTCCGTTTGCCTTCAAAGTGACCAAACGACCGCGGCCTTCGACCGAAATCGTGGCCGTGACCCCGTCCTCGTAAAACAGGAGTTCGGGATTGTCCTTTGCGAGCTTGTCCGGGTCGAAGAGCTCTCTCGCCCAATACGTCCGAAACATCCCACGCGTTAGCCGCACCTGGTCGATCGTTGGAGACAGCGCCAGGGTCAACGCTGCCACGGCGCAAACAGCAGCTGGGGCGACGGCAACTTTCAAGCCCCGTGGGATCAACAAGCCGATATAGGCCGCCGCTAGCAAAAGGTTGATGCAAATGGTGATGGTGAGGGATTCGCGCAAGCCGAAAGCGGGAAGCAGCGCAAACCCCGCCATGAATGAGCCAAAGATCGCGCCCCCGGTGTTGAAAGCGTAGGCTCGACCGACATCCGGTCCTGCTTCCTCTGGCGTGTCTACGAGGGCTCGCATGACCAGTGGAAATGCCGCTCCCTGCAAGAACACCGGGAGAAAAACACATACGCCGACGAGCCCAAATTGGTAGAGGTAGATTTCGGACGGATTGCCGATGTCCTCCCGGAGTCGATGAAAGAGCCACTCGGGCAGGTCATCCAGAAGGAAAAACGTGAGCGTCGCACCGAGCGCGAATCCGCTCTGGGTAAGCCCCAGCCACCAGACAGGTTTTGAGATACGGTGCACGAAGGACGAGAACACCGCGCTGCCAAGCGCTAGCGCGGCCAGGAAAGCCGTCAAGATGATCGTGAACGAGTAAGTCGAGCTACCCAGAACGATCACATACGCACGTGTCCAAAGCACCTGGTAGCACATCGAAACCAGTCCACCCGCGCCGAACGCAAACATGATCACACGTCGGTCGATATTTGTGAGCGAGTGGGTTTCGACGTTTTGATGAATGACCTCGAACTCCTCGCTGAGCGCATCGGTCTTGATATCCACGTCCGCGAAACGGTCAAAGGCGATGACCACAGCGCAGAGACACCAGTTTGAAATCGCAAACACGAGGTTAGTCTGCGCCAATCCCATGTTTGGCAGCGCGCCGAATCCGGCGAGCAGGGCGCCGGTGCAGGCACCGAGCGTGTTGAGGCCGTATAGAATCCCAATCGAGCCTTGAAACCTCTGCTCGCGTTGGGCAATCCACTGGCTAACGATGGGAAGGGTCGCTCCCATCATTGTCGTCGGAACGAGGAGCACCAGGAAAACCACCGCAAAACGAAGCAGGCTGAATACCAGGAGGTCTTGGATATATGCGTCGAAGAGCGCCTGATAGACTGACGGCATGAGCGCGAGAATCGCCGGGACACACATCGCGTAGAGCCCGATGAGGCCCTCAAGCATTCCGTACGTCCGAAGCGGATGCTTGATCCGCTCGGCGTATCGACCACCCAGCCAACTTCCTAACGCGAGCCCCGCCATGAACGCGGTCAGCAGGGTACTGAGCGCGAGGCTAGACGTCCCGAAGACCTTGGCGAGCGCACGTTCCCAGACCACCTCGAAGACAAGCGAGGTGAAACCCGAAAAGAAGAAGAAGACGAAAATTAAGCGATGCACGACACGAAGGCCTACAAATTGGGATGAACCCGAGCCGCCGAGATGTTATGACAGCCCGCGCAGGGGCGAAATGGTTTTTGAAACGAACGAGAAATGGCTCAATACAACGTTGCAATCATTGGTGCTGGCCCAGCGAGCCTTTACGCCGCTGACAAGCTTTCGAAGTCCGACGTGCACGTCACGATTATCAATCGCGACATCAAGCACGGCGGGCTCGCCGAATTCGGCATTTACCCCAACAAGTACAAAATGAAAAACGGGCTTCGGAAGGTCTTCCGAAGGATCCTCGAACACGAGAACGTCGATTACTTCGGCAATGTTGTGATTGGTGACGGCGGCGCGCTGAGCCTCAAGCAGGTCCAAGAGCTTGGTTTTGACGCGGTCATCGTTGCCGTTGGCGCACAGGGCACAAAGTGGTTGGGGCTCCCTGGCGAAGAGGCCGAGGCCGTCTACCACGCGAAGGACCTTGTCTATCACTACAACAATCTGCCTCCGTACTCGGAGCAAGAGTTCAAGATCGGCAAGAACGTTTGTGTCGTGGGTATCGGCAATGTGAGCCTCGATATCGTGCATTGGCTGGTCTGCGAGAAGAAGGTCGAGTCGGCGATCGCCGTGGCGCGACGTGGTCCAGCTGAGCGTGCGTACACCGAAAAAGAAATGAAGATCGTCAGCGGTGCGCTGGATCTGGAGCAGACCAAGGCGGACTTCGAGCAGACGCGCGCGTCCTTAGAAGCCGTGGGACAAGACCCCGACGAGCTTTTCGCGGAGGTCACCAAACACATCGATGCGCCGCTTGAAACGGAGACAGACACACGGTTCTGGATTCGTTTTCTGCGCAGCCCCGAAGGCATTGAAACCGATGCGGACGGCAACGTTACAGGCCTGCGCTGTGCGATCACTCGATTGGTCGCAGCTGAGCCTCGTGTGGGCGTTGAAAAAACCGGCGACACTGAAGTTATCCCATGCGACACGGTCGTCTTCGCAATTGGCGATTCGATCGAACCTGCCATCGGACTCCCACTTGAACCGAAGTGGGGAAGCACGTTCGCTGTGTGTCCGGAGCCATGGGCCGAACACCCCGACCGTCCGCGCTACATGGTTTACGATCCGGACGCTGGCGAACCCATCCAAGGGCTCTTCGTCGTAGGTTGGGCCCGCCGCGCCAGCGATGGTCTGGTTGGGAAGGCGCGCGCTGACGCAGTTCAAGGCGTCGACGAGGTTATGGCGTTTCTGGAGGGGAACCTCGGCGAGACGCTTGAGACGGACGGCAAAAAACCCTTGAGCGACCTACGAAATCTGCTGGAAAGTGGCGAAATTGAATTCGTCGACTACGATGGGGTCGCAAAGCTGGAAGCCTACGAAGCCAAGAAGGCAGAAGAGTTGGGCTTGCCGGAGTACAAACTGTCGCGCACGCAAGAGATGCTCGACATCATTCGAGGCTAGATATGAAACGGATTTTCTACATTGCCATCCTGCTGCTCACCGCGACGTCGTTTGCGTGTGGAGGCACCCAAAAGACCGAGCAAGATGCCAAGATGCACTCACCTCCTCAGGACGATGAGGTGAAGATGCCCACCGGCGGGCCCAGCGTTGATCCAAGTGACGTCAAGCCGCGCGAAACCCGCGAGCCGGTCGTGGCGGAGATCAGTCCGACGGGTCAGGAGCCCGAGGTCACCCGCACTCAGGTTTCCTCATTCATGCGAAGAGGTCCTGCCTATCTGCTGACACGAATCGAAGTCGAACCGGTGCACACGGATAGCGGGTTCGGTGGTTTCAAGTTGGTTAAAGCCTCCGATGGCGTTTCGACCTTCATGCAGCCCCAAATGCAACTTGGCGATGTGGTAACGCATATCAATGGAATAAGGGTGGAGCGCCCAGACGATTATCTACAGGCATGGAATGCGCTCGCCAAAACCGAGTGGATTCGCGTCGACTTCAAGCGCGGAGAAGAAAAGCTGCATGCAGTCTGGGCCGTTAAAGACGAATAACACCACGGCAGCCATCGTAGTTGTCGTGCTCGCCGTGAGCCTGTGGGGACAGTTGTCTCTGATGGGGCTTCTGTACGAAGTCCGCTCCGGCAGCGCTGATCCACTCAATTTCGCGCTACACCTGCTTCCGATTATCGCGCTCGTCCCTGCGATAACGACCCGAAGCCCGCTGGCACTCCTTCTCTTGTTTCCTGTTTCGCTTTTGCCCTCAATCGCTGCGCTGCCTGAGCTAGAGCGCGGTCAGTTGATGGAGCTATGGCCCGCCGTCCGTGTCACCGGGACCTTTGCGGTCTATCTGGCGTTGGCGAGCGCGTGGCTCACGTCAGTCCCGGAACAGGTGGAAGTAGAGCAGGGCAAGTCCTTCCGCGGTCAGTCATACCGCCATTTTGTGTGGGGTCGGTTAGGTCCACTGGTGTTGCTGTTTCTGGTGCCTACCTATGGAATCTTTCTGGATGCGCCTATCACGTCCACGATTGAGCAGAACAATCCCGGTGCGGAGTCGGTCGCCCAGATTTTCATCGCGATTGTGATGTTTTTTACGTGGGCAGTCATCGCCTACACAACGTTCCTCGTCCCAGCGCTCAACTTGGAGTATGACCGTAGACGAATCCGACGCGAGATGGAGACCATCTTAGAGGAGTTCGAGTCCGGTCGACGCTGGATGCGCCTGGGTGTGGAAGCCCTGGTCGTCTGCGTTGGGTTGTCTGTTATTGCTTTGATGTTTGCAGGATAGAAGATGCGCGCAATCGCCTATGATGCCGCCAGTATTGGGTTGTCCCTAGCCAGCTTGCTGTTCTTCTATCGCGCCGTCGAGTTTCTGGCCGAAAAAGACTATGTCGCAGCGTTGCTCGCGATTGGTATTGGTTTTCTGGTCGTTCGCGGTGGCATGGAGCTGGGACGCCTGGCGATGTTCAATCGAAAGGACCAACGAAGTGAGTAGGGTGTTGGTACTGCTCATCCTCGTGTTTTGCTGGGGTTGCGGGGACTCCGACCGCGTGAAACACCCCACGGTCGCGAGTGAATTGAGACGTGGCGTCGACACGGGAAAGACGGTCGCATCGGTGAATGGACAATCAATTGGTGAGGGAGAGTTCCGACGACTCTGGGAAGAGACGCCGGAGCGAACCGCAGAGGCGGTGGTCGAGGATGCGATTTCTAGGGAAGTCGTCACCCAAAAGGCATTGAAGGCGACGCTTTTGGGAGACCCAAAAGTCCACGAGTTCGACCGTAAAAAAGCCCTGGTTAGGGTGATGCTAGAAAAGGAAATCCAGGCGAAACACCCCGGTGATCATGGCGACAAGTCTGTGGTTCAGGCGCGCGAAGCGGCATTGAATCAGTTGCTTGAGCGTTTGCGGCTCGAGTCGCGCCAAGAAAGGTATCCTGAGCTAATTACTGAGCAGTTTGAGATGGAAAAGTGAGCATTCACGAAACGATCATTTCGCGGCGAACGGCCCATTTTTATAAGACCGACCCGCTACCCGAAGGGGCCCTGCAACGTGCCTACGAAGCTGCAATACGGGCGCCCAATCACAAGCTGACGAACCCATGGCGATTTGTGGAAATCGGTCCACAAACGCGGGCAAAAATCGTCGAGATCATCGTTGAACTGAAAAACAAGAAGAAGCCCCTTGGCGAAGCGATGGAGGCCAAAGTACGCCGCAAAGTGGGCGACTCACCTGCTTGCATCGCGGTAGCCCAGGTGCTGGATCCTGACGATTTTCGCCGCAAAGAAGATTACGCCTCAGTCGCATGCGCGATTCAGAACCTCACGTTGTCGCTTTGGGGCGAGGGGATTTCGTCAAAGTGGTCCACAAGTGGTGCCATCCAAGATGAACGCACCTACGAATTGTTGGAGATTAATCCGACCACGGAAGAAATCGTCGGAATTATCTTCGCAGGATATGCCGACGATGACCCGGACCCGCCCAGACGGCCTGTGTCAGAGGTCGTTCGTCGAGTCCCGTAACTCGCCATTGCATCGGCCTTAGGCAGTTGTTAATGTCCGCCCGCCTCGACCGAAGGTGGGCCATGAAAACTGACAAATTTAGGGCACTTCACGCCATCGTTATTGTTCTTTGTCTCACATTCGCAGCCGCGGATGCGTTTGCTCTGAAATCCCGCCGTGGGAGTCGGGCACGACAGCCAGCTATGTCGTCCGCCGCGATGAGCCGTTCGCCGTGGCTTAGCAAGTACGAGATGGGTGGCTACTTTGGTTGGCTTCTGGCTGGCGAATTTGAGTATCTCGGTCGAGATATCATCGTCGAAAACGTCCCAACCTATGGTGGGTATTTTGCGGCGACGTTGATGCCAGGCAGTCAGGTTGAGTTCTGGTACGGACGCGCTGATTCGTCACTTCTCATAAAACGCCGAGGCGAGGCGGCAGAGAAGTTCACGAATCTGGCAATCAATTACTTTCAGCTGGGCGGCATCTATGAACCAGCGCCGTACCAACGTTTCAAACCATTTATCTCAGGAAGCTTGGGCGGCACGTACTTCGTCCCGGACGAGACGTCGTTGTCCAGCGAGTTCCTGTTTTCGTTTCAGTTTGGATTGGGCTTCAAGTTGATGCTCCATCCACGGGTTGGAATTCGAGGTCAGGCGCGACTGCTGTTGCCCGTGTACTTCGATGGTGGCGGCTTCATCTGCGGGTCAGGTGGATGCTCAGGATATGTCAGCACCGGCGTACCTTTTGCGCAAGGTGACTTCACTGGCGGTGTATTTTTGGCCTTCTAAGGCAGTTGGAGAATTCAATGAAGATTGGTGTCCCATCCGAGATTAAGAATCACGAGTATCGCGTTGGTCTGATTCCAGCCAGCGTTCGTGAATACACGATGCGCGGACATGAAGTGTTCGTACAGAAGGGCGCAGGGCTTGGCAGCGCGATTCCAGATTCGGCCTACGTGGAGGCAGGCGCGAAGATTCTGGATACCGCCGACGAGGTTTGGCAAATCGCCGACATGATTGTGAAGGTCAAAGAGCCGCTCGCTGATGAGTATCATCGCATGCAGCACGGTCAGATCATCTACACGTATTTCCACCTCGCTGCTGTCCCAGAACTGGCGACAGTTTTGCTTGAGAAGGAGATTGCCGCGGTTGCATACGAGACCATCCAATTGGACGACGGTCGCCTCCCGCTCCTCGAGCCGATGAGCGAAGTCGCGGGACGTATGTCGATTCAGGTTGGCGCTCGGTCGCTGGAGAAGGAAGCAGGCGGGAAGGGCGTGCTTCTGGGCGGCGTCCCGGGTGTCGCACG
This sequence comes from bacterium, assembly GCA_030427705.1. Lineage (GTDB taxonomy): Bacteria > Myxococcota_A > Bradymonadia > Bradymonadales > Bradymonadaceae > JAUIBR01. The sequence goes on along the minus strand of JAUIBR010000023.1, from coordinate 27,732 downwards.
CGCGCAGGTCGTGATTCTGGGTGCAGGTACCGTCGGCACGAACGCGGCGAAAATGGCCATCGGTATGGGCGCTCACGTGACGGTGCTGGATGTGAATCTGCACCGCCTGCGCTACCTCGATGACATCTTCGGAAACGGAATCGACACGCTTCACTCAAACGCAGGAACCATCGCTGAATTCGCTGAGAAAGCGGACCTCGTGGTTGGCGCTGTTCTCATCCCAGGCGCAAAGGCTCCGCATCTTGTGACGCGCGACCACATCAGTGCGATGTCCGAAGGTAGCGTGGTCGTGGACGTTTCGGTCGACCAAGGCGGTTGTATCGAGACCTGCCACCCAACCACGCACGAGAAACCAACGTACGTGGTCGATGGCGTCGTGCACTACTGTGTGGCGAACATGCCGGGCGCCGTTGCTCGCACGTCTACGTTCGCACTGAACAACACGACGTTGAAGTACGGCTTGGCGCTGGCTGAAAACGGTGTATCCGATGCACTCAAAGCGGACCGACACCTGCTCTTGGGCCTGAATACCTACAAGGGCAAAATCACTTATGAGGCGGTCGCGGAAGGTCTCAACCTGGATTACACGCCTGCGCTCGAACTCCTGTAAGCTCCTTGAATTGAAAGTTGAAAGCCCGGCGCAGTTCGCGTCGGGCTTTTCTTTTGGTCAGTTCCTTTAAGGTTCTTTCAGGGAGTCTCAGTGGGATTCAGACGGACATGTCGGCACTTTGGTCACACTCAACGACGAGGTGACCATGAATCGCACGACCGCACTCCTAATCGCAGCACTCTTCATCACAACCGGATGCACCGAGGCCGTTTCGCCTTCGGATGAAGCTGCGGACCCGATTGACGAGTGCGCTACGTGCAGCGCAGGGAAGGGCGATAGCCTCGCCATCACCGATGACAGCTACCTGGGGCAGGCGATTCTGGAACTTGCAAACACGGCAAGCCACGACACGTTGGACCATGATGTTCGCTTGAACGTTCGGGCGGCAGACTCGATCTATATGGGGCGCCCATTCGAAACGTTGGAGCAGCTCGACGAAGCCTACTACGTTGGGATTACCGCGTTTGGTCGCATGGCTAGCTACGTCACGGACCGAGGCATGGTCGGCAGCTGCGGCGATGGTGTGTTGCAGTCCGCAGAGGTTTGCGATGATGGAAACGGCTACGACGGCGACGGTTGCGATGTCACCTGCAACGAAGCTGAATTCTACGAGGCGCCGGTCTTCCTCACGACCGAGCCGCAGACGATTTCGGGCCCAATCAACGAAGCAGAAACGCTGCGAATCCGCATCGACGGTGCGGTTGGCGATACGGTCGTGTTTAGGGTCAGCAATCTGGCAGGCGGATTCGACCCAGAATTGGAAGTGTACGATCGAGACTACCGCATTCAGTACTCGCGACCCGAAGGCCTCGAAGAGGCGCATATTCCTTGGAAGGTAGAGCGGTTGGCGGAAGGCTTCACGTTCCGCGAGGGCTCCGAGTACTACCTCGAAATCAAGAACACCTTGGGCAAAGCCGGTCACTTCGAGCTGAGCATCGAGTGCCTATCGGGGACGTGCGGCGCGGTCGTTGAGCCTGGTGAGCACTGGTACGATGTCCCGGCTGGACAGTTGGAACAGGCGTTTCGTGATGAAGTCGGCTACTTCACCAAAGCCAGCTACAGCAGCGCACGAACATTCATGTTCAGCGAATTGGACAACGAAAACGGCTACGTTACCTGTGTGTACACCGGTCGCCAGGTTCAGACCTGGGGCATCCCATTCCACATGGACATGAACACCGAACACGTATGGCCACAGTCGCTGTACGGACCCGAGACCGACCTGCACCACCTGATGCCAACCGATTACACCGCAAACGGCAAACGAAGCTCGTTCCCGTTCGGCGAAGTCCTCATTGAAGAGTGGGCCGCGGGCGGCTCAGCACTCGGCACTGACGCGATCGGCGCCGTAGTCTTCGAACCTCGAGATGACATCAAAGGAAACGTCGCCCGAGCGAAGTTCTACGTCGCAACGATGTACGAGCTCGACATTCCAGACGCCGAAGAAGCAGTGCTGCGCACGTGGCACGAACTCGACCCTCCTGATGCCCGCGAGCAAACGCGCAATAAGCGCATCCGCGACTTCCAAGGCAGCGAAAACTACTACATTACGCACCCTGAATTGGTGGGTGTGGTGGCGGATTTTTAGGCTCGCGAAGCGAGCCGTTCAGTCCGCGAAGCGGACCGTTCTGCGAAGCCAAGCGAGCCGTTCCGCGTAGCCGTTCCACGCCCGAAAGGGCGCCATTGAAACTTTTTTACGTTTGAATGAAATAATAGATCCATCCGTCGAAGTTATGCGTTTGTACGCGAGCAAGCGGAGCAAAGGGCTCCGTTTGATGGATAGTTTTCAACGGAAGGAAGGTCGTCATGGAATTGCACGGCGAAAAACATCTGGAAATCAAGGAACGGTTTGCTCGCGAAGCAGTGCCACACCTCGACGCATTGTATGCAACTGCAATGCGACTCACGAAGAACGAGGGTGATGCTGAGGATCTGATCCAGGAAACCATGTTCAAGGCGTACCGTTACTTCCACAAATACGAGGAAGGAACGAACTGCAAGGCATGGATGTTCAAGATCATGACCAACACGTTCATTAATCGGTACCGCAAGGCACAGAAGCGCAAAGAGTTTCTCGTTGATGACGAGTACAAGCCTTTGCAGGAACGTGCAGTTGCGCCCGAGGCGAACGAACTGGCTCAACACTTTGGTGATCAGGACACGATGTTCTTCCGGCTCTTTGGCGACGAGGTCAAAGAAGCTTTGGAGGAAATCCCAGTGGATTTCCGAATGGTCGTACTTTTGGCCGACCTGCAGGACTTCGCGTACAAAGAGATTGCCGAGATCATGGGATGCCCTATCGGTACCGTGATGAGCCGTTTGTACCGTGGACGTCGTATGCTGCAGCAACGTCTTGCAGAATACGCGGTTGAGCAAGGTTACATTCAGGTTGAGTCTGAGGTCGAAGACGAGGACGATGGCTTGGGAAAGACGACCAGTCTTGACGAGTATCGCCAGCGTCGCGCTCAGGGTTAACCTACGACCATACACTGTATTTTTTGGTATTCGTGAGAGTTGTAAGTCATGACATGTGAAGATTTCACACCATTTGTCGACGCATATGTTGACCAAGAGTTAGATGAGCAAGACGTCGCAGAGATGGAGGCTCACCTGGCTCAATGTGACGAGTGTCGGCAAGAGGTTGCAGCGCAGGTCCGCTTTAAGGAAGGCTTTAAAGCACTTCTTAGTCAGGACACGGCGCCGGAGTCTCTTCGTGAACGGATTTTTGCAGGACTTGACGATATTGAACTCGAACTACCGGAAGAGCCGGTAGCATCGAATTCCGACGTAGTAAGTTTGGCTGAAGCCAAAAAGCGCCGCACGCGCCCAGCTTGGATAGCACTTCCAATCGCTGCCGCAGCGGCGCTTTTGTTTGTTGTGGTGCCAAATTTCACCGTCGCACCGTCTGGCGCCGACCCGCTGCCTGTCGTGGAGCAAACCGTTGACTGGCACCGTGGTGATTTCCCGATCGAAGTGACAGGCCCTGAAGCTGCAGAGGTTTCGCAGTGGTTCCGCGGCAAGGTTGGCTTCCCTGTGCGACCGCCTGCGTTTGGTGACATGCCGGTCAACCTGCTTGGCGGTAGAATTGCGCACGTCAAAGAGCAACGCGCGGCCTACCTGTTGTACGAGTACAATGGAACACCGGTCAGCGTGATGGCTTTCGACGGCAAGGGACTCAGCGTGCCCAGCGATAAGGTCCGTAAGGTCGGCAATCGCGATGTCGCCATCTGGAACCAGGCTGGCTACGAGGTCGCTGTGATTCGTGACGCTGGTGTCACCTACACCTTCACAAGCGCACTGCCAGAAGACGAATTCATCTCGGTCCTCGAGTCCTCGCTTAAGCAGTAGGTCACACCTACGGCGCGAGTTCGTCACATTCCGCCATTCAAACTTAACATTCGGCCTAAATGCGCACAGATTCGCGCAAAAGCGCCGGATTTTCGTCCGTTTGGGCCCGATGCCCTTGCGTTTGCGGCCCAAAATGTCTAATCAGCCACTCGTGTGACGAACCTTCACTCGGAGATAGCGATGAAGCCCAAGATTCTGGTAGTCGACGACGAAGAAGATCTGCGGAAAGTTCTGGATTTCAATCTGTCCAACGCAGGGTTCGATACTTACACGGCCGCAACAGGGACCGAGGCGCTTGAGATGGCACGGTCAATTGTTCCAGACCTTATCCTGCTCGACGTGATGTTGCCGGATATTCAAGGCACACAGGTGTGTCAGCAGCTCAAGACTTTCCCCGAAACTCAGAAGATTCCGGTGGCCATGGTCACGGCCCGGGGTGACGAGATCGATCGCGTGGTCGGTTTTGAACTCGGTGTCGATGACTACATCGTCAAACCATTCAGTGTTCGTGAGGTTGTTCTGCGCGTTCGCGCGATTCTCAAGCGCACAGGTGGGCAAGAGGAAGAGTCTGCGGTCGAGGAATCCTCTGAAAACGAAGTGAAGTTCGGCGATATCTCGCTGGATAACGTGCGGCACCGTGTTTGGATTAGCGATGCTGAGGTCAAGCTGACCGCAACTGAGTTCCGCTTGCTCGAGACGTTCCTCAACCGGCGCGGACGTGTTCAAACGCGTGACGTGCTGCTCAAGGACGTCTGGGGTGAAGACATCAACGTCACTCCGCGGACCGTCGACACTCACGTGAAGCGGCTTCGCGAAAAGCTCGGAGATAGTGGGAACTACATCGAGACGGTTCGAGGTGTTGGTTACCGGTTTGCAGAGGCCCCGTGAGCTCGCCCATCGCAGTCAACTGGTATGAGCGGATTTACGTACGCGTATTTCTGCTCTTTGCTTTTCTTGTCGTTCTCATCGGTGGCGCCGCTTGGTTTGGCTTGGCGCCGGGCGATGAGGACTTCCGTATCGGTATTCTGTTTGGGCTAGGCATTGCCTTCGCCGCTGGGACCGTCACCACCTGGTGGGGGCGATGGTATATCGATTCCAGAATCGAAATCGCAGGCGAGGTTGTTTCGGATTCGCTTCGCGGACACGAGACTTCTGGTGTTTTCCAGCGTGACGAGATTGTGAGCTTTGGTTTGGAGACCTCCGACCGAGTGCGAAATCTCAGCACGCGAATCGCCCGGTTGGAGCAAGAGAAGGCTCGTCTCAATGCATTGCTGGGAAGCATGTCCGAGGCAGTCGTGATGGTTGACGAGAGCGAACGTGTCATGGAGGCAAACCCCGTGGCCGAGCGCGTTCTGGAACTGCCAAAACGATACAAAGGCCGCAGCTTCGGAAAGGTGAGCGGGATCGGCGAGACCCAGGAGATCATGAACGAGGTATTGTGGAAGGGCGAGCCCCTCCGCACAGAGATCGACGTTCAGATCCCTAATGATGTCATTCACCTCAGCGTTTCGGCAGACCCAATTTCAATCGATAATGCGACCGTCGGCGCCGTGATGGTTCTCTACGATGTGACCCGCTTGCGTCGGCTGGAACGAGTCCGCCGTGACTTCGTCGCAAACGTTAGTCACGAGCTTCGAACTCCGATCGCCTCCATTCAGAGCGCGTCTGAGACGCTATTGCTTGACGATATGGATGTCGGACCGGTCTCACGTGATTTCGTTGAGACGATATTCCGAAACGCCAATCGGATGGCGTCGTTGGTGGAAGACTTGCTGATGCTGTCCAAGCTCGAAGCGGAAGGCGAGAAGCTGCCTCGTGATGGTGTCAACCTGGTGCCTATTGTGGTGGATATCTTGGACCGATTTGATTCCATCGCTCGAAAAAACGGAATCACACTGGACGTGGCTCTCGAAGAGGACCTTCCTAATGTCCTGGGCGAACCACGCGCCATCTCGCATATTCTTCAGAACTTGGTCGAAAACGGCATCAAGTACACACCACGCGGTGGCCGTGTGGAGCTGAGAATGAATCGCAACGACAAGAAGGTCGACATTGTGGTCAGCGACACGGGTGTGGGAATTCCGCCTGAGCACATTCACCGCGTGTTTGAACGATTCTATCGTGTCGATGAAGGGCGGTCTCGCGAAGTTGGCGGGACAGGATTGGGGCTCGCCATCGTGAAGCACCTTGTTCGCAAACTTGGCGGCGATATCTCGGTCGAGAGTGAACCCGACAAAGGCTCCACCTTCTTCTTTGATCTGCCGGTTGTGAAGGACTCGAATTGACGTTTCTATGCACTACCGACCAGGTTCGAGAAGCCAGACGCGTTTCGTCGAAGGTCATTACCGTGGCGTCCGTTGACCATCTGGACACCATTGAATTGGGTCCGACCGTCTTCGTATGGCATTCGCAGCGATTGCTTGGGATGGCGGCAAAGAAGATCGATGCGGAAAAACGACGCGGTCAGACAGTGCTGGTTCCCGTCGCGTTCCCAAAACATGGCGCGATCGCACAGTCCAAGCTTGGTGTCAGTCCGCGTTATGCCAAGGCTATGATGAAGGGGAGCGCTCACGTCGATGACTTTGAAGTCGCTTCGTTGAAGACGGATTTCACAGGTTTCGAGCGCACGATGCTGTGTTTTTCGGTTGGCTTTGGAACGTGGCAACCTGCATTGGAGGCTGCAAATTCTACCGGCTCACGTCTTGCTGCGTTGGCTTCTTCAGTGCTGGAGCCGACCTTGGAGGACGCCGACCCATTCCGAATGACGGTCGACGGAACACCAGAGATGTGCCGGTTCGCTTACGTGTCGGCGCTTCGCAAAGGTCCGTTTGGCCTGCATATGCGCCGAAATGGCGTTTCTCTGCTGGCCGGCGAGCAACAACTTGGACCGGGACAATTGCTGGTTCCCGGCGTCGGGAATCTGGTTGGGGATCCGAAGAAATTTGAACGGATTCACATGGACGTTGTGACGGGCTATGTTGTCGACGATGAATCATACCCCGCGAACGAACCGCAAGGATTGCGGATCGTCGAAGGACCGACCTTCAAAATCGGGGCTTAGGAGTTCTCATGCGTCGAAATTTCGGACCGCGGCTCGCCTTTGAGCCGCCTAGCGACTACGTGCCCGCCGGCCAAACATCCGGGGCAAAGAAGATTTGGATGGTTCTAGGAGGCGGTTGTCTTCTGGTGCTCATCGCCATCGGCATCGCGTTTGCTGCGGGCGCTTTCCAGGTTGTTTCCTGCTGCAATCAGGCCAAGGACATCGGCGTACGCACGATGGAGGCCCAGAATCGCGGTGCTGAGTTCGCGATGAACTTGAGTTCAGGCGACTACGAGGGCGCGTATGCGATGACGACCGAGGAGTTCAAAGGGCTCAAGTCCAAGGACGACTTCGTCAGCGAAGTAAAAGAGTACGAGAAGGTTCTGCAATCTAGCCCGCCGCAGTTGATGGGCATCAACGCTCGACAAGGCTCAGGCGAAGGTCTTGATGTCAAACGTTGGCGCACCAACTATCAGTTCGCCGCGCCGGCAGACACCGAGATGGTCGTGCTTTCGTTCGATATCGTGATGACGGGTGAACCGCCCACGTTCGGCGTGACGGGAGTCGATTTCGATCGGCGCACGCGCAACCTGGCAGCAGAGGCGCCCGCGACCGAGGTCATGGAGTTCCACCGAGAGCTTCAGCGTGGCAACTACGAAATGGCGTTTGGCCGCTTGGGAGAAGGCTTCAAGACCGAAACCGATATGGCTGCGTTCAAGGCATTTTTGCAGGACCAGGGCGATATCATGACGGACTCGGAGCTTGAGATTAAGGAAGTCGGCTATCCAAACGCGGGTCGTGCGACGGTCATCGCGACCGCGACCACGGATTCAGGTCAGAAAGCCGTCGTTCAGTTTGAATTGGCGACGCCCGCGCCCAATCTGCCCATGTGGCAGATTATGGCCATCAGTCCAATGATCGAGTCGATCCCAGACGATTCTGATATGGGGTCAACTGAAGTCGAGCCTGCGGATGCAGGGACATCGGATTGACGCACCGTTACTTATGACGCGGTGCGTAACAGGCTGTTCTTGACGCGTATTTGGGGCGTTGTTATGGGTGCGCAAAGTCGCACAGTTAGCGACGCATCCAACCCCCATGTGGACACGTAGTTATGTCATCCCAAACTCAATCTGAAGCGTTCGAAAGCGGTTCGGACTTTTTTGACACTCATATCGCGCAACTCAATCGGGCTATGGACAAGGTCAAGCCTCCTGAGCATGTGCGTTTGATTCTCGCTGAGCCCAAGAATGAGATCATCGTCAACTTCCCGGTGATGATGGACAACGGCAAGTACAAGCTGTTCACGGGTTATCGCATCCAGCACAACAACATCATGGGCCCATACAAGGGCGGGATTCGTTTCCACCACGATGTGACGCTGGGCGAAGTTAAGGCGCTCGCCGCTATCATGACGTACAAGTGCGCACTGCTTGAGGTTCCGTTTGGTGGGGCGAAAGGTGGTGTGACCATCTATCGTCACCAGCATTCGGATGCTGAGATTCAGCGCGTCACTCGCCGATTTACGCACGATTTGGGCAATAATATCGGACCAGACTACGACATCCCTGCGCCAGACGTCGGAACGAACAGCCAGGTGATGGTGTGGATGATGGACACCTTCATGAACATGCACAATCAGAGCGACAAGAACGCTCAGCGGCGTGTCGTGACGGGTAAGTCGCTTGCCTCGGGCGGCTCTCGCGGTCGCGAAAAGGCAACGGGGCAGGGTGTTGTCTACGCGATCCAGGAATGGGCCGACGAGAATGGCTTCCGCATCGACGGCAGCACGTTCGCGCTTCAGGGATTTGGTAACGTGGGAAGCCACGCTGCGTCGATCCTATCGAAATTGGGCGCGACGCTCGTGGCCGTAAATGACCACACTGGTTCCGTCAAAAACATGGAAGGCATCAACGTACGCAAGCTCAGCGAGCATTGCCGTTCGGAAGGCGGAGTAGCTGGATATCCCGGTGCAGAAGACTGCTCGAAGATGGAGTTCTGGTCCAGTGAGTGCGACATCATGATTCCCGCCGCGTTGGAGCTTCAGATCGACGCCGAGGTGGCCAGCGTCATGAACTGCAAACTGGTCGTCGAGGGCGCAAACGGCCCGACGACGCTGGACGGCGAACAGGTCATGATCGACCGCGGAATCGACTGCATTCCTGACCTCATGGCAAACGCCGGTGGTGTTGTCGTGTCCTACTTTGAGTGGGTTCAGAACAAACGTTCCGAAGCTTGGCAGCTTCAGGAAATCGACGAACGACTTCACTTCATGATGCGGCGCGCCTACCACGAAATGCGGGCGTTCGCGCGTGAGCACGAGTGTGACAACCGAACAGCCGCATATGCTGTGGCAGTCTCGCGTATCAACTCCGTGTACAACGAGCGTGGAATCTTCCCGTAATGGGCAACTCGGTTCGATACTTCGGTGTCGATACCGGAGGCACGTTCACAGACGTTGTCTGTGTCGGGCCGAACGGGCCCTCCGTCCACAAATTACTCAGCACACCCGATAACCCCTCGCGAGCAATCGTGCAGGGGATGTCTGTTTTGGGGGCCGACGAAAGCAGTCAACTCGTTCACGGGACCACCGTCGCCACAAACGCGCTGTTGGAGCGGGCAGGGGCGCGTGTTGGATTCATCACGACCGTAGGCTTCGGCGACATGCTGTATATCGGGCGCCAAAATCGGCCCGATTTGTACGCGTTGCGTGTGCAAACGCCCAATCCATTGCCCTCCGACACATTCGAGTTAGTCGAAAGGCTGGACAGCGGTGGGAATGTTGTGGTCGCGCCCACGCCTGCTGAGTTAGAGCGATTGCGCCTGTGGGCTTCTGAGTCCGGTTGCACGGCGTTCGCCATTTGTCTGCTGCATGCTTACGCAAATCCGGCTCACGAAAGGATGGTTGCACGTGCGCTTGAAGAAGCAGTTCCGGCTGCGCATATCTCGTGTAGCCATGAGGTCTTAAACGCATTTCGTGAGTACGAGCGTGCATCGACCACGTCCGTGAACGCATTCGTCGGGCCAGTGATGAGCAACTACCTGCGCTCGCTGGCTGAATCGTCACCGGCGGCTGGAATCGAAATCATGCAGTCAAATGGAGGCCGCTGTGATCTCGCATTTGCATCGAGATTTCCCGTACAGACCGTCCTGTCCGGACCGGCCGGAGGCGTAGTGGGAGCGATGAACGCCGCTCAGAGTGCGGGCATGTCTCGAATCATCACGTTCGATATGGGCGGGACAAGCACAGATGTGAGTCTCGTCGATGGACAGCCGACCTGGACTTCTGAGGCGACCGTCGATGGGCTACCCGTGGGCGTGCCGGTCATCGATATCTACACCGTCGGTGCCGGCGGAGGGTCAATCGCGCGCCAAGATCGCGGTGGCGCACTGCGTGTCGGGCCGGAGTCCGCAGGGGCTTCTCCTGGACCTGCCGCCTACGGACGAGGAGGTGACCAACCGACGGTCACTGACGCCCATGTCGTGTTGGGCCGAATCCCTCCCGATAGGTTCCTGGGCGGTGAAATGAACCTCGACGTCGAGGCAGCCCGGGCGGTCGTTGGAAAGCTAGCCGGTGAGCTCGGTGAATCCATGGAGGCTGTTGCATCAGGAATGCTGGAGATTGCTGAGGCGTCCATGGCGCGAGCGATCAAGGTCATTTCAATTGAACGGGGCCATGACCCGCGGGAGTTTACGTTGGTCTCATTCGGCGGAGCAGGCGGGTTGCACGCGTGCTCACTCGCGGAATCGCTGGAGATTCCAACCGTTCTGATTCCAATGGCCCCCGGACTACTATCGGCTATCGGGGCTTTGGCCTCCGAGTCTGTTCGGGTCAAAAGCCAAGCCGTACTTGAGCAGTTTGACGACTGGGACGCAGACACAACAATCGCGGAGCTAGCGGCCGAAATGGCTGAGTTTGAAGGCTACGCGCTGCGCTTTGAGGTCGATCTGCGCTATCTCGGGCAGAGCTTTGAGATCGCCGTTCCCTGGTCTGACGATGTCGTGGGTGAGTTTGGCGAAGCGCACGAACGCCTCTATGGCTATCGAAGCGAGCGGCCCATCGAGGTCGTCGCCATGCGGGCCGTCGCAAATCGGCCGAGTCCCGCACCGCCGATTGTTTGGACGCCTGCGGAGGGTGGGCCGACAAACACCCAGAACGTCTGGTTTGGAGATTGGGTCGAAGCGGTGGTGGTCGAGCGTTCCTCAATCACAGGCTCTTTGGTCGGCCCTGCGATCATTACGGAGTACAGCGGCACAACGGTCATCCCTCCAGGTTGGACCGTGTCTGTGGTTGCTGGTGGACATCTGGAGGTTCGCAGATGAACCCGATCCAGGTGGAAATCTACCGTCATCTGTTCTCAAGCATTGCCGAAGAGATGGGTGTGACGCTGATGCGCTCGGCGTTTTCGCCCAACATCAAAGAGCGTCGCGATTTCTCTTGCGCACTCTTCGATGCACACGGCGAGATGGTGGCGCAGGCAGCCCACATTCCTGTGCACCTGGGGTCAACCGCAATGTCGGTGGATGCCGCGCGGTTGGCGTTTAAGCCGGAGGACGGCACGCACGTAATTCTCAACGACCCGTATGCCGGTGGCACGCACCTCCCGGATATCACTCTCGTGACACCCGTCTTTGACGACTCAGAGAATCTAAGGTTCTTCGTCGCCAATCGTGCACATCACGCAGACGTAGGCGGAATCTCGGCCGGAAGTTTGCCCCTGTCCAAACACATCGATGACGAGGGCATTCGTATCCCACCGACCCTACTGACGGATGATGTTGTCGAGCAGATTTGCGCTGCATCACGTACCCCGGATGAGCGACGCGGCGACCTTACCGCGCAAATCGCGGCGAATCTGCGTGGAGCGCAACGGCTCAAAGAACAAATGCGTAGTATAGGGGCGATAGAACTGGCCCAGAACGCTGCGCAGTTACTTGCCTTTAGCGAATCCTACATGCGCTCGGTCCTTCGTGAGTTTGGGGATGGTTCATGGACGTTTGAAGACGTGATGGACTCCGATGGGCACGGCGGTGGTCCCTATCCGATTCGCTGTGATCTGACGCTGGCGGACGGCGCATTAACCGCTGACTTCCGCGGCGCCCCGCGGCAGGTCGACGGACCGATTAACGTGCCCAAAGCCGTAACCGTTTCCGCGGTGTTGTACGTGGTGCGCTGCCTCGCTCCACCCGAGCTACCCTCCAACGGCGGCTATATGCGATGCGTGAAGATCCTGACGACGCCCGGGTCGCTATTTGACGCCGAATTCCCAGCGCCTGTGGCAATCGGCAACGTTGAGACGAGTCAGCGCATCACCGATGTCGTCTTCGGAGCATTGGCACAAGGCTTCCCGAACGAGGTACCTGCAGCGAGCTGCGGTTCGATGAATAACATCACAATTGGTGGCCGAGACGCGGATGGTAAGCCGTTTGCTTACTACGAAACGATTGGTGGTGGCTCTGGCGCGATGTGCGGAGGTCATGGAGCTAGCGGTATTCAAACGCATATGACGAATACCTTGAACACACCTGTTGAAGCGCTCGAGAACGCCTACCCATTTCGATTGGAGCGCTACTCCCTGCGACCAAACTCGGGCGGAGCCGGGAAGTGGCGGGGTGGAGACGGGATTGTCCGTGCCTATCGGTTCACTTCTGACGCCACGGTGACGGTAATGACGGAGCGCCGTGTCTCTCAACCCTACGGCCTTGAAGGCGGCGCACCAGGCGCACCGGGACGCAATCGTTTGATTCGGGATGGTCAGATCACAGAACTACCAGACAAACACACATTTGACGTGTTTGATGGCGATGTTGTGGAGATTCTCACACCAGGCGGCGGCGGGTTCGGCTCACCAGTATAGAATCACGCCGGCTTCATTGGGGGTGACGTATGCAGCAGGAGGCGGCGTTTCATCCGCAGTTTCCAGCCCAATCAGATAAAAGATGAGCCCTGTGACTGCCGCACCTGCAGCGACCGAGCCGGAAATCACGCCGATGGTATGATAAAGGTCTGCCTGCTTGTTCGAATCGCGGGTCACCGCAGGGTCGTAGTTCGGGTCGCCCGGTTTGTACCGCTCGGCCTTGTCGCGTTCATTAGCGCTCAAAATCAACATCGTCACACTGCCAGCCGCGAACGGAATCGCAGACAACATGGTGATGACACCGGCCTGTCGCCACCGACGATTCGTGGTGCCGAACAGCGCGGTTTGGTCGATGAGCTCTTCCTCGAACTTTGCATCGGTCTTAGGTTCGACTGTGATTTCGGTTTCTTCCGTGACGTGGTCGGCCTTGCGGAAGACGAGTTTGTAATCGCCAGGCAGTAGCCGCACTTTCAATGGGGTTGTCCCCAACTCCTCCCAATACTCGCCGTCCAAAATGACGTAGACCTTGGCATCGCTTGGCGTGGAACGGATCTCCACCTCGCTGCTTCGCTCGGCGAGTTGCTGCTCGACCACGTCCATCCGCTCGCGGATTTTCTGGTAGCCATCACTGCCTGGTGCCTGCACGCGAAGGTAGGATTTGTAGTATTCGCGAGCCAGATCCGGGAATCCAAGTTCTTGAAGCGATCGACCGATGGCGCCGCGGAGTAGGGCGGACTTCGAGATCCCGTAAGCCTCTCGATAGAAGATTAGGGCCTGGAGGTAGTTTTTCGCCTCAAAGCACGCGACACCACGCAGGGCCAGTTGATTCGGGTTCGAACGCTCTTCGGCAGGCACATAACTCGGACACTCCGCCTTTGAAGCCGCCTGCGCAAACGCAGGTGCCGCGAACCCAATCAAGGATCCCGCCATCAAAAGAGTGAGGAGTAAGCGAGCAATCATTAAAAATCTGGTATCGTGGAATGCTACAGTGACAGTGTACTTCCTTACCGAAGTGCGCGACACCACAATCCTGCAGCAAGTGTGTGCCAAACGTAACACCAAATTGGCGCAAACAAAACGAGGGCGCACATTGCAGTATGGACCACAAATCACCTATATTTGTAGCGGACTGAAACGCCGTACATCGAGCATCAAGTGAGCGGAAATCCGCAAACGAAGACCAGGGTCAAGGAAGTTATCTGTTGGAAGTGCGGGGAGACGTACGACCACACCCTGGAAGAATGCCCCGATGACGGCTCACGTCTCATCCCCCTAAATCCTGACGATCTTGACGATCCAATGATCGGAAGCCTCTTTGATGGGCGCTTCCGGATCGTACGAAAATTGGGCGAGGGCGGAATGGGTAGCGTCTATGCTGCTCGTCAGATCGACTTCGAAAGAACGGTCGCACTAAAGGTTCTTAAAGCCGACTACCTTCGCGATGAGAACATTCGAAAACGCTTCATGTACGAAGCGCGCACGATTTCGAATCTTCGTCATCCGAATGCACTTCGGCTCTATGACTTCGGTCAAGCGCCGCCCAATAGCTTCTACATGGTCATGGAACTGCTCGAAGGCGAGAGCCTCGCAGACCGATTGGCCTACAGATTCCTGACCTATCGAGAGATTCTCGATACTGTACCGCCAATTTGCGGCGTGCTGGGCGAAGCGCACGAGAACGAGGTCATTCACCGCGACCTCAAACCTGAGAATCTCTACATCGTGAACGTCAATGGCGGCGAGTTCCCGAAGCTCTTGGACTTCGGTATCGCCAAGCATTTGAGCGACGAGACGATGACGCAGAGCGGTACCCTCTGGGGAACACCTGCGTATATGAGTCCGGAACAAGCGAAGGGTTCCACGGTCGGTGCCGCTGCCGATATCTACGCAATCGGTATTATCCTGTACGAGCTCATCTGCGGAAACCTGCCTTTCCACGCGTCGACTCAGATGGGGTTGGCGATGAAGCACATTAGTGTTCCCGCGCGACCGCTATCTTCGATTCCTGGACTCGACAGCGTTCCGCCGGAGCTCGACAACCTCATCTTGAGAACGCTCAGCAAGGACCCGAACGAACGTCCTGCCTCGATGGAAGAGCTCGCTGATGCGCTTGTACGCATACGACGTGACTGTTTTGATGATGCGTTGCTCGACTCCGTTCCAGCCGAGGAGGTCGATGCCATCGAACTCCAAACTTGGATTGCTGATGAGCCAGACGTCGAAGACGAGGTAGCGTCGATTCCGCTGGATACACAGACCCAAAAGGCGCTTAAACGCTTCGAGGAGCCACGGGTTCCTACGATTACGGCAGAACATCTGGTTGGCGATCTGAGCGGCGAGTTTGTTCGCATGACCAAGCGTCGCCCAATGGTTGGTCTGTATGCTGCGCTAGCCGTGTTTGCGATTGCCGCGGGTGGAGCGTGGGTCTACGCAACATTCATCGCAGATTCAAACATCGCTGAAGCGGGTGCAGCCAATCCGATGGCCGGCGTCACGGGCGCGGCGATCAACAGCGTTGACGCCAATCCTGATGCAGAGGCAGAGGCTCCAACCTCAAGTGCTGCCGGCGATGCGGCAACTACCGCCACGGCCGTCGTTTTGGGAGCTCGCAATATCAGTGTCCGAATGCGGCCTGATTCCGAGCTCATTTTCGTCGACGCACCCGAAATGGTGGGCAAGGACGGCATTGCCGAGAAGCCCAAGAAAAAGAAAAAGCGTCGCAAGCGACGCCGGAAGACCGATGCGCGTAAAGTGAAAAACGCGCTCGAAAACACCTTCTAGATATCAGGCGTAAATGTGTAGGGGTTGTTTACGATGACCGAGCCGCCTTTGGGCTTCGGGAACTTCATGCCGCGCGCTTCACGCTCGATGCAATCGTTGACGCGTGCATTCCGCAGCGACTTACCCTTGGCGTTGGCTCGACCGACCTTGCCGTCCGATTTAATGACGACTGTCAGAACCACCTTTCCTTCAAGACCTGGGTTCTTTTTGAGCTCACGCTCGTAGCACTTCTTCATCGCGCCAAGATGCCGGTTAAACACCTTCTTGAGGTCCTTTGGATCGATTTGCCCGGTAGGTTTCTCGACCTTTTTTACGATATTGCGCTTGGGTGGCTTGTTGGCCGCCGCTTCAATCTCGGCCGCGGCCGCGCGAGCGGTGTCGCCCGTGAGCACAGCCAATTCCTCGGCCTTCGGCTCAGCGTCTTCCTTTGCTTCCTTGAGTGGGTCAACCGGCTCCTCTTTGACAGCGAGGTCGGGCTCAGGCGGTTTGGGCGGCGGTTCAACCGGCTTCTCCTCCTGACAAGACTCGCAACCCACGGCAAAAACCACGAGGGCAAGTAACAACAATCGTTTGAAGGCACTGAATTTCACTGGAGCCGCTCCCAAATCTGAACGGATAAGTTCGACATCTTAGGCGAACGTTTTTTAGCATTGTGCGAACATTGTGACAACTGAGGTACCAAGCTCACGGGTTACCTTGTGATGCGAACAACCGCCTCAAGATGTGCGGTGCGTGGGAACATATCGACAAAGGTCACGCTATCGATGTTCCATGCCGCGTCCAAAAGTCCAAGGTCTCGGGCCAGCGCAGAGACTTCGCACGACACATAGACGACCAAATTGGCGTCGCTATCCTCGATGGTCTGCATCACCTCTTTCGCCCCAGCGCGAGGGGGGTCTAAGAGGATGTGAGTGGCAAGAATCTCAGTGGACTTGTCGATCCTCTCAGCCCGAAACGACACATGTTCGTGGGGATTCAATGTGTTTGCAGTCGCAATGGCCTCGCGAGACCCTTCCACCGCGAGGATAGAGGCGTATTTCTCGGCGCAGGAGAACGTGAAGTTGCCGTAACCGCAGTAGAGCTCCAGAAGCGACTCACCTCCTGGCAACAACGACGCAGCTGTGTCCACGAGGGTTGCATTCATCGACATGTTTGCCTGGCGGAACAATCCACTGGGTACCTCAACGCTCCCCAATCCTGGCACGTCCACCGTCATCGGCCCTGGCTCGTCTTCGCACGCCAAGTTGCCATTCATGTCGATCTCGCAAAGTCCTGAGTTTCCGGCCTTGAGGACGTAGTCGCTCAATGTAGGAATGAGAACGGGGCAGCTTTCGGGTGAAACCAGCTCATGCGAGGCATGTTTATAGAATCCTACGACCCCATTCTGCTGCTGCGCCGTTACGCGGCATCGGTATCCCTCCGTCGCATTAGCTGCGATCACCTTGGGTGTTGGAATCTCTCGTTTGGAGATACGTTTGAGGGTCTCCAGTGCCGCGTCAGACTTGAGTTTCAGCTCATCGGCGTAGCTGATGTTCCAGAATTGGCATCCACCGCAGCCTTGCGAAAAGCCGTCGCACGTCGATTCGATGCGCATGGGGGAGGGTGTCACGATGGACAGTACCTTGGCCTTGGCCCACCGCTTCTTTTGTTTCAAAACCTCGACTTCGACGATGTCGCCGGGGACGGTGCGAGGCACAAAGGTGGCACGTCCATCGGCATCAAAGCCGATGCCTTCGCCACCGTGTGCAAGTCGTTCAATTTTGAGGGTAGGCATGGCCTAGCGAGGGATTCCCTCGATTTCGCCTTCGCTCAGAACTTGTACGAGCGCGCTCAATCGAGTCAGCAGTTCACCCAAGACGGGGAACTCATCAACATCGGATGTCCAGAATTGCAACCCATTCGAGGTGCCCTTCTTTTGGTCCGATACCCGGAGGTGGTAGTTGACTTCGCCATCCGCTTTGGAGCGGCGCTTAGGAGCAGCGCGCCAAAACGGGTGTTGAAGCAACATTGTGTAGATTTTTTTCAGGTCTTCCGTCTGCAGCTGATAGCTGTACATCAACGTTTCATCGTCGAGGCGCCAGCTGAGCAGAGCCCACCCGGAACCGCTAATCTGCAGCGTAGTGATTCCCTGATCGTCGTAGCGACCGCCAACTTGACAGAAGAAATGCAGTCCGGACGACGCAAGGTGTCCTTCCAGGAACTCCGAGATTCTGTTCTCGAGGAGCTCGATCGGGTCTGACAAGGCGAAGACTCCGAGGTGAAAAGCGAATTACCAAGACCCTATATGCCCTTGAGGTGAGGGAGCGTCAAGGGGCAACTGGCAATTCGCCTTTCCATTTTTAGCGCGGCCACAACCAATCCGTGAATTGGGCCGCGAGTTTACGTCCGCTTGACGTTCCATCGCGTTGAGCGGTAAACAATCGCGCCTTTTAGAGTACCGGCACGAACAGGTCAGTAGAACTGCATGTCCGACGATAATTCTTCCCAAGAAAGCCGGTCGATCTTCGACCTCCCCAAATGGAACCCCGAATATGCCGTGTGGTGGAAGGACCGCGGCATCGTCGTTGTGTTGGCTAGCCTTGTGCTTCTGCCGATGTTGGGGTCGTTCGGATTATGGGATCCGTGGGAAACACACTACGGAGAGGTCGGACGCCAAATCATTGAACGAAATGACTGGATCTCCACCTGGTGGGGTTCGCATTGGCAAGATGCCAATGGCAATCAGGAAGGCGCCTACTTCTTCAGCAAGCCGATCCTCTTGATGTGGATGATGGCGATGGGGATGCAGGTTTTCGGCATCAATGAATGGGGAATCCGGATTGGTGTCGCCATCGTCACGATCCTCTCCATCGCGCTCGCCTATTCCTTCGGTGCCAGTGTCTTTCGACGTCGGACTGGTTGGATTATGGCCGCCGTGCTTGGAACGTCGCCGTTCTGGTTCTTCCTTTCGCGGCAGGCCCAGACCGACATGCCGTTCGTCGCGTTGATGACGGTCGGAATGTGCTTCTTTTTCATGGGCGCATTCGGCAAAGATCGCGACAAAGCTGCAGATAAGCTGGGGTATGCGCTGACGTTTGGTTGGTTGGGCGTCGTGATCATCCCGCAGATCTCCCTGATGCTGACTGGCTTGTCGCGGTGGCGTGGTGGGCCCAATTCAGTGATGGTCCCGCTGACGACCCCGACCTGGCGGGCGGTCGTGATCGGCGCAGTTCTTCTTGGGTTAGGCACTGTTGCCCTCGTCGCAGCGTTGAAGTTCATACGCGATGGAAATGCAGAACGAAGCCGAAAAGCCGCCTGGGGAAGCCTTGCTGCCGTTTGGGTGCCTTTGGGTTTGTTACTCATTGCATCGCTGATCGGCGCGCACATGAGCGATCAGTCGCTCCTGCGTGGGTTGAACGGCTGGTTCGTTTGGGGCCCTGTCCAAGCTTCCATCTATGCAACGCTGTTCGGGTTCGCGACGTATCTGACGTTCGCAAAACCCATCGTCGAACGACGACGCCTATACCTCTTCAATTTCTACGTGTTCATAGGATTGGCCACTTTGGCCAAGGGGCTTCTGGGCTTCCTCCTTCCTGGCGCAATCCTCTTTCTGTACATCCTGTTCACTCGTGAATGGCGATTGATGGGCCGGGTTGAACTGTTACGCGGCATTCCAATTTTCATTGCGGTGACGTTCCCTTGGTACGCCGGGATGTTGATTCGCCACACGCAAGGCTTCTGGAATCGGTTCTTTGTACACGACCATTTCAAGCGCTTGGCATCTGGTGTTCACCAACTGGACACGGGGAGTTTCGAGCACTTCTTGAAGTGGCTCGCATACGGGCTGTTCCCATGGGTTGGCCTCGTCCCCGTTGCGTTTGCGAAGTTGTTCTCGCGGCCGGAACTCGAACGCGATGATGATGAGAGCCGCGTGCGACTCATGCTGCTGATCTGGGCGGCCGTTGCGTTCACGCTGTTCACGCTCTCGAGCACCAAATTCCACCACTATATCTTCCCCGCGGTACCGGCGTTGGCGTTCCTCATTGCGCTGGCCGTGGACGACATCTTTGACGAGGACATTCCGCAGCCTTATCCGCTGTACCTTGCGGCTATTCCGGTGATGCTAATCCTCGCCTGGGATATTTATCAGGACCCGCAGATCTTCAAGAATCTGTTCACGTACAAGTACGATCGAAAGTGGAGCGAACCTGAATGGGACGACTCCTATCGGAGTTGGTTTGCGTCGTTCACGCTCGTGGCTTCGCTTGGCCTAGCCGCGATGCTTGGGAAGAGCCTGAAGGTAAGGAAAGCGGGCCTGGCTGCAATGCTGATTGGCTGCATTGCCTTCGAGCTGTTCTGCATCAATGTGTACATGTCGCGATTGAGTTCCACGTGGAGCCAGAAGGGCCTGTGGGACCACTACTACTCAGTCTGCACCGCGACTGAGGGACCGCCAGGTGCCGACAGCCGAAAGCGATTCTGCGAGCAGCCTGTCATCGCCTTTAAACTGAATTGGCGGGGCGAGACGTTCTACAGCCAGAACGAGGTCATCCCGATCCGTGACGACGACGACTTCACACATTTCATCAGCCAAATCGGTTCGCGGACGTTCTATGGAATCATGGAGTACTCGCGATATCGCGGCGAGTTCCAACGAAGTCTGCCAGCGAACATGAAAGGCAAGGCGTGTATCGTCTATGACCGAAATCAAAAGTTCGTTCTGAGCAAGGTTCCATGCGCTCCAGACGACCCCGAACGTAAAGATCGAAAAACTTCGAAATGATCGGCCGTTTGCGGCATCAAACAGACGCTTGGGCCTTCACAATTCACACTGTAGCTGGTACGTTACCCGCGCTTCAGTTGACGGCCTAAAGTGTTACTTAAAGTATTGGCCGAATCCCCAAGTTTCCCAGCAGGTTATGGAGACACGCATGAGCAATGCGAAAATTTCTCTCAATGGCGAAGAATATGAACTTCCGGTTGTCGTAGGCACCGAAGGTGAAGTCGGAATCGATATCACCAAGTTTCGAGGTGCGGCGAAGGCCATCACGCTCGATCCCGGCTACGGAAACACCGGTTCGTGTGAATCCGCCATCACGTTCATCAACGGTGAAGAAGGTATCCTTCGTTACCGTGGTTACCCAATCGAACAACTCGCTGATAAGAGCTCGTTCGAAGAGGTGATGTACCTGTTGATTTGGGGTGAGCTTCCAAACGAAAAAGAGCTCGCCACGTTCAATGCAGCGTTGGCTGAGCACAGCGACGTTCCACACGGTGTGAAAGAGCAGCTCAATGCATTGCCAGAGGGCATCCACCCGATGGCAGCTGTCGCTTCCGTGACGACCACCTTGTCCGCGTTCTTGCCTACCGGCGAACGTGACGACGATATCGTGCGTCTCTTGGCGAAGTTCAAAGGAATTGTCGCGTTTGCATATCGTCGCCTTCAGGGTCAGGACTATATCGATCCCGACCCGAACAAGGGCTACATCGAAGACTTCCTTCACATGATGTTTGGAAAGTCGGATGCAAGCACCATCGACGCCTTCAACAAGCTTCTCATCCTGCACGCTGACCACGAGCAAAACTGCTCCGCGTCAACGGTGCGTATGGTCGGAAGCAGCCACGCGAACCTCTTCGCTACGATTGGCGCCGGCATCTGCGCGCTTTGGGGACCGCTGCATGGTGGCGCAAACCAGAAAGTTATCGAGATGCTCGAGGCGATTCAGAGCGACGGCGAAGACACCAGCGTTTGGGTAGAGAAGGCAAAAGACAAAACATCTGGCTTCAAGCTCATGGGCTTTGGACACCGCGTGTACAAGAACTTCGACCCACGTGCTCGAATCATCAAGAAGGCTGCGGACGATGTGCTTAGCTCTTTGGGAATTGAAGACCCAGCCCTCGATGTAGCAAAAGAACTCGAGCAGGCAGCACTCGAAGACGAGTTCTTCGTGGCGCGTCGCCTGTACCCGAACGTCGATTTCTACAGCGGCATCATCTACCGCGCGCTGAACATCCCGACGGACTTCTTCACGGTCATGTTCGCTCTTGGTCGTCTTCCTGGCTGGATCGCACAATGGCGAGAGCTTCGCGAAGACCCAACGTCTCGTATCCATCGTCCCCGACAAATCTATGTCGGTCACGGTGCTCGCGACGTCGAGTAAGAGCTACGGCTCAAGAAATGAAAAAGGAGCGCATCGCGCTCCTTTTTTTTGCCTGATATCGGGCATTGCCCGCGCTGACTATAGCGGAATGTTTCCGTGCTTCTTTGGCGGATTGTCCGCGCGCTTGTTCTTCAGCATCTCCAAGCTCTGGATGATACGTGGGCGCGTGTCGACAGGCATGATGACCTCGTCGATATAACCCAGCTCAGCAGCCTTGAAGGGATTTGCGAACGTCTCGCGGTAGTCGGTGACGAGCTCATCCTTGCGGGCGACCGCATCCGTTGCATCTTTCAGCTCATTGCGGAAGATGATGTTCACAGCGCCGTCTGGCCCCATAACCGCAATCTCAGCGGTTGGATACGCCATATTGATATCACCACCAATATGCTTCGAGCTCATGACGTCGTATGCACCACCGTAGGCTTTGCGGGTAATCAACGTGATCTTGGGCACCGTGGCTTCGGCGTAAGCGTACAGCAGCTTCGCGCCGTGCTTGATGATTCCGCCGTACTCTTGGTCGACACCAGGCAGGAAGCCGGGAACGTCAACGAAGGTCACGATTGGAATGTTGAATGCGTCGCAGAACCGGACGAAACGACCGGCTTTCACGCTGGCATTGATATCCAAGCATCCCGCGAGGTGATTCGGTTGGTTTGCGACGATGCCGACGCTGTGGCCACCAAATCGAGCAAATCCGATGACAATATTCTGGGCGAATCCCGCCTGAATCTCGAAGAAGTAACCGTCGTCGACAGCACACTCGATGACATCCTTGATGTCGTATGGTTTCGACGGGTTTTCAGGCACGATTTCGTTCAGTTTTTCGTCTCGACGATTTGAATCGTCGTCGGTTGGAACGAACGGTGGGTCTTCTGCATTATTCGATGGCACGAAGGACAACAGCTCACGAATCTGAGCGATGCATTCCTCTTCCGAACCGCATTCGAAGTGTGACACACCGCTCTCGGCCATGTGCACGTGTGCGCCGCCCAATTCCTGCTTGGTCACGTCCTGACTGGTCACTGTCTTCACAACTTCTGGACCAGTGATGAACATGTAGCTGGTGTCTTGGACCATGAAGATGAAGTCGGTGATTGCAGGCGAGTAGACTGCGCCACCGGCACATGGACCCATGATGGCCGAAATTTGAGGCACGACGCCGCTTGCGCGGGTGTTGCGGTAGAAGATGTCAGCGTAGCCAGCGAGGCTGACGACACCTTCTTGAATTCGTGCTCCACCGGAATCGTTCAAGCCGATGACAGGTGCACCGACCTTGGTTGCGAGGTCCATGACCTTGCAGATCTTTTGTGCGTACGCGCCGCTGAGTGAGCCGCCAAAAACGGTGAAGTCCTGCGCGAAGACGTACACCAACCGGCCATCAACCTTTCCATATCCCGTGACGACACCGTCGCCAGGAATCTTCTGGTTTTCCATGCCGAAATCGGTGCAAGCATGCGTCACAAACTTATCGAGCTCGACGAAAGTGCCGGGGTCGATGAAGGTTTGGATACGCTCGCGCGCCGTCATTTTGCCGTTCTCATGCTGCCGGTCGATTCGACGCTGGCCACCGCCAAGTTCAGCCTGTTGATTTAACTCTTCAAGTCGTTCGAGGTTCGAACTCATTTGGTACTCCCCTGATATCTACGCGCCGATGGCGTCGTAGTAGGTGCTTTCATACTGCTGTGCTGACTGCGCCCACGAGAAGTCTTGGTTCATCGCGCGCATCATCAAAGGACGCCACTTTCGGTGGCTTCGGTAGCGCGTGGCGGCTGTATCGAGAGCCTTCCACAATTCGCTCTTGGTGTACTTTTCGAACACGAAACCGGTACCGGTCTCTGGGTTCGAATCGACGTCGCGCACCGTATCGGCCAACCCGCCGGTCTGGTGCACAACTGGAATCGTGCCGTAGCGCATCGCGTAGATTTGCGTCAGGCCGCATGGCTCAAACTCGCTTGGAACAGCGAGGATGTCCGATGCAGCGATAAGCTTGTGCGCCATGTCTTCGCTATAGCCGACGTGGACGGCAACACGCTCTGGGAACTCTTTAGCGAGCTTCTGAAGTGCGCGTTCGTGCTTTGCATCACCTTCGCCAAGGAAGACGCATTGGAAGCCAGCACGTTCGTCCTCGAGGCCCTTGAGCAGCTTGCGAACGGCCGGGACCATCAGGTGAACACCTTTCTGGTCGGTCAGGCGTCCGACGAATCCAATGAGAGGAAGGGTAGGGCGTACCGGCAACTCAAACATGTGCTGGAGTGCTGCCTTGTTGCGACGCTTTCCGTTCAGCGTCTCCTTGTCGTATCGGACAGGGATGTATTGGTCGTTTCCTGGAGACCAGATGCTGTAGTCAGCTCCGTTCAGGATTCCGCTAAGGTCCTTCTTTCGCTTCTTCAATACGGTATCAAGTCCGTGACCGCCTTCCTTCGTACGAATCTCTTCGGCGTAGGTTGGGCTGACGGTGGTGATCTTGTCCGCGTTGACGATGCCACCCTTCATGAAGTTGATGTTTCGACCCGCCTTGAGCTGCGCGGCGCTGAGGTACGTACCCTTTGACAATCCAGTGGCGTCGAAATCGCCTTCAGCAAACTCGCCCTGGAACGCCATATTGTGGATCGTCAGGACGGTCGCAATCTGCGGCATTTCCTTTTGGTAGTACTGCTTGAAGTAGATCGGGGCCAATGAGGTGTGCCAGTCGTTGCAGTGGATGACGTCCACCGGAATACTGAACTGGACCGCCAGCTCAACCAGCGCGCGGCTGAAGAACGAGAAACGTGCAGCGTTATCGTCGTACGCACCACCCGCATAGCCATAAAGCCCATCACGGTCGAAGTACTCTGGGTAGTCGAGCAGCATCAGCGTTACGCCTGCGCTCAAACGGGTTTCCCATACGACAGTCTTGACCTTCTTCTGGCTCTTGGCTTTGAGCGGAACTTCAAGTTCCGTCAAACGGCGGCTGAATCGCTTTTGGTCTGGGTCGATATGCTTGTAGAGCGGGGTGACCACGTAAACGTGATGACCGCGTGCAGCCAATGCCTTTGGAAGGCTGGCCGAAACATCACCAAGGCCGCCTGTTTTTGCGTACGGGACGACTTCTGTCGTGCCGAAAAGGATGTTCAGGCGCTTGCCCGAGCGAGCAGGCCCGGTGCTCTTAGTCTTAATCAACTTGTCGAAATCAATGCTCATTGACGATTTGCCTCAATAAAAATGCGCATTTCCGCCTTCTAGATAGGCGTGCGGCGGTCCTCGTACCACGGTTTAGGCTGTCATGAAAGACAACTCAGCCTTCCTTTAACACCTGCTGCAGTTCTCGGGCGTGTCGCCATTTGTATTGGCCGCGCAAAAGCGCGAAAACGCGGTTGGCCGAGGTCGTGGAATCAACCAGGTCTTCGAAGTCAAACTGATCGAAACTTCGCCGCATCCCTCCGCGTTCCGTGATGGAATATGCGCGGTCTGGCCCAATCGGTTCCACGTCGTCTTCTCGAAGAAGGAATGGGTCGACCATGTAAGTCAGCCCGTGGTCGATGCAAAGCTGCATGGACTCTTCCACAGGCCAGACGCCTTCAGATTCCCAAATCACGACCTGTTTCGCGTCGGTAGCGAGTTCATCCCCGATCGCCCGAATCAGGGCGCGGGTATTGTCGGACGGATTAAAGCCAAATGGAGTGTGAAAAATGATTGCCTTCGCAGCCAGGGCAGATGCGCGTTCGATGGTTTCGTTCCACGCCTCGCGCATCGCCTCCGTCAGAGTTGAAGCGCCCGAATCGCCGGCCTTCACAAGTTCGGCGATGAACACGTCCGTCACATGGATAGCGAAGCAAAAGCCCTTGGGGCTGTCTACCCGCCATGTGTTGAGCGTTTTTACCGACGGCGGCTTCGCGCCGTGCGGTACCTCCAGCAGTGTGCAGAGGTCAAAGTAACGTGACCATCCTTTGGTCACTTCGTCACATCCGTAATAGATCTTAGCCATTCTTAAATCACCTTTAGAACGGCGGGAATCTACACGTTTGAGCTGCTCGGGGAAAGGCTAGAAGAACGTCTTGTCTTCGCCGCCTTTGAGTTGGTCGTCCACGCGTTCGATGATTTCGTCGCGTTGCTTCCAGAACACTTTGAGTGCGGATTGCTCCGCGCGACTCGCGTCGGGGAAGAGCACGAGGTCGATCTCTTCGGGTTTGAGCTCGCGCAGGGAGTCAATCTGCTCCCTGTTGAATCGGCTCGCCCAGCGGAATCGGCCTTTGACGCGCGTCGACGTGCGAGTCTGGAAGCAGTCAAAGTTGTGGACCGAGTAGAATGCCCCGTCCTTGACTGCGGTACTTTCTCCGCGACCAATGCGCGAGAAGTTGTTTGTCAGGTAGTCGAACACCAGCAAACTAGATAGCGCAGGGCCCGCGAGTTTCGCGCCGTTTTCACCAAGTTGCGCGGCGATAGCTTCTTTGTCAGCGGCCTTGTCGAGCGTCTCGACAAGCGGCTTTGTGGCTGTTTCTGGATCATCGATGAGATCGCGCCAAATGCCGCTGGCGTCGATTGGCCAAAGCGCAGCTTCAGGCAGTTTTTCGACCATCGCGCCAAGCAGGAGCTCTTCCTCTTCAGCTTTCGTGAATGAAGCACCAGCGATTCTGACGCCAGATTCCTTGCTGAAGGCTTGCCAGTCCGCCTTCTTCATCGAGAATTCGAAGGTATTTGGGATCTTAAATCCGCACTTCATCATCTCGCAAAGTCGATAGGACGCGAGCACCGCGCGCCAGCCGCGTAGCGGTTGACCACGGTCGATGATCACCTGATAGCGTTTGCCCTGATAGTCCACTTCGAAGACTTTGTGGCGTTTGATATCGACCGAGGCAGCATTCGACCAATCGGCAGGAGCGATGACCTGAGGGCCTTTCGGTGTTGGTGGCGGTGGTTTCAACTCGTCGAGTTTCGCCTGAAGGACGTCTCCGCCTTCCATCTTCACAGCTTCTTCCAAAACTTCGATAGCTTTGTCGTTCTGCTCGGCCGCAACCAATTGTTCAACCAACGCTGCAGCGGTTTCAGGCGTTGCTTCGGCGTCGTATGCGGCTTGCGCCGTCTCTAGAGGGTTTTCCTCTAGTTCTGCACCTTGGTCCTCGTCCGTTCCAGCGTCCGCGGTCGCCACAGCGTTGTTCTGATTGTTTGTCGGCGGTGGGTCCTTAACCGCATTAATTGCAGGTTTAGGAGCGGGTGGGGTGATGCCTGGGATATTGATGAAGCCCATGTACGCCGAACCAACAACGCCCACTGCAGCCAAAATCAGAACCAACACCATCACGAGCAAGCCTGCATTAGACTTCTTCGCGACGGGTTCATCGAGGTACTCGTCGACCTCTTCTTTGGACATTTCTACTGCTGGCGTTCCTGCATCATCAGCTGCGAAAGAGTCGCCGCTTCCAAAGGAATCCTCTTCGAACGGAGTCGGTTCGGGAGCGTCGAACTCGTCGTGTTGTGCTTCCGGGGCCGAGTCTGCAACTGGACCGGGGTCTCCCACGGCATCGGCAATCTCATTGACCACTGATGTACCGTCAAACAGTCCCGGTTTTTCTGCCTCAATCGCACCTGCGATTTCGTCGACTGCCGAGGTGTTCATCAAACCTTCCGCGGGAGGCGCGATGCTTGGAAGCGGAACAGTATCGGGCTGTTCATCGAAGAAACCGTCATCTTCCACTACCGGCGGCGGTGACTCGATGGTCGCATCATCCGGCGCGCTGGGGAGCGGAGGAGGGGTGTAGCTCTCCTCTTCGAGGTCTTCGAGCTCAAATACCTCGTCAAGATCGGCTTGTGCTTCTTCTTCGGCTTCCGATGCGGGCGCGGCTGAAGCGACCTCGGCGAGTAGCCGATGCGCTTCTTCTGCCATTCGTTTGCGCAGCTCTTGGATGACAGGATGTTCATCGACGGGCATCCAATCGCCATCGGCTTCGGCGATTTGTTCAGCGCCCATCAGAACGCCGC
>JAUIBR010000080.1 GCA_030427705.1 bacterium | reverse complement strand
CGCGACAGCCACCTTCATTCGAGTTTCGCGCACATGTTTATGAAACTGCTCCATGGCAAAACGCAGCTCAGGCGACGTCGCATCCTGCACATGCACGACCAGGTCGATATCGCTGTGAAACGCAAGTTCACCCCGGCCGTACCCACCAACGGCGACAAGTTCCCCGTCAACACCATCGCTTAACTCATGCCAGGTATTGATGATCCACGCATCTGTGGCCGCGGTGAGAGCGCGCGCCAACGTGAGTCCGTCTTCGCCACCGGCGAGTCGGCTAGCCCAAGCGTCACGAAAGGACATGAACGTCTTGGAGTGTTCTGAAGTTGCTTCAATCATGATCTTTGGCCCAATCAGGCATGCTCATTTCAGCCAATTCGCCTAAGAATGTAAACGTCGTAGATTTGCGAGGCCGCTGTGATTGAATCGCCCGAACTAGAACGACTGCTCGAACCCGTCGATGAGCTGCCAGAGATAGCCGGTATTGGCGGGGAACTGAAGTCTATCCCCGCTGATTTCGTGGTCGAAGAGATTCCGCTGTATGAACCTGAAGGCGAAGGCGGTCATGCATTTCTGTGGGTCGAAAAGACAGACATCGCCGCGTTCGAACTCATCGACCAGCTCGCCAGCACATTTGGAGTGGACCGACGCGATATCGGGGTTGCCGGGCAAAAGGACAAACGCGCCATCACGCGACAATATGTGTCGATACCTGTTGCTGACGACGACTCATTGGACCGATTCCTTGAATCGACAATCGAGGGCGTGACAATCCTGAAGGCAACACGTCACCCAAAGAAACTGAAACGCGGTCATCTCTCTGGGAACAGGTTCGAGATTCGACTGCGCGATGTTCGGCACGCGCCTGAAGATGTGGATGAAATCACGAAGTTTATCGCCGGCAACGGTGTTGCGAATCGGTTTGGTCCGCAACGGTTTGGCAACAACCGAAGCACGTTTTGGGCAGGGTATCAGACGCTCAGTACGGATGAGGCACCCAAGCGATTGCGCAAGAACAAACGGCTACGAGGATTAGCGCTGAACGCGGTGCAGTCAGCCATTTTCAATGCGATCGCAAACGAACGAATACGGCGTGGGATTCTGCGACAAACGGTCCCTGGTGACATCGTTCAAACAAGTGACGGACTGGTTCGAATCACTGACGATGACCGCGCCACCGCTGTGAATGCACTACTCGCGGCAAATGAGGCAAGCGTTTTGGGACCGCTGCATGGTTCGCGTCTGTTGGAAGTTACCGACGAAGCGCTGGAGCTTGAGCAGGCGTATTTGGATGCATTTGAGCTCACCGAATCTTCGTTTGCAGAGAGCCGGTATAAGCGCAGCATCCGGGGCATACGCCGTCCCTTCGTCCTGAAGGTGGATGAAGTGCAACACATATGGCACGAAACGCCGGAAGGGCACGACCTAACGGTCTCGTTTTCACTTCCATCCGGAAGCTATGCCACGGTAGTATTAGAATACTTCATGAAGCCAAAATCTTAGCGATGACGTCACCACCCAAAAAAGTGGCAAGGTGACGAACACCTATTATCATCCGGGATGAAATAATCCGGCGCTGGAATTGATTGTGAGTTACGATCCCCTGAATCCGATAGACCCTTCTGAGTTTGTGAAACTGGCCAACGCCGCCGGTTTCGAGATTCTGGACGAAGATCTTCCCCAGTTGGTTAGACGTAATCTGATCAAACCCCTGAATGTAGAGGGCGAAGATCGATACACGGCGGCACATCTCTATGTGCTGGCGCAGTATTTCGACGCAGTGCGCGTGTATCGCCATCCTTGGACCATGCGGGCATCGGACAAGACCCTCGACGACGTCAAGAAGACTGCGAACACGGTTGGTAATATCATCGAGGCCGTGCGGATGGGCGAAACGGATGACGACCTCGCTACCGACATCGGTGAGTTGGTCATTGAACTCGAACGTTATCTGATGTCGGTTGAACCGTTTGGCCCAATTGGCACGATCGTCGACTTCATGCACCCCAATGTCCGACGACAACTACGTCGGCAGGGGCGCCTAACGGTTGAACTGCGAAATGTGGCGTCTCGTCTAGCGATGGCAGCCGATGGAGACACCCCTGACGTCGCACCGACGACGCAGGAGCTGCCCGAAGCCGAAGAAGAAGCGCCCCAGGCAATCGAAGGCGACGTCAAGACCACAATGGAGGCAGCTGCCATCGATCGAAGGAATGTGCCGCCGGCCACGCAACACCCACGGCCTGTTACGACACGCAAAATGCCGCCAGCGAAGACGATTCCTTCGATCAAAACACCTCCGGTTGTGAAGGCCAAGGTTGAGGAACAGAAAGAGACCGAACCCACGAACGCGCCGACTACGCCGCCAGAGAAGGCAAAGCCGCCCAAGGCGGCGGCCAAGCCCCCTGTGGCCGCAAAACCGCCGGCTGCTGCAGCGAAACCGCCGGCAGCCGCAGCAAAACCGCCAGTTGCGGCCGAACCCGCGGAACCCGAAGAGGTGGTTGACGACTTCGATGAAGGCGAAGATTCAGCCCCGACAGCATTGATTGAACTGCCGTCGCCTCCGGAAGCTGAAGAGAAGGAGGCCCCTACTCCCGAAGCTGACGAAGAGGAACCCGCTGAAGAAGATTCGGCTGCGGAAGAATCGGCGGACGACGAAGCGGCTGAACAAGAGCCCGTCGAAGAGCCGAAGAAAGAAAAAGCCAATGAGTTTGACCGAACCGAGAAGACCGGACGGACAAAGAGCCTGATGGCGCGACTCTCTGAGATCCGCGATCGAAAGGCGCCCGAGGCAAAATCGGACGAAGCGGCCGAAGATATCGCCAGCCAGGTTGAGGAGTTGAACAAACTCCGAGAGACCCTGTTCAAGGAACAGCGTTGGAAAGAGCTTGCCGAGCTGTACGAAGAACGCATCGATTTGTTCGAAGACCCAGACCAGGTCCAGCAAATCTATTTTGCGCTCGCGACCATCTACGAAGCGAAGTTGAAGAAACCGCGACGCGCGTTCGAAAACTTCGTATTCGCGTTTGAAGCGTCCGAAAACAATCGCGAACGGGCGTTTGAGGGCATTCAGCGCTTGGGTCGAAAACCCGATATGACGAACTCTTTCCAAAGTTGGCTGGAAGATCAGAGCAACCGGGAAATCTCGGCTGAGCTCAAAGCGAAGATTAAGTCCGAAATCGCACGAGACCTCGCCAAGACTGGCGAACATCAGCGGGCATTCCTGACGCTTGCCGCAACGCTGCTCAACGACCCGAACGCCATCGACAACGCCGTCTTGGACCAGATGGAAGAGATGACGCTCAATATCGGTGACGAGGATTTGGACACGTTCTTCAATGACGTGTTGGAGCATGATGACCTCGACACTGAAGTGCAGGAGCGCGTGGCGATTCGAGCCGCGAACTCGTACATGAGCCGAAATCAGAACCTTCATGCAATTCGCTACTTCCGGCTGGCCTTAGACGCCAAGCCGGACAACGAATTGGCGTTTGCGAACCTCGCCAGACTCTATCAGGCCGAAGGCAGCTGGACCGATTTGGTTGAGCTGGCATGGGAGCGCATGAGTGACGATCCTTCCGACAAAGAGATTGCGTCGCTTGCGTCTGCAGTTGAAGGCGACGTGAAAGAAGATCCCGAGCGCCTTGGCCACTACGCCGAGCGGTTCGAGAGCGAACCCGATAGCCGCCCTGCTCTTGAGGCAGCCGTTGCTGCCTACGTTGCTGCCGACAAGGCAGCAGAGGCCTATGGTTTGTTGAACCGCGTCCTGGAGAACGTGAACGAAAAGGCGACGCGAGCGGCGCTTTTGCTGCACTTGAGCGCCATCGCCAATGACCACCTTCATGCACCAGAGGAAGCTCAGGTTCATCTGGAGCGCGCACTTGAGTCAGGTGGACCTTCTCCGGCCATCCTTGGGGAACTCGCCAAGGTTCACATGGCGACCGGCGATTATATGAACGCCGTCTCAACCCTTGAGTCGCTCACGCTCAATGGCATGGCACTTGAGGATGAGGCCAAAATTGACCTTCTAGCGATGGGAATTGAGGCAGCTAGTAAAGCGCATCGTGGCGAAGAGCGAGAGAAATTCGTCTCCGAACTACGTCGACTCAGCCCACATCACGAAGCACTTAAATCGTAGATGACTTTGACAGCATCAAAACATCAGACGTATTGTCGCCTCCTCGAATTGAGGGAACCTTAAGTGAAGATCTGTCCGTCATGTAACGCGCGAAATGATGATGCACACCAAGTATGCACATCGTGCGGCTACAACTTCGAGCAACCCGACAGTGGAGCTGGGGCTGGAAGTAAAACCATGATGGGATTCCCGTCTATCTCGGGCTTGTTGGACGACTACGAGAAAGAGAACGAGGATCCGGACGCAGGCAAGAACACGATGTTTGGGTTCCCTGCCCCTGACGCTGGAACCAAAACACAACAGGCTACCCCACTTCCGGAGCCCGAAGAGCCCAGCGAACCTGAGTACGACGAGTACGACGAAGACGACGCGACCCATCTGATCCCAGCCGACCAGCTTCAACGCGAATTCCAAAGCGACGATAAGAAGGCCGCCGTTGAAGAGCGGCAAGAGAAAGACAATCCAGTCGCCAATGCCTGGGGACTCGAAGCCGATTCGCAGCCTTCTGATGATGGCGCTTCAACCTCGGTGCTTCATGCTTCGCAGCTTGCGAGTTACGAAGACGACGGCGATAGCGCGTTCTCTACACAAGGCTCGGAATCAAAAGGCAACGCGGCCTTCCCAGACAGCGGCACGCTGATGGGAATGAACCTCGAGGATTTTGCGGCTGATGGTGGCAAAGATTCGGAACCGGAGCCGGAAAGCCCACGCTCGACACAATTTGCCCTTCCGGCCGTTCAAATGTCTGACGTCGCCGCGCGCAACGCAGCGGATGCAGACGACTCCGGGCCCATGGGAGATTCTGGGGATGTCTCGACCGACGTCTTGGAGACACCTACCGAGATGTGGAATCCGGAGATGGCTCAGGACGACGAGAACGACCCCAAACGCGCGGAAGTTCTTGCGAAACTGCGCGAAGCCCGGGAACCTGCGCCACGTGGTGAAACCCAACGTGCTTTGCCGGCTGTCACACAAGCAGATCTGGATGCAGCGGCCGAAGACGAAGACGACATCCCGCCGCCCGCAGTCCCAACGCCGAATCGCGGCCCTGCGAAGACGGTACCAAAGCTCAAGGGACTTCCAGATCCATCAACGCTGAGAGCAAAACTTCAGGCTAAACTGGGCGAGAGCGGCGGACTTCCGAAGCCAAGCGGCAGCGCGGATTCAAGCTCCGCGCCAGGACTCAAGCCACCAATCCCGACACCTGCACCAACACCTGCGCCGGCAACGCCGACGTCAGACGGAGCCGACGACGAAGCTGCGAAGCCGATTACCGGCGTGCTCGGTGGCGGCTCTTATAATATCACGCGTGAAGAAGCCAAAGGTAAGGCGCTTGGCAAAGTCGCCGTGCAAAAGCGGCCGACTCTGGACGAAGACGGTCTGGGCGAGCCTCAAACGATGGATATCGAGCTGGAACCTGCTTCACTAGCAGAAGAGTCCGAGCTTGATGAGGACTTCGCATATGCCGATACAGGCATTGCCCCAGCAGATTTGGTCGCCGCCGCGCGCGGTCCGCAAGCGACCAACCCTCAAATGCCCGCCGATATCATGCGGACGCAAGAGGATTTGCCTTCAGCCGACGAGTTGGGACCACCCGACACGACCATTCCGGTGGAATCGCCGCCACCTCATGTTGCTGCCGATTTGGCAGCATCCACACCCGAACAGAGCGGATTCAACGCCACACCTCAGCAGAGTGGATTCAACGCGGCGCCGGTGCCCGAGCAAAGTGGATTCAACGCGGCCCCAGTGCCCGAGCAAAGTGGTTTCAATGCAGCCCCAGTGCCCGAGCAAAGTGGTTTCAACGCAGCCCCAGTACCCGAGCAGAGCGGGTTCAATCCTGTTGCCTCGCCGGAACAAAGTGGCATTCACGGGAATCCATATCAGAGTGGACTCGTCACCAACCCGCAGGGCTCGGGGCTCATCGACGTTGCAAACGACCCCAACGTGGTGAATGCACAGCGTGGAGCCGGTGGCGCAGCCGGTGGATTCCTGTTCATTGGTGGCGCTATTGGGGTGGTTACCAACACCGCCCTGTTTGGCATTGGCCTCATGGGGCTTTCCGCAATGAGTGGCGTGGTTTCGCTCCTTGTCGCGCTTCTTCCGGTACCCCGCACGGTACGTGGAATTCTTTGGGGTCTAGCGGGAGTAAGCAACATCCTGTTTGCGTTACTCTGCTTCGTCTTTGGCTGGACGTCGGTCTTCGCGGTTGGCATCACCGTGATGGGCGGGCTGCTGGCCATCGCCGCGGCCATCTACCCCAAATTGATGAAGTAATTCTCGTGAATAAAATTCTCGTCCAGAAGTTTGGCGGCTCGTCTGTTGCCGATCTCGACAAGATCCGCGCCGTGGCGGAGCGCATCGTCGCCAACCGCAAAGACGGTTACGACCTTGTCGTCGTCGTGTCTGCAATGGGCGATACCACAGATGAACTCTTGGATATGGCCAAGTCGCTGTCTGCCAATCCATCGCGACGAGAGCTCGACATGCTGCTGTCCGTTGGAGAGCGAATCACCATGGCGTTGCTCTCGATGGCTATCCACCAACACGGGTTTGAGGCCATCAGCCTCACCGGTTCACAGTGCGGCATCATCACAACACACAGCCATTCCAATGCACGGATCATGGATGTGCGCCCTTTTCGCGTTCAGGACGAGCTTGCCCAAGGGAACATCGTCATCGTTGCCGGCTACCAGGGCACCAGCTATCGCCGCGAAGTCACCACGTTGGGGCGTGGCGGAAGCGATACAACAGCGGTCGCCTTAGCCGCAGCACTAAACGCCGAAGCGTGCGAAATCTACTCGGACGTCGATGGCGTCTACAGCGCTGATCCACGCGTCGTCCTTACCGCCGAGCAGTTGGTTTCGCTGACGCACGACGAGATGATGGAGATGGCGCGAAGCGGCGCGAAAGTCCTAAACGAGGAAGCCGTCGCGTTTGCGAAGCGCTCCAAGATCGCCCTCTTTGCACGCAGCACACATAAGTCCGACTCGAAAGGAACCGTCATTCGCCCCGACGGGTTTGATGAGGCGGTCGCCCGCGCCGAGCGTGGCATCCCTACCGTTGCAGTCAGTCATATTGCCAAAGGTGTGTTTGTCTCTGCCTCAGAGTCTGCAGACGCCGTGATGAATGTGCTTGAGGATCTCGACTGCGTCGTGTGCGAATGGACACCAGGCTCGCGATGCGACGCTTTCCTGAGCCTTGAGAACATCCATGATGATGCACTGGAAGAAAACGTCGTCTCATGTGGTCCGGACGTTGAGTTCGAGACACGTGGACTTGTATCCGCGGTGGGAGACGGTATCGGTGGGCGGCCGGGATGGATACGCATCGCCCATCGAGCACTGACCGATTGCGGCGTCACGCCGTTAGGAATCTACTCATCGCGTGCCCGAGTCTCGATGGTTGTCGACAGCGCGGACGTGGAGAAAGCGGCGAACGCCGTACATGCGGCCTATCGCTGAGCCAGGTCATCCGCCAGTCGATTCATGAACTCCGCCAGCTTCTTGTTTTCCAGACCCTTCGCGTAACGTTTGGCGTCATCGAACTTCCGAGCCGCCAACGCATTGTAATACGTGGCATGTTCTACGTTATCGCTTCCGTCGCGCATCAACTCTGCAGCCTGCAATACAAACACAGGGTAGTGGTCAAACACCCCTAATGTGGCTCCCGACCGCAACTCTTCTATCGCTGCCTCATAGCTGGCCTCATCCTTCGTTGCGTTGGATAACCCAACCATGCCCCGCTCGAACGCGGCGTTGTACGAACCGTTTGAATGCATGGTCGTAAGGCCCGCAAAAACCAGCAAAAAAACGATCACTATGACGACGGCACCTCCCCACCGCCGTTGTTGTGCCTTTGGCGCTTGTCTTGAGTCGTTTAGATCCACGATTCCAGATGGGGGAGAAGTAGCGCAGACCAAGTCTCCATGCGCTCCTCGTTTTGTTTGAGCTCTTCGAGCGAGGTCCAATGCCCCTCCATTTTCTCGGTCTCCTGAATGGACACGTCGGAGGCATCAATATGACATGTAAAAACGAGTCCCAGGTGCACTGCGCCTACTGGATTCGTGTCGTCGTTCAGGATTCCACGGTATTGGATCTCGAATGCGTCGCCATTTACGTGCAATTCCTCATGCAATTCTCGCAACATTCCGGCGTAAATCACGTCGTCCTCGAGCTCCAAATCATCCGGAATATGGCCTCCAACGCCGATAGAGATTTTACCATGCAATCTGGCCTCGGTTTGGGTGGATTTCCGGAAAAGCCCCAGTATTCCTAGGTTTGAGACGACAACCACGTAAGGGATGCCTTGCTTGCGACTCGGGTCGTCTTCAAGGTCCCTGCGCGCTGCAAATCCGCCTTCCGAGTTAAAAAGATCATAAACCTTGCCGCCGTCGGCGTAGAATCCATGCGGCAAAGCGTCGATAGCTTCCAGTTTCTTGCGAGATACGAAAACCACTCGCTCGTTTAGAGCATCTTTAGGTTGAGACACGAGGTTAGCCTTCCGGAATAAGGAGAACAGAGTGCGGCGTTTTAAGAATTGTGTGAGCCCGCACCGAATGTGTCGAAAACGTCATCTTGACTATGTTCGGATGAGCTTACATTGGTAATTGTCAGTTACAGCTGAATTGACTTCTTACAGCGTAACTGGAATAGATAACGCCAAGACGAGGTTAAAAACACGTCACGATTTGAAAACTGAATTCTCGGGTGCGAGGTAGGTTGCTTCCCCCCATAAATCCTTTCATGTGACACATCACAATATCTTCCTAGATACACATCACATTACCTACCGACTTGCTTCGCACTCGAGAGTTCAGTTTCTAAGGCCGGCCCTGCCGGCCTTAGTCATTTCTTGGCTCTTTCAATTCGACTTCGACTCTCCCGCCCATCTCGTTCTTGTGCACGTTCAAGAGCGTGTCGTCGAAACCAGACTTCACAAGTTTGATTTGGAGGGAGCTACCTGAGTTTAGGCCCGGGTCGACCACCAGGGGTGTTTCTCCGAGCGGGGTGTCGCCCGCATCGGTCACAGCAACCACACGTGCACCAACGGGATTGGAGCTAATCTCGATTCCTCGAATCAGTGGGTTGGCAGGGTCCACAGCCTGAGGCTCTGGTTTCGATGCCTCGATGGACGCGTGGTAGAGCCAGGCCAGATTCGATACAACCAGTACGAACAGCAACAACCCAAAAGTCGTTGCACGTGGAGACGGTTCCGGCGCCACTGTTGGTTCTGATGCTGCCAGTAATTCTTCGACCACATCCTCAACCGACGGCTCAGCAAGACCAGGAGACGAGACCTCTGTCTCGTCCACGACCTGCGTAGCTGCCAGCGCCTCTGCAAATGCGGTTGGCGTCTTGAATCTCTGTTTCTTCTTGCGGGACAGCGCACGCTCGACGACGTCCGAGATTTCCTGCTCTACACCGAAATCGGTGAGCGGTGCGGGGCTGTCCGATTTGATCCGGATGAGCCCCTCCGACGTATCGTTGAGGTCGTCAAAGTAGGGATGAACGCCAGCCAAAGCAGAATACGCCAAGGTTGCCAACGCATAGGCATCCGTCGCTTTTGATGGCAAATCAGGGCCGTCAAACGCCTCGGGCGATTTGGGTGCAACGAGTTCGAAGTCCATGATCGCCGTGTCTAATTGGCGAACCTTGTCGATTCCCAGGCTAAGACCAAACTCCGCGACCGCTACCTGTCTGAAATCTTCCGAAACACGTACCTGGTGAGCTCCCAGGCCACCGTGTGGCATCGACGCAGAATCCAGTATCTGCGCCAATTTTCCGGCCAGACCAACTGTGTCCTCAACGGACAAAGTGCCCTGGTTTTCCAACACCGACGTTAGCCGCTGTCCCGGCTTTTGCTCTAATACCACGAACGGCACCCCGGCCTCGATTTCGCCGAAGTCCAAGACCCGAGCAACACCGTCGGCGGTCAACTCAGCCGCTTGTTCCGATGCGGATTTCAATTGGTCCAGAAACGCTTCCGGAGGGGTGGATTCTTCGAAGATATGCCACACCAGAATCTCGACGGGTTTCGCGAACGGCGTCTGCGTGCCGCGATAGCGGTTGATAAGACCGCGACGTCCTTCGTGATGCTCCACCTCGTATCGGTGTTCGAGAGCGAGCGTGCCTCCCTGCAGATTCTCCATTAAGCGTCCTTACTTTTTGGTCGAAGCAGCCGGCGCACCGTTCTTTCTTGGGTCGGAGACACCGGTTCGCGTTCCATTCTGGTCCACAAAAACCATTTGAATGCTGTTATATGCGCGTCTGACGTCTACGTCATGGCCCCGTTTACGAAAAGTCTCCAGATAAGCGGGGTCGTCGCCTTCCACGAAGAGTTTGTTGGGAAGCCATTGATGGTGAATACGAGTGGTTTCGATGGAATCCTTCGGAGACATGCCCCAGTCCAGGGCCCGAATCAGCGCCAGCAGCGTTCCCGTGATGATCGTTGGGCCGCCGCTCCCACCAACGGCCAAAACTGGTTTACCGTCCTTCAGTACCAGAGTGGGCGCCATCGAGCTCAGCGGCCGCTTGCCCGGCTGCACAGCGTTCTGCTCGGTACCCTCAAGCCCGTAGTTGTTGGGCACGCCTGGTTGCGCGGTGAAATCTCCCATTTCGTTGTTGAGGATGAGCCCGTACTTTTCGACAAACACCATGGACCCAAAGCTCGTGTTGATGGTGGAGGTGCAGGCCGCCATGTTGCCGTCTTTGTCGACGATGCTCACATGCGTCGTGCCCGAATCATCGGGAGGGTTCGCGCGCGTACCGTAGTCGGAGGGTTTGCCTGTCTTCCACGGCTTGATCGTCCGTCGAAGCTGCGCCGCGTAGTCCTTCGAGATGAGCCGTTCAACCGGCACATCGACAAAGTCCGCGTCGCCTAACCATTCGGCTCGGTCTGCAAAGGCGTGCTTCAATGCTTCCACGACCATGTGCACAGTCTGCGGATTTCGTCCCAACAACGGGAGGTCGTAGCCCTCCAGTATGTTGAGCGCCGTCAGAATGGTCGTCCCGCCAGACGACGGAGGCGGCATCGCGAAAATCTCAAATCCGCGATAGGTGCTTTTCAACGGCTCGCGCCACGTTGGCTGGTAGTTCCCAAGGTCCTCAGCAAGCAAAATGCCGCCGGCGGCCTGCACTGCCTTGCTGATTTCGGCCGGCACATCTCCCGTCGTGAATGCTGCACTACCCTTGGTCTCGATCAGTTTCAGTAGCTTGGCGATACCTTGATTCTTGACCACATCCCCGGCTTGAACCCACGTCCCGTCCTTTTGGTAGATCTTCGCCATCGCAGGAGCATGCTTTAGGATTCGCTCCTCCCTCGATTTCAAGCGCTTGGGCAGCAACTCACCTGCAGGAAATCCCGACTCGGCGACTTTACGCACTGGGCCCACAACGTCTTTCCAAGCCAGTGCACCGTATTTCTTATGCAGGGTCTCCAGACCGACGACTTCGCCGGGCACACCCACAGCAAGACCACCAACCATTGTCAGTTTGATATCTGCCTTTCCGTCGCGGATATACATGTCCCTAGTCGCTTTGGAAGGGGCACGCTCCCGAAAGTCCAACACTTCGACGGGCTTGCCATTGGGTCGGTAGAGACAAAAACCGCCCCCCCCCATTCCCGACGCAAACGGGTTCATGACGCCGAGTGCCAAAAGTGTCGTTACAGCGGCGTCTGCTGCATTTCCCCCCTTTGACAACGTCTCAGCCCCTAGTTTCGACGCCTGAGGCTGGTCAGCGGCCACGACGCCGGCCTTCGAAGACACGACATTCTTCGCTTGGGCCCACGCCCCAGAAACCGGGCCGATCACAGTCATCAGTAAGGCGAGCGCAACCCGCGTTACATTTACGTGACATCTAGGTGTTGATTTCATTATCTCAAGGCTCGCTGTTGACTTGGAAAGGCCAGTTTTTATGCTGCGCGCGCTATGCGACCCGCTTTTTGAGCCGTTGCGTCAGGCTCATACACCCCTGATGAGGGCGTGCGGCCGCTGCGCGGCTTTATTAGTATTCGATGCGCGAATCAAAAGGCAATTAGAGAAACCTCACACCTTTCTCGACGCGAGTAACGATGGATATCGCACTTTGGATGGCAATCGCCTTCGGCTTTTACATGGCCTGGAGCATCGGCGCGAACGATGCTGCCAATGCTATGGGAACAAGCGTTGGCTCGAAGGCTATTTCCTTCAAGGAAGCCGTCATCATCGCTGCCATCTTCGAGTTCTCTGGCGCAATGCTCGCCGGAGCTGGCGTTGCCGACACGATGCGCAAAGGCATCATCGACCCAGCACATTTTCAAGCGCTAGAAAACGGTCCTGAGCTCTTTGTTTGGGGTATGTTGGCGGCCCTCATTGCGTCCGCGTTGTGGATTCATATCGCGGCTTATCTGGGCTGGCCTGTCTCAACCACGCACTCAATCGTGGGTTCGATCACCGGCTTCGGAATCGTCGCTGTCGGCGTATCGAATATTGAGTGGACAAACCTTCTGAAGATCACGGCAAGCTGGGTGACCAGCCCGCTGTGCGGAGGGTTGCTCGCTTTCATTGTGTTCACGATCATCAGGAAGTTCATCTTGGAGGCCAAGGACACAAACCGGGGAATTCGCATATGGTCCCCAGTTCTATCGATGCCGGTGTTCACCGTGCTCTTCCTCGTGCTGTTCACGAAGGGATTGAAGAACAAGAAGGAAATGCTGGCCGATTGGGGCATTGGCGGAGTTGAGACGATTGGCATCTCGGTCGTCGCGGGTATCCTTGCCTCCATCGTTGTCGGCCTGATTCTACGCAAGATCCACGTCGCCACGGATGCGACGCAGGAAGAAAAGGACGCCGCTGTCGAGAAGGTGTTCCGCTATCTCCAGACCATCACGGCGTGTTTCGTAGCGTTTGCGCACGGCTCTAACGACGTGGCCAACTCCATTGGTCCACTCGCGGCCATCGTCAACACAGCGAGCGCCGGTGAGATTCTCGAAAAAGTGCCGGTGCCGACGTGGGTTCTGGCGCTCGGCGCGGTCGGCATCGTCGTCGGTTTGGCCTCGTATGGTTTCAAGGTCATGGAGACCATCGGAACCAAGATCACCGAGATCACGCCAACGCGTGGCTTCGCCGCTGAATTCGGAGCCGCATCGACGATCTTGTTGGGCTCCAAGCTCGGGATTCCGCTGTCCACGACGCACACCATCGTGGGCGCGGTCATCGGTGTTGGCTTCGCGCGCGGCATGAACGCCTTGAATAAAGACATCATCTGGAACATCGTAAAGTCGTGGCTATATACGATTCCATTCACAGGCATCCTGACCATCATTCTGTACTTCGGCTTCACAGCTATCTTTGTGTAGCCCTAGTGCTGGCGCTGTCATCTTGCGCCACCACTCACCCCATGCTCGAAAACAAGGGCGAAGACGCTACCGATAACGCTGTCTCAGATGCTTCGGTTCGCGTTGAGGAAGTGCGCCCGAGCTCGGTCGTACTGCGAATAACGTTGCGCAACGCTGCCGAGTTTTCCGCATTGGATATTCTGCGCGACGACGGCGATTCCGAACTCAAACTGCTCCAGTCCGTAGAATTGTCTCCCAAGATTGCCGCATCGATTGAAGGTGACGGCATCGTGTTTGTCGATCGTGACCCCGTCGCTAACTCGCAGTACGTGGTCGCGGCCGTTCGCGCAGATCAGACCTCAGAATTGTCCGAGGTATTGCCGATTAGCCTCCAAAAGACCCCTGAACCACCCAATGCACCTACGGCCACGGTCATGCCAGGCGCCGTCGAGCTGACTTGGAAATCCTCGGAGACCGTCGGGGCGGTGGTGTTCCGGCGTGACCTCGTATCGGGCCAGAAACGCCCCGAACGAATCGGGGTTGTCTCGACAAGCGCCGGCGGTGTTTTTGTCGATCCGAATGTGATGCCTGGTGGGGCGTACGCATATCGTATCGCGCTCGCTCGCGACTATGGCGACTTCCTACAATTCGGTCCGCCGAGTGACGAGCTCTA
Source organism: bacterium (assembly GCA_030427705.1). Taxonomy (GTDB): domain Bacteria; phylum Myxococcota_A; class Bradymonadia; order Bradymonadales; family Bradymonadaceae; genus JAUIBR01. The sequence goes on along the minus strand of JAUIBR010000080.1, from coordinate 1,579 downwards.
TGTCACCGTACCCGACGTATCGGTGAAGCCATGACGATTCGAGACCGCTTCGAGGCAACCTACGGGTCTTTGTCACGTCTCGAACTCCAGAAAGGCGCGCAAGGTCTAGAGGAGCTAGGCCTTGATGACCTCTTCGGCGGTTCCAAAGAACTGTTCCTGGGCTTCTATACCGAAGATGGTCTGCGAACGGCCTTCGAGCGGTATGGTTTCTTTGCGGATCTAGATGAGCTCGGGTTCCCTGATACCAAGCTTGAAATCGATATCCAGTCCACGGACGAGCACTTGTTGCGCGTATGGGACGTGCACACGCCCAAGTACCCGCTTCTTGAGTTGGTGGCCCGACGTGGGTCAATTCGACCCAACGAAGAGCTGTGTGAGCGCCTCAATGGCTTGCACTTGAACGTTTTAGAAATCGAGTGGCTGCAGCTGCAAAATCCGACGGTCGATTTTCAGCCCGACCGCCCTCCTCTGCCCGGACAGCGATTCCCAGGGCTCAAGGTCGGGCATCAGGTTCTGGAGATGCTCAGGCTCGCATGTAAGCGACTAGGCTTGGACGCGCTCGCCACAGTGCCTAGCTACTTCCACAACGCACTGTTCTACAGCGAGGAATTCTGGTTTTTCGACCCACATGTCCAAGGCATCTTTCTAGCGCTATGCCGGGATGTCCTTCCGCAGGCGTTCGCATCCCCGGCAGCGGCGTCATGGGCGCTGTTGTGGCAAATGGTGGTCGACGACTCTGATGAGATCTTCCCCTGGTTTCATGAGGTTCAAGTCGCGCCAGTGTCTGACCGAGTGTTGGCCTACTACGAAGCGGATACGTACAACAAAGAGGTGCAGACCACCTTGAGTACACACAGCTTCCGCGTGCTTGCGCAAGCGCTGATGCAACAGCTGGAAGCCCGTGGCATTCACCCACTCGATGTAGAAAAAGTCGAGACCTGGATCGACGACTAGAATTGCCAGAAGAACTTGAACTGAAGGGTCCAAGCGATTCCCGCCTCTTCGTCGGCACCAAACGGACCGGTGTCTCCAGGCGTGGTGTAACGAGGCCGGTCTTCAGCGGCGTCGAGCGCGCCAAATGGGAAGAGCAATCCACCTTCGATAGCCGCCTCGAACTGCTCGAGGACGATGTAGCGAACCGCAGCGTCAAACTCCAAGCCGTACAATGCGCTCTCGCCCGATGGCGTACCTTCGATATCCAACGCATGCGAGAAGATGCCGTCCAGATCCAACCGCAGATGGCTGTCCGACTGCTCCAAGAACTTCGCTGAGATGTAGGGGTTGTAGTAGGCCGCGTTCGTCACGGTTCCAATGATGTTGCGGAACAAGATCAAGTCGACGTGGTAGTCGGCGTTGAACCGGAAGAAGTCGTAGTCTGGTCGCTCAGCGCCCAAACCGTAGTTCGCCGTCGAACCGCCTGACGCCGCACCACCGTTCAGGCCGAAGATAATGGGCCCACCGAGGCGAATCTCAGATTCCAAAGCGACACCCCACTGGAAGATGTCTTGCTTGTTCAAGCAGCGGTCAGGATTTGCGAGGCGCAGGTTCTCATCGAAGCAATTGATTGCATCTTCGGTGT
>JAUIBR010000079.1 GCA_030427705.1 bacterium | reverse complement strand
TATGTCATCGCGATCTGGCGAATCCACGCACGAACCCCCGACAAACTCTGTTTTGAATGGAGGTCATTTTCACGGACGACAAAAGACTGCCATCCGGTTTCTCGCAGGTCGTCGGCGAAGTGCTTGAGCATCACCGACTTGCCGGTGCCGACATCGCCGATCACAGCTACGCCGCCACCTTTGGAGCCCTTCGCGTCACTGGCGCGTCGAGAGAGTTCGCCAAAGTGGCCAGGTCGCGGGACGTAAACGTCCACCATTTCGACCTGTTCTTCTTCTGGCGCGGCGGTCTGCGTGATTTGAACGACTTCCGCTACGGGTTCGCCGCCCACAACGCGCGGTGGTGCGAATTGGACCTGTTCCTGGGTGACCTCGATGAGCTCGTTGTCGACCAGAACCTCTGCGTTCTTCGCTCCTCGCGCGATTTCGACAGCGCGGTCAATCGCCTCGCCGAACGCGTTGCCACCCTTCTTATTGGCCAGGTAGATTTCACCGTAACCCAAGCCGATACCGATGTGTTCGGCGCCATGTTCTTGGGCTTGGAAGCGCTTTCGCAGCGCGACACCGCATTCGATCGCGCGCAGGTTATCGCCGACGCGTGCTTTTCGCGCTCCGAACAGGATGGTGAAGGTACCGCCCAGGTGGCTGTCGATCTCGCCGTCATAGTTGCTGACGACTTCGCGAATGACGGTCAATTCTTGGGATGAACGCCGCGCCTTCTCTTCAGGGTCGACGCCCTTCTGCGAGCGCGAACGCTGCGCGATCGCCAAAACAGCCACCTTACGTCGTTCGCCAAGCAGCGAGTCCTGCAACTCTTCAATGCTGAAGGTTTGGTCGAGGACTGAGGTTCCTGCGGCGATCCCCGTCGCGATTCGACTGCTGTCGCCAACACCACCGAATCCACCCGACCGGGTATAGATGGCGCTCAAGCCCGTGCGCCCCGTGTCCGCCCCAGGGGCCACAAGATTACCGCTCTGGTCACGCACCAATCCGGACTGCGAGAAGTTCCCACTCTGACCAAGCATGCCGCTGTGAACGTCCGACTGATCCAATGCTGACGTTCGGTTGGGGTCGTAGCCCGTTCCACCGCCCGTTTCCAAGCGTTTGACGGCCTTCTTCAGAACATCGCGCATCTCGTTGGCGGACTGGAAGCGCTTGTCGATGTTGCGCTCCATGGCCGTCATGATGATGTCTTCGACGAGCTTTGGAATCTGGTAGTTGTATTTCTCGTCCAGAATCTCAGACGGCCGTTTGATAGGCATCTGCATAACGCGGCCGATAATCGAGACGGCGTCTTTGTCATGGAAGATGCGTTTTCGGGTCACCATCTCGTACATGATGACGCCGAGCGACCAAATGTCGGCGCGACCATCGAGCTCCTTACGCATGATCTGCTCAGGACTCATATAGTCGAACGTACCAACGATGTTACCGGCTTGGGTGTAGGGACCAACTTCCATCGCCGGCCCTTTGACCTTCGCGATACCGAAGTCGAGCACCTTCACGAAATCTTCTTCACCCGCAATCTCTTCAAGCATGATGTTGGCAGGCTTGAGGTCGCAGTGGATGATGCCGGTCTTGTGTGCTTGTTCAAGCGCGCTGAGTACTTGAATGCAGATGTTCAGAATCCGCACCGGGTCGAGCGGAAACTCCTTCCGAACCAACCGCTTCAGGGTCCGGCCGGGCAGGTATTCCATGACCAGATACAGCGTGCCGTCGGGCTCTTTCCCGTAGTCGACGATCCCGATGATATTCGGGTGGCGCAGCATGTTAATCGCCTGCACCTCACGCATGAAGTAGTGCTCACCCTCTGGGTTGTTTTCCGTGGGTTTGAGGAGCTTGACGGCGACTTCACGTTGGAGCGGGTGCTGCAGCGCCTTGTAGACGTTGCCCATACCACCTTCACCAATCTTCTTCACGAGACGGTAGGTGCCCTTGAGCGTGACGCCGACCATGGGGTCGTCTTTCGCTGATTTAGCGCTTTTGCTGTGTGTTGAACCCGTGTGCGACGACGCGCCGGACTGTGAGTTCATGACCTCTGAAGAGGTTCCGGTTTGGACCGGCCCGCCATCATCGGCGTCTGCCGGAACGGCCTCAACGTCGGTGATTTCGGGAATGTTGTTGTCGTCGCTCATCGTCCCACTGGCGGCTAATTTTCGGCCGTCTCCTCTTTAACTTTGAGGTTCATGAGGTCAGCGATGACCTTCTCCCGCTCGCGTCGTTCTTCGTCAATCAGGTCCTCGATCGTTTGATCGAGTGCGGATTCATTTTGCTCAAGCCACCCAAAGGACCCTTTGAGAGCTTCCGTCGAATCCTGAAACGACACGAACCATTCATCCGACTTTTCGTCGTGAATCAGTCGATAGGTCTGCTTACCCCGTGTGATGACCTCGGCCGACTTTTCGTCTTCTGACAGACGAATCTCTTCGACGTTACTTCCGACTTTGTATTTCTCGTCCTTGGGGAGACCACTCGGATCAAAAATCTTTCCGAACAATCCCTTACCATCCTTCACTTCGTCGGTGAGGATGGAGCCTGCCTGGCTTCGAGCCAGTTTGTGGTCCGTGGGAGGCAGGTAGCGCGCAATCTTCTCGTCCATCAGGCGCAATCGAGCCAGTTGGTCTTCAAAGTACTGATGCGATCCCGAAGACATGCGATTCCAGACTTTGTCTTTGTCCGCTGCGAACAACCCGTCGCGGAACTCATTGTACGCGCCTTCCGGGTCCGCAGGATCGGTTTTTGAACCACAGCCAATCACAAAGGCCAGCGCCACAATCAGCGGGATGATGCGGGACCGAAATCGAAGAGTCATATTAGCGACAGATATAAGGACATGGGATTTACCTGCGAAGTGTATCCCCAAGCCTGAATACTGTAAAGCCATACAAAGGCCGCGTTTGGCCGATGAAAGCTACTTCTTCTCGCCCTTTAGGGTGGACAATTCCTCGGGGATTGGCGGCGCCCCATAGCGCCGATATCGACGCTCGAACCATCGACGCCAGTAGAAGTAGGCATCGTCCTTCGACCAGTTGAGGCTCGGAACGTCGCGTTTGGCGAGCTTCATGAGCTCACGTTGGGCGTTGTGGCTGACGTGGTCGGGGCCCTGAATGGCACGGCAGAGGTCCCACACATTTCGCATGTTGATTCGCTTGACCTCAAAACCGGCATCCTTGAAGCCGGATACCAACCAATTTTTGCGTTTCTTCTTCTTGTTTTCTTCGTACCAGGTTGCCCACTCTTCGGGCTTTTCGATCGGTTGGTTTGTCAACACGCGAAGTGACCGAATCATGCGGCCGCGCACGTCATCGCCCGCGTCTTGCACCGAGGCGACCAATGACTTTACGGCCCTAGCATCTTCAAGCTTCAAGAGCGCGTCGGACACGATCGCCCGCTCATCCAACTCGGTGATTCCAGCGATCGTCGAAACCCTCGGCGAGTCCAGGGCCTTGGACAAGGCAGCCACGGACTCTTTGCCCTTGAGCGTGCCAAGTGCAGCGATGATCTCCACACGAACAGCGGGATGCGTCTCGACGTCTAATCGCTTTGCGACGGCCTTCTCGCCCTTGCCCAGGTCCGACAGCGCTCTAACGGCGGCTGCGCGCACCAGAGGATTCTCGTCCTCGAGCGATTTCACGATCGTTTTCCACGCCCCCCCATCGCCCATAATCGCCAACCGGCGCAGGCCGTGAGCCCGTGTCTCTGCGTCGGCCGACTCAAGCGCTGATTTGGCGGCACGAACGCTGTCCGAACGCGCAGAATAGTAACCTTCAAAGCCGGGCTGCCTCCGCCCTGTGTTCTTGCAACCGGCAGCGACATCGTGTTCGTTACAGTAGATTCGAATGTGGAAATGGTCGTTGTGCGGAAGCGCCCCGTTGGGCTCCCACAATACTGTCTCAGCGACGGCGATAACGCCGGGATCAACGCCCTTCTCTTTGGCGTGCTCCAGCAGCATGGATCGCAGCGGATTCGAGATGAACACGTATTGGATCACGGTCGCGTCGCTGTCCAAGATGCCTTCAATGAAGGCCCAGTTTCGCGGCACATCAAACTTGTAATACTCGGTGCCATCCTCGGAAACGAACTCTCCATTTTCGTCGAATGGAAGAAGATTTGGCGGCTCGATTGGGTTGCCTTCTCGGTCGAGCGAGAAGAACGCAATGTCGCCGTCACGACCGCTATTGTGCGAGACCGAATATGGGATGTCCCCTCCGCCCTCTGCGCTGAAGTTCCCAAGATAAAGTATGCTTCCGGGGAACTGAGAATCGACGTGCTTTGCCCCGTCCTCAATCAACTTCAGCATCTGCTGGGTCGTGAAGTTGAGGCGCCGCTTGTTCTGGATTGGCAAGATCGCCATATGCGGATGCGGACTCGGAATCTGGGCCGCATTGACAAGGTAACCATTCGACACATCGCCAATGGAACGACTCAGCTTCTTGTCTTCCCCATCCATGTACGGGAATGGAGGTGCGTGGGACTCCCATGTGGGAAGGATGTCGTTGGCAAACCCTGGCTCGGGCACTTCAATCTCGACGGGCGCGGGCTCCCCCTGTTGGGCATGCACGCCGGTTACACAGAGGACTGCACCAAGAAGAATTGGCCCCAAGATGAGCTTGCGTTTGTCCATGACCGAGTTCCGAATGAGCCAGAGACTCTATTCAGAATACACAGTTAGACCGGAATCTTCATCCACATCGACATAAACAGTGTCACCGCGGGTCGCCGCACCTTCCAGGATCAGCCGTGCGACTGCGCCTTCGACCAATCTCTGGATAGTTTGGCGCATCGGACGCGCGCCGAGATCCGGATCATATCCACCGTTTGCAATCAGGAATTGAACCACCTTATCGCTGAAGACGAGGGCGATTCCGCTCTCTTCATCCAAGCGCGTGGCAGTATCCGCCAACTGCAGCGCAGCAATACGCGCAATCTCTGGCCGTTTCAGCGGTTGGAACACCAACCGCTCTTCGATGCGGTTCCAGAGCTCGAGTGGGAAGTGTCCCTTCGCATGATCCAGAACTTTGTCGTTCAACTCAGCGCTAGCATCGCCAGCCGCTTGACCGAAACCGAGTCGTCCTCGGGAAGGCGCGCTGCTGCCGAAGTGCTGCGAGCCAAGATTCGACGTCATGACGATCACGGCGTTCGAGAAGTCGACCGTGCGGCCGCGACCGTCCGTAAGTCGACCGTCGTCGAGCAGCTGAAGCAGGACGTTCAACACGTCCGGATGTGCCTTTTCGACCTCGTCCAACAAGATGACCTGATACGGCCGGCGACGAACGGCTTCAGTGAGTTGTCCGCCCTTTTCGTAACCAACGTAGCCGGGAGGTGCGCCAATCAATCGAGCGACTGCGTGGGATTCCATGAATTCGGACATGTCGAAGCGTACGACGGCTTCGCGATCGAAGAACAAGAAGTCAGCCAGAACTTTCACCAGCTCCGTCTTGCCCACCCCGGTAGGTCCAAGGAACAGGAAGCTCCCGATAGGTCGATTGCTGCGGAATCCGGCGTAGTTTCGTCGAACCACTTCGCACACAGAATCAACGACAGGCGCATGACCAACGAGTCCCTGGGAGATGTAGCTCTCCATATCGACAAAACGTTGTCGGTCCGATTGCGTAAGGCGTTCGGCAGGAATCCCCGCCAATTCCGCAACAACTTCTGCCACGTCATCACGGCTCACCGAATCGGCGCCAGTGCGCGCCGCGCGTGAACCTGCCAGGTCCAAAACACCAATGGCCTTATCGGGCAAGCGGCGCTCGTGAATGAAACGATGTGATAGGCGAACCGCGCTATCAATTGCGCCCTTCGCATAAGACACATGGTGATGGCGTTCGTAGTGATGCTGGATGCCCTGGAGAATCTCAACCGTTGTATCGGGCTCAGGCTCTTCTGCCACCACCAACTGGAAGCGACGTTCAAACGCTGGGTCAACTTCAACAAACTTGCGGAACTCCGCCTCGGTCGTCGCACCAATGCATGGGAACTCACCGCGAGCGAGCGCGGTCTTGAGTTCGCCAGCAGCATCTGTGCCGTCTCCGCCTGCGCCGGCGTTCATCCACATGTGAATTTCATCAAAGAACACGACGACATCGCCTTTGGCTTTGCGAACTTCGTCCTTCAACCCCTTGATTCGCTCCGAAAACGAACCACGAAGGTGCGTCCCGCCAAGGATATGACCGACTTCAATCTCAACGATTGCGCGTTTGCCGAGTCGATTGCCTTCGGCAGCCATGCGAACAAACTCACGAGCAAGACCTTCTACGATGGCGGTCTTTCCGACACCGGATTCGCCAACGATCAGCGGGTTGTTCGACCGACGCTTTCCGATGATGTCGATCAGTTGAAGAATCTCGCGCTCACGACCAACGACGCGGTCAATCTGACCGAGCGCTGCGGCTTCAGTAAGGTTGCGGCCGAACTTTGTAAGGTTCGGGTATTCGTCGGCATCAAGCGCATATGCTTGTGCCAAGCTCGAATCAGGAGGCAACGTTTCGTATGAGCTCACGCGCGCGGGCGCGATGGGCTGCGGGGGAATACTCGGGGACGAGACATCTTCAATCTCGGAAATCGACTCCAATAGCTCGACATCGACCTCTTCAGGCGCCGTGGGTTCATCGAGCGAATGCTCAGCCTTTGCCCCATCAAAGAGGTCAATCTGTTCTTTCTTCGCCTTGATCAACTCTTCACGACGCTTAAACAAACTCTCGGCCAGCTTACGAGCCGTGCTTCGTGCATCGTCGAGCGCTTTGTCTCGTCGGTCTCCTTCGTCTGAAGGTGGAACCGCCTGGGGCCGAGTCTTCGTGGGAGCACGTTTTACGGTCGCCGCTTTCTGGGTTTCGACCGTTGGCTTGGGCTTTGGCTCAGGCTCCTGAATCACAGTCGTTGGGGGAATCGTGGTGGTGGCGGTGTTCGACCAAGTGTCTAACGACAGGCTCGGGTGAATCCCAATTGGACTTGGTGCGTGTTCTACGCGCCGAATCTCTTGAGCAATCGCAGGAACAAGCCGTTTGGCTTCTTCCTCGGCCTCTTCGGTTTTGACCACACGGCGTGGAAGCGTTCGCGAACCCGTCGCGTAACTCATCACGCTCGCGCGCACTGCCGAGACATTGGTGCCGGCCCGATCAAGCAGACGATATGCGTGGCTCGAGGACTCCCGGACGAGGGCAGCCATCAAGTGCAAGGAGTTCTGATGCTCCGATTGCGACCCGCGTGCAATTCGTTCACTTCGTGCTTGAATTCTGTCGATAATGTCTGGTGTCTCAGCTCCGAGCGCTTTAACGCCCTTTAGAAGCTGGTCAACCGTGATGTTACGGTCCGCCATGAACACAGCTGCCTGGTTTGGAACTGTGAAAAGCGCAAGCAAAAGATGGGCGCTGGACAGTGATTGACCGCACTGACGCGCAATGTCTTTGGCTTGAATGTAGACCGATACGAGTTCGCTATCGCGAGGCGTGGACATCCTTGTCTCCCCTGTTGACGCGGCCTTCCGGCCACCGGCGGTGTCGTCCTTGACACCAGTTTGCGGCTTGTTTGTGTAACCTGATCGATCCTATCACAACCAGAGATCACCCGTAAAGCGTTCCTGTTCCAATTCGCGTATTGCACTGTTGGGCGTTTCATCGAAAGATGTGGACCGTTGTTGTTTCTCAAGGTTGTAGAGACCCATGAGCAAGAAGTTCATCGTCGATACCGACCGGGCGCCACGCGCTATCGGTCCCTATTCACAGGCCGTCGGGTTTGACCGACTGCTGTTCATTTCCGCGCAGCTTCCCCGCGACGCTCGCACCGGGCAAATCAGCCGTGCCGGTATGGAAGAGCAAACGCGGTTGGTGATGGACAACCTGCAGGCAATCTTGATGGCTGCCGGATTGGACTGGAGTCACGTCCTCAAAACCACCATCTATCTGCGAAACATCAACGACACAGATGTCTTCAACGATATCTACTCCCTGTATTTTGATTACAGCCCTCCCGCACGCGCCATCATTGAGGCGACCCGATTGCCAGACGACGCGCTCGTGCAGGTCGAAGCCGTTGCAGCGGCCCCGACCGACTACACTTCCATCGGTTACTCCGAAGAAGAATAGACGATGCCAAACGATGACCGCGCTTATGTACCATGGGTCATCGTCGGCGGCGGACGCGCTGGACAGGCGATTGCCCAGCTCGGCCTAAAAGTCGGCGCGGACGTGCGTGCGCTCTGGAATCGCAGCCCGATTCCCAACATCGAACACATTCCGACATTTTCCGGCGAGTTGTTTGAGATTGGCGACCTGTTGGGCGGCAGCGTCGTCTGGATTACGGTCGCCGACGACGCGATTGAGTCGGTCGCACGTGAAGTTGCGACCTATCTGAAACCCGCCGATATCGTATTGCACTGCAGTGGAAGTTTGACGTGCGATGTCCTTCGTTCGGCCAGCGTGGTTGGCCCAGTCGCATCCCTGCATCCTTTGCTGTCAATCTCAGACCCAAAGACCGCGGTCGACCGATTCTCAGAATGCGCATGGACCGTCGAAGGTGACTTTCCTGCGCTCGCATTCGCGAAATGGATGTTGGGACGAATCGGTGTCGAACCTCACGAGATTCAGTCCGACGCCAAGGTCATGTACCATGCATCAGCAGTGACCGCCGCGGGATTGCTAGATGCGTTGATGGACGCCGCGTTCACGATGTCCGAGGTCGCCGGATTTAGCCGCGAGCAGGCCAAGGAAATGCTGATTCCGCTCGCCGAATCCACGCTACACAACCTGAAAAGCCAATCCACCGCCGAAGCCCTTACTGGGCCGAGCGCACGGAATGACAAGGCAACCATTAATGCGCATCTGGCCGCGCTTGAGTCCCACCCCGAAGAATTGGGAATCTATCGAGTCCTGACAAATCGCGCCGAACGGATTGCCAGCGACCTTGACGATTAGTAGAGCAGGCACTCTTTTCGTCGAGCATCAAACTCTTCTCGACCGCCGCCAACCGTCGTCGCAATCTCCATCGGGTCTTCCCCGTCTTCGATAGCTTTGCGAAGGATAGCGTCACCCAAGAGTAGGTCGATGGCGAGTCGGTCCGCGACAAACTCGTATGCCTCCACTCGCCAGCGAAAATCACTGGGGTAGAGTTTGAACATCGCAACCAAGATGGCCATCGAGGCCCCGAGGCTGTGAAACTTCTCCCGGTCCGTCACATGCATCTGCAGACCGGCACAGGTTGTGTTCGCGTGCTTTTGAAATTTGGGCCGGAACGACACCGGACGGAAGATAACCCCAGGCAACTCGAAAGCGTCTAGCTCAGCCTTCAGCTCCATGGCGTCAACATATGGGGCGCCAAAAAGTTCGAACGGACGCGTCGTTCCCCGCGCTTCGCTCGCGTTTGTCCCCTCCAACAAACATTGCCCGGGATAGACCGTGGCTGTGTCCAGCGTCGGCATATTGGGGCTCGGAAGAACCCAGGGAATGCCGGTGTCGTCGAACCACATGTCGCGACGCCAGCCCTCCATCTTGATGACCTCGAACTCACACGACCACCCACCGAAGCGGTCGAAGAAATGCGCAAGCTCACCGGCAGTCATGCCGTGCCGAACGGCGATGGGCTGCATGCCCACAAACGATTCGTATTCAGGCCGAACGACATTTCCTTCGACCAAAAGTCCGCCGATTGGATTTGGACGGTCGAGGACCCAGACCTTCGTATCAGTCTCCCCTGCCCGCTTCATCATCAAACCAATGGTGTAGACGTAGGTATAATAGCGCGCCCCCACGTCCTGAATGTCTGCGATAACGATGTCAATATCTTGCAGAGTATCGTGCGGAGGAAGGAGACTTTCGAACTCGTGACCGTAGAGCGAAACGGTGGGAATTCCGGTGATTGGGTCGTAATTCTCGTCGACCGCTTCCATGTCCTGAGCTTCACCGCGCACGCCGTGTTCAGGTCCGAAGAGTCGAACAATATTCACCCCCGCAGCTTGCAGAGCATCCACGGCATGAACCAGGTCCAGCGTGACAGACGTGGGATTTACCAGAAGGCCGACGTTGGCACCGGCCAGTGTGCGCAAGCGTTCCGTGTCGGCCAAGAGCACGTCCAGGCCGTTTTTAACAATGGCAGAATTTGACACCGATCATCCTTGATTCGTGTGGTCTTATTGTTCGTCTTCAGGTTTTGGAGGGAGGCTCTGCATCATTCCAAAGTCAACACCTGCAACCTTTGGAGGCGCACCACCGGTGTTCTCGCCTAGGTCCATCGTCGCACCCCAGCTGCCACCTTCTTCGTCCTCGTCCGGCATGCGCTTACCTTGTAGGAACGCGCTCATCAGGTTGAGCGAGTGCGCAAAACTCTGCTGCAATGAATGACCATCGCCGGTCCATTGGTAGTCTCGATTGCCAGCGATGACCTCTTGCATACCGCCTTCGAGCGCTTCGAGCGGCCGGACGAAGGTCAAAATCAGCCCCAACATGATGCCGATTCCGAGCAGTAAGAAGACGACGCCAAGCAGAATGAAGTTGACGCTCATCGTGTCGAGGATACCGACGGTATTGGACTGATTACCCACCACAATAACGCGAACGGCTTTGTCGCCATCGGCCCCAACATCCGCACCGACACCAACATAGGACGTGTCACCCACCTGGAACGGGACCAAGCCCTCTTCCGAGATGCTCTGTGCGGGCTTAAACGCTCCGGACAAATCCGCCACTTGGTTCGAATCAAACGTTGAACCCGCGTACTCTTCACCATATGAAATCAGCACATGCGGGGCGCCTTCCAGCCGTTCATCCTTCGCTTTTGTATCCTCAGGAAGTCCCGCAGCGAGCGCACGCGCTGTGTGGGCGACGGTGTCGCTCAACGGCTCGCCGACCACAACCACACCAATCGGCTTGTCGCTTCCTGAACGAATCGGCGCAATCGCCACGTGATAGAGACCGGGTTCGTTCTTTCCGAAGGCCCAAGTCCAATACTCCACGCGTGGAAGTCCGGTTTTCAGAACCTCGGACACGCCCGGGTGGTCGGCGCTTACGTCGTCTCCGAACCACGAGAACAAATCCTTACCCAAGGCAGCAACCCCGACACCTTTGCCGTCCAGGGCCATGAAAATCTCGGTCGTCGCAGGGCGACCGGCTCGGGCACCGGCCAGCTGGCCAGATTTGCGAACATCGTCGAGCTTGTACTGTTCTGCGGTCAGTTTTTCGTGGACGATGAGGTGACGCTTTTCTTCGAAGCTCGGCTCTTTCTTACCGTCTTCACCTTCGCCTTCGTCTTCCTTCGCTTCAGCGCCCTCGCCGGCCATCGCGGCATGCAAACCCTGACTGGACGCAGCAAACTCGGCGCGTGCCATCAATGAGGCCTGGCGAAGACGAAGTTCGCCAACCGCCGTATTGACTCCCTGGCCAACCTGAGTATTGAGTCCTGACTCCAACTTCGAGCCAACATCCATGCGCATCAGCAACACGGAACTTACGGTGAGCACGATGATGAGCACCGCGTAAGTCATGGTGATCTTCGTTCGAAGCATGAACCACTCCAGCAAAAGCCACCAATCCTTGGTGGCGTGAAAGCTAAATTAACGTTTGTAGGCGGATGTTAGACCGGCTGGGCTAATCCCGTCAATGTGAGCCTAAGCGCTCTTCTTGAATCGGGATTCTTGCTGCTGTGCGAGCCAATCGACGAGCTTCTTGTAATCGAGCGCGCCGCGACTTTCCGGGGCATACTCAAAGATCGTCTGCTGGTGGCTTGGCGCCTCTTTTAGCCGCGTATTGACACGCACAGGAGGCAGAACCTTGTCGTGGAAATAGCCTTTCAGCGTACGCACGGATTCGTCGCTGATGTTGTTGCGCATGTCGTAGAAGGTCGGAAGGATTCCAAGCACGCTAATTGGATGCATCAACACTTGATTGACGTTCTTGAGCGTCTTCATCACCTGTTTGACACCGACGAGGCTCAGGTAGTCACACGACACAGGGATGATGAGATGGTCGGCGAACGTCAGCGCATTCATGTTTAGGAGGCTGAGGCTCGGACCGCAGTCGAGAAGAATGAAGTCATAGGATTCATCTCCGATGAGCTTATCCCTCAAAACTTTGTCTCGCCCTTCATTCATGCGAGCCAAGACAATCTCGGACGAAGCCAATGTCTCGTTGCCCACAATGATATCAAGGTTGGGACGGGCTTGAACGACGCACTCTGAAACTGGCCGCTCTTCAACCATGATATGGTAGAGCGTGCGCTCGCCTTCGATCCCGAGGCTAACACCGACGTGGCCCTGGCTGTCGACGTCGATAACGAGAACCCGGTAGCCAGCCTGCGCCAGACCCGCTGCGGCAGAAACCGTCGTTGTCGTCTTTCCGGTACCACCTTTTTGGTTGAGCACCGCAATACGCATCGGACCTTGTTCGTGTTGTGTGACCTTCTTGCGAAAGTCTGAAACCGCCGGATTGCGGCATTCCATCGAGCAGAAATGAACCGGCTTTCCGCCGACCTGTCCCTGCTGAAACGCATATTTGGGCACGAAGAGCTTTCCACATGTGGAGCACTCCGCCTGCCCGGCCGCTTCCTGTTCTTGTTGGGCACACTCTTGTGAGCAGTAGAACTTCATGTCCCCACCACTCGAGTCGAGTTGCCAGCGGTACTTCACGAAAAATTCGGTACCGCAGACTTTGCATTGTTTAAGCGCGCTCATATTCCTTCCATGTCGAGCTTTGCCTTACCGTCTGGTGACACTAGAAAGATCAAGATATCAAGGTCAAGCACTCTTTGCGACCACTCGGCGGAAAGTAATCAACGCCACGAAGCCTAGAATACAGCCAAACCAAAGCGTCGCGAATCGGATGACATAGGTCGCCGCCGTCGCTTGCGCCTCGTCAGTACACGCGCCAAGGACGATGAGGGCACCGATCATCGTGCCCTCCGTCACGCCCAGCCCGCCTGGCAGAAAGCTGATCGCCCCGATGATGGTTCCAACTGCGAAGATAAAGAACACCAAGAGGACGGATGCTTCCGAACCCATGGAGTCCAGAATCCACCAGAACGCAAACGCCTCAAATGACCACGAGAAAACACTCATCAGAGTGGTTGGTAGTATCGACCGTGCACCCATGAGCTCGCGCGTGGATGCATAGGCCTCATCGAGTTTTGGTCGGAGTTTCCCGACAACCGGCAACTTCTCGACGATGTCCAACATGGCCGCCACCAGCCTCGGTGATTGGACCAAGATGAGGATCGCCAGCACCCCAACGAGCGTGACAACCAGTGGAATCTCTCCGTAGCTGAATGTGCTGACCCCGACACCCGCGATCACTAACAACCCCAAGAGGTCCGTGAGGCGTTCTGCGACTACGATTGGCGCGGTCTTCGCCACCGGAAGGTCGTCGGATTCGCGGAGCAGTACCGACTTCAACACCTCGCCGAGTTTCCCTGGCGTGATTGACATGCTGAGGCCAGATAGGAACACCGCCACGCTCCGCCCTGCTGGAATGCGAACATCCAACACACGCAGGAAATACTCCCATTTTGCCCACCGAAACCCGTAGTTGATGCAACTCAACCCCAAGGCACCAATGAATACCAATGGGTCCAACCGCGTCAGTTCGCTTAGGAGAGCGGACGCATCGACATAGATGCCGATGGCTGCGTAGATCATGACCCCAATGATCATGCCTACGATGATGCGACGTTCGAATGATGACATGGCTAGAGACTTTGCCACGGGTAGGTTTGTGGACTAAACTCGCGCCCGTGAGGTTGGCGAGAGTGTAACGCGATTGCAACCGAAACCGAACAGGTGTCCAAATGAAGTATCTATTGGTTTTTGTACTGGCGGCGACCCAATTTGCTTGCGCATACAACTATGCAGGCAAAGAGGGAAAGGTCCGTACGGAGCCAAAGAAGGACCAAAATCCCCAGGTTGTGACGCTGGACAAAGACAAAGACCAGCAACCGCCCCCTGCGGCCGACGACTCGCCATGCGGCATCAAGCAGTTTGCCGTACATTTCTACAATTCGACGACATCGATGACCCGCACCGTCGATTGTGCCAAACGAACGGTCGTCAGCGTGGATCGCGCCCCAATGGGCGAGTCCATTTATAATAGCCAGAAGATGTCGGGGCTTCCCGAAGATCGCTGGTATATCGAAGTCGACCCCAAAGGTCTGAGAGCCGCGTTCCTGAATAATCAGCAGCTGCTGAAACTGTCGCGTGAATTCAACATCGAATTCCATGGAAGGGATTCAGACAGGGGCCTGCTCATTTACATCTTCTTGGAAGATCTGGGCTGACCGAGGTTTGGCTTTTGCCGAAATTGGTTTGCGGCTAGAGTGTTTGGCAACAAACGCAATGTACTAGGGACGCATTAATGGAAGAGCTCTCGCTCTCGGAAGTATCCGAAGAACAGGGGACACAGCTCACACCCGAAAAGAAGCAAGAAGTTAAGCTCGCTCGGCGCTGCTTCACTGCGATCGATCGTCTGACCTCGCTGATGTTGAGCTATCCCCCTGGACACCCGTTGGTGGAAGAGAATGCCAAGACTTTGGTTGGCATCTTCCGCGAGTTCTTTGAGCTGACCGACCGCCTTTCCGTGCTGGTTGATAGCCACTCGATGAAACTGCTCGGGACGGACGAAAAAGTCTGGGAAACCGAAGAGCCCCGCGATTACTGTTGGGTTTTGTCCCGCGATGGAATCTACCTCATCCACCTGCTGGCTGGATTGAACGACACGGAAATCCGAGGGTTTGTCGACATCCTCAACTTCCTTATCGACTCCCGTGACTTGACGCGCGACGCCGTCAGTATCCTGTTCGAATCTAACTTCCGATACATCTCGTATGACGCCATCGACGAGTCGATGGCCCAGCTCGCAGGCCTCGAAGTCGATATCCGAGACCGCGACACCAAAGAAGAACGGGAAGCCATCGAGGAGTTGTTCGAGAACGCGTTCGACAAAGACAATCAAAAGAAGATGTCTCCTGAAGAGGCGGCTAGAAAGCACCAGGAAGAGTTCCAACTTCGCATGTCGAAGCGGCAGGAACGACAAAAGAAGATGCAGGTCGGGTCTCGGCAGTTCCTCACGCTCAGCGAAGAAGACCAGGGACACCTAAAAGATCTGCGACGCGGCTTCACGGAACACGCCGAGTTGGAGCATCGCGAAGGCGAGATCCTGGCGGCCATCCTCGGCGCGCGTCCGAAACCCAAGTTGCGTGAACAGTCGATCGAGCAGATCGGCGAAGTGATGGGTACGCTGCTTGAAACCCAGCACCCCTGGGAGTCTTTGGAGTTCTTGAAGCTCATCCACGAATGGCGCGAGAACTTCGACGGTGCCACAACGGACGCCCTGAAAGAGGTCGTCGCCGAGTGTTTCACCCATCGTAGATTGGGTGTCATGCTGAAGATGGTCGCCGGTCAAGACGCTTCGGTGCGACGATCCATCCTTCAAATGTTCAACGCCCTGCACCTTAACTCGGCTTCGGAAGAGCTCGTTCGCATGCTCGGTTGGGACGTGGAAACCGAGGTGCGAAAGGACGTGCTGCGATATCTGAAGGAACGATCGCGATATGGAGTTGGGTTCCTTCGCGAGCCTATCTTGGAGCTCGAAACCGAGAAGGCCCTGCCGTTGGTCGACATTGCCGTGCATCGCATGCCGAAGTCACGCGACCTTCTGCTGGACATCATCACCAAGCCCTGCGAGCCAGAGCTGAAAACGCGTGCCGTCCAGGCCATGAGTGGTCATTGGAGCGCCGAAGAGGCCGAAGCGATCTTGGGTCCGCTGTTGGAAGCATCCAACGAAAAGCTCCGAGTGGCTTCCCTTCGAGGGCTAGCGGACGCGGCGCCCGATCGCGTGAAGAATATGCTCGCCCCACTGTTCAACAACGACCTGGCCAAACGGCCCGAGAATGAGGTCCGCGAAATGGCGTCGCTGTACCTCCAAGTTGGAAAGAAAGAGGCGCTCGACCAGATGCGTGAGCTCATCTACAAGCGCGGCGTCATCGTCAGCGAAGCGGACCGAGAACTTGCCGTACTCATGGCCAAGATGATTGCGCGTTCCCCAACTCCCGGCGTGGTAGAGCTCCTAACTGAGGTCGGAGCCGACTGGCGTGTGCCTGGTAAGATTCGATCGACCTGCAAAGAACTTGCAGACCTGATGAGGCGCTAGATGAATAACGATGACGGCATCCCAATGGACGGACCGAGTTTGGGTTTATCCAACTCCTCTTCCATCCTGGCACAACGTTCCGAAGGATCTCGTGGAGAATATGTCGAAGACGTGTTCTCAGCAGATGCTTCTGACGCCCAGAGCTTCGGCCGTACCTTCATCAACTCGCTGTTCAAGATTCTCAAG
>JAUIBR010000078.1 GCA_030427705.1 bacterium | reverse complement strand
CGACCATTCTCGAGCCAACCAAGCTCAGGCTGTCCCAGCACCTCGTTAATCGCCGGGGAATATCTATCCGCCAACCATGCAGCCGCAAACGCATCATGGGCGACCACGCGACCTTCGAAGCGCTGGAGTTCTTGCCCAAACCTGTTCCAGTCGTCGGCTGACATCCTCACTCTCAACCTATGTCTCTCGTCATCAGTAAGTGGCTGCAAATCCGCCAATATGGTTGAAGTTGCATGTTCTTCGAGGTCGAGGTCCAGTCCATCCAGGGCTTGGTTGCTATTGGCCACCTGCGAGGTTACAGATTGGCATTTGTTGCGTTCATAACTTTCGGTGCGCTTCGTGGCCGATTGGCGACTGATTAGTCGCCAGTTATCGACATCCTCGCCCAAGATGCCGACTAGGGTGTAGGCGCGGTAGTTATCGCTATCCGAGCGGGACCGAATCGACTCGCACATGACATGACAAAACCGCGCCACCGCTCTGGATTCGTCACAGCCGTTATCGACAAATGCCTGCGCTGTTTTGTTTGCCAGTCCCTCATAGACATCACCGTCGAAGTACTCGCCAACAATTGAACAAATCAGATGAGCAATCCGTTCTTTCTTTGAACGTTTAGAAGTTGGCTGCGTTGTGTTGGCTTGGGTATTCGGTCTCGGCATCTTTTCCCCCTCTAACGTTCTTAAATTCCCGTAGTTATTTTTCGATGAATGTACGCGTGAAGTACGATCGTACTTAGACGGTGCGTCTTTCGCCTTGGGCTTCTTCTGGCCTCGTAGGTGATACAGGTCTCGGGCATGCTGGGAGACTTTCCAGCCGAATGCTTTGAAGAACGTTTCTTCAAACCGAAACGCAGCACCGGGCTCCTCCGAAATCCATCCCTGGTCGTAAGCGAATCGAAACTGTTTGCGAAGCGATGCTTCAGAGATTCCGATTCGTCGCGCGAGTTCAAATCGGCAGTGCTCGGCAACAACGTATACCTGATTCATGGTTCGGCAGACTGCAGCCAGTTGGGTTAGCAACTCGATGTAGGCTGCGCGGTGGCACATGAACTCGGCGGCTTGTTTCACACGCTCCAAACTCATGAGAAGGGGATTGCAGAGCGCGTATCGCTTATCAGCCTTTTCAAAGAAAGCCGGGTCCACGTCCCAGTCGTGTTTTTGCCGGCCGAGGCTTTGGGTTTTGGACGACTTTTGAGCTCCATCCTTGGGAACTCTGTCGAAATGTGTCTCACTAAAAACGTCAAAATCGACATTCATTTCTGTAGCGTGTGTGCCTGGCTCATCGCTGGAACGTAACTGTTCATGCGGTGATGCCGTCCTTGGCATATTGTCCCTCATTTTGGGCGCACCTATCTTGTGCCGCAAACGCGGTTTCTTATTGACACACCATATGCAGGGGGTAATCTGAGGAAGTCCTGCCACGGACCATACAAAGATTACCAATCTCGTTAGAGATTTTAGGACCCAAATTAGCGCCAACTAATTTGGGTTTCCTGCTTCTTGGTGACTTCTAAATTGCTGCTCGCACCGTGAGCTAGTTCCTATCCGTCATCCATGACGCCTCCAGGTCGGAAGTTAGTATCGAGTAAGGTACGTTAGTCGTTGGTGCCATCGTCAAGCGTAACACTGCAAGATTGTGGCATAGCTGGGCGCACCTCGAAGAGACGAGAGTGGTTTGGGGCGCACGATGCCTTCGTACGACGCCAATCAAACCGTGAAGAATCTTCTTCACATCACGTTGACTGCGGATGGCTTCGATGGCGAAATATCGATCGAATCCGGGGGTAACCACCCGATCAGAAACCCTTCCCATTTGCTTACAAGACAGCCTGGGGACGTCGACGCTTCGGTCATGTGACGTTCCGATTCTCGGCTCGGTTTTCAGCTTCCTGAATGTGTGACCCAACACTGGATACACCTATCTTGTGCCGCAAAGCGGTTCTTGTTGACAGGCCAGTTTAAAAGGATATTCTTCAGGAGTTCCGGCGAGGAACCCAAAAGGATTTTTAAAGCCCGATTTAGCGCCAACTAAATCGGGTTTCCTTTTTCTTGGCGGCGTTATTGCTGTGTTCTCTTCTCCAATGAGAACCTTTCTCGTCACTCCATGACGACCCTCCACAGGAATAGGGTATGACGCTCTAACGTGACGTTTCGGTTTTCGGTCGTCAAGCCCAGCTGTGTTAATTTCTGACATCATTCGAAAGACGCCGTTGCTCGTAGTCCAGTTCGCCAACTGTCCAAGCGACGTGTGTCACCATCGAGGTCGAGTGCGTCGCCACCGACAAAGAACGTGACACCGAGTTGGGCATGATCTGCGATCCAGGCCAACAACCCGATCTCTGCCTCCCCCCCGACGGCCCATTGGTCAAAGACCTCGTCGACCGCGACGGGGCCGAGGCTTGCGGAGAGATACCAGGGCGAATCTGGTCCCAGCCAATACGTCACTCCCGGACCAAACCCAAAGGCACCTGTGTTGCCCCCAAGGTTGCCCCATTGGGTGACATGTACCGCGAGCTGGGTGGCGGGTAGCCAGCCCAGTGCCAGTTGCCAGTTGAACGCCGCACCTTGACCAACGGTTGCCCCGTTGAGCCCAAGTTGGTTGTTCCAGCGCGATGCGTATCCACCGCCAGCCGCCACACGCCCAAAGACGCCCCGGTCATGGTTCTCGGCCAAGTTTGTCGCAAACCGAGTCTGAACAGGTTGGGATTGTGGCGTTTGCGCCTGTGCATCTGATGCAACCGCGAGTCCGCACCCCAGCAACATCACCGCTTTCATTAGTCGCATGTTCATACTCTTCCTTTTGTTATAAGTTTTGTAGTTGTTTAATTGACAACTGTCGATAGGAATTATTATTATTTGGTTGTTGTGTTTGCAACTAAATTTTTCATTAGAGGTGACCAGTCCATGCATTTTGAGAAACACCACAGCCTAGGTTTGCTTTTGGGAGTGACTGTCATCCTCCTGCTTAGTGGGCCGTGGGTTCGTGTCGTGCACAATGCGACGGACTCCGCACCGAAGGGCTTCTATGTCGTCCACGAGCGTCAACCTCGGGTTGGCGATTGGGTCGTCTTCAAGGCGCCTCAAGACGTTGCGTCTTTAGTGCACGCCCGCGCGTATGTTCCAAACGACACGTTTCTGAAACGTGTCGTCGCCGAACCAGGTCAGCAGTGGTCCGTGAGTTCGAATTCGGTGTTCACGGTTGAAGGCCAAACGTGGGGTAGGGCGCACACCTATGATTCCTTGGGTCGCGCACTTCCTATTGCGTTCGGGGCACACGTTGTTCCACCCGAACACATCCTCGTTGCTACCCGTCATCCTCGCTCATTTGATTCCCGATATTTTGGTGCCGTGCCCACGCAAAACGTGGTCGGCGTCGCGGAGGCCTTATGGATCTATTCGCACTAATTTTGGCGTGCTCGGTCGCCGGTCCGCAGACCAATCAAGTCGTGCATCAGATTGCGCAGTCGGTGGATGTCTCGGTCCTCTATATCGAAGACCTCTCGACCCAACGTGCGTACGAAGCGCCAAGCAAAGAAGTTGCTGTGGGTCTTCTGCAAACGTTGCTGGACGAAGGCCATGATGTGCGCGCGGGTCTCGGTCAAATCAACGCGCGTCGAGCTCGCGTCGACTTCGGTCTGTCGGCTGAGCAGATGTTGGACCCATGTACCAACATCACGGTCGCGACTGACCAACTCGCCCAGGCTCGTGGTCGATACACATCATCGCGTCGTGCACTCGCGTTTTATCGCGTTGGGGATTCCAAATCATCCGCAGGACTGATGTGGGCTGATTTCATCTTGATGCAGGACGCCATCAACGTTTCAGACGCGGCGTTTGACACCAGTGGGAAGCACACCTCGCGACGCTTTGATGTCACCCCGCGCATGTTTGTGGACGACAAGGCAAGAGTCACGACAACCCGTGCGAGCAAAACTCTGTTCGTGAAGTCCCCGCTGAAGTCGAACACGAGTTCCACGAAGGCGACGACATCCGAGTCGGAAACCAGACCGAATATTGAAGCCGAAACCAATCAGCAAACGTCTCCGGAATCGGACACAAACCTATCGACGGTTCGTTCCAAAACGAAACCGAAAGCGCAGCCAAATGTGACCGAAGAAAAACTCAAAACAACGAAAGAACTGGAAGCGGAAAAATGAAAAACCTCGTCAGGATTCACCCTTCGTTTGAGCCGCCTCCCAAGGTCGCCTCTGGCCGAAATGCCGACCCTGAAAAGGGGAGGGTTTTGGACAGCAAGATAAAGGGTTGTGGAGGTGCATCCTGTAACCCACTGTTTTTTCAGGTGTTTTGGTGTGGCGATCTCGCGAACATCCCACAAAACCCCTCTCAAAACCCCTCTGGGGCGCACGGTGTGCGACGTAGAGCTGCGGCATGCGGCATTTTGGGCAGGAATTGGAAATGATTGATTCGTACGAAGAATGGTCACTTCGGGGCAAAGCGTCTGGGCGTGTCGAGCCGACGCGTTTGGCACGTCTGCCAAGCCACATAAAAGGTCGCGGTCGATGCACTCGACCGGTTCATTCATCACACCAAATGGTCGTCGTTAAGGCGTCGTTTACGAAGGTCGGAGACGGTTCGAAAACGGGTGCGCACGTCGCGTATTTGATTCGCGATGGTGCTGGTGAAGAGGGTCAAAATCCGGAGATGTTCGGTTCGCTAGACGGCTCCAGCGTCATCGATGAGCGTCACACAAACGTCAGTACTTTGAACTCTGGGGAGTCGTTTACGACGCAAACAAGTGCACCGTATACAGGGCTTCGGGGCTCCCAAAACGCATCCGCAAATGCAAAAAAAGGTGTCGTTTTGGACTCTCCTGCTGCGATTGCGACAGACGCCCAACGCACTTTTGCGACGCTGAAAAGTGACGTTGGCGAACCCTCCAGGGCTGCTCAGAACTCCGCTTTTGAATCATTTGATGCCCCCGAGTGGGACGTTGATTCTGCTGTCGCAGACGTGTTTGTTCGGTCCGGGTTCGAGCCAAAAGAACCGGCACAAGCCTCCCCACTCGGCAACGCCTTTCTCGACGCCATTAAGGATGACGAGCA
This sequence comes from bacterium, assembly GCA_030427705.1. Classification (GTDB taxonomy): domain Bacteria; phylum Myxococcota_A; class Bradymonadia; order Bradymonadales; family Bradymonadaceae; genus JAUIBR01. Next base: position 11,249 of record JAUIBR010000078.1, on the reverse strand, counting down.
TGTGTTTCGACTGATCGTATCACCTGAAAATGGGCATCAGCTGGACCTTCGGGAGTACACAAAAGACTTCGCCCAGCGTCTCGAAAGGGACCTCGGGACACGTCTGCAATGGGTCGCCGTCGAGCACCACAATACCGACCAACCGCACGTGCATATGGTGGTCCGCGGTGTCGATCACGATGGCAAAGCGCTGTACATCAAACCGGATTACATTCGTGTTGGACTGCATCGCGCAGCACGCGAAATGGCAACTAAACAACTTGGCCTACGTGATGAGCGCGAAGTTGCGCTGCACGAAAAGCGGCGCATGGAAGTACTGTCGCCAACGCGTTTCGATGACGTCATCACGAAGCTTGCCGAGCCCGCTGGCGACCGGTTGATCTTTCGGGCACCGAAGGCTTCCACGCTCGAAAAAGTGGCTCCACCAAAACGTCTTTCGGCACGCGAGAATCGACGTTTACTGATGCAGCGCCTCGCGTTTTTGGAGGCCCAGGGCATCATTAAACCCGTCCTTTTGAAGGGCGAGAAGCGTTCCAAAACGACGTGGGAGGTGCCTTCTGACGTGGCGTTACGTGTCTGCGAAGATGCTCAAAAACGTGAACAAGAGGTCATCGGGCAACGTGTTGGGCGCCCCAGTTTGGCAGCGGTGCCACGTGAAAAAATGCTCGCGCAAGTCGTCTCGCGCGGCTTCTTAGATGAGCACTCGGGACGCGAATACATGGTCTTGGATGGCGCACATGGGCACTCGTTTTTGGTCTCTACGGACTCCTTGAAGAAGAACTTCGACGGTCCCGTGCGCATCGCCGCAGGCGACGTCGTGGAGCTCGGCGGTGATGCGAAAAGACGTTCGCTTAAGCGTGTCAATCGTCTCTCACTGGCCAAAGAAATTGCGTACGACGGACCCACCTGGCTCGACAAACTGGTGGCGAAAGAGACGCCTGCGTTCACACCCGAAGGCTTCGGCGCACGACTCAACGACGCACTTCAAGCGCGCAAAAACGTGCTTCACGAGCGCGGCGTAACAGGCGCGTTGCTGCCACAGCTACGCGAGCGCGAACGCCAAAACATCGAAGACCAACTCGCTCAGGCGACGAACAAAACGGTGCTTCGCGTGACGCCCGAACGTGGTCTTGAGGGATCGCTTGTGCGTCACGTCACGCTGTCTGGCGGCACCTACGCAGTCGTCGCCAACGAAACCCAAATCAGTCTGATTAAGGCCGACAAGTTCGTGCGCGATATCGCTACTGGTACGCACATCAACGTGTCTCAGAAGCGTGGCGAAAACGGTCGCGTACGCCAGTTTGTCGACGTCATACAGCACACTCGGAACACACGAAATAGCCCTGAGAGATAGCCATGGATCTGCAAAGCTTAATCTTCCCGCTGCTGCTTTTGCTCACCACAGCGATGGCGATTTACCTGTTTGCTTACTCGCTTCGAGGCCGCAAACGAAGTGTCCGGAACACGGCCAAGACGTCCGAAACAAACACGTTGGAGCACCACTACAAGGCGACCATCACCGTCGAGCCGCGACCATCCCAACGCAAAGACGCGACGGCCGCAACGGCCGAAGTAGGGCGACAAAAGGTGTCGACGCCGAAGCTTTCGAAGGGTTCGGAGAGGTTCGAAACGCCGACCAAAAACGTGCTTCCGGAGTCGCACGCACCGACCGAAGACGCTGATGTCATTCGCCTGAACACCGAAGATATTGTGGCGAATGACACCATCCCAGACCCACCCGAGGTCGATTGGGGCGCAGTCACGGCAGGTGCCCAAGCCGACGCAAAGCCGTACGCCAAACCGACGTTTAAGCCGTTTCCGGGTACACCGGAAGACCCCGAGTGTGACGTCCAAACGCTTCGCGAAACGACCGCGGAATCACCGATGATTCTGTCTTCGGTGACACTGGAGGCGCCCCTCGTCATTGATGCGGTACCGCCTTTACATGGGTTGTCGGGTGTGAGTGAGACCGACGAAATGGCGCTTCTTGCGCCCGCGGACCCCAATCTTACGCCACGAATTGAAGACGCCCACACACCCAACGTCGATGCCATGGACGACGCCGAAACCGGTGTCCTTCAGGCAAGCGATCTGGACGTGCTCGCGGGTTTTACGCGACCTGAAAACCGCACGCCAAACGTCGATGCCGAGCATGCCGACGATGCAACAACCAGCGATGTAATCACCACCGAAACCCCATTCCAGGAGGACTAAATGGGACGCTCAGAACTACGAACGCGGGTCGATAATGAGTTTAAAAACCGCCTAAGGGTAGCTGCACGCTGCCGTGGTATCTCGCTCACTGAACTGGTTGATGAAGCACTAAAGGAGTACATGCTTGAGAACGACGAGCGGGCACTCTTCGGTGCGCATCTAGAACGGATTGAGAAGCGCATCGCAGCCACGGAAAAGCGCTTCGAGACCATTGAAGAAACACTGGCGCAGTTCATACACCTCTTCCTATTCTACATGCCCGAGGCCAGTCCGGAGCCTGCAAAACGCACTCTGGCAAAGCAGTCTGCGGACCGACGGTTCAACGGGTTTAAACAGCTTGTCGTGGAGCACATCGACAGTGCGAACACCTACCGCAAAGCGCTCAAAGAGGCCCGGATTGCGATCAAAATCAAGGCGGCCAAGCGATGAAGACAAAGACGTTCAAACGCCTCGCGGTGCTCGGTTTGGTGGTTTTGCCAATGGCGGGACTTGTTGTGTCGACGCAAATGTTGGCAAACACCTTATTATTAGGGAGCCCACTTTTTGAGGCCGCCGGCACCGCAATCTATCGCCCATGGGTATGGCTGACGTTGTTCGTCGACTACGCCGAAGAGTTCCCAGACGTGTTCGCAAAGACGCGCATTGGGGTTACGGCCGGCGCCATTGCTGCGGTGTTCTGGGTGCTCATTCTTCGTCGTCTGAAAGACGCAAACAAGGTGCTAACCGCGCACGGCTCGGCACGTTGGGCGACTGACGAAGAGCTGGAAGAAAGCGGCCTATTGACGTCCAAAAAGCGCGTGGATGGTGTCGTGATTGGGGCGTCTGAAGACGGGCGACTGCTCACCCACGCAGGCAAAGAACACGTCTTCTGTTTCGCGCCGACGCGCTCAGGGAAGGGCGTCGGGTTGGTCGTCCCAACGCTTCTGACGTGGACCCACAGCGCTCTCATCTTGGACATCAAGGGGGAGAACTGGCAGCTCACCAGTGGGTGGCGCGCGCTGTTTTCACACTGCTTGTACTTCAATCCAACCGACCCGCGCTCGGTTTGTTACAACCCGCTGTTGGAAATCCGCAAAGGCCCAGGCGAGGTTCGCGACGTTCAAAACGTGGTCGAAATCTTGTGCGACGACGGCACGGGAAAGCACGCCGACTTTTGGACCAACAGCGCGAAGTCGCTCCTTACCGGTCTACTTCTGCACGTTCTCTACGCCGAAGAAGACAAGAGTTTGGCAGGCGTCTTAGCCTTTCTTCGAAGCCCAGACCGGAGCCTCGAAGAGTCGTTCGAGCGGATGCTGAACACACGGCACTTAGGCGATCGCACACACCCTGTGGTGGCAAACAGCGCGAAGTCGCTGCTCAATCAGGCCGAGAAAGTGCGCTCCGGCATCGTGGTCACGGCTGAACAATTCTTGATTTTGTTCGAAGACCCCGTGGTCGCAGACGTCACACGAACAAGCGAATTTCGGCTGCGTGACATGCAGTATGCAGACAATCCCGTCTCGCTCTACATGGTCATTCCACCTGCTGACCAACTGCGTCTAAAGCCGTTGTTACGCCTGATGTTGGTCCAGCTCGGAAGCGTGCTCACCGAGAGTCTGGAAGCCGTCGAAGCGCACCACAAACTGCTGCTTTTGCTCGACGAGTTTCCCGTGCTCGGGCGTCTTGATTGGTTTGAAGCCGCGCTGGCCTACATTGCGGGCTACGACATGAAAGCCTATCTGATTGCGCAGGACCTCAACCAGATTGAGAAGGCGTACGGTGCCAACAACGCCATCTTGGGAAACACGCACGTACGCATTGCCTACGCCTCCAATGATGATCGCACCGCTAAGCGAATCAGCGATTTGTTGGGGCAGGCGACGATGGCCAAACGACAGGAATCGTTGAGTGGGAAACGCTCCTCGTTCAGCTTCGAAAATCGGTCGCGAAGTGACGTGGAGTTTGGTCGTCCGCTTCTGACTCCAGGCGAAGTCACGCAACTCGACACATCGAAGTCGATTGTGATGCTCGCAGGTCAGGCACCGATTTTGGCAAACAAGGTGCGCTACTACGAAGACGCCTTTTTTAAGCAACGTTGTCCGGGACGCAATCCGGACGGCACGATTCCAAACGCGGAAGAGGCCAGAAGGGCAGGGTGGAACCCCAACCTATCTCCGCCGAAGCTGAACGCCGAAGGCCCCTACGCCGATTTGCCAGCGTTTACGCCGAATGCTTGGGCCGACGTACCGACACCGCCAATTTCGAGCCCAGCGGAACACCCGACACAGACTGCGGTCGAAGCACTGCCCAGTCTTCAAATGGCGTCGGAAATTGAATCCGTGGTGGAGCTCGCCGACCTTTCCGCGGCCGAGGTAGACCGGCGCGCTGCCACGCCAGCGTCATGGGCGAACGCCGATGTGGTGCAACCGTCGATTGAAGACGTCACCGGCCCTATGCAGTTCGATGTTTCAGAGGATAGTCGTCCTCAGGTTGTATCGGTCGACATCATTGACCCGCTTGCCGGCGACTTCCCCAGTTTCACAACACCCACACCCAACCCAGACGTAACGCCAGATTCAGATGCAGACGGCGACGTCTTCGACGTGTTTTAGGAGAGAAGGCATGGATGCCCTTGTTGCACAGATTTTTGACCTGCTCGCCGTCCTCGAGGACGAGCCCGAGCTTTTGACGTGGGATGCCGACCGGATTGCAGCGCTTGAGCGCTTGCAGGTTGGAACCAAACGCGTGCTTCGTCTCGTGGCCAGTGAGGCTGTGACGCTTAACCCCGAATTGGAGGAGTAAGGATGCGAACTCTATATATTGCAGAAAAGCCGAGCGTCGGGCGCGAAATCGCCCGCATTCTAGGTGCGACCCAAAAGCAACGTGGCTACCTGGAGTCGAAAGACGCTGTGGTCTCATGGTGTTTTGGTCATCTTGCCGGGATTGCGCCCAACCCCGCACACTATTCACCGCGGTTTAAGACGTGGACGTCCGATGACCTTCCAATTCTGCCGGATACGCTCAACATCGTTGCAACTGGGGATGCGAAACAGCTCGGTGTGCTCAAAAAGCTTTTGAACGCGAAAGATATCAACGTCGTCGTCAACGCGTGCGATGCGGCGCGCGAGGGTGAAGCAATTTTTCGAAACGTCTATGAACTCTCGGGCTCGTCCAAGCCGATTAAACGGCTTTGGATCGCTTCGATGACCGACGCCGCCATTCGAGCGGGTCTGAAAAACCTCAAAGATGGTGCCGACTATCGAGGTCTGGCCGATGCGGCCAGAAGTCGGGAGGAATCCGATTGGCTTGTCGGTATCAACGCCACCCGCGCATTGACGCTCAAGGCGCGCTCTGCAGGCGCCAACGAGTTGTACTCAGTTGGCCGTGTTCAAACCCCGACGCTTGCCATGATTGTGGCGCGTGACAAGGCGATTTCCCAGTTTGTCAGCGAGCCCTACTGGGAGGTGCATGCTGAGTTTACCACGCCAGACGGCGACTTTTCGGCCGTCTACACCCCTGAACGAGGTGCTCGGTTTAATGACATCGTCAGGGCGCAGGCGCTGTTGGCGTCGCTAATCGACATCCCAAAAGGGCATGTTCAACAGCTTGACGAACAGCAGCGACGAAGCAAGCCTCCGCTTCTGTATGATTTGACCACGCTGCAACGTGAAGCGAACAAACGCCATGGCTTTAGCGCGAAGTCGACGCTCGATATCGCCCAAGCGCTCTACGAGAAGCACAAGCTATTAACCTATCCACGTACCGATTCGGCCTACATCACCAATGACATGGTGCCAACGCTCATGGGTCGGGTTGAGGCTAGTCGAGGTGGGGCTTGGGTACGAGCGTCTGACCGGGTGATTGCACTTCGGCCTGCGTTTCAAACGCGTGTCGTGAACAACAACAAAGTCACCGACCACCATGCGATCCTGCCGACAGAGACCACACCGAATCTCGACCAGCTCTCCAAAGACGAGCTCGCGATTTACGAGATGGTGGTTCGGCGGATGCTGGCGAGCTACTTCGACGACGTGTTGCAGACCCACACCACAGGCACCATCGCGCTCTCTAGCCATCCATTTGTGGCCAAGGGCGTACGAATCGATAACGAGGGGTGGTGGTTTGCCGAGCCGCCGCACAACCCCAAGGCTGCACAGGACTTGCCGAAACTGCGTATTAACCAGCCGGTCAATAAGGTCGGTCTTGAGGTCGTTGAAAAGCAAACCCGACCCCCGAAATCGTTCACCGAAGCCAGTTTGCTTGGTGCGATGGAAATCGCAGGCAAGGAGCTCGACGACGAAGAGCTCCGGCAAGCCATCAAAGGCCAGGGGATTGGAACGCCAGCCACGCGGGCGTCCATCATTGAGCTTCTGCTTAAGCGAAAATACATCGTTCGCAAGAAGAAGACCCTTTGTGCCACTGACCTTGGCCACCAGTTGATCGATGCCCTTGAGGACCCGACGCTTAAAAGCGCCGAGTTAACAGGCAAGTGGGAGCATGCCTTGTCACTTGTCGCGCAGGGTGCGATGGACCGCACCGCGTACATGGCTAAGATTCGCGCCTTTACCAAACAAATCACCACAAACATCGGCGCATCAACGCCCACGATTCGCGTGCCTGAGAAGAAGACGCTCGGCACCTGCCCGCTGTGCGCAAAAGACGTGTTCGAGACGCGGAAGGTCTACACGTGTGAGAGTGGCCGCGCATGTGACTTTGTTATCTTCAAGACCATCGCGAAGAAGACTATTTCGGCCTCCGCGGTCAAAACACTGCTTAAGGGCGAGACCACCAAGCCGCTGAAAGGGTTTACCTCGAAGAAGGGTAAGTCGTTTTCAGCTGCACTCACACTCGACGAGCAGGCCAAGGTCAAATTCGTGTTTGAGGACCGTAAATGACGACGCAGCCGATTGAAAACAACCAGCAACGTGCGTTGAGTTATCTTCATGCTGCCCTTGGGCCCGATTTGCTCACCTATCTCGACGACGACGCGACTACCGAAATCATGGTCAACCCGGACGGGCGCGTCTGGCTCGAGCGGGCAGGGCAGGGGCTTTGCCCAACCGACACTCGCCTTGAGGCGTCGACCATTCAGCGCATCATCTCATTCGTTGCATCAGCGTCTGATGTCGTCTGCAACGACGAGCACCCATCACTTGCGGCGGTTTTGCCCACTGGCGAGCGATTCCAGGGCTTTGTGGGTTCCGTTGTCAGCGGCCCCTCGTTTGTGGTTCGTAAGCGCGCAAAGCTCGTCTTTTCACTTCAGGATTATGTCAACGACGGCATCCTTACGGTTGAGCGTGCTCAGCGCATCTATGACGCCGTGCATGCCCGACAGAACATCCTCATTGTCGGCGGTACCGGCACGGGCAAAACAACGCTTGCCAACGCAATCCTGCAAGTCATTTCACACACCGGCCATCGCGTCGTGACGATCGAAGACACGCCCGAGCTGCAATGCGATGCCCCCAACCACCTCTCACTCTTCGTACGTGAGGACGTTGGGTTCACCTGGCAGAAAGCCGTCAAAGACTCGCTTCGTGTACGTCCCGACCGAATCGTCGTGGGTGAAGTGCGCGACGGCAGTGCATTGGATCTACTCAAAGCGTGGAACACTGGCCACAACGGCGGCTGCGCCACCATTCATGCCAATAGCGCCTACCAAGGGCTTCGGCGCTTAGAGTCGCTGGTTGGTGAAGTCACACACAACATTCCGCACGACCTGTTGGCTGAGGCCATCAATCTCGTTGTGCATATCAAACGTACCCCATCCGGACGACGGGTTGATGAGGTGGCGTCAGTCACCCAGTGGCACCCGGAATCTGGTTATCAACTAACTCGCCACTAAAGGAGGCAATCATGTCACTCAACAAAGTCATGCTCATCGGCAACCTCGGCCAAGACCCCGTGCTGCGTAAGACACACTCCGGGACCTCGGTCACGAATTTCGCACTCGCCACCAATGAGCGCTGGACGGCCAAAAACGGTGAGCGCCAGGAGCGCACGACATGGCACAAAATCGTCATCTACGGCAAGCAAGCCGAAATCTGCGCAGAGCATCTCAACAAGGGCTCGAAAGTCTATGTCGAGGGCAGAATCAACATGCGTGACTGGGTCGATGACGACGGCAATCAGCGCACCGCATTCGAAATCAATGCATCGAATGTGTTGTTTTTGGACGCCGCAGGGACCGATGACACACAGGATGCGCCCGAAGATTCCATCTTTGACGGCTTCTAGGCCTGTTGCTTGCTCGGTCTCTTTCGTCGGGCTCCAAATCCCGCTTTGGTTCTGTTCACACATTGCCGCTTGGCTTGCGCCGACAAATTCGCTGTCTGGCTGTGACGAAGCGTCCGCATCGCCCGTGAACATGATGCCTTGCATCTACGCTACTCCTTGCAGTCCGTGGCTATCGTTCTCTACATCCTTCCTACGCTACTCCCTTTGGGTCCGTGGCTAACGCGGTTTGAATTTGGTCTTCGCTTCACACGGCGCTGGCGTCGTGAGTTCACATCACGCGGGATGGGCCCGCAATCAAAGCAAAGGACCACAACAGCCATGAACAAACCCAGTCAACATCAGCTACCTGAAGACGCAACCAGTGGCAGCAATCCCAACGCCAGGGAGTGCTCGAACGCCTTGCACCAAATGGTGGAATACATCCAGGACTTTCGCGACAACTCGGACCGTCTGGAATGGACCGACGTTGGTGCCGCGTGGGACCTGTTCGACTACCTTGAAGGGGAGATGTACTCGCTCGCAGGCGATCTTGAGCGCCTTCATGACGAACACAGCCTAAGGAGGCTTCGATGGCGCAAATGAACTTGTTTACGCAGTCCGCTGACTCAACACCGGAACCGCAAGACATCGATTCGACGTACACGCCGACACTCATCGAAGTTCGTGGCGCGCCTGATGGAAGCATCACGTTTCAGATGATGCCCGCGCGTTTTCGGGCTTGTTCGGTACACTGCAAGCGCGGCGACGACGGTGTTTACGTGCTCTATCTTCAAGGTCCCGCCAAAGGCGGGCACCAACACGAAATTACCGAGCTCGGTACGGCGATTACACTCGCGAGCGCGAAAAGATGGGCGATGGGGTACGCACTGTTGAAAGAGGTGCGCGCTGCCAAACGCGAAAACACCTACGGCGGCTTTGACCTTCGCGGTGCATCGGAACACATGATTGCCAATGCCGAGACGGAGCGCATTCGTCGTAAGCGTCGCGTGGACGATGCGCAGGCGGTCTTGAAGACCTGGAAGCGCTCCAATCGCAAGACGTATGAGTTGGTTCATACGGCGCTCGCGCTCAATCCCGAGCTCTGAGTTCGCGGGCCATGAAGGTTGTTGTGGCACGGGAGGATGATTGCCAGGTCTCGGAAACACCGTTCGAGCAAAGGATTTGCCTTAATCGTGCCCCATGTCCGGACCGAGCACTTGGGTCGGTGCCGGCGAGCATGTAGAAAGGTAGAATGGAGCGCGTCGTTTTAGTGCTTGAATCTCCACAGACGCTTGAGTTGCATCAGCCGTCTCGAGTTGTGCGCGTAACTGCTCTGCCGTGGTTGAGTTGAGGCTCTTGGCGGTCTGACATGACTGGTAAATGAAGTCGCTGGTTCCTCGCAGGGTCCCATCGTCACTAGCATCAAGAACTGGCAGTTTAGCAAGTGTCAGATGTCCAATGTCCGATTCCTGCAGGAACACACCTATTCGCTGCCCGGATTGGAAGCCAGATTCTCCGGACCATCCAAATGAATCGTTCAATTCTACGGTCGGCTCAACGAAATTTGGTGTCCAAACATCACCAATCTTTGTCATTCCTAACGAATTCCAAGCCTCTGCTTGAAACGGATCCACCACAAAGCTCACGTCACCGGCGTCTCCACCATCCAGAGGCTCAACGTCGGATATCTCGACCTTGATTGCCCATCGGTATGAGTTCAACTCGCAGTCAGATGTGTCGGAATCCCGTACAATTTCTCCAGAGTCGTTGATGTACATGTGATAGACATCTGACACCGCGGTTACTGAAGTCACGGTCCCAATTACGACCCGATCCCCCAGATACGCGATGTCGTTTAGACTCACTTCCCCTGTCGGACAATCTGAACCATCGGTGCCAACGTTCGAAGGTAACTGTAGGCTCGACTTTGCCGCCAAGCTCGTTTCTTCAGAATCGCAAGAGAGCACCAGGCTCACAACCAATAGAATCCACACTTTGTTCATCATTCTCCATTCTCCCCTTATTTTGTCCACGAAAGTTTGTTGCTGCCGGTCCAGTCACTGATCGCGGTTGGACCATTTGAAGTGTACGAGACCGACGTTTCGTAGGTCCACGAGTCGGTGCTTCCGGTTGTCGACGAGTACAAGCGAACACCGCCCCCGCCAGTGGCCAGTGCCAGTTTGAAAGCCATCCACCACTTGTTTGAGTGGTAGAATAATGCAATCGGGCTCGCAGTACGATGCCAGCCGGAGCTACTGAACAAATACTCTGACGTTGGTAGCGGTGCCCAGTGGGTACCTATGTTCCAAGACAGAAAACCTTTCAGCCGGATGCTGTTCTTGGGATCGTCAGGGCGGGTGTATGCAATCAAGCAGTCGTACACCCCGGAGCCCGCCTGATCTTCCTTGCATGCCAGGCCCGGAGAAACATCCGACTTACCCAGACTTGAAGACGGCGCCGTGACCAGCGAGTTGTAGTAGCTTGAGTTGTAGGTGCCAATTGCTACTCGGAGGTCACGGTCGTTGGATGGGTTACCACGGTCTTGATCCACCCACGCGTACACCGTGCGGTCTACCGCATCGTCATAAGCGATCGAGAGTCGCCTTGAGCTGGTAACATTCACGGATTGACTGCAGGAACCATAGAAGCCTGATGCGTTTGTGCATTCCCGCAGGTCACCAATATAGCTAACCGTGCTGTCAAATGCGTTCGCCGACAAATACCCCTTTATGGAGAAGGTCTCCAAAGCTCGGTTCCCATAGTTGTTTGCATTTCGACTGGTGACAAACACGGCATCACGATAAGCTGGCGAAAGCTCACGACGATGCCCTCGAATTGGA
>JAUIBR010000022.1 GCA_030427705.1 bacterium | reverse complement strand
TTGTTGTCGGTGTCGTTATCGACGCTAGGGTCCGAGATTGGCCAACGACCAAGCGCTTGTCCAGCGATCGAGCCTGACCAAGTGGCCGAGCTGGTTTCGCCTACAAACGTATTTGAGGCCGAGAAAGTCCCGTATCCAACCGCGTCTACCACCCGACCCTGATACTCCAACACGAAGTTATCCGGACCATTCTGGAAATCACCGGTGCTCTCGAAAGGTACGGAACAAGAGGTCAACAGGTTGGCGTCGGCGGTATCGATGTTACAGATCACGACCACGCCGTCTTGCACGTCGTTCAAACTCACGGAGGTCATTTCGATCCCCAAAAGCTGCCCCGAGAAGATGTAATCCATGCCATTGAAGCCATTGATTGCCCTGAGGACGTAGCCATCCAACGGTAGGTCTTCCCAGCCCTGGATCGGCGCGACGAGCTCTACAAACGTCTCCGCACCATCATCGGTACCTGGTTGGTCGAAGTAGATCTCGTTGATGATGAGGTCGGCGTTTTGGAGGCCTGGCGTTGGGTAATAGCTCAAGAAGTCGTTGCCATTGTCATCCGTGTCGATGCCTTGTTTTCGCCCAATCGAACGGCCGGGAGTTGGCGATGGTGCCGATGTTCCTTCTCCGGCGAAATTCGGGTCGTTGGCTTGGAATCCGTAGCCGACCGCATCAACTTGAGTGCCAGAATCATTAAGAAGAACGACGCTGTCGGGGCCGTTCTGAATGGCGTCTTGACCGCTCGCGTACTCGGTTAGGATGTAATATTTGTTCCCAGGCGCAGCGAAACTCAAAAAGCTGTCGGCGTTCGTCATCGCCAAGACCGCGAATCCGTTGCCGTCCAGCCGCGCGTCGTTTGGAAGTGTGAACGTGGAGTAGGGCGCGCCGGTCGAGCCGTTCACCAGGTCAATGGTGAACCCTCCAACGGACAGTCCGGGAGGGCCGAACAACTCGATAAACACGGGCGACGAGCCGCTTCGAACGTCTTGACCGGTCGGATTGTAGAACACCTCGTTGATGACGACGTCGCCTGTGACGGCCAGCATCTCGCATTGGGCGTTTCCACTAGCGCTGCTGCAGGTGGCATTAACTCCAGGGCAGGCTGCGGGATTGGAGAATGCAAGGCATCCGTCTGATTGAACTTCGCACTCGGCAAGGTCGTTACCGACGCACGCGGCGTCGTTGGCCAGGCATCGGTCTCGGCAATTGCTATCGGGCACGCATTGGCCGCTTCGGCAGCTTTGCCCGGTTGGGCAGGCAGTTGGGGTCTGTGCTAGTCGAGCGCATCCGTCGTTACCAACGACACAGTCGCGCACGCCCCCGTCCGGCGAGCAGATTGATGTTCCAGCCGTACATTCGTCATCGCATCCGTTCGAGGCGACGCAAGCATCGGTCATGCATGCTTGGCCTTCCGGACACTCTTTGCCTGGGCCCCAAATCAAGCAGCCTTCGGGCCCTTCGAAGCAGGTGGTGAGCAAACCTTCCTGGCATTCCGTGGCGTTCTGCGTGCAGACATCGGTGCAGTCGGAAGGGCGGCAGAGTCCGCTGCTTTGGTCGCAGAAATCACCGCCCGAGCAAGCCTGTGCGCCGCCGAATTCGAAGCAACCATCGTTGTCATGGTCTGCGCAGGTCTCGGCCTCGCCCGCTTGCGTGCAGCGCGAAACGGGTGGGATGCACGAATCTTCGCAGTCCTTTTCCAACGGAAGACAATCGCCTTCGCGACACTCTTCATTGGTGAGACACGCGGTCGTGATCTCGGTCGTGCAATCAGGTTGCGACGAATTGCGGATGCACGTTTGGATTGTTTCGGAATCCAGGCACACCCGTTCACCAAGCGTACATTCGTTCGTGCACGTGCCGTTATTCTGATTGTTCGGCCCCGCGGGAGGCGAATCGGTACCGCAGCCAGCCCAAAAGCCGAACAGGAATGCGGTGATAACCGCCATAAAAATGTGCGTTCGAGTCATGGAATTTTTGGTGCTGAAGAGATCCTTTACGTAAGGTCGTCGTTATCATAGTGGAGTGCGCCTCTTCGCGCTACGACGGTACGGAACTGTAGGCGGAAAGGTTGTGTATGGATAGGTCCGCTGATAAGCTACGACTTAAGCAATTGCCGCAAGATATGAGCGTTCGAATGGCAGTATGTCCAAAATGCGGGCACGAAGGGTCCAACGTTGGTGGGAAGTGTCCTTACGATGAATACTATTTCATCAAGGAAGAGGCCCTAGAAGACGCCAAACGCGACCCAATGATCGGTACGCTCGCCGCGGATAAGTACGTCATCTTGTCGCTGATCAGTGAAGGTGGAATGGGCGCCGTATATCGGGCGATCCAGCTGCCCGTCGAGCGGATGATTGCTTTCAAGGTCTTGCGGGCCGAGCTCAAAGATTCCGACCAAGGGCGTGATCGATTTATTCGCGAGGCGCGTGCCGTCTCTCGGCTGACACATCCCAACATCATCACGCTCCATGACTTCGGTTTTGACGATACCAAGTACCCATACATGGTTATGGAGTACGCGCCAGGCGGAAGCCTGACGAAGTGGTTGAAGCAGGACGGTCTGACGACCGAGCGGATTATTCACGTCGTTGTGCAAATCCTCTCGGCGCTGACGGATGCGCATAATCAGGGCATCGTTCACCGAGATTTGAAGCCCGACAATATGATCATCACAGAGTCTGGGGTTGACCCCGACTTCGTGAAGTTGCTCGATTTCGGTATCGCCCGAATGATCAACGAAGGTGCCACGCGCTCACTCACCCGAGAGGGTGAAGTCTTCGGTACGCCCCACTATATGGCGCCGGAGCAAGCGCAGGGTAAGAAGGATATCGGTCCCGCGGCCGACGTGTATGCCGTGGGCATCATGCTCTTCGAGATGCTGACAGGCCAACAGCCCTTTGACGCGCCAACGCCGTTGGCTGTGCTCTTCCAGCACATCAACGAGCCAATTCCTGAGATGACGCCTCGTCCTGGCGTGACCATCCCAGAGTCCCTGAAGGCCATCGTGCATGCGGCAATGGCGAAGGACCCGAAAGAGCGCTACCAGTCCGCCAAAGAGATGCTGATGTCGTTGCAGCGTGTTTCCAACGCTGCGCCTCGGACGGGTGCATTGGATGCGGTCGTAAATGACGGCGTGACCGGTTCGACGATGCCCCCCGGCTCAGCACCACTTCAGCTGAAGACCATCGGTGGTGTGACCCCTCAGTTTCAGATCGCCGCTGGCGATAAAACTGGCGATGACATTCGGGTCTACGACCCGGATCCATCCATCGAGGGCGACCGGCCACTGATGGCGCCGCCCAACGCGATGATCGCCGCCGAACCGGAGCCATTTGGCTATCAAGAGTTTGAAGATGATAACCCGGGTGTTCGCACTGGGCTCTACATCGCAATTGGTGTGGTTGTTGCGATCATTGGTGTCTTGATGTTCATCGTCGTCTCTTCTTCGGACGAGGTTGACGTTGATACAGCATCGGCGGAACCACTGCCCAACGAAGTCAAAGAACAGCCCGAAGTTCAAGAGAAAGAAAAGGTCGCTGCTGCGGAGCCCAAACAGCCCGAAGACAAGGGACCCACGCCTGCCGAACTAAAGGCACAGAAAGAGAAGGCCGCCCAAGAGAAGGCCGCTCAGGAGAAAGCCGCAAAGGAAAAAGCTGCTCAAGAGCTAGCCGCCAAAGAGCAGGCCGCCAAAGAGAAAGCGGCTCAAGAACAGGCCGCGAAAGAGGCTGCTGCTAAGAAGAAGCGAACGACCAAGAAGACCACCAAGAAGGTCGAAAAGGAGACGGTCGCCGAAAAGGAAGAGCCAAAACCAGCCGAGAAGAAGTCCAAGACTTTCAAATGGGGCGCGAAGGATACACGCAAGTTCAGTAACTAAGCGTGCGTCGTCACTCGCTAATCAGCGCAGCGAGAATCGAACGGATATTTTCATGGGATGGGTTCTGAAGCGCCATCGCTGTGCGTTCAATCGCGTTCTTACGTGATTCAGCGCTGAGTGGGCGCGAGGACACCAATTGGTAAATCTCACGTCCTAGGATGGACTCAATGGCCGTCATTTCGGGCAGGTCCATGGTGGGCTCTGCGCCTCGTACTGGCTCGTTGTCGTTGGTGGGAAGGTCACCACGCAATAAACTGGTGAGCCGAACCATAGGATCCGAAGCAAGTTGATACTCACCTGGGTCAGGTAGATCGCGAGCTTTTGCGATTCGGCTCGTCAGCTCTTCAAGTGGGTTCGCGGCCATGGATTAGAATTTGAAATCGAAGACAGCGCCACCACCATCTGGGGAGATGTATGGCGCCAGGCTAGCACGCTCGGAGCCTGAATCGGAGAACAGCCACCAGATACCACCCGCCACGGCGAGGGCACCGACCGACCACATCGTGATCGCCAGGATTTGGTGCGTGGACTGCGAATCTTGAACGGCCTTGTAGTCGTTCTCGAAGAAGTCGTCCGGTGCGTCGCAATTGACAGCCGCAGTATCGAAATCGACACCCGTTCCCAGCTCGTCACTGATGCACTTGGCTTCATCATAGTTCGAGATGAACAAACCAGACCCAAACAAGGTTCCGACAACGAGCAAAGCCCCGCCGCCACCAATCAGGCTGATTGCACCCCAGTTGGTGCTTGAAGCAGGAGGCTTCTTATCCTTGTCCTTGTCTTTGTCCTTATCTTTGTCTTTGTCTTTGTCCTGATTCTTTTTGTCCTCTTCTTCCTTCTTTCGCTTTTCGGCGAGCAGGCGCTCACGCTCTTGGCCGTCAAGCAGGCGTTGCTTGATCTCGCCAATATCGTTGAATCGGCCCTGGGAATCACGGCGCATCGGATCCTCGTAGATATCCAACACACGAAGCGCTTCATCGAATTCGCGAAGCCCCTCAAGCGCAAGGACGCGGTTGTATTGGTAGACGAGGTCGTTGTCCTCAGCATATGCGCGCTCGAGCAAGTCTGCTGCGTCGCGCAAGTTTCCGTCGGCATACGCTTTCGTCGCCTGATCGAAGTACTCAGCGGCCTTCTCGGGACTAGCCCAAACGGTTGAAGGGAACGCCAGCCCGACGGCAATCAACACCGCAAGAAACTTCGCATACCAAGTTCGAGTATCCATTTTAACTCTTTGCAATCTTCGAAGAATTGTTCCCTCGAATTTCCTACGATAAGGCGATCCCGTCAAGTTGACTGTTCAGCATCGGACTTTCAGGCCAGATCTGCCGGCGACATCGCACCGTGGCCGGTCTCGTTCAATTCATGCTTGATAGGAACGTCTAGCACCGTCGGCGGGGTCAGTCCCGCCGCCTGATACGCAGCTTTCACGTTGTCACGAAACAGTTGATCGAAGACGTCGACGCTATGGTTCGAAAACTGATCTCCGTACCACCAAAACCAATCGCTCCCTTCTGCGACCATGAGGTGCCGAGCGGCTTCAGGCGCATCACCCATAACACGGCGAGCCTCCACAAGGGTTTGCCACGCTTGGTTATCCTCTGGATGCCCTATCCAAATTCCAAAGTCGCCGTTGATCCAAGAGCCCGAGCACAATGAGATCTCACCGGGCGAAGTTTCTGCCAGAGCCATCGAAGGTGTGGTCGTTTCATGATCCTCAAGTTGACCAAAGAGGGTCATTAAGAACGGTTCCCCATCCCCAGGATAGTGTTCCCACGGGTTCTCCCCATCCAAAATCACGGAAACAATCGGCTCGGAGCCTGCCGCAGAGTGGCAACGCGCCATGAAATCGGACACAGCGTCATCCGCAGCCATCGATGAATACACAAACCCTATCTGGTCACTCAGAACATGGTCGCGAAAGAACATCGTGGGCCCGTCTGGGACGCGCCACGGCTGTCCAAGGCACTCGTCGGAGTAGGCCGAGCGCAAGCTATTGCCCAACACGTATTCATCAGACGCGATCCAGTTTACGCCATGTTGCCCCATTAGCTGCGCAGCTGCGTTGCTGATGCTGCCTTCTGCGGGCCACATTCCAACGGGCTCAGAGCCCAGCGTGTCGGAGAACATGTCATTAGCCCATTCTACGTGACGGTCTGCCGATGCGGTCGCACGGTACTGCGCGGGAAGTTGGACATCTGGCATCGCCTGACGCGCACAATCACTATCGATCACAAGCGGCAGAATCGGGTGGTACATCGGGGTCGTGGATAGCTCGACATGATCCGAAATTTGAAGGTCACGGTAAGCATCGAGGACGTCACCGATGAGCTCGATGTGCAGATCGAGTAACTCCTGCTTTTGGGATTCATCGAAGCCCTGACCCTGCTCAAACAGAGCCCTGACCAATGGTCGCCGGCGCGCCGTGAATCCTAACCATGCCAAATTATGCCAGACTTGAAGGTCCCGGAAATCTGCTACCGAGAACGCATCGCCGCGCTCGCGCTTGCGTAACAAGCGGTCATACCCTGGAAACGGGTGTATCGCGTTTCCCCAATGTGCACTGAAGAAGTTGTGCAGCAGGAATCGTTGATGTTCGGGCTCAAGCGAATCGGCTGGAATTGCCGCGATGCGGTACCAGGTGTCACGCTTACCCGATTGGTACTCGACGAGCTGTTCGAGCAAGCTGGCCGAGAGATTGATGGTACTGTGGACTTCAAACTCCCGGTGGACAACGGCCATATCCAGATACGATTTCACTGCGTGAAGGCGCACCCACGGAAGCCTCAACTCGGGCTCGCCATGCACCCCATAATAAGGTTGATGCATGTGCCAGAGGAGCTGAACTCTCACTTGAAGACCGTGCCCTTCGGAATCACAACGATGCCATCATCGACAGTGAATCGCTTGGCATCTCGTTCGAGGTCGTAACCGATGACTTCATCGGCAGGGATCTTGACGTGTTTGTCGATGATTGCGCGTCGAATTCTAGCGCGCCGCCCAACATCGACGCCGTCAAACAGGACGCTCTCTTCAACCCTGGAGTATGAGTTGATACGCACCGTCGGGAACAGAATCGACTCACGAATCATACCACCGGAAACAATGACACCTTCCGACACAATTGAGTTGATAGCCGTTCCGACACGCATGTTTTGCGGATCGTCGTGCACGAACTTTGCCGGCGGATGATGGTGGTGGTGTGACCGGATTGGCCAACGCCGGTTGTAGACGTCGAAGTTCGGAGTCAGGGAAACCAGTTCCATCGATGCATCAAAGTAGGCTCGCAGTGTCCCGACATCGCGCCAATACCCGCGTTCAGCCTCGCTTTGGCCCGGGACCTCATTCTGAGTGAAGTCGTACACGTACACGGGCAGCTTCGTGTTCTTCACCATGTGGGTGATGATCGATTTTCCGAAGTCGTGCGCGCTCTTTTCATCGGCCGCGTCCCGCGTGACTTCATCAACGAGCGTCTTGCTTTCGAAAATGTAGTTGCCCATCGATGCAAGGCATCGCGTGGGGTCGCCAGGCATTGGCGGGGGATTCTTGGGTTTCTCAACGAAGTCGAGCATCCGCCAGTTTTCGTCGACATGCATGATGCCAAACTGTGAGCCCTCTTCGATGGGCACCGGGATCGCCGCAACTGTGAGCTTTGCCTTCTTCTTGCGATGGAACCGCAGCATCTGGCTGACGTCCATCTTGTAGATATTGTCGGCACCAAACACCGCAACGTCGCGTGGTTTCTCGTCCTCGATGAGATTCAGGTTCTGATAAATCGCGTCGGCACTCCCTACGTACCAGTTCTTTCCCGTTCGCTGTTGTGCAGGGACTGTCTCAACATACTGCCCAACCATCGAGGAAAGACGCCAGCCCCGCATGATGTGCTGAGAAAGCGATTCCGATTTGTACTGGGTGAGGACCTTGATGTGGAAGAACCCACTATTCACGAAGTTCGAGAGCACGAAATCGATGATTCGGTATCGGCCTCCGAACGGCACAGCTGGCTTGGCTCGGTCCGTAGTGAGAGGGCGCAGTCGACTGCCTTCGCCGCCGGCGAGGATCATCGTCAAAACGTCGTCAGACATGCCAAATCCTGTTTGGGATTACATTACAAGGAAGTAGACGCCACCAGCGACCGACGCCAGAAGCAAGATGAACAACACCAAGTACAGGCCGATTGAACTGCCTTTCGACTCGGTTTGTGGAATGATCATTTCACCCGTGGCATCCGCCGGCGGCTTCTGATTTGCAGGGCGGTATTCAGCCTGCTCAGCTATCGGACCCGCGATTTCGACGGAACGACTTGAACCACTTTTTTGCGCCCCGTTCCGGTTCTGATTGGCCGGGGCGCGTTGGTGTAAAGGGACGTCATCTCCCGGGGCAGGTCTCCTGCCGGTTTGACGTTGCAACGCCGCTTGTTGTCTGGCCGCCATCTCCGCTTGAATGCGATGTTGCTCGGCAATCTTCTGGTCGAGATTTTCCATCTCGGCGGTGTTGTCTTCCAGGTTTGCAGCAATCCCGGGTGGAGGGGCCGCAGCAGCGCCTGGCTGGGTCGCGCGTCGTCGCATGATCTCGTCGAGGCCGCGCTCTTGCCAGGCTTCCTCGCCGACCGGTGCTTCCTTGACGCTCAATGGCGCATCGTCCAATCCGAAGTCGGCCCAGAGGCGTGGGTCTTCGAAGTCTTCGTCGTTGTGGTGTTCGCCGCTGCCTTCAGTCTCCATCGTGCCGTACATATCGGCCATGTAGAGGTCGAGGTCGTCGACTTCTTCCAGGGAGACGATTCTGTTGACGGCGTCCTGAACGGCCTCCGCGACGGCCTTGTCCTTTTCGGTCAGTGGCTTGGCGGCTTGTCGTGCGGTACCGGCAGCGCGCTTCGCGATATCAAATGCCGTGACCGGACGACCATAGCTGAACAGGAATGCGGCGAGCGAAACAGCCAAGTCTTCGGCGGTCTGGAACCGCTCGTTAATGTCTGTCGCAAGTGCCTTACGGATGATGCTTTCAAGCTGAGGCGGCACATCAGTGCGGTACTTATTGAGTCGCGGAACCTTGTTCTTACGAACCTGCTGTAGCGTCTCGATATCCGTGTTGCCCAAAAAGAGGCGTTCCGATGTGAGCATTTCCCACATCAAGATACCGACAGCGAAGATGTCCGTTCGAGCGTCGACTTCTTCGCCGTGCGCCGCTTCAGGCGACAAGTAGCCGAACTTTCCTTTCACGATGCCGGGGTCGGTAATTTCAACTTGGCTCTTCGCTTTCGCGAGGCCGAAGTCCGTAATCTTCACCTCGCCTTCGCGTGAGATAAGGATGTTCGGCGGGCTGATGTCTCGATGAACGATGGCCAGGTGATTGTGCTGTTGGTCCATCTTCAAATGCGCGTGGGCGAGGCCTTTGCAGACTTCGAGTCCGATGTAAGCACATTCTTCGGGGCTGAGTGAGCCGTTCTTCGCCTTGAGTTGCTCAATGATGTTCTTGAGGTTGGTGCCGTCGACGAACTCCATAACGATGAAGTAGGTGCCGTCGGCAAGACCAAGATCAAAAACCTGTACGCAATTGGTGTGGTTCAAGTGAAGCGAAACCTTCGCTTCATCAAGGAACATGCGTACGAAACGCTCGTTCCGAATCAAGTTCGGGAGAATTCGCTTAATCGCGACGAGTTTCTCAAACCCCTGCAAGCTGGTGGAATTGGCCTTGAAAACTTCGGCCATTCCTCCTGCATCGATGCGATCGATGACGTGGTAGCGTTGCTGTGTAGCCATGCGGGGTTTCCCGGAGAACGAGTGCTAACTAGCGCTGAGTATATTGCAGCAATTGGAACGTGTCACAAAAACAAATGGAGGCACGTCAATAGCTCCGTCCGTCAGGCATTGGGCTGGTATCCGTCGGGTCCGATGTCCGCTTAAGGCCTAAGACTCGATAGATGTCGACGTGCTCGTTTTTACCTTTGAGCTTGGTTGGCGGAAGCTTTTCGAGCTCCAACATGTATCCGACTTCGCGGAAGGTGTTTTCGCCAATCAGAACTTGGCCGGGTTCAGCGGTTGAGCAGAAACGGCTGGCGGTGTTCACGTTATCGCCCATCACCGTGTAGCTCATGCTCTTGCTCGAACCCATGTATCCGGCAACCACTTCGCCAGTGTTCAGGCCAATTCCAATATGGAATTGCGGGCCACCTTGTGCGGCCTGAGCTTGGTTGAAACGAAGCATCATCTGCTGCATTTCGACGGCCGCTTTGACCGCGCGTTCGGTATCGTCGTCACGCGTGATAGGTGCGCCCCAGATCGCCATGATCTCATCGCCCACGAACTTATCGAGCGTGCCTTCGTACTTGAAGATGATGTCCACCATCAGCTCGAAGTACTCGTTGAGCAAACCGACGACCGCTTGCGGCGCCATTGGCTCCGTCATCGTCGTGAAGCCGCGAATATCGGCGAACATGATCGTCGCTCGACGTAGTTCACCGCCTTTCTTGATATCAAGACGACCGCTGACCACCTCGTCCACAAGCTGTGGTGAGAGCAGGCGGTTGAATTTCTCGCGCATGACGATCTCTTCCTCCATTTGGAGAAGGAGACGGTGGTGGCGAATCATCAACGCTGCTTGGCGTGCGAAACCTGTGAGAATCTGAAGGTCTTTGTCCGTGAACGCACCCGTCGCGATTTTGGAATCCAGGTGAATCACACCAAGGACGTTTTCTTCGTCGAGCAGCGGCACCGTCATCGTCGAGCGGATCTGCTCCAAGATAATGGAGTGACTGCCCGCAAATCGAGAATCCATCATGGCATCGCTAGAGAGCACCGCCTGCTTCTCTTCCATGATCTCACTCAGGATCGTTTGGCTAATCCGGACGTTCTCAGTGTCGGTATCGCTGGCATCGCGCGATTTCACGACCATCGGAACCAGGTGTTCGACACCGGCCATACGCATGAGGATCACGCCGCGGTCGGCGGGGAAGATATTGAACGCTTCGTCCAAGATCTTGCCCAACAGAACTTCAAGATCCTGCTCAAGACCAATGGAGTTGCTGAGTTCCTGGGCGATCCGCAGTTTCTCGTAATCAGCGCGAAGTTGTTTTTCGTCGCGGACGTCTTTCTCAGGCAGGAAGCGTCCATCGTCGCCTTGCTGAACGCGACTGCGAATGTGGGTTTCGATATTGTCTGTGTGGATCGTCACGCGCCCAGCCAATGGATCGGTTTGGACGTCCTCGTGATAGATGATCTCACTTGAGCCGATCGTAATTCTGTCGCCGTTCTTCAGCGTCTGACGCCCCTCGACCATGTCGCCGTTTACAAATGTGCCGTTTCGGCTTCCGGAATCGCGGACCGAATAATAGCCGTCCGGCTGGCGTTCTACGATCGCGTGTTGCTTCGACACGACACGGTCCAACACCTGCAGACTTTGGTCTGGGTGACGCCCAATGGTCGAAAACGCGCCTAACACCAACTCGTGCACACGTCCCCGATGATCGACGTATGTGAGTTTAGCCATGGTTAATCGTGCTCATTACAGAACTTTCTGGAGGGATTCTAACGCGGTGAGTCATCTTTGTGCAAACCCATTCGACGCCCGCCTCTTGCGCCACCTCAAGCGTTGTGGGATGGGTTTCTAGATGGCTGCAAACTTAGATACCGAGATTAAGCCCCGGGTTCTGCTCGTCGATGACGAAGTTGCCCACCTCAAGACGCTTGAGCGCGTGTTCTCTCGAGAGGGCTACGACGTGCTCACCGCTGATGGCGGGGATGCTGCGCTCGACATACTGCGACAAGATGACATCGACCTCGTCATTACCGATTTGATGATGCCCGACACCGATGGCATCGACCTCTTGAAGTTGGTGAAGACTCTAAAACCCGATGTCGAAGTCATCTTGATGACCGCGTTTGGAACCGTTGAACGCGCGGTAGAGGGCATGAAAGAGGGGGCCTACGATTTCATCTCCAAGCCCATTAAGAAGCAGACGATCGTGAAGTCGGCGCGCCAGGCGATCGAACGCCGAGCGTTGCTGGCCGAGAACCAGATGCTGAAGGCACAGCTGGCACAACTGCAGAACTCGCGGTCGTTGGTTGGAAACTCGGCTGCGCTTCGCCAATCTCTTGAGCTGGTGGGCCAGGTCGCTTCCACGGACGCCACCGTGCTGCTGACCGGTGAGTCCGGAACGGGTAAAGAGCTGGTTGCCCGGATGGTCTTCGAACGATCGGAGCGCAGCGACGGGCCCTTTGTGGCGGTGAACTGTGCGGCGCTTCCTGAATCGATTTTGGAGAGTGAGCTCTTCGGATACGAACAGGGTGCGTTCACGGGGGCGAATCAGCGACGAATTGGACGATTTGAGGCCGCTGATGGTGGCACGATCTTCCTGGATGAAATTGGTGAGCTGTCGCCACAAGTTCAGGTGAAGCTGCTGCGGGTGCTTCAGGAAGGTGAGTTCGAGCGATTGGGCTCGAATGACACGATTCGTGTCGATGTTCGTGTGGTTGCAGCAACCAATCGCGACCTTGAAGAAGAGCTCGCCGCAGGCAATTTCCGTGAGGACCTCTACTATCGCCTCAACGTTGTAAACATTGGGCTTCCTCCGCTTCGCGACCGACTTGAGGACGTGCCACTGTTGTCGGAGCACTTCCTGAATCGCTACCGAGAAAAGAACCGACGCGATATCCACGGCTTTTCGCGCGAGGCGCTTGATGCACTTTCGAACTACTCGTGGCCGGGAAATGTCCGAGAGCTCGAGAACGTCGTCGAGCGCGCGGTTGTATTGGACAAAGATGGCGTTATCGACATCAACGACCTTCCGCAAAACGTCGCGGAGACTAGTGCAGAACCTCGTGCGTTGACGATTCCACTTGGGACCTCCCTCGATGAGATTGAGCGTCAGGTCATCGCCGAGACATTGCGAATGACTTCAGGCGATAAAAAGTTGGCGGCAAAGCTGCTTGGCATCGCAACGCGGACAATCTACCGGAAGATATGAAGGCGTTGCGGACACGGGCAGATGCGTGGATGCCGATCTCGGATCATCAGCTCCCGGCGCCGACGAGGCAGCTCGTGCTCGCTTGCGACACGATGCGAAAATGGGCGAACGCGTTTGGCGGTGACCCGCAGTCACTGCCTTGTCCCAAGATACCCGACATCCACCGCGAACAGCTCGCAATGCTTGCCGACAAGCTTAAGCATCTGGACGAGGCACAGCGTCTGGCGGTCTTCGCGACAGTCGACCGTATTTTGTGGAGCTGCATGGATTTGACGACCGACGAGATATTCGAAGTGAGCACGGTCTGAACAAGAAACAAAAAAGCGCCCAATAATCTGGGCGCTTTTTAGTGCGGATGAGAGGACTCGAACCTCCACGGTGTTGCCACCACTGGCACCTGAAGCCAGCGCGTCTACCAATTCCGCCACATCCGCGAATTAGCAGGGCTGGGAGTTCTACAGATCCGGCCTGCCAGTGTCAATATGAATTGGCTCAGGGGCTGACGTAGGCTTCGGTTCGCACGAGCTTGCGCTCAACGCCGCGCTCTTGGAGTGATTCCTTGAGTTGGTCGACCATGTGCTCGTTTCCGCAGAGGTAGAAGATGCTGTCCTCGGTATCGAACGTATCGACCGCAGCTTGCACGCGGCCGATGAAATCGCGCTCGCGAGAAAGCTGCACGGGGTCGGAAACTCGGCTACCGCAACGGTAGTACTCAAAGCCGTCATTCGACTCCTCAAGTGCCAGGAACTCATCGTCGAACAGGAAGCCGTCCATGTCTCTGGCCCCCATCACCAATCGAACGACATGACCCTCTTCAAGGTAGCTTTCGATTTGGGTCAGCATCGAGCGGTAAGGCGCAATCCCAGTGCCAGTCGCGATCAAGTTGATGTGTTTGGGTAACTCGCCACGCAAAACAAATCGCCCGTGAGGGCCGCTGAGATTCCACGTCGTTCCGACGTCAGCTGCATCGACGATCGCTGAGCCCACACCACCGTCGACAAGCGCGATGCAAAGCTCAAGGCTCTGGCACATTCGGTCCAATGGCACGGGATTCGAAATCGAATACGACCGGTTCATCTTTTCGCCGGAATGATCGAAATGCATCATCAGGAACTGACCAGGCATCACCTTAAATGGTTCACCATCCATGCGCTCGATATTGAGCCCGACGACGTAGGGAGTGACTCTCCAAACTTCGGTGATCTTTGCATCGAAGTAACGACCCATTGATTCTCTCGTTGGCTGTGGTCGGTTTATCTACTACTAGGATTGAGTATCCCACGAGGAAGTTACATGGCACGCATCATTTTTGAAGAAGACGGAATCGACATCGAGGTCGAAGATGGTTCGCTCATTCAGGACGCAATCGCGAAAGCTGGCGCCAGCATTGAGTTTGGCTGCCGCGAAGGCGAATGCGCTACGTGTATCGTGGAAATCCTGGAAGGCATGGAGAACCTCCCGCCTATCAACGAGAACGAGGAAGTTACGTTGATGGAAGATGAGATCGAGCGTGGCACGCGCTTGGCGTGCCAGCTCAAAATCAATGGCGGAACGGTGAAACTCCGTGCCGCAGAAGATAACTTCTAGATCGCGGTCGGGAAGCAGAACCCGATAACCAGACACTCAGTACCGTTGGGGCATGGGTTTTCCTGGTCGCAGGTTTGCGTGCAGACGAATGGATCGTCGTTTCGCTGCGAACAGTTGCCTGATGCACAGTCATTATTGCTGTTGCATGTTTCGCCGGTAGCGGTGGTTCCGCGCGTGCCGGTTGCACAACACGCCAACTCTGTACTCACAGACTCACACCGCTCGCTGGCAGCGCAGTCGGCGTTCTCGACACATTGCGTGGCGTTGTTCGCGCAAGCGTTGTTCGAGTTATTCGAGTTATTCGAGTTATTCGAGTTATTCGAGTTGTTCGAGTTGTTCGAGTTGTTGGCGTTGTTCGAATTGTTCGCGTTGTTCGAGTTGTTGGCGTTGTTCGAATTGTTGACGTTGTTGACGTTGTTGACGTTGTTAACGTTGTTGACGTTGTTGACGTTGTTAACGTTGTTCGCATTGTTCGCGTTGTTCGCATTATTTGATGGGTCATCGCTTGAGCAGGCAGAGACCACAAACACAGCAGACACCAATAGAATCATCTTTCGCATTGAAACTTCTCCTTTCGAATTTCGAGATTCGTTAGGAGCAGTCTAGACGATTCGCCAGATCTGGTCGATAGCCAACAAGCGCAGGCGATCCCATGTGGATTGGCAGTTAGTTCCAGCGGAAGGGAACTTCTTTCGAGTCGGTGGGCAGATAGCCGGTACGAGCGGGCATGATTCCACTGAAAAGCTGGCTGTATACGGCGTTGTGGACGGTGACGATGACATTCTCGCCGTCAGGGCGGACGTCGATTGTGAATCGCAACGGAATCGACTTGCTCCCCAGCGTGAAGCGAGCGGTGTCCGAAGGCTTGTTCATTCCCACCACGAAGATCGTTGTGTCTTTGATGTGTGGCGCAGCTTCGGCGCGAAGCGCGGTCACTGCAGTGTGTTCTTGATACGCTTTGGCAAACGTCTCCACAAACTCATCAAATCCCACCGCGTACGTGTGCTCGAAGTCCAATCGCGGCCCATTTGTGACCGTGGTTCGATTGAGTTCGTCGTATTGAAGTTGAATCGGACTCTCTTGGTAGGTCGCAAGATTGATCAGCTGCCCAATGCTCGCTGCCTTTGGAGAATATGGCTTGTCCTGCCCAAATGCAGGAGTTGCAATGAGCACAAGGAGTGACGCTAGTACAAGAGTCGAAATTCGCATGAATGTCTCGCGTAGGGGTTGGTGGGAGTCTAATCGCTCGCGCGTGTGATTTTAAGTGATTTGTTCATCAGACGAGGTGGTTTGTCAGAAATTCAAATTGTCCCAACACGTCGTTGGCTGGTAGGAATTCGCTGATTACAAAACGATGAACGATGATCGGAGTTCGTGATGCGAAAAGCTGTATTGTGCCTGATGCTTGCTATCGGGTTGCTTGGGTGCGAGTCCAAACCAAAAGACACAAAACCTGAGGCTGACGCAGGAAAAGCGACGGCTGACGCGGGCGCGCCGGTCACGACCGACATGGCCGCGGCCGACCCCCACGCGAACCTCGACAAACCAAGGACGTCCTTCACGCTGACGGTTCGCCCGACATCGAGTCCGCAAGATATTGCTGACGACGTAAAGAAGTTGGAAGCACTCCTGAGCAAGGAGTCCGGTTTCACCGTCAATATCCGGCAGCCTGGGTCGTACAAAGCGGTTGTTGACCTTCTGAAGAAAGATGAGGCTCAGCTTTCGTACTTCGCTGCTTGGCCATACCTGGCCGGCCACATGAAGGCAGACATGACCGTCATCGGAGCGTCTGTGGTCGACGGCAAAACCGACTACAAGAGCCAATGGCTGACCCTCGCAAACGGGAAAGTGAAGACGTTGAAGGACCTGAAAGGAAAGACCGTTGGCTTCACGTCGACGACGTCTGCTGCGGGATTCCTTTTCCCCAGTGCAAAGCTTGCTGAAGAAGGCGTGGTCGACACGATGAAGGACGACGCAGGTCTGAAGATGGAATTTGCTGGCAGCGAGAAGGCGGCACTCGAAGGGCTCTTGAAAAAGAAGTACGACGCGGTTGCGGTCAGTGAACATGCGCCAGCTCGAGATTTGAAACCTGCTGAGCGCTCGAAACTGAAGGTTCTGTCTGAACAGGGGCCGGTGCCGAATTCATGCATCGCTATCAAGTCCACGCTGCCAGAAGAGGCGCGAAAGAAGCTGGAAGCGGCCATTCTCAAACTCAATGAGGGTGAGAACAAGAAGCTGCTGCAAAACGTGTTTGGAATCGATGAGTTGAAGGCGCTCGAGCACTACCAGTACGTGGATGCACTGCAACAGGCATCGGATTCCATCGAATTGCGATACCCGCTCTAATCGACCCAATCCTCGAAAACTCAACAAAATTGCCAGATCGCCTTGTCCGGGTGACAATGCGCGGGCACAGGTGTGTCCGCAGGTGAAGCGCGCAGAATGTCTCAAGCAGATGCCAACAATCCGCTGGGTCTGAACCTCGATTTCTTATTCGGGAAGGGATACCTCTGGGCACGCGATGAGCGGCTGACCGACTGGATCAGTCTGGAACACCTCCGGATGGAGATTCCGGATCTTAAGTTTCCATTCGACGCTCGAGGCGGATTGCACCGCTTTCGCAACACGCGATGTCTCGTGCGTGAAATCGAGATTGCCTCGTCTGAAGTCGGGTTTGGTGACTTGCTTCGCCAGGCATCTGCGGAGATTCAGGGCTATTCTGACATTGACCTGCATTTCTTGGATGGGGCAGCGCACGTCTCGATGAAAGTGAAGTCGCTAGGCACGGATACCTACGTCAGTTTTAGGTGTGGCGTGATTCCGCCCGAGCCCGCTCGGGCCGATGAGGTTCACCTGTCGATCTATGATTACCGCAGCTATGGCCCGTTGCCGTATCCTGCGCGATTGCTGGTTTTTGATCTCATCACTCGATTGCTTAACTCACCAGCGCTGCGACCACCGGGGCGCGGTGAGTCGTTTACGGTTGGGATTGCTGGCGACATTTTGAGGCTGCGCCCCCTGAAGCTGATGTTGCTCAACATCTTCCCGCGGGTGGGTTGGAAGCTTCCGAACCTATCAAACGTCACTTTGGACGCAGCCGAGATCCGGCCAGGGTTGATGACGTTGAAGGCCGCGTCGCACGAACCGGGATGGACTTCGTCTTCAGATCTGTCGGCCGCGGCAACGGTCGAAGGCGCGCGTGCGCTCGCCGCGTATGAAGCAAAAGACCTGTACGCACACGCAGACGAGGCGTTGTTTGGTCGTGATGTTCGGCAAGCACTCGACCTTTACGCGACAGCGCGTGACTCGTTTGGGGCACACCCGGAACTCTTGGTTCGCATGCTTGACTGCTTGCTCGCTGATCCCACGCCAGCCAACGTCGCGCATGCCGAGTCGCTTGTGCGTGAGATCGAAGAAGAGGACCCCAACGATATCCGCGCGCTCCAGTTTCGTCCGGTGCTAGCGTTGGTGTCCGGACGTCGTGCGGACGCGCTGCGGGAGTTCGACAAATTGTCCGCAGCATTAAAAGAGCGGCGCGAAACGTATGATTGGGTGCTCTGTGAGTTGGCCGCAGCCGAGGTGCTCCGCCGTGACGACCCAGATGGGGCGGCTGAGAAACTCCGTGAAGTGTTGAAGGTTTCGCCACGCAACCGCATCGCGCTCGAGCTGCTGAAGAAGCTCTACGAGGAGTCGGGCGAGAAGATTGGGCTTGAAGAGGTATTGAAGCGACTAACGGGCGTCTATACCGACCGAGAGTCCTTAACCGAAACCTACCTAAGCTTGGCTCGCCACCTGATGGACAGGCAGGGCGAGGTCTCGGAAGCTAGAGTCTATCTTGAACGTGTGTTGCGGCTGGATCCGGCACAGCTCGACGCCTTGGATACGCTCGGCCAGTCGTATCTGATGTCCGGAGAACCCCTGCGGGCACTGAAGGCGTTTGGTTCCGCCGCGCGCGCTGCGGAGGCACGGGACCAGCATCAACAGGCTAGCCGTCTACATTTCCACATCTCCCAGATCTGGGCAGACGAGGTGGGCGACTCAGGACAGGCCCTGGTCAGTGTGCGGCGGGCGTTGTCATTGAGCGATCTGGGCGATTTTCCCGCCCGAGAGCGGCTCGAGCAGCTTGAGTTCGCCGCGATGCTCTGCGAGCAACGGGAACGGTTTGATGAAGCGATTGGCTACTGGGTGGATCTCCTACCGCTGCTGGAGCGACTGGGCGAAGCGAACTCGCTGGACCCGGAAGTGCTGAACGAAGGCCGGATTCGGGCCAACAGACACCTTGCCAAGATCTACCAACGCCGCGGTCGGGCAGACGCTGCCGCGACTCATTTGCGTCGGCTGTTAGAGTTTGAACCTGACGACGCGTGGGCATTCGATGCGCTTGAAGGCCACTACCGCATGGCAGGCGACCCGGAACAACTTCTGAGGTTGTATCAAGAAGCCATCCAACGCGGCCCGATGGAACCCGAAGTTGGAGCGGAACTCCGGATCAAGACGGCCGAGGTTTACCGTGTCCTTAAACTGTCCGACGAAGCAGCGCTGCAGTTGACGGAGGCGCTGAAACACAAGCCCGACAGCGACACTGCGCGACGCCTGCTAATCGAAGTCTTGGTTTCATCGGGCAAGATCGAAACGCTCCGAAGCCAGCTGCGTGGCATCCTCGTGCGCGTGAACGATGCTCCCTCCCGATACGCAGTGTTGTTGGACTTGGGCGACCTCTCGTTGAGCCAGTTGGAGGCACCCAAAGAGGCGTTTGAACTCTATTGGGAAGCTGCCCAGCTTATCCCAACGCGTGTCGGCGCGACGTTGAAAGCATGGCGAGCGCTCGAGACGATCGCGGAGCGGTACGGCGCTGATGCGGCCGTTTTGCCCGACCAGTCCACGGCGGTTTCGCTTCTAGAGAAGGTGTTGATGCGCATCGTCGAGGTTACGACCGAGTCGGATGAGCTGCTGACCGCCCTTCGTCGCCTTGAGGAAGTCCGCCAACTACTCGGAGACGAAGTCGGGGCTCGCGATGCACGCCGCCGTCGGGAGGCATTGACGACCGATGCTCCAAGCGGGGACGTCGATGAACGCCTCGATGAGCTTTTGAACAGCGATTTCATCGTGGATTCCGAGTCGAAACCAGCAGCAAAACCCAACGTCGATGCATTTCGACAGCAGTTGGAATCTGACCTCAAGAAACCGCAGCCCCTTCAGGCATTCGAAGACATCGCGCCGACGTCGGTGTTAGGTCGGGTCCTGGGCAAAGATGACACCAAAGCCAAGACCAAACCTGTCGAGCCCGCACCCAAAGAGGACAGTGGCGAATTCGCTCGTCAGAAGACGATGTCGGGCGGATTTGAGCCTCAGCCGACGACCTCAATCAATCAAAAAGACACCCGCATCGCGCAGGTCATGGATTCGCTTCGTCAGGAAGAAGTCGGGCCAAAGGTTGCGGCATTGCGAAGCGCCATCGAAGCGATTGAAGCCGGCGAACTGGACATAGCCGACGAGATGCGCATCGATTGGACGCGCCAGCTTGGCGAGTACCTCTTCTATGATCTTGAGGACTCAGAAGGTGCGTTGCCCTACCTCGAGTTTGTTCGCAATCAGGACCCGAAGAATCATGGCGCGCGACCATCGCTGTTGAACGCCTTGGAGTCGATTTACGAGGACCGTGGCGAGTTAGAAGGGCGCATCCAGATCCTCCGTGACCGGTTAAAACGGGCGGAATCGACTGACATGGATACCGTCTTCCGCCTTCTAATTGCGCAACTGGTATGGGAGCACTCCAGCAGCAAGGAGGCTGTCGAGGCCGAGCTCGCTCCGGTCTTGGAGCGCGATGCACGCCATGAGGCAGCACATCGTTTATTGGCAGAGGTGTGCAGTGAGTCTCAGGAATGGGCCGAAGCTGCTAAGCACCTGAAGGTCGTGCTTGCCGAGTCCGCCGGTGGTCTGGATGCGGTCGAGGTAGAACGTGACCTCGCCGAGGTCTTGTTGACGAAACTGGATGACGCGGCCACGGCTCTAACGCACTTCAAAAACGTGATCGAAGCGGCGCCTGGCGATTCCAAAGCCCTTGAGTCGATGCGGCAGGCATATGCGGCGATGGACAATTGGACTGGGTACGCCGAAACCCTGACCCAAGAGTTGGGATTGTTGTTGGCGAAGCCGGGAATGGACATCACGCAGGCCGCAAATTTGGAAATCGATTCGGTTGCGATTCCCCTCCGAATCCCAGCCAGCCAGATTCTGTCGGACCTCGCCGATGTGGTGGAATCTGAGCTAAATGGTCGACGAGCAGCGAGGGACCTCTGGGGGCGTGTGCATCTGCTCTGGCCCGAACACGTAGAGGCTCTAGAACGCCGCATTGACCTAGATCGAAACCTAGACGAACATGAGGACCTCGCAAGAGATCTAGAGTCCTACGCTGATTTGCTACTCGATCCGCAGGAACGCTTCGCGACCTTATCGGAGGCCGCACGGCTGAACGCAAAACTCGATAAAGCAGACACCGCACGTACCCTTTATACGCAGGCACTGGCGATTGTTGAGAATGAACCCGAGCAACCTTCGAACGTCGATGAGGTACGTCGGGCACTCCAAGCACTTGAGCAAAAATGATGATGTTGGAACGGACCTCTCGAATTCTTATCGCGTTGGCAACGCTAGCGGTCATCGGCCTTGCGCCGGCTATTTCCGCTGCACAGGACTTGCCTGAGCTGCAATTGCAGCGGTTCCGTCCTGGACCTGGACCTACGGACTTCATCAACGTCTATGGCTCCAAGGTTGCCCCGCATCTGGATCCGGATTTTTCGGCTTGGTTTGATTTTGCCAATGACCCATTCGTGGCGCCGTCGGCGAGCGAAGAGTTCACGGGCATCGTCGACAGTCAGGTGCACTTGTCGCTCACGGCCAATATCGGTCTCTTTGATTTTATGGAAGTTGGTCTATTGGTGCCGGTACTGCTGACGCAGAGCACCGAGGACCTCGAGCCGATTCTGGCTCCCGGCGCTGACCCAGCGACGGCTGAGCTGAAGTCGCAAGCGGTCAACGATATCCGCATCTCGACCAAATTCCAGATCATGGACATTCTGCGCAACCCGTTGGGGCTTGCGTTCGTGCTCGCCGGATACATCCCAACCGGCGTCGACGACGCGTTTGCGGGTGACGAGTCGTTTGCGATCGAAGCACGCGGAGCCACGGACTTCTTCGTTGGCAACGGCATCCGGATCGGCGCGAACCTTGGCTATATGTACCGACACGAAGCCGTTCAACTTCGCGACGCGATCATCGGCGACGAGATTATCTGGGGCGTCGCCGCCCAGTGGCCGCTGTTCATCGATACGCTCGATCTCATCACCGAACTTGATGGCGCCGTCGGCGTCGCAAGCAAACCCGAAGGCCAAGGCGGCGTTCAGGAAGGCGAAGTTCCAGCGGAGTTGAAAGCAGCACTTCGATACCGAGTTCACGAAGATTGGGCGCTTACGGGTGGTTTTGGATTCGGCATGAACTCCGACGCGATTGGAACGCCTGACTTCCGACTGTTTGTCGGATTTGGTGGTCCATGGGTTTCCGGCGGTCAATGGGGCTACGACTACGACGGCGACGGCATTTACGGCGTGTACGACAAATGCCCGCAGGCTGCCGAAGACTTCGATGGCTTCGAGGACCTCGATGGTTGCCCAGACTCAGACAACGATGGCGACGGCATCCCAGACGACCAAGACAAATGCGACAATACGCCTGAGGGTGTGAGCATTGGACCGGATGGCTGCCCCGACAACGACCTCGATGGCGACGGTATCCCGAACGACATGGACAAGTGTCCGGAAGACCCAGAAGACATCGACCGTTTCCAAGACTCGGATGGTTGCCCAGACACGGACAACGATCAGGATGGAATCCCGGATACCTCGGACAACTGCCCGAATGACCCCGAGACGTTCAACGACTTCCTGGATGACGATGGTTGTCCTGATGACCCGAACGACAAGGTTCATATCTCTCGCGACCGCATCATCATTACCGAGCAGGTGTACTTCAACACCGGCAAGACGACGATTCAGAAGAAGTCGTTTGAGATTCTGGATGCTGTGGTCGAGGTCATGAAAGCCAATCCACAGATCGAGAAGATCCGGGTTGAAGGGCACACCGATAGCCGCGGCAGTGATGAGTTCAACCTCACTTTGTCCCAAGGTCGTGCCGAGTCGGTACAGCGCTACCTGACCGACAAAGGTATCGCTGAAGGCCGCCTTGAGGCCGTGGGCTACGGTGAAACTCGACCGATCCGGGATAACGAGACGGCGGAAGGCCGCTCGTACAACCGGCGCGTGGAGTTCACCATCCTCGAGATGCGAGGCTACTAGCCTTTGAAGAGACTCCTGCTGCTATTGGCGTGGGGACTCGTGGCCTTGGGCTGCGAGTCTGAGCGCGCGGTTATGCGAATGCATCCCGTTCCTCTTCCACCTGGCGGAGCCGTCTTCACGCTCACCACTGTTGAATCGGGCGCAAGCACGAAGCTGATCGCACCGACGAATCAAGCAATCTTCCTGAGCGACGGAAGGGATTGGGAAGAGGTGCAGCCACAGCTTTTGCCATCCTACCGAATGGCACGCCTCGATCCCCTCCGGTATCCCCAGCGCGAGTTTACGTTCCCAAGGGAGCGAGCGTTTGTCGGTGTCGGTGAGCGGGTGTTCTTGGCGCTGCAGTCATCCGTTTCGAATCACAATCGACTGTGGGTATCCGATGACGCGGGCCGTACCTGGTCGTTGATGCGCCTTCCCGAAGACGAAGGTGATGACCTCGCCAGTGACCCGATTCGTTTGACCACTTCGGATGGGGTTCTGTATGCCATTCAGGCCCGCAAGGTCTGGCGTTTAGAAGGCATGGGCGATTGGACGGCTGTGTCGCTGGAAGGTGTGTCGTTTGATTTCGACGATGCGCAGCCGGTGCCGCCCGTCATCCGAAACTTCTTGCCGCGTTCGAAGACACGCGACTTCGACCTGGTCACGGTCCTGAGCGACCAACTCCGGATTTATCGACGTGAAGCAGACGGAGAATGGATTCTGATTAGCGTCCTTCCCGATGTTGATCGCCAGATTGTTGCCATTCCGGCTTCTCGAACTGTCCTGTTGTCGACCACCAACAGCATTTTTCGGAGCGACGACGACGGTGAGCAGTGGATTCCATATTGGCCACCAAACGGCCCCGAAATTGAGGTTGTGAAGGTGTTTCGTACGCCAAATGGGCACTCGGTGTTCGTTGGGTGTATCGATGGGTCGATCTGGCGCACGACCATCTCAGCGACGGGTTGGGAGGCTGTCCGCGAAGCTGACCCGGATGCGCGTGGAATCTCTGGATTCGCCTACGTGGGCAAGACGCTCTATGCCTCCACGCTGGGACAGGGCGTGATCCGGTCGACAGATCATGGTGCGAACTGGGCAGACTGGAGTGACTCACTTCGCGCTTCGTTCCCGCTTGATGCTGATCTTGTGGATGGTCGTTTTACCGTGGCGACCGAGGCAGGCGTCTATCACCTTGCTGGTGGCCCGAAGCAAGGTCGCTGGAACAAACTGCATGACCGGGCAACGGGTGCGATGGCAATGTCGGGCAAGACCCTGATTTCTGGCACGTTCTCGGGCGAGATCATGGCGCTGGACGGGGCGAAAAGCACAAAGACGCTTCCGATGGTTGAGGAATCTTCGGCAACATTTACGCCTCAACGGCATGGTGAAACTTGGCTCCCAAGGACCACGGTCGCCGATATCTCGATCGACAACGACACCTGGTCTGTGTGGACGCGTCACCGCGGATTTTACGTTTCGACGGATGCTGGCGAAAACTGGCGCGAGGTCGAGATCAGCGACGCGTTGTTGCGAACACTTCGCGCGTCGACCATTACCCGCTTTATCTCCGGCGGACTGGACACGATCTATATCGCTGAACACTCCGAACGATTGGGAACCCCGACACAGTTGTGGCGTTCTCAGGATCTTGGTGCTTCTTGGACCGCGGTCCACAGTTTCCCTAAATCCAAGTCAGGTGATGAAAGGGTCATCATCAAACGCACCTCTCGCGAGGACCTGAGCGCTTTGGCAGCAGCAGACTGGGAGGGGCTGATGCTAAGCAAAGACGGCGGCGCGAGCTGGTCGGACATGAGCGGCCCATGGGTTGGTGCAATTGACTTCACGATGAACGAGAAGCGGATAAACGTGCTGGGCGTATCTCTTGTCGGCACTTCCACCCTGTATGTCATTCCGGATATCGACGAACCCGCGAAGATCCGAGACTTCGACCTGTTGTGGCCCGAAGGGGCGACGGACCCACCGCACACCCTCGAAATGTTGTCGATAGGCCGCGATGTCTACATCACAACACCTCAGGGCATCTACTATGGGCAGACGCCTATTGGAACCGGGCGTTATGGTGAGGGATTTGTGGGGATATTGGCGTTCGCGGTGGTCGCATTCGCCTCAGCGCTAGGATTCGCGCTTCTGAGAATCTACGGCAAATGACTATTCGGTGTAGACCGCGCCGTTGTTGATCCAGGTTTCAATCGCTGTGTATTGCGATTGCTCAAGCACAATTCCGCCAAGTGGCATGTACTGAGGGTCGGAAGTCATTCGCGTCATC
This sequence comes from bacterium, assembly GCA_030427705.1. GTDB lineage: Bacteria > Myxococcota_A > Bradymonadia > Bradymonadales > Bradymonadaceae > JAUIBR01. Next base: position 85,466 of record JAUIBR010000022.1, on the reverse strand, counting down.
CGGTCCCAGATATCGCTTCCCGCAGCATTTCCGGGCGCTACCAGCGGCATACCGCTCGCCCCGTTTCCCGCCAGGCCAGCCTGCATTTCCGCTGGGGTCGCGTTTTGGTCTGTAGGTAGCGCAAATGCGTTCGCGGCCGCAGAGCCATGGCACGCCGGTGCACCGCACTCTTGGGCCAGAATGCCTGATACAGCCACGAACTCAGCGGTGAAGGTTCCGCCGCCATTCGTGTTGTTGGCGTTGTTAGAGTTGTTTGCGTTGTTTGCGTTGTTTGCATTGTTCGCAGGCTCAAACCCTTCAAGGCTTTCTGGCGTACATCCCAACGCGATAAATGCAAAAATGAGGACCGTCAAACACACCGACTGTCGCATTGTTACTCCACTTTCCAAAACGAGTTGCCCAATGATCATCGAAACTGGCAACGAAGGGAAGGGTACAATGCGATCGCTTTTCGATCCACAAACCAACTCGATTCGTTGGATTTGGCACCAACCCTACTTTTCACACTGGAATCCCGGCCGGATGAGCGCTAGAGGAGTGCGCCATGTTTCCTTACGAAGACAGCTTTGAGATCGCCGGGCAGAACCTTACCTCTGCTGAAGTACTGTCGTACTTGGCGGAGTTTGTAACTCCTGAGCGGCAGGCGAAGATCGAGCGTGTGGTTTCAAACCGCACGTACTCAGTCGTGCCCGTGTTGGATGGGTTGTACGATCGCGGCAATGTCTCTGCCGTAATGCGATCTGCCGAGGCCATGGGCTATCAGGCGATGCACTTGGTCGAGACGCAAGAGAAGTTCAAAGCTGCAAACCGGGTCACGCAGGGAACTGACAAGTGGCTGGATATTCATAAGTGGACTGACCCAGCCGAATGCGCCGTGCATCTAAAGGATCGTGGGTACCAGATCATCGTGACGCACCTTGATGCCGCGGTGCCGTTGGACCAGATTGATTTCACAAAACCGACTGCGATCGTGTTGGGGAACGAGCGCGATGGCGTGTCGCAGGCGATGGTTGATGCCTCAGATGCCTCGGTCATCATCCCGATGGACGGCTTTGCGCAAAGCTTCAATATCTCGGTGGCTGCCGCGATAAGTCTCTATCACATTCGGCTAGAGCGCGTCCGCGAGCTCGGGCGGCACGCCGACCTGTCTGAAGACGAGCAGCAGATCCTCCGAGCACATTATTATCTACGTACAGTAAACCACCCCGAAAAGCTCATCGAACACGCTCTGGGCCGCATAGAATAAGGGTTTCAGAAAGATTCTGTAAGTCCTTGACGAGGGCACCCTCCATCTGTATGTTTCTCAGCCCTCCGGGACCCGCAATTTTAATGGTTAGTGTCGCGGGTTTATATGATGAGGCGTGACGTTTAGGAGATTTCCGATGCATGCAGTAATTAAGACGGGCGGTAAGCAATACCGCGTAAAAGCTGGCGACGAATTCAACATCGAGAAGCTCGATGCTGCTAAGGGCGACGAAGTCGTCTTCGATCAAGTTCTCGCTGTTGGTGACGGCGACGACATCAAGATCGGCGCACCGCTGGTTGATGGCGCATCGGTGAAAGCTAACGTCGTCACGCAAGGCCGAGACCGAAAGGTTCTCATTTTCAAGAAGAAGCGACGCAAAGGCTACATGATCAAAAACGGTCATCGTCAGCACTTCACTCGCGTACGCATCACTGAAGTTAACGCGTAGTTTCCGACGCATAGGCTAGGAGTAGACAAATGGCTCATAAGAAAGGCCAAGGTAGTTCAAGAAACGGCCGCGATTCGGAAAGTAAACGACGCGGCGTTAAGAAGTTTGGTGGCGAAGTCGTTCGCGCTGGAAACATCATCGTCCGTCAATGCGGTACGAAGATGAAGCCAGGCAAAGGCGTTGGACTCGGCCGCGATTATACGATCTTCGCAACCGTTGACGGTGTTGTGAAGTTCCGCGAAGTCCGCGGACAGAAGGTCGTTTCGGTCCTCCCACAAGAGGCTGCTGCCGAGTAACGGCCAGCTGCACCGAATCTTTGGCGCTCCGTGGGAACACGGGGCGTTTTTTGTGTCCATCAGGTATCCGGGCATAATCACACCTCGGGAAGGTAGTCATGTTTGTTGATGAAGCGACAGTCGAGGTTAAGGCGGGAAAAGGTGGCGACGGTGTCGTTGCGTTTCGCCGCGAGAAGTATGTGCCCAGAGGTGGCCCGGCTGGCGGAGATGGCGGTCGCGGCGGTGACGTGGTTTTTCGTGCCACGAACAACTGCAACACGCTCGCTGACTTTCGACATGTGCGTTACATCAAGGCCAAAAATGGCCTGCATGGTGGTCCAAAGAACATGACTGGCAAGGATGGTGAGTCTGCCATCCACGATGTTCCTGTTGGCACGATCATTAAGGATGTCGATACAGGCGAGGTCCTTGGCGATCTGGTTAAGGAAGGCCAGGAAGTCGTCGTCGCAACGGGCGGTGACGGAGGGTTTGGAAACTCTCGTTATGCGACCGCTACGAATCGAACCCCGAAGAAGTGCACACCAGGTTGGCCCGGGGAAGAGAAGAAGATCCACCTTGAGCTTAAGCTTATCGCCGACATCGCATTGGTGGGCTATCCATCGGTCGGTAAGTCCACGCTCATCGCCGCGTTATCCAACGCTCGCCCAAAGATCGCTGCCTATCCATTCACGACGTTGGTCCCAAATCTTGGTGTCGTGCGCTGGAAGATGACGAAGGAGTTCGTGATCGCGGATATCCCTGGTTTGATTGAGGGGGCGCACGAAGGTCACGGGCTTGGTATTCAGTTTCTGAAGCATATCGAACGCACAAATCTTATCGTGCACATCGTAGAAGTGACCCAGCAGCTTGAGGGCCACGAGGATGAGCGCGACCCGATTGAGGACTTCCATCGGATCTGCAAAGAGCTTGAGAACTTCAATCCGGAGCTCGCCGAGCGTCCGCAATTGGTGGTGCTGAATAAGTGCGATCTCCCGTTCGTTCGCGAGAAAGAAGAGGCACTGCGTGCCTACTTCGAGGACGAACTTGGATACCCATTCTTGGCGATTTCAGCGGCTGGCCATATCAATCTCGATGCCCTCACGGATGCGATGGGACGTGCCGTGGAAGAGGGGCAGTTTGTGGAAGATAAGGAAGCGTGGGAACTGTCTTAGCCAAATGGGCTGTGTTATAGCTGTCAGCGAGAGGACCGTATGAAAGCACTTTCCAAGCTATATTGGCCTGTCTTGGCAGCCGCATCACTCCTGGTGATTGGCTCGCTATGGATGGTGTTTTTCCAAGCCCCCATCGAATCCACGATGGGTATCGTCCAAAAGATCTTTTATACCCACGTTCCTGCCGCGATGTGTGCCTACGCGGGCTTCACCGTGACATCGGCGGCTAGCCTGTTTTACCTGCTCAAGCCGAAAGACGGTTGGGATATGGCCGCGCAAGCGGGGGTGGAACTGGGGCTCTTGTTCATGCTCTACGTCTTGGTTTCCGGGCCACTCTGGGCGCTGAAGGCTTGGGGCAAAGCGTGGACGTGGGATCCACAACTGACCGCGTCATTTGTGCTGTTTTTGCTCTACGGCGGCTACTTCCTGCTGCGCGCATTTGCGCAACCCAGCGACCGGATAAAGAAGGTTTCTGCGGTCTTGGCTGTATTCGCGTTTGTCGACATCCCGATCATCCATTACTCAGTGCGAAAATGGGGAGGATTGCATCCGGTCGTCGAGCGAGAAGGCGGTGAAGGTCTTGCACCAGAGATTGCGCAAGTGTTTGGCATTTCCATGCTGGCGTGGCTGGTTTTCTTCGTCGCGTTACTTTGGATTTCTGTGCGCGTTCGACTGAAACAGGCCAAGGTCGAGACCTTGTATCTGGAAGTCGAGGATATCATTCGGAGTCGAAAATGAGAGTCGTAGTTCGATGTCTTGTGGTTCTGGCCACGCTGGGACTTCCTTTGAATGTTTGGGCGCAGAATACGGCCGCGCAAGAGACGACCGTTCCCGGTGGAACGTTGATGTTGGCTAGCTATATCGCGCTCTGGTTGCTCATCGTGGCGTTCCTGGTTGTGCTTTCGCGTCGGCAATCCCAGGTCGATAACGATCTGGAGACACTTCAGAAACGCATCGATGATCTCCTTGGGGTCGACGAGGGCTAGACGTGTCGACCGCCCATATCTTCTACATTCCTGTGCTTGTCTTGGTGGGCATTTTTGCGGGCTACTACATCGGTCGGCAGGCGGCTGAGGACGAAGCCCGGGAGCGTATCAAGAAACGACGTCGCGAGGCGGCGCTCAAGCAGGCAGCCCAGCCCACCAACGATGGATCCGAAGAATAGGCGTGATTGACGCTTGTTCTTACGCTCGGGTATACTCCCCGGACCAAACCGCGGAAAGCTAAGAAACTCATCACTTTGAAGGAGCGCGCATGGCCGGCGCAATGGGGATCCCTAAGGAGATCTTCGAACAGTCCATCAAACGCTATTTTCGTTGCATCGTCCCGTATCTAGAGGACGAGAGCGTCAGCGAAGTCATGATCAACGGTCCAGACGATATCTGGATCGAGGTGAAAGGTAAGCTGCAGAAAACTGAAGCGCGTTTCGAGACTGAAGACGACCTGATGGGTGGTGCGAAGAATATCGCACAATTCGTCGGCAAGACGTTGAATGAGCTCAATCCCCGCATGGATGCACGTCTTCCGGACGGTAGTCGTGTCCACGTCGTGTTGCCACCATGTGCGCGAAATGGCGTGTCCATCGCGATTCGTCGTTTCGGTAAGTTCTCGCTGACGATCGAAAAATTGATGGAGTACGGCAGTGTCACGAAAGAGGCGGCCGAGTTCATCAATCTCTGCGTTCACATGGAACGAAACCTCATCGTTGCTGGCGGTACCGGTAGCGGTAAGACGTCGCTGTTGAACTGCATCTCGACGCTGATTGACCCGAACGAACGCATCATCGTGATTGAGGACTCCACGGAGCTTCAGCTGCAACAGCCACATGTTGTGATGCTTGAGGCTCGCGGTCCGGACGCAAAAGGGCGTGGCAAGGTTGAGATTGGCGACTTGTTCCGGTCCGCGATGCGTCTTCGCCCTGACCGCGTTGTGATTGGTGAGATTCGTGGCGGAGAGGCCCTCGACTTGATTCAGGCGATGACCTCGGGTCACGGTGGTTCGATGTCGACCACACACGCGACGTATCCTGACGATACGGTGCGCCGTTTGGAGACGATGGCCATGATGGCTGATGTCAGCATGCCTTTGAAAGCCCTGCGCTCTCAGGTCGCATCCGCGATCCAGATCATCGTTCAAACGTCTCGATTTAACGACGGTTCACGTAAAATCACGCATATCTACGAGTGTCTCGGCCTCGATGATATCGGCGAATACAAGATGTATCCGCTCTTTGAATTCAAACATCGCGGCTATGAACCAGGGACCGGCAAGGTGCTTGGGGAGCTTGAGCCCATGGGGAATATCCCAACCTTTAAGGACGATATTCTCCAACGCGGCATGAAATACGACGATAATTGGTTTTATCCCAAACGATGAGCGATACTAACCAAAACGTCCACGACCTCGAACTGAAATAGGCTCATGTCAGACGACCGCTTCAAACAGGCGCGACGCAGCTTGATTGACCGACACAATCAGCGTCAGCAAGACAACTTTGGCGATGACTTCGAAGACGAAGCGACAGCCATGGTCGACCTCGACGCTGTGGAGCGGCAGGGAGGATTCCCTCCGCCACCCGGTTATCAGCAACAGCCGCAGCATCAAGCGCCGCCGCAGGCTCAACAACAGGGCGGCTTTCCGCCACCTCCTGGGTATCAGAACCAAGGGCATGCGCCACCTCCTGGCTATCAAGACCAGGGTCATGGACACGCTCCGCCTCCTGGTCACCGTCCTCCACCGAATTTCAACGATTCGGACCAGATGGACGATGCGACCGAGATGATCAACGTCAACGACGCGAATATCGGCCAATTTGGCGGTCAACAGCCACAACACCAGCCCTTTCCTGGCCATCAGCCTCAGCATCAACCTGCGCCACAACACCAACCCATGGGCGGTGGTGTTCAAATGGGGAGCCCTTCAGCGTCGGATTCATTCGACTCTGGCATGGGCGGCGGCGGTCAGGTCGTGATCGGCGATGATGTTGGCTACGAAGGCTCGACCCAGTTCATCAATATCGCCGAGCTTGCCGCGGGCGCTGAAGCGCATGGCCACTCGGTTGCCGCGGATGACGAAGCCGTCGGCTACGAAGGCAATACGCAGTTCGTTGACCTCAACGCGCTGCAGGCAGGTGGACCGCACGCATCGACAGCGGTCGAAACCGATCCGCTCTTGCTGCAATCCTACCGCTTCGGTCCTGAGTCTATTCAGCAAGGCGAGTTCACGCTTATCTTCGCGCACAATGCGATGGGCGCGGAAGTTGTGTTGAAGCGAATCTGGGAAGGCGACGCGACGACGATGCCCTTCGAGCTGCGCCAACGATTGGCCGCGCTCGATCCAATTCGTCACCCTCGATTGGTGGGATTGAACGGTGTGCTCACGACGCAATCGGGTGCCTGGGTTGAACTCCCACGCCCCTCGGGCTTCCGAATTACGGACATCGTTAACCGCCACGGACCGCAGACGCCAGAAGTGGTTGCGGGATGGATGCAGCAAGTTGCTGAAGTCCTTTCGGTCGTTCATCAGTTCCAGTTTGTGTACGCCAACCTGACGACGGACGCGGTTTGGGTTCATGAAGACGGTTCAGTACAACTCGAACCGTTCGATATCCTGACGTTTGAGAACCGTGGAAATCTCGGGGAGTACGGCGCGCCGGAGCTTAGTCAGCCTCCGGAACAGCGAATCGTCTCGCCGTCCACCGATGTCTACAGCATGGCGGCAGTCATGCTGGCGGCCGTGACAGGGCAGAGTCCAAGTCCACAATCGCTTCAGCAGATTGACCCCGCAATTGCAGGCCCAATCCAAGCTGCGCTCAGCCCGAATCCGGCTGAACGACCCATCACCCCCGCCGAGTTTGCACAGCAAATCTCAGGCGGTTCGGCTGGTGGAAAGAAAGCAGGTGGCAAGCTGCCCGAACTCAACATGAAGGTCATCATCGGCATCGTGGCCATCATGGGAATCGTGTTGGTGGGGGCGCTCTACTTCAAGAAACAGTCAGACGCAGCAGCGGCAGCACAGCGTGCTGAGCAAGCCAAGATCGCGGCGCAAGAGGCACCAGAGAATGGTGACAAGGACCCGGTTGCCGTGGGCGATGCCGATGCAGGCACTCCCGACGGAGGTAGCGATTCGGTCGCCGCGCCGACGCCCGCTGAGGTTGAGACGGATGCCCGCTTGAGTGTCACAACCAGCTTCTCGAAGAATCCACCGGCTGATGGTGCAAATGCAGACGCTGCTTTGACCCCCGAGGAAATCGGCACTCTGCGCGAAGAGGCCAAAGAGGCTGTAAAGAACATCGGAAGGTTGACGCGAAAAGCCCAACTTGAACGTTACGAAATTGCACTGAAGAAGATGGCGGAGCTTCAACGTGGAAACGGTGGGACGCTTGCGCCAGAGGACCAGAGTTTTGTTTCAGATCTTTTGGACGAGTCGTCCGTTAGAAAGATGAAGAAGGAAAACTTGGACCAGGTAAACGACGCGCTTAAGAACAACAAACTTACGTCCGCCAAGCTGTTCTACCAGCAGGTGGAGTCGATCGACGGCAACGCCAACGCCCGTAAGTTTTTTGGGAAGAACAAGTCAGCGAAGATTCAGAAGTTGGAGCGCGAAGGCGCCCCACCACCTGAAGATGCTGAGGATGAAGAGTGAGTCGCGCCGCAGCGCAGGAACGCATTATGAAACACCTTATCTTCGGAATCATTCTCACCGGATTGCTCCCGCTTTTGGGCGCGTGTGGGGAAGAGCCTCCGCCGCCGGCGCCGAAAGTCGCCGAGTACAGCGTGGAAGTGAAGACCACCGATATCGATCAGAATCCGCTCGCGAAAGTGCCCGTCATGCTCGACAGCAAGGTGGTTGGATTCACGGACAAAGACGGTGTCTTCAAGGGTGTGCTCAAGGAGCAAGAAGGGAAAGAAGTCACGCTCGACGTTGGCGAGGTCGAGGGATACCGGTGGACGATGAAGACCACGGTGACCGAGAAATTGCGCCTCAACAGTTCGGGTGACGGCATTCCTATCACTCTCAACGCCGCCGCGGAGACGCGCCTGAAAGAATACATGGTGTGGGTTCAAGCAAAGTGCGACGGCCTTGAGGATTCCAATTGTCAGAACCTGGAAGTCAAAAAGGACGACGAAGTGGTCGCGACCACTGATGAGTTCGGATACGCGTACTTCATCACCGAAGCTGTTCCGGAGACGGACTTGACGGTCGTGCTCGATACCCCAACGCAGAACACCGTCGATGCGAAAGTCATCATGAGTCCAGAGGATCCGAAGTATACGGTGAAACTCGGCTTGGATCCGCATGTCTACTTGATCGAAGAGACCTTCACGAATGCGGTTGCACCGAAGAAGACGGTCCGCAAAAAGAGCTCAAAGAAGCGTGCCAAGAAGTCTTCAAAGAAGAAGTCTTCAAAGAAGAAGACCGCGAAGAAGAAGACCACGAAGAAGAAGGACAAGAAGAAGGATGAGGTGATCGACCTCTGGTAATCGGCCCTTGGGTTCGATATCGAAGGCGGCTTCCGGCCGCCTTTTTTCGTTCTTGGGAATACCGACTTTGCTTGACAGTTAGATGTTAGAAATCAAAGCTGACGCCAAGGCAGGTCGCCTAGGAATCCCAAGATTATGATTGAATCAAAACCGACATCGCCATTCGCAGATAGCTTTGGTCGGCAGATATCATACTTGAGAGTATCAATTACAGATCGGTGTAACTTCCGCTGCGTCTATTGCATGCCGGAGGACGGCATCAATTTCGTGCCCCGTCCAGAGATCCTCACTTACGAAGAGATCACTGAAATCGTCAGTGTCTTTGCGGAACACGGAGTACGCCGGGTGCGTCTGACCGGAGGTGAGCCATTGGTGAGAGCCGATGTCGTGGACCTCGTGGCATCACTCAAATCCATTCCTGGGATTGAAGAGCTTTGCCTGACGACGAACGCCTTTTTGTTGCCAAAGCTCGCTGAGCCCTTGAAGGCAGCGGGGTTGGACCAGCTCAACATCAGTTTGGACAGCCTGCGTGCCGAGCGGTTTGAAGAAATCACTCGGGTCGGGGATCTTGAGCGCGTTATCGCTGGGATCGACGCCGCAATCGCAGCCGGATTTGAGTCCATCAAGGTGAACGCGGTCGTAGTGCGTGGCTTCAATGATGATGAGCTCTTGGATCTCATTCGATTTGCGGCGGGACGTGGCCTCATCATGCGTTTTATCGAGTTCATGCCGATCGGCGGAGACACGGTTTGGGGCGACAACGCCTGCGTGACCGCGCAGGAGATGCGACAAGCAGTCTCCGAGGCGTGGACCGTTTCGTTGGATCCACCAACAGGCAAGGTCGCCGGCCCGTCTCGTTATTGGTCCGTTTCAGGCGATGGGCTACCTGCAGGAACAAAGTTTGGAATCATTAGTGCGGTCACAGAGTGCTTCTGTGCTGACTGCAATCGTGTTCGGGTGACGCCGAAGGGCGGTTTGCGTGCGTGTTTGGCTGACGATCGCGAGATCAACCTTCGCGACCTGCTTCGCTCACCAGCATCGCCTGAGGATCGCCGTGTTCGGCTGGCCACCGCGATTGAAAGCGCACTATTCGGGAAGAAAGAAAAGCACGCGTTCGACTTGGACGGCGGCGCGGTAACGGGTAAGAGAATGCACGCTATCGGTGGCTGACCGAATTCGATGCGAAACGCGTCAGAATCAGGTAAGCTACGATGTAGGTAGATGAGGTAGAGATGACAGACCAAAACGAAATCGTAGATGAATCGCTCGAACTCGATGACGCCGCCTTTTCGATGGAAGAGGATGAATCCTCCGGATTTCGGTACGGCGCGGTGATCGGAATTGTTCTGGCAGCCATTCTCGTTGGCTTCATGATTTTCGATGGGATGGAGGCTCAAACCTACTTCTACACCGTCGATGAGGCAGTTGCTCAGGGCGACGACCTCATCGGCCAGACAGTGCGGATCAAAGGTACTGTTGAGCCAGGAACCATCGTCGGGGAAGACGGTGAGTTGGGGAGGACATTCCGTGTGACCGAGAAGGGCAAGTCCATCAAGGTCACGTACAACAAAGCCATGCCTGACACCTTCGACGAAGATATGGAAGTCGTCGTTCAAGGGAAGGTTGACGACGACATGGTCGTTGTTGCCGACGAGGTTTTGGTCAAGTGTCCCAGCCGCTACGAGGGTGCTCCTCCAACGGCGATGCCCAAGTCGGGAGAGCAAGCAGCGCTTTAGCCCGCGAGATATCACATGAAGTTAATCGGTTCTGTGGCGCTCTATGGCGCCCTTTACATTGCTATTGTCGGAGCCGCCGTAAGCTTGGTGGCTGGAATGACGCGTTCACGACGCTTTATTCGATCGAGCCAGTTTGCGGCATATTCAACATTTGGGTTCGTTGGATTGGCTTCCTCGGTGCTGATGCATGCACTGATGACCCACGACTTCAGCATTCAATACGTGGCATCGTTTTCTGACCAATCGATGCCATTGTTCTACCTGATGGGTTCGATGTGGGGCGGCCAGGCCGGGAGCCTGTTGTTTTGGACCTCCATCGTATCGATTACGACGGCTTCGTGTGTTTACATCAATCGGGACAAGTATCCGGACCTTATGCCGTGGCTGACCATGGTGTGTCTATTGGTCATCACCGGGCTGCTCCTCATCCTGTGTTTTGTCTCGAACCCCTTCGATGGGTTCCAGATCATCGACGATCCGATCAAAGGCAAAGGCCTGAATCCGCTTCTGCAGACACCGAAGATGGTCATCCATCCACCGAGTTTGCTGGCTGGTATGGCGACGATGACGGTGCCGTTTGGTTTCGCGATGGCGGCGCTCATCACCAAGAACTTCACCAACACCTGGGTCGAAGCATCACGAAAGTGGATCCTCATTCCATGGTTCTTCCTTTCGATTGGCAACATGCTTGGCGGCATGTGGGCATACGAAGAGCTCGGCTGGGGTGGCTATTGGGCATGGGACCCGGTCGAGAACGCATCGTTTCTTCCCTGGCTCACAACGACGGCCTTGATTCACTCGCTGATGATTCAAGAGCGGCGCGGCATGTTGAAGCGGTGGAATCTCGGGCTGATGATTGGCTCGTTTGTCCTTACGATTTTTGGCACCTATATCACCCGAAGCGGACTGATTGAGTCGGTCCACACCTTCGCGCAGAGCGATATTGGCGATTACTTCCTAGCGTTGCTGCTGTCGGTCATCACCTTTGGATTCGGGATGTTTGCGCTCCGTTGGAAGCACATGAAGGCGGAACAACGCTTGGATAGCCCGGTGAGCAAAGAGGCGACCTTCATCTTCAACAACTGGCTCTTCATGGCCATGACGGGTGTGATCCTGTTCGGCACGATGTGGCCTCGCGTTAAAGAGGGTTTCTTTGGTCAGGAGGTTTCGATTGGACCGCAGTGGTTCAATCGGTGGATGGCGCCGATGGGCTTGGCCTTGCTTCTTTTGATGGGCGTCGGAATGTTGATTTCCTGGCGTCGTGCAACGAAGAAGAACTTCAAACGAAACTTCATCAATCCGATTGTGGCGACGATCATCGGGACGCCCGCTCTATGTGCGGGCTACTGGTACGGGCGCGGTATCTCCCTGGCGGCGGAACCAACTCCGAACGACATCACATACGCAATCGCCGCCGTGGCCCTAATCGTCTTTGCGACTGCTGCCATCGTCGAGGAACTGTGGCGCGGAACTGCGGCCCGACGACGCATGCACGAGGAATCGTATGCGATGGCGCTGTTCCAACTCATCTCGAAACAACGACGCCGCTACGGTGGATACATCATTCACTTCGGCATTTTGTGTGCCTTCCTGGCGTTTGCCGGCAACGCATTCAAGATCGAGCGTGACGTGTCGGTAAAACGAGGAGAGGAGTTCGTCGTTGGTGACTACACGCTGAAGTACAACGGCCTGTCCGAGCGAAACGACCCGGAAAAGACTCTTATCATCGCTTCGGTCGATGCTTATCGCGGTGGAGAGCTCGACTGGAAGCTCGCACCCGGCAAGGCCATTTTTCACGCCTCGCCCAACATGCCCACCAGTGAGATCGACATTAAGTCGACGTTGATGGAAGACCTGTATGTGGCGTTGGTCAACTACGATGAATCCGGGAATCAAGCGGCATTCAAAGTGTTTGTTGCGCCATTCACATGGTGGTTCTGGTTTGGCGGACTCATCTTGATTTTAGGCACCATGATCGCGATGTGGCCGACCCGCGAAGGACTTCAGTCACTGCGCTTCACGCCGGCTGCAGTTGCACGCGTCGCCTTGTTCGCAGCAGTGGTCGCCTTGTCGTTCATGCCACTGGTCCTCATGGCCGTTGAAACCTACACGCCATGGGGTAATGCACTGCGCTATCAGTACATCGTCGAACACGATGTCGAGCGCCCACCGATTCTTCCGGATCGGCAATGACTCTTCTACTCATCTTCGGCTACGCAGTGTTTGCCGCGATCTCCATCATGATGATGGTGAAACCCTTTTTGGGCACTCGCGAAGACCAGATTCGCAGCGAACTGCTTGAGGAGGAACTCAAGCGGATCGAGCAGCTCGTGGCTAAGCGAGCGGTGTTGGTGAACGCCCTTCGGGAATTGGAATTCGAATTCGAGACTTCCAAGGTCACCGAAAAGGACTATGAGGCCTTCCGAGCTCGCTACGAGCGACAGGCCGTAGCCGTCATGCGCGAGTTAGACGCGATCCACGGAGGCCGTGGCTGGGAAGAGCGAATTGAAGAAGAGATTCTCGATCGCTTGGGGATTGAGCCGAAGGCCGACGATGCTTCAGGTTCAGACGAATCAGTGGAAACAGAATCGTCGGATGCAGAAGCGGACGAGTCAGGCGAGAGCGAAGCAATCGCGGACCTGGTCTGCGCTAAATGTGGCGCGGAGCTAGAGCCAGACGACAAGTTCTGTGGTCAATGCGGCGCGACCGTGTCGGCTAAGGAGGCAACGGCATGAAATCATTTATCTCGGTTTTCGTGTCACTGGTGGTTATTGCCACCGCCGCACCCGTGTTTGCCCAAAACGAAGCACATTCGATCACTGTGACCGTCACGCATGGAATCACGGGCGATGCTATTGCAAACGCGCCACTGTTTCTGCGCGCTGCGCGTCCACGTGGTCCGTTTGAGCCAACGGCCCCCAAGCCGGCAAAAGAATGGGCGGGCTTCACCGACGCGTCGGGGAAAGCCACGTTTGCTGGCGTTGATGCTGACCTGGCCCAACGCGGCCTTCGTTTGCATGCGGCAACTGTCCATAACGGCGTGAAGTTCGAAAGCCCAGCGATCACGCCCGCCAACGGTGTGAATCTCGCGATCAAGGTGTACGAGAAAGGTGTCGATGCCAGCGGATTGGTCATCGCAAACCTGCGGACAGTCCTGGAAATCTGGGAAGGTTATGTTGTCTTCACCCAGTTCTACACGCTGAAGAACAACGCGCAGACTGTGCTCGATACGTCCCTGTTGCCGGGCGCCGAGTTCGAACGAGGATTGCCGATCAACCTGCCGATTGAGGCCAAAGGTGTGCAACTGAACGGCCCAGGCGAGACGGTTGTGATCGAGTCGACAGCCTACTGGAAGGGCATGTTGGCGCCGTCTCAGACCGTGCAACTACAAGCACGCTTCTCCGTGACAGCGAGGGATCCGGCACTCATCTACGAACAGTTTGTCGACTATCCCATAGAAAACGTGGAGATTGTCGTCCCGGTGCAGACCCGATTTGCCAAGGTCCCGCGTCTGGACAAAGCAAGCCTCGCCGCTCCTGACTTCGAGATGTTGTCGGGAAAAGGCATCATGGGTCTGCGTGACGACATGGAATTTCTGGCTGCAAAACGCGGCGCCATCGAGAAGGGCAAGTCGTTCAAGTTCAAACTCGACGGGCTACCTTTCGAACGCTCAATGGCCCCATGGGCGGTGCTAGGTGTTGCATTGTTCTTCGCCACTGGTGTCCTTGTGTTTGGCCGTCGCGAGATGAAGGTCGCGGCCAGCACAAAAGGCCGTGAAGAGATCTTGGCGGCGCTGCGCGGTGAGCGCGACGCGTTGTTCGAAGAACTGGTTATTTTGGAGAGAGAGCTTTCTGAGGGTACGATTTCACCTCGAGAGCACGAGCTAGAGACGATTGCCATCAAGGAGCGTCTCGCACTCATCATGAAGAAAATAGGAGACGTCGAAACGTCGATGTCATGAAGTCGATCCAACTTAACGAAGTCTCGCGTGCATTTGGCCGGGACTTCGCCCTCCATCGCGTCTCACTGACGTTTGAGCCAGGTACGATTACGGTCTTGCTGGGAGCCAACGGGGCCGGAAAGTCCACGTTGATGAACATTCTGGCGACCTTAGACCAACCGACATCAGGCTCGATTGCCTTCGATCAATTTGATTGGGCAGAGTTCGCCAAGAAGGGGCGCCACAATATTGGATGGGTAGCGCACAAGTCGCTTGTTTATGACGAGCTCTCTGGGCGAGAGAACTTGGAGTTCTACGCAAGCATGTACGGGCTCTCAGATACTCGGAAAATTGCCGACACCTGGTTAGAACGGGTTGGAATCAGCGACGCTGCCGAAAAGCGTGTAGGTGAGTATTCGCGGGGTATGCGACAGAGATTGAGCATCGCACGAGCGATGATTCACAACCCGATCCTCCTATTGCTAGATGAGCCGTTAACCGGCCTCGATCAACAGGGGCGGGCAGATATGCTCAAGCTATTTGGCCAATTGCGAGATCAGGGGCGGTTCATCGTTATGATTACCCATGACCTCGACCTTCCGCGAGGGTTTGTCGATCGCGTTGTCATTCTTCGCTCAGGCTCCTTGTCGTTCAACGGTGAGATCGACGATCCCAAACAGATCGCAGAACGATTTCAGGAGCACGCCTGATGCAAGCTGAACGGAGTATTTTTCGTCAGATTGCGGCCGTGTTCATCAAGGATATGCGCCGCGAGGCGCGCTCGAAGGAAGTGACGACGACCACGGTGGCCTTCGCCATCATGTTGATGGTGATATTCGCCTTCGCTTTCTATCAGCGCGACGAAACGGTCGGGATCGTGTTCCCAGGCATCCTCTGGGTGTCCATCATCTTCGCCGGGACCCTCGCCATCACTCGGACGTTCGATCAGGAGCGCAGCGGTGGTTGCTTGCGTGCCCTAGCGCTCATCCCCGGCACTGACGTCAGTTTGTACGCTGGCAAGCTCATGACGAATCTAATCTTCATGGCGGTCTTCGAGGCTGTGTTGATTCCGCTGATCGCCCTGAGTTTCGATGTGGACCTCATGTCCCATCTGACGGAACACATTGCGATTATCGTGGGTGTGACGCTCGGTTTCTCGGCCTTAGGCACACTTGTTTCGGCGGTCTTGGTGCACAGCCATCTACGTGATGTGATGCTGCCGATCTTCCTCTATCCGATGGCGGTTCCACTAATCATTGCGGGTGTGAAGGTCACTCGGGCGCTGGTGGAGCAAAATGAGACTGACGAAGTTTGGATGTGGATTCAGTTGGTCGCAGGCGTTGATGTGCTGTTCGTGTTTGCCAGTTTCCTGATGTTCCGGTGGGTGCTCAGCGCCATTGAGTAGGCGTCACGTTCATCGTTTCAGAAATGCGACGTGAGCCTCGTCAAGTTCGACCAAACGCCATCTGGGGCTCTTGATGGCCTCCTGAATCAGTTTTGGTTGAGACTCAATCGATAGAACTAGACCGTCGACTTCTCGACGGTCCATTTCTTTTTCCCAGCCCTTCGCACCATCGGACAAAGCAAAGTACTCGTCCCAGATCGGTTCTGGAATGAGCTCCATGCGCTGATCTACGAACGCAACCTGCCCGGTGGGGTTGGCGAGGTAGAATTCAACCAATCCCCCCACAGCTTGGTCATGAAAGACGCGTTTCGCCCCACCATCCCTTAGCGCCTCGACAGAATCGAGCGCATTCTCATAGCTGAGAATCGCGCGTCCACTCCCACGCCGGCTATGACCCTCGGTGAATGCTGAACCGATTGGTTCCAAGAGTGCGAATGGCTGGATCACAAGCACCGCGATAATCAGTGCAGTCAGAATGCCCGCGTTCACCTTGCCCTGATTCGTTGACGTCTCTGATTCCGACAGCTTGCTCTCAAATACTGCCAATGCATGAGGGGCGACGACGATCGCAGCCACCACCGACCACCAGAACAGATTACGGACAGCCGACGATGCGAGATAAGTCGTCCCCAGCAAAAGCAAAGCTTCCCAGATCTGCATTTGTGCGCGTCGATAGATGAGGATCGTCAGGTAGGCGACCAAAAGACCCAGGTAAAACACGCCGATGGGTTCAGAGATGCTAGGCGGAGCCCATTCCGACACCGTGGATGCAACATTGGACGTCACCGCCAACTTCGCGACATAGGCATAGATGGCTGGGCCCTGAGGATTGAGGAATGTGGCTACGGTGATACCGATGACTGCGATTGCCCAACGGCCTAGCACTTTAGCTTCGAGCGTTCGGTTAAGGAGACGCTCGCCACACACCCCCGTCGCAACGATGCCGACCAGAACGGGCGCCAGCGCGAAGGAACCATGGGTGTTGGCCCAAAACACGGTCGCCAGCAGTAAGCCGCC
Organism: bacterium; assembly: GCA_030427705.1. Classification (GTDB taxonomy): domain Bacteria; phylum Myxococcota_A; class Bradymonadia; order Bradymonadales; family Bradymonadaceae; genus JAUIBR01. Next base: position 68,744 of record JAUIBR010000022.1, on the reverse strand, counting down.
GAAGAGTCTTGGGTGCGGTAGTTTCAACCCTTCATCTTCGTCCTGCGCTGCGAGATTCAACCAGAGAACCAACATGCAGAACGGGAGGAGGGCGAACATGCGAGTTCGCACACTGACGACAGGCATTGTTGCCATGACGGCAACCAGACCCAGAGCACCGGCTACGCGCGGCTCGTTGGTGCGTTTCAACATGGTGAACATCACAACGAGCCATGCCACACCGAGAAGGATGTTGCGCAGCAGCACATTGCCACCCGGGCCCGCAGCCTCATGCACATGATAGAGAATGAGTTGGCCAAGCCAGGGTTGATTTACGAACTCGGCATCTGCCGGCATCGTGTAAAGGAATGCGTTTGTTGAAGGTATCTCGCCCAGAGCTGCGGTCATGCGACCGGCAACGATTGGCCACCAGTAGTCGTAGGGTGGAATCGGTTCCAACGATGCGGCGACGATTGCACCCACAATCGGAAGGAAGAGCCAGATTGGTGCCAGCGAGAGCGGACTTGAAAAGAGCTTGGGCTCAGCCACTACTTCTGGCCTTTGACCATCACGTAGATCAGAAGGCCGACCAGGAATAGTGCCGCCAGAAGGATGGCTGGGTTGAAGCCAGCGGATTCTTCGCCGTCGTCATTGCAGCCACCACCGCCACCAGCACCAGCGCCGTCACCGTTGGCACCGCCGCCGCCGGAGCCACCGCTCCCACCGTCGCCGTCGCCACCTCCGCCGCTGCCGGAGCCGCCAGAGCCACCTTTACCACCTTTTCCGCCGCCTTTTCCGCCTTTTCCGTCGCCTCCGCCTTTACCGCCGCCGGCTCCGGAACCTTGGCCGCCCGCGGCTCCACCAGAGCCGCCTTTTCCATCGCCGCCCTTAGTGTTTGCGCCGTCTTTCCCGGCTTGCCCGGATACGGAGTCACCGCTGCCATCCTTGTCTCGACTGGAACTGTCGGATGCAAGCGTTCCGGACAGCTCGTCGTTCGCGTCGGTAAACTTCTGACTAACTGCAGGTCCAAAAACGCGAATGATGGCGATCAAGAACATCGCGGCGAGGATAATCATCACGATGTACTCGGCTGCTGATGCGCCTTTCCCTCGCTTTATCCAGTTTACGAAATGTCGTGCGCGCATGTTCATCTCTTAAGGAGCGTTTGCGGGTATAGTTGGAGCGGGAACCGGACAATTCTTCGTCGCGTCCTTGTACTCCAACTTAGATCGATACCGTGCGCAGGTCGTTTTGACCCGTTCGTCTTGGTTTGAACGCCGGTATGCTTCGATCAACCTCTCCAGTGTCTGGGGATCTTCCCGCTCGTTCATTGAAAGTTCAAGCCAAGAAGCTGCTTCACTCGGACGTTGAAGCTCTAGCAGTGCAATCCCAAGGTCGCGCTTATCCTCTCGATCGAGTTTTGCGACGGGCACTAAGCTGTAGTGTTTCTCGGCCTGTGCGTATTGCTTGGCTGCGAACGCCGAACGTGCCGTACTTAAGCTAGGCTTCTCTTCGGGCGGTGGGGTGTTGTTGTTCACGACTACCGTCGTGGAACCGTCATCTTCCACCATTCGTTCGACCTCAACTTTCCCCACCGGCGAGTCGGGATTTCCGATCTCAATCGCCTTGGGTTCCTTGCTGCCTTCTCCCTCGACTTTGAGGGCGGCGGCTAGGTCCGCTACCGGTTTATCAGGTTGTGGCGAGTAGGCTTCTCCACAGTTCAGGACGTCCTCGCTGTAGAGGTGATTCCACTTCTTCTTCAGCTCACGAATCCGTTGTTGCGCTTGCTGCCGCTGTTCCTTCTGGCCTTGGCCCATGTCGACGAAACAGTCGTAGAAGTTGATCGCGATCCAAGGCTGCTTCAGAAACCGGTCATACAGAAGCCCGAGGTTCAAGTATGGCAGGGGATTCTTGGGCTGCATCTGCTGGGCGATCATCAAGTAGGATTCCGCGTCGAATGGACGCCCGGCGTACATTAGCGCCGTGCCCAGGTTGTTGTAGATCGGCTCTTTCTGCGAAGGGTCTTCACGCAGGAGGAATTGGTACACACGCACCGCGCTCGCGTAGTTGCTGGTGCTGATATAGAAATCACCCAGCTCGCGTGCGACGTTTAGCCCGCCCCCATAGCGAAGAGCTTGGCTATAGTAGCGTTCCGCGGAAGAGAACGAACCAACCGCGATCGATGCCTTGGCAGCGCGGTGGTACAACTCGGCGTCCTTCGAGCCGTCTTTGATTTCCTGCTCGTAGTAGTCCAGCGCCTCGTTGAACTTCCCCTGCTCAAACGCGCGGTCCCCGTAGGTTCTGTTGGAAACGCATGCAGATAACATCGCCAAAGACAAAACGGCGACGAGCATACGAAATTTGGCATTCATCTTAGAACAGGGGTTGCGGGTAGTTGCCTTCGTCTTTCAGGCGCCGTTCCATTGCCAGCGCCCATTGATGCTCCCGTGCGCCCTTATGAGGGAACACGGCAAAGAGTTCTTCGAGAATCTTTACCATGTCACCGTACATTTTGCGCTTACTAAGATTGTGGTAGGCGACCCGCTTTTGTTGGAAGAGTTGGTCAAGTTCCGTGCGCGCTTGCGTCCGCGCCGGATCCAATTGTGAGAACTCCGACGGAATTCCGACTTTACCTGCTTTCTTCAAGTATTCTTCGGCGGCTTCGAGGCGCCGATAACCCTCGAAACGATTGGCGATATCGACCTCGACCTTCTCGAGCGTTGCCAAGCCAACCTTGTAGTTGAGTTCAGCCTTCTGCATGCACTCAGCCGATCCGACGCAGTCGATCTCACCGGCTTGCCATGTAATGGGCGGTTTCTCGGTGATTGGCGTTTTGTCTTCCTCTTCTTTTGGCTGGATGACTTTGCCGCCAAACATGATGAATGACATCAACGCGACGATCAGGATGCCACCAACACCAAGAAGAACGGGGTTGTTGCCCTCAGATTGTTTGGCTGCTATGTCAGAGGCCGCCTGCATACGTTCGAAATCGCTTAGCTTTTGCGGACCGTCCGGCAGGTCGGCAGGATTGCTGACCTTGTCATCCATCGCTTCAGCGCTCGCGGCGATCTCGTCCCATGACATGATGCCATCTTCAGCGGACGGTTTTGCGGGCTCTGGTGCAGACCCGAGTCCTCCACCCAAGCCGCCTCCGAGGTTCGACCCGAATCCGCCGCCCAGGCCGCCTCCGTTCAACCCGCCCCCGAGGCCGCCTCCGGCCGCGGAGCCAAGTCCACCTCCGGCAGCACCAAGACCTCCACCGAGTCCGCCACCGCCGAGTCCACCGCCGCTGCCAAGACCGCTAAGTCCGCCCGCGCCGCCTCCACCCAAGCTACTGGCTGGAGTCAGACCGGGAGTCGCGTTTTGGAACCCTGCCCCTGGTAATCCGCGAGCGCCCGCAGGAAATGCACCTGTGGCTGGTCGTCGCGGCGCCATATTGGAGCGAAACGTAAAACTGAATTGCCCGAAGTGGATGATCGACCCGTCAAAGATGTCGACCTCTCCAGAGACCTGTGCACCATCGACTGCGGTAAGCCCGCTCTTCGAGAGCACGACCAGTTTGAACCCACCGGGCTTTTGATTGAAGACAGCATGCTGACGCGAGACAGTGGGGTGGTCGAGAACGAAGTCCGCAGACTGCTCTCGACCTACCGTGACATTCGGATTGTCGAACGTGTACTTCTGAGCCGCGCCATTTTGTTCGAATTCAAGCCAGAATGCAGTCATTTCGTCTCATCGTCTGTGCGGGAGCTGCTTACTGATTGTAGATCTTGAGGATCATAGCACCGACAACAACCACGATGACGGCGCCGAAGATGAACATCAGGGGCAGCAGAATCTTAACGGCTGCCTGACTGGCCAACTTCTCAATCTTTTGGGTTCTCTTGTTTCGAATTGTATCAATCTGGACTTCGAGAACGTTGGCAAGCGGACTACCGCGCTTTTCGGACTGAAGAATAGAACCGACCATGGACTGCAAATAATCCGACTTCACACGTTCGCAAAGGTTGATGAGTGCATCAGAGCGTGCCGTACCGACGCGCATTTCCTGCAACACCACACCAAGCTCTTGGCACATTGGATCATCGGGGTTTTGCTCTTGGCCACGTGTAACCACGCGGTCCAAAGCGGTCATGAAGTCCAAACCAGCACGCATCGACAGAACCAAAAGGTCGACGGTGTAAGGCAAGCGGCGGTCAATCTCGATAAGGCGGTCGGTGATCGCACCATTGAGGCTAATGAAGGGCATATAGAAGCCAACAGCTGCCGCAATCATGGCGACAGGAATCTGTGGCGTGTTGGTCATGAGCGTCGTCATCAGGCAGATGGCGATGAACATACCCATTGATGCAACGCAGCAAAGACCAAGGAATTCGTTCGGTGTGAACGCACCCATGAATCCGGAGCGCATCAGTTTGTCACGAAGGTCGGTTCGCACTTCATGCAGCTTGCCCTTGTCGGGCATGTTGCGGAAATAGTGCGCGAAAATCTGGATGATCGGCAGCACCATCGCATAGAGGTCGTTTTCCTCCAGAAGGCGCTTACGCTTCGTCAGACGATAGCCGTAGATTTCGTCTTCATCGACCTCATCGGGCACGAAGCCGTAGACCAGCAACGCGAAGGCCAGGAAGATGAGAAAAAGCGCCCCGAGCAGCAGTACTTGTAGTGGAATGCCAAACACGTGTTCGACCTCAGACTTGAATACGTACGATTTTGAGAATGAAGACCACGCCGATCACGTTAAGCAACGCGGCGACAGCCAAGATGAGATAGCCCGGAAGCGTCTCAAACAGTGGGGTGATCAACTCGGGGTCCATTAGGTAGAACATACCAACAACGACCGCGGGCATCAGACCCATGACCCAAGCCTGCATTCGACCCTGGGCGGTTTGGGTATCAATGACACGCTCAAGGCGATAACTCTCGCGAATCGTGCTCGAGATATCCTCAAGAATCTTCGGAATATTACCACCGACCGTTCGGCCAATAATCAGGGCTGAAACGGCCAGCTGAAGGTTACGCGATGGCACACGTCGCTGCATGTTGATCAGCGCTACGTCCAGAGGCGTACCCAGTTTGTATTCCTTCAAAAGGACGCTCAATTCCTGAGTGATCGGTGGACCCATCGAGTTGATGACGTCCTGAATAGCATCGGGAAGTGCGGGGTTAGCTTTGAAGCTGTTGGCCATGTAGATCATGGATTCTTCGACTTGTTCGTCGAGGAGCTTCATACGGTCGCCCCACATCTTCTTCAGATAGAAGCGCGGTAGCATGACCCCGGCAGCACCGCCGACGATCGTCCCGAACACCCAGTCCTCAAGCATGATCCCCGCCATGACGATGCACATGACGAACACAACACAGTGTGCGAGGAAGAATTCTTGAGGCGAAATATCGAGGAAGAGTCGATAGAGCTCTTTCCCAATAATCTTCTCGTAGACGCCGCGTTCTTTGGCGACGCGGTTGGCGATCCACTCACCACCGCCGAGAATACCTAGCATTGTCGCCACGAAAATCAGGCCCAATGCCACCCATAGCGTCGCGTTACCTTCCACGCGATTTCCTCTTCATCAGTGTGAACGTGTTAGCGCCTTCATTATGGCACAACACGCGGTTTTGTGTCGCTTTTTTAGTTGTTGAAGTTTAACGCGACATGTCCCCACGCGCAAGCTTGCGCATACGTCGCGATCTTGGCCCCCAAACCCTTGAAAAATGGGCTCTAGAAGAAGTCTTCTGCGGCGGCCATGCCTTTGACGATGAACTCCTGCACGAAGCTCGGCAGGTAGCCGGTTGCCAGGTGGTAACCTTGGACCTTGTTGTTCTCGTCAAGGTGGGTCTGCTTGTAGATGTAGATGTCTTCGATCTGAACGAATCCATCATCATCAATTCCAATGACTTCCGAGATATAGCTCACACGTCGAGAGCCATCGCTGAAACGCGACTGCTGCACGATAATGTTCACGGAGTTCGCGATCTGCTCTCGAATAGCGCGGGTTGGAAGGTCCATACCCGACATAAGAACGAGCGTTTCCAAGCGTGAGATCGCCTCAACAGGACTGTTGGAGTGAACCGTGGTCATCGAACCATCGTGACCCGTATTCATAGCCTGCAACATGTCGATCGCTTCACCGCCACGACACTCGCCCACCACAATTCGGTCCGGACGCATTCGGAGGGCGTTTTTCACGAGGTCTCGAATCTCGATCGCGCCTTTGCCTTCTAGGTTGGGTGGCTTCGTCTCCAGAGACACAACGTGTTCCTGCTGAAGCTGCAATTCGGCCGCGTCTTCGATAGTGACAACACGTTCCGTCGGGCCGATGAACGATGACAGGACGTTTAGGAGCGTGGTCTTACCAGAACCCGTACCGCCTGAAATGATGACGTTCTTTCGAGATCGCACCGCACGCGCCAGGAATTTCGCCATCTCACCGGTCATCGATTCGAAGTTGATGAGATCACCCACACCGAGGCGGTCTTCAGGGAACTTTCGAATCGTCAGACATGGGTCTTTCAATGCGAGCGGCGGGATAACGGCGTTCACGCGAGAGCCGTCTTCAAGACGAGTATCCACAAGAGGCGTCGATTCATCGATACGACGACCACGTGGGATAACGATACGTTCGATGACGGTCATCATCGACTTTTCGTCGTTGAAGAAACGGTCTGTGAGGACGATCTGACCCGCCAATTCGGCGTAGATGTGGTCGCGGTCGACGACCATGACCTCGCTGACCTTGCGGTGCTTGATGAGGTCCTCGATCGGGCCCAAACCACAGACTTCGTCCATGAGTTCTTTGAACACGAGATCGCGCGTGAACGGCGGCGGAATCATGTTCTCGTACATGGTCAGAAGCTCTTTAAGCTTCTCTGAAACCTGTCGGACAACGCGTGGGGACGCGTAGTCGGTAATCTGGAAGCTGTGAAGGTCGAGTCGCTCTTTGAGTTCTTCGTGAAGTTGCGACTTAAATCGGACCAGTTCGCGGCGTTTTTCACGCGCGACAACCTCGACCTCTTGCCCGGTCAGGCTGATACGCGGCTCCTCTGGTGCATTGTCCGGGGACAGGAATCCGAGGTATGCCGCGACGTCTGCAGGGTCTGTAGACCGCAGGTCCTTGGTACCCATATCACGTTGGGTACCTTTCTTCTTTTTGGCCTTAGGCTTGGGATCGGGCGTACTGGCTTTCGGTGTCGACGCTCGAGACACGGGAGCGGATGCAGGTCCGGTCGCTGCCGGCGCTGATGTTCCCTCTGGGCCTTCTACACTGATTCGATACACGTCGATCTGCGCAGGTTCGCCCAGTCGCATCTCGCGCACTCGGTCAACGCGCTCACCATTAACGAGGCAGCCGTTGGCGCTCTGGTTTACCAGAAGGATGCGGTCGCCCATGATCTTGATGATCGCATGGCGACGGCTAACCGTCTTGCTCCCCAGGATGATGTCATTGTTCTGGCTTCGACCGATCGAAACTTCGGCTACCGATTGTTCTACCGGGTAGAAATACTCGTTACCGAAGTTGTCGAGGACGCGAATCTGTTTGGTCATGCCTTATTCCAGCGAGTCGTCGTCACTCTTCTTTTCCTCGGCCTTTGCAGCAGGCGCGGGAGTGGTAGTGACCGCAGGTGCACTCGCGTTGGTCAGCTCTGGCAGGTCATCCGCATCGGCTCCTGAATCGAGGAGTTTCTCGAATGCGCCTTGAATGAGCGTGCGGTGGGTCTTTCCACCAGGCTCATAGACCTTGGGAGTGATGAACAACGCGTTATCGATACCCGTTCCTAAGTAGGAACGTGACTTAAACAACCACCCAAGGATAGGGATTTTGCTGAGCAACCACCAGCCCGACTCGTTGCTGGTGTTCAAGACGTTCTGCTGTGCGCTGACGAGGACCGATTGGCCCTCTTGCATGTTCACGACACTGATGATGTTCGTGTTGCGCAACGCAGGCAGGTCGCCCACACCGTTGGTGTAGTCCAGTTCACTGATTTCGGCGTTGATCGCAATCTTAACGCGGTTTTCGAAGTCGAGTACTGGCTTGAGCTTAACTTTGAGGCCGTACTCTTTCTCGACGACCTCGGCAGCGCTCAGGCTGGAGATACCGATCAAGAGCGTTCCGCCTTGGTGATACTCGGCGAGGGTACCTGTTTCCGTAACGATGGTTCCCTTCTTGATTTCTTTGATGAGACCGGCCTCAACGAGCAGGTCGAGTGCCAGGTTCAGGTTACCGACCAACGACCAATACGACGTGCCTTCACCGCCCGTGATTGGCGTGGTGAATGGCAGACGATCGGGATTGGTCTCGCCAGGCATTATGCCGTTGCCGATGCCTTGTTCCTCTTCGCGGTAGTAAAGCGGAACGTCTCCAGCGCCGAACGTGTAGTTCGCGCCGAGGAACTGACCCCAGTTCAAACCAAGATTGTCGCGATTCGTGGTCGCAAGTTGGATGAAGTAGATGTCCATCGCGACCATTCGTGCGCCTTCAACGAAGGCTTCACGGAAGGTCGTGAAGTTCAGAACCTGCTGTGGGTAAAGGGTGGCGAGCTTCTCGATCTTGCGTTTGAAGATTTCAGATGCCACCTCACCTTCAAGCAAGACGCGTCCTTTCACGACGCGAACATCGACACCGGAGCGTTCACCAAGGGTCTCTCGGACCTCAGCGGCGAGCGATTCAGGGTTAACCGTGACAACACGGATGAGCAAGGTCTTCTGCCCACGGTCTGAGAAGATATTAACCGTGGTCACGCCCGGAGCCTTACCCGTCAAGACAATCTGACGACTGTCGCTCGTGGGTTTTGCGTCCGCAATAGCTGAAAGACCAATCGTGACTCGGCTGACTCCGCGTGCGTTGAACGTCAACGTCTCGCCGACCGAGATCGTGAATTCCTTGTCTGGAGCCTGTGCGCTAGCTGGTGCCGCTACGAACGATACTAGAAGAAGGCTCGCAACAGCCGCCAAGAGGGCAGCAAATCGATTCCAGGTGCTCATGACTCTCCCTGAACAGGTAAGGTACACGTCCACATCTTTGTGAACGAATCAAACAATCCGATTTGAGTGTCGTGGGGTGAGTATCTATGGGAAACGGTGAACGTGCAAGGCCAAAACTGCCGACTTTGCGCCAGAAACAAGAACGAAAAAAGGCGCCAAATGGCGCCTTCTGATTGGCTCATCGAGGGGACTATCTGTCGCCTGCGATGACTTCCAACGTTGGCTTTTCTTTCTTCTTTGGCTTCTTGCGACGCTCGTTACGTTTTTTCTGGATGATTTCCAGCTCTTCCATAACTTCGCGAAGCGTACGTTTGGTGACCGTGGAGACCTCAACGTCTTCACGGTTACGAAGCAGAAGCATGATTTTTCCGCGCGTTTGCGCAATCGTCATCAGCTCAGCCTCATCCACCGTGACGGAAACGGTCACGGTATTGTAGCTGCCACCTTGTTGTGCTTGGCCCTCGCCGGTTGGAACGTCCGAAATCTGCTGACCCGTCGCGAGCAACGTCACGTTTTGGAGCAACGTCATCGTTACGTAACCAACGCCAGCCTTACCGCTTGCGTCAGCGACAACCTGATCTTTGGTTCCGATCGGGAACGTACCCAAGACGTCAACGCGGTCACCAGGTCGAAGCAACCCGGAGACACCACTAATCTGGTCAACCGACACAGACATCGCGCGTTCTTCTGGCGGAATCTTGCTGGACAGCGTGCGTGAAACCTCTTGAACACTGAAGTCCGACGTCAGGATCATGGCGCCTTCTTCCACATTCACCGCCAGTGGCGTGCCGAGGTAGATGTTCAAATCTTGCTCAAGCAGCGGGTTTGGAGGCAAGAATCGCTCAGGAACCTGCTCGGTCGTGATGCGATCTTTTGACAGTGGTGTGCCTGCAGGAATGTTGCGGGCAGCCTTCACAACCTCAACCTGGTCGCGAATGAGTTCCTGTTTCTCCTGTTCAATTTGACTTGCGTACAGATAAAGCAGGGCTGCTGCGAACAGGCCCACGATAACCGCGGCAATCAGGAGCTTTTTCTTAGCCATGAAGCTCTCCGTAATCTCGCTATTTTGCTGATTTGAACTTTGAGAAGAATATCAGATCGCATGTGAATGTCACGTGAAACGAATGTGAAATCACGGCACTACCGTTCAGAACTCAAAAAAAAGCGCCCCGTGGGGCGCTGAAAATTCGATTCAAAGTCAGTTTTAGCGTTGGTCGCCACGCTGAATTTGAATGGTAGGTTCTTTGGCGCGTTGTCGTTTCACGCGCTTCTCGCGTTCTTCTGCAATCACGTTCAGTTCTTTCAACACGCCCTTAAGCGTCTTCTGCGTGACGGTTGTAACGTTGACGTCTTCGCGGTTACGCAGGAGCAACATGAGCGTTCCACGTGTTTGCGCAATGGTCAGCAGTTCCGCCTCGTCGACCGTCACCGAAACCGTGACCGTGTTGTATTGACCGGCGTTACGTTGGTCGGCCATCACGTCCGAAATCTGGCTGCCGACCGCAAGTAGGGTCACGTTTTGAAGCAGTGGCATCGTCACGTAGCCAACTGCGTCCTTACCGGAGACATCGGCGATCATTTGATCTTTGCTGCCCATTGGGAATGTACCTAAGACGTCGACACGGTCACCAGGCTTAAGCAAGCCTGCGAGACCCGAAACAGGGTCAACCGCGACCGTCATCGCGCGTTCATCGACGGGAACTTTGCTGGAAAGTGTTCGCGAAATCTCTTGAACACTGAAGTCCGAAGTCAGGATCATCGCGCCTTGCTCAACGTTCACAGCAAGAGGCTGTCCCAAATAGATATTGAGATCCTGCTCAAGCAATGGGTTTGGAGGAAGGTAGCGTTGAGGAACCTGTTCCGTCGTGATCCGGTCCTTTGTGAGCGGAGTTCCCGAAGGAATGTTTCGAGCTGCTTTCACAACTTCGACCTGGTCGGCCAACAACTTGTTCTTCTCTTCCTCAATTTGGCTTGCGTAGAGGTAGAGTAGGGCAGCTGCAAACAAGCCGACGACGACTGCTGCAACCAACAACTTTTTCTTTGCCACGACGATTCTCCGCGTGCGTTTTTATCTTCAAGTGTTGCAAATCTAACAGACACTATCCCATCTCGCCACTGACGGGATCTGACATTTCACAAAATTTTCGCGAATCAATCCGGCTGGACGACACGTAACGGGTCACGTGCGCGGTACCCCAATTCGCCCCGCGCACGGTCGTCATCGACCTTTAGTCCATGCAGAAACGGGACCGCAGGCTGCAATTGTGAGGTAGCGATTCGGGGCATCATTCTAATCAAGACTTTGCGGCCGGTGCCAGACCCGCCGATGAATTTTGGCTTCGCCTTCAGCGCATCAGCGAGGTCTGGAAGCATCACAAACCTGCCCGTGAGTGGGTAGCGTCGTCCTGCTCGCCCAGTTCGCTCGGCCTGAACGATGCCTCGCGCCACGTCTCGGGCATCCACAAGGTCGACGCCGGCGTTTGCTGGAAGCACCTTAGACCGTTGAATAAACCCCAACAGGCCGAGGTCGTCTTCCCCCTTGAGAATTGCAAGCGACGCCAGCACGGGTACGATCTGGAGCCCGGCGTTCATATACCGATAGACTTCTTGCTCCATCGCGAATGGAACACAAAAGTAAGGATCATGTTCGTCGTTAAGCGCGAGATATTGGTCCGCGCTCAGCGGGCTTCGGTTTCCCATTGTTGTAATCGAGGAGACGAACACCACTCTCTGAACCGCTTCGACCACACACCGGTCCAAGATCGATCGAAGCCAACGAACGTGTGCGGTTATCGACATATCACCGTACGCCTGATTCGGTGCGATGATGCACGCGTTGCTCCCTTGTATCTTCGAGACATCTTCGGCGTGAACAAATGGGACACGACGGTCCGAAAGCTCTTTCGAGCAGGCCTGCGCGATCACTGAGTCGCCAAAAATCGCTACTTTCATCTAGTCGAGGTCGGCCATGGTCCATTCGCCTGCATCCCGCATCGCACGTAGCTCGGCGAGCAATTCAGCGGCAAATGGAATCCCATAACTCTCGTCGGGAATGTCGAAGAAGCGAGCGACGTCGCCTCGACCCTGTGCCTCGTAAATGCAGGCTTTGATCATCATCTGAATGCGGTCAGCAGCCTTGACGATCCTTGATTCGAGGGAGTCGGAGGCATCGTAGGCCTGCACACAGTCGAGCCATTGCTCGGGTAGCCCGTGCAGCACATGAGCAGCAGCCTTTTGCTCGGCCGCCTTCATTTCGCTTCGCCCCACGAAATCCTTGGTTGGACGTGGCAGATCGGTGATGAGCGCCTCACCGATATCGTGCAACAGCGCGACTCGCATCACCTGCTCAGCATCAGCCCCAACTTCATCCGCGATAGCCAGCGCGATCAACGTGGTCTGATAGACATGTGCCGCGACAGATTCGGGTTGCACGACACCGCCAAACAACCAACCCGTGCGGGGAAGTGAGTCCAGTCGGTCGGCCCGTTTTGCAAATTTGAGTAGGTCTCGAGCGTCCATCGACTACAGGTTCTTGACGATGATGTCTCGTGCGCGATCTCGCGCTTCGCCCAGTCGGCCTAGCGCTGAAGGGCCTTGTCCTTCGACAACGATCGAGCCACATGCAGCTGCAATCCGTCCCGCGCTTGTCGTCGCCGTTCCGCGGGCGAGTTCGTGGACAAACGCCGCTGCGAATACGTCTCCGGCGCCGGTAGGATCGACCGTATTTGGGGTTGGGAATGCCGGGATATGGTATTCGCGAGTTCCCTCAAACAGCTCGGCACCCTTAATGCCATGCGTGAAGCAGACTTGACGTGCTCGTTGGCGCAAGCGTGCAAGAAGATCGGGAGCGTTGGCGATATCCTCGTCACTGAGACAGGCGACGTCTACACGTGCATCCGCTGGCAAATCCCAGTTCTTCGCGACGACCTTCTGCCGTCCATCTTCTTCGACGAGTTCACGGGTCCAACCTTGAACTCCCAAAACGACCATTGCTGGCGCATAACGATGCGCCCACAACGAGGCGTCTACTTCGCCCAAGACTGGCGCGAGGTGTACAACATCGAAAGACTCCTGGAGGTCGTCCGGCGGTACGATATCGTTCGCCCGTGCTTCCACCCATTGGGTGCGGTTGCCTTGCACGTCGTACTCATTTTCGAAAACGGTCGTGGTCGGCGACGGCGCGGAAATCACTCGGACTCCAGGGATGATCGCATCGATTTCTGGACCTGCGGTGGTCACGACCGTGACGTCTGCACCTAGTTCTTTGTAAACGTTCGCGCAGTACAGAACGGAGCCGCCAAGAGCAAAGTTATCGCCAAATCGGTCGCGCGTGAGATGTCCAACCACCAAGATCTTCATTTCGGTCTCCCGTTTCGTTAGCCTCTACACAAAATTGTGTAACAGCACATCAAACAACACACATGGCGCGAACGGTCCGTGATTTCAAGCGAAAGTTGAGCATCACGTCCCGGTCTGCCGGTTTGCGCCTTCATATCAAACAAATTGAGAACTATGACGTATAAGGCCGTAAATCTTTTGTGTTGAGTTATGCTTCTAGCTCACTGAGCAGCCACTCGTAACGCTTGGAATCCGCCACATCCAGTGGCTTTGCGTGCTTCAGATACATCAATTGAAGACGATACGAACGATTGGTCGTCTTCATGCTTTCGACAATCCCGGAGCGAAAAGCGCCGTGATGAATTCGTGTACACTTCTCGCCCACGAAGGTTAGAAGCAGGCTGTACTCGCTTGGGCGCAGAATCGATGCGGCTCGATCCAGCCACGCCAGTAGCAAGTCATCTCTGAGAAAGGGCGCGAGTTCGGTGAATGCCTCCATGATTGGAAGAGCAGTTAGCTCGGACTCCCATGGGCAGGGTGCATTTTCGAAGCCACGCTTCTTTGCACAATGATACCAAAGATAGGGGTGATTGCTTCGATCGACGTCCTCGAATGTCTCCCAAGCCGGGTTCTCGAACCATCCCATGTGAACGCCAAGCTTGGGTTTGGCCGGCGCGTCAAACTCCACATCGGAAACTGTCCACTGACTTGCGTCGTCTTCCAGGAGTTTCAGTGCTCGCCCCAAATCCACAGTGGGTTGTCGCCGGTACTCGGCGCGGAGGTGCTTGCCAGCCTCAGGAATAGGGCGGACATGCGCAAACTCGAGGCCTATCTTCTGAACCAACGGATGCTTGTGTTCAAACAGCTGCATGACGGAATCGTCGACGCCGCCTCGCTCGGCGCTCTGGTCCAAAATCCATGCGGCTTGCGCGCAGAACTTGAGCTGACAATCTTCGTGGTGGTCGATGATGCACTCGATCCCTGCGGCATCGGCGTGTTCAACCAACGCGACCAGACCTGGAACGATGACGTGAAACGGTGCCAGGCTTAGGGTTGGTGGTAACTTGGGTAGTTTCTGCCAATACCCTTCGAGCTCTCGGGTGCGGGTTTGCGCGATCGCCTCCAAGAACGCAATCGCCCAGTCTCGGTGGGCCGGAAGGTGTTGCAGCGCGGTGCGGGCGAGTTGAAAAACCGAGAGTTCCTCAATGCCGAAGAACGCTTCGAAGGCTTTGGCTTGAACCGCAATCTGGACGACATGGTCATTTAACCAGAAATCGTAGCCAGACCGATTGTTCAGTTTGAGCCAGATCTTGGAGGAATGGTTCCATGGCCATCGGTCGAGCTCGTCCGCGCGCCTCCAGAACAATGAATTCGAAAAACCACGTATAAAGCTGAGTTCGGCCCGCAGGTCGATATCCAGATCGGGTGCGAATGTGTGGGTGCGCCATGGCTCGGCGCCGTCGTCGTACCAGAATGCTTGGTGAAGCGATTTCGGGGCACCTTGCGTCGTGGGTTTAAGTCCCAGTTCCTTGGCCCAATCGAGCAATGCTGCATTCAATTTGAACGCAACCTCTTGGCCGTGTTCGTGGGCATACGTGTAGTACCCGAGCAGCGTCGCATCGTCGGTTACCGCAATGAGTTTTCGAGCGAACACCTTGCCATTCTCGTCGTAGCCGTAGATGACAGCCTTGTTCACATCCAGCGCGTTCGCCAGCGTTGATGCGGCGTTGAAGCCGTCGGTAAGCGTCAGGCATGTGTCGAAATAGGTGCCCATTTTGAGCACGTGGAATGGATTCGTCTCCGTCCGAAACGTCAGGACTCTGCCCTCGACGGAGCATTTGAATTCAAAGCCATTCAGCCAGTTATCCACGTCGAACTTTTCGCGCATTGCGTCCAACCAGGTCGCGTTCGGGCTGCTCTCGGTCAGGTCACGTTGGTGGACGACATCGACGGCGAACTTTCTGGCAAGTTTGAGGTCGATCTCATCGGCGCCAAACAGAAGCACCACTTGATCCGCATGGTCTGGGGCGCGGTCGTCGCTCAATTGAGTGCCCAAGATTCGTTGAAGTGCGACGCGACTGACCCACGACCGAAATCCAGCCTCGGCGTCTTTGGGCAGAGCGTCCTTTGACCGGTCGAAGGCCTTTCGCGCTCGGTCGATGGCCTTTTGGCGCCGTGCATCTCTGCGCTCGGGGTCGCTTAGATTCTCAAGGCGCCGGTGAAGTTCTGGTGAATCCTCATCGCGCAGCTGCGCCTTCACCGCTTCAATCTGACGCGCCTCTTCTTCGTCGATTCGCAGGCATTTCAGGATGGGAGCCGAGAACGTCACGCCGTGTCCCGACCATTCGCGGTAGTGCAAGTACTCCAGAACTTCCGAGATCGTGAGATTTAGTGCCTGGGAAACGAGCTCGACTTCTGGGGGCCGGTGCGACGGTTCCTGATCCACGTACCGTTTGGCCTGCGGCAACAACCACTGGCCTTCGGGGAGTTTGGCGAGTGCATTGATTCCTGGCTCGATTTCATCGTTTGTTGGCGAGACCAAGACCAGTGCCGCTGCGTTTGTCCATCCGTGTTTGGCCCTGAAGCTGTCTACAATCTCGTGTGTCGTGATCGAAACGCCGGGGATCGGATGTTCGCGCAGCAATCTCGCGACCTTCAACATGCGCTTGAATTGGGTCGGTTTCAGATTCTCGGTCAGGTGGTGCAGGTCATGCGTGATGGCCTCAGCGATGCTAGCGCCATCAAATTTGGCCATGTCAGCCGCAAATCCCAAGTACCAAGGGTTGCGATGCTTCAGCACGGCCGGCCACACGGCGGGCAGGTCCTTGGG
The DNA here is from genome assembly GCA_030427705.1 of bacterium. Taxonomy (GTDB): domain Bacteria; phylum Myxococcota_A; class Bradymonadia; order Bradymonadales; family Bradymonadaceae; genus JAUIBR01. The sequence continues at coordinate 52,617 of JAUIBR010000022.1, read as the reverse complement.
TTCGAAGTTTCGGACCAGCTGGCACATTTGGGTGAGTTTGTGTGAGTCCAGATTTGGGAGAAACTTGAGTTGGTAGCCCCCCGCATACATCTGGGCTTGGGCAACCGCAGCGATGTCGTTTGGGGTCAGTTCATATGCGGCTACCGGGCCCAGTGCTTGGAGATTTGCCTCGGCCAGCTGAGTCAGCCGTTTGGCTGCCGCCGCGATGTCTTCGACGACCATGGCTTCAATCTCGCGCTCCGAAGAATCGATTGGGAGGAGGTCAGCATCTTGGGCAAGTTCCTGTCGAAACAGCGCAATCAGTCGACGCGCACGAGCACGCGAAGCCACCGGCAAAGCCTGTAGGTCGTCATACAACTGCTGAGTTTTCGCCGACGTCGATTGCTTCTTTACGGCTTGGTTCGCGGTGGCGAGGAACCGTCGGAAGATCTCTTGCACCTCTGGCAACCGGTCCCGATCAGGACCGATTGTAGATTCAAGGGCAATTCGCACCCGTTCGGCCTCAGCTTGTCCGAAAACGGCCGCCAGATTTGGAATGAACGCCGGCCGGGTGGGCCACTGTTCGGCATCAACGGATGGAAAGAACCCTCGAGTTCGAGGTGACAGCGACTCCAGCCGATCGACCATATCCAGACTGGCCTTCAGCTTCTTCTTCCAACCTGTGTCGCGGAGCGACTTAGCCGGTTTTACGCCGGACTTCACCAGGCGCGTGAGTTCGCGCTTGTCGATCTTACGTGCCTGGAATCGCGTCTGCCCAAGGACGGCTTTGTCGACCTCGATGAGCTCTCGACATCCAAGTAGTTCGACCAACTCTCGGCGCGTGAAGTAGGTCGAGACGTCCAGCGGTTCCATCAGAAATTTGAGGAGTTGTTGCTCTAGATCCGACGGAAAAGTCGGACGGCTGAGCACCCAAACACCGTCATCGTCCACATACACGAGACCATTCAAACGCGTTATCTGCCTGTAAGCGCGTAGGTATTCCTCGGCCAGCTTGGTGTCTTTGTGCGTCATAGTGCGAGAATGGAACGAAATATGCTGAGGACTTACCCAATGGTATAGTGATGTAAGGTTATTCCGCAGCAATCTAATGTTTATTAAATGCGCAATATCAGTGCTTGTTGCCGTCGGCTTTCTGGCTGGCTGTTCGCCTGACGATGGCGACAACAACACGACAGACATGGGCGAGGATTCCGATCTGTTCGACACTTCTGAGACGGGCTGGCTTCTGCATGTCAATGGCAGGTCAGCTTCCGACATCTATGTCGTCGGAGGAGAGCCGGATGGAGGAGCCATGCTCCACTACGACGGTGATGAGTGGAGCAATGTTTCGCTTCCAGCGGTCCCACTCTTGAACTGGGTTCACCTATTCGATGACCAAGCTGTGGTCGTCGGAAATGGCGGCACGGTTCTGATTCAAGAACAAGGGGAATGGGTGGTCGAACAGACCCCTGTCGACCGCGATCTATGGGGCGTCTGGGGATCTTCGATGGACGACATTTGGGCCGTGGGCGGCAACGGGCGAGAGGCAGGCCAGGCCACGATCATCCGCCGACAGAACGGCGAATGGTCAGAGGTCCCAACACCTGAGCTTGAGCGGCCCGGCGTCAATGCGTGGTACAAGGTGTGGGGTTCGGGCGCCGACAACGTCTACATCGTGGGACAGCGCGGTGGCATGTTGCGTTGGAACGGCCAAGATTTTGAAGAACTGGGGATCGGTACAAGCCGCGATCTTATCTCTATCCATGGTGTATCGGCTGACGCGATCACGGTGGTTGGGGGCCGGTCGAACGGCGTTATTGGCTATTACGATGGCGATACTTGGACCTCGGAAGAACTTAGTCCGGCTCCAGGCGTAAATGGTGTTTGGATGACGTCTGAAAACGAAGCGCGGATTGTCGGTGTACGTGGTTTGTTCAGGGTCGCAACCCTGTCTGCAGACGGGATAGAAGTTCCGCGTACACCGCCCATTACGACGTTGGATCTGCACGCTGTGAGCGTGTTTGAGGGGTACGGGTTGATTGCTGTCGGTGGAAACTTCAATTTGCCTCAAGGACCATACGAAGGCGAAGCCATTCGGGAGGCATTATGAAACGGTCGACGCTACTTTTGATTTGCCTGTTCGGGCTGTCCTCGTGTGAATGCGATGATCCGGAACCGGAGTTGCAGATCGACGAATCGATCTTGGTGCAACGGTTGGGTGACCCCATGCCGAAAGCAACTCCAGAACAGCTAGAGACCTTTGAGCGCGGACGTGAAGTTGCGCTCACTCGCTTCAGCCCATCGGACGGGTTGGGACCTAACTACAACGTGAGCTTCTGCGCGGCGTGTCACGAACAACCGGTGATCGGCGGTTCCGCTCCGCGGTACCGCGACTTCCTGCTGGTGGGCAATCGCCTGAGCGACGGGTCGTATGTGGGTCTTGGGACAAACGGGGTTTTGAGCCAGTTCAGCACACAACGCCCGCTTCGCGAGCCTACTCCGGAAGGGGCAAACGCGTTTGCTGGTCGTTCTTCCATTCCATTTTTCGGTGTCGGGGCGCTCGCCGCAATCAATGAAGACGCGATCCTGGCAAACATCGACGAGGACGATGCTGATGGCGACGGCATCTCGGGCCGCGCAAACTATGACCGTGGTTTCGTGGGTCGATTTGGTCGCAAAGCGCAGACCGTATCGATCGAAGGATTCATCCGGGGGCCGTTGTTCAATCACTTGGGTGTGACGACAAATCCGCTGAGCGACGAAATGAAGGCGAAGCTTCCGGTTCCGAGCGTGGCGGATCTCACGCAGTTACGAGACGGAGCGCTGTTCTGCATCAATTGTCAGGCTGCAGCACCAGATGAGCCCAACTTCGATACCGATGACACGCCCGACCCGGAAATGTCGGAGCAACAACTTTTCGACCTCGTCTCGTTTGCGATGCTAATGGGGGCTCCGGCGCCAGTGACGCAGCAAAAACGAACCGCGGGCTCCATCGCCGGCGAAGAGCGATTCCGGGAAGCGAAATGTACCAGTTGCCATGTACCTGCGCTCGAAGGTCCGGACGGGTTAGTTCCTGCCTACTCCGACCTTCTGCTTCACGACATGGGTGAGGATTTGGCGGACGGGGTCGAGATGGGCGTTGCGACAGGTCAGGAGTTTCGAACCCAACCTTTGTGGGGAATCTCAGCCAGCGGGCCATATCTGCATGACGGTCGCGCAGATACTTTGGATGAGGCGATTCGAATGCACGGTGGTGAGGCCGATCGGAGTCGGCAAGCGTATGAAGCTATGAGCACCACGCAACAACAAAACCTTCAGATGTTCCTTCTGAGTCTTGGTGGCGCCGAACAAGTGTCCAAAGGTCTGATTGAGCCTGGGTCTCCAACGCCGGAAACTGGTGATTGGGGCGGTCCATCGAGCGATTTATCGAGCGAGGATTTGACGCGCTTTCAAGACGGTCGCAAGAAGTTTGACCAGAACTCACTGATTTCTGACGGGCTCGGGCTAACTCAACGTTTCAACGGCGATAGTTGCCGAGCATGTCACTTCGACCCTGTAGTGGGTGGCTCAGGCCCTATCGGCCTTAACGTGATGCGACATGGCACGATCGAAACGGACATGTCCTTCACCGCACCTAGCATTGGAACGATTCTGCATCGTCTTTCACTGGATCAAACCCGTCCCGAGAGTGGCGGGGCGAATGTCTTCGAGCTTCGTCAGACTCCGCCGCTCTTCGGGCTCGGGCTTGTCGATCGGATCGAGGACAGCACATTGCAGGCGCTCGAAGACCCAGATGATTCGGATCAAGATGGTATCAGCGGGCGTGCACATATCCTCCAAGACGGACGCGTCGGAAAGTTTGGTTGGAAAGCTCAACTCCCCACGTTGGAGGACTTTGTTCGCGACGCGGTCTCAAACGAGGTTGGACTGACGCTTCAAGAAGGGACGAGTCATGTTGCTGGCGTTGGCACCGACGAAGACGGTGCGGCTGATCCCGAATTTGTGTCACCTGATTACGATGACCTTGTCTTCTTCAGCCAAAACTTGGGACGGCCTCCAACAACGCCGATTGGTGGAGAGGGGGCACAGTTGTTCGAACAGGTCATGTGCTCGAAGTGCCATGTGCCGTCGCTGACAAACGCAGATGGTGTCGAAGTTCCGCTGTTCAGCGACCTGTTGCTGCACGATGTCGCACCGGCTGATTACTTTGGGATCGAAGACGGACAGGCGACGATGCGTGAATTCCGAACGCCGCCTTTGTGGGGCATTGCCGAGTCGGGCCCGTACATGCACGACGGATTCTCGCCCACAATCGACCATGCAATTCGTCGCCATGCATCCGAAGCAGCCGCGTCAACGTCGGCCTACGAGGCGCTCAGCGAAGAGGACCGCGAGCTACTGCTTGACTACGTGAGGTCGCTATGAAGTGGTTGTTATTGGCGATACCGCTATTGATGGCGTGCGGCCCGGAGCCCGAAGCCGACGAAGAGCCAGTCGTCGTTGACCCATGTACTGATGACCACGTCATGGCTTTCTCTGTCACCGACAACGCCTATATCGGCATCGGAGATTTGGGAGCGCCCGTGGTTCCTGCAGATCAGGCCTGCAACAGCATTCAGTGGCACAACGGCGGAGGATTCCAAGGCGGGGACACCTACCACATAGAACCTGTGGTTATGGTGACCGATCCACAAGGCGACTACAGCATCTACTGGGAGCTGTGGCTTGACGGGGTTCTGATGAATAGCCAGGGATTCGAGATTTACCCCCAGGAGTGGACCGATGAAGGCGAAGGCACGCGGTCATACCGAAGCATCTTCCTGATCTCGCCAAATGTCCGGGGAAAGAATGTCGAACTGAAGGGGTTCATTCAACCCATCGGGGTCGATGCACAAGAAATGACGGCAAAAATGCTAGTGGTGGCACCGACATGAAGAACTCCTGGCTGATGTTTCTACTCGCGTTCATGGTTGGCTGCGGTGATGGAGCTCCCATCAAAGGCGGGTCTGATGCTGGGCCGGATGCCGAAATGGATATGGGGTCTGACCTCGAAGAAGATATGGAGGCCGATCTCCCGGTGATTGAGGGTGATGCCTATTTGGGCATCGGTGCGCCATTCGAAGAGTTCACCCCAAACCAAGAGATCGAGTTGGTGAGCGGCTTTCAGGGCGGTTGGCATATCGACGTCAATCTCTTGACCGATGCTCGACTGGCACAAAGTACCCTGGCATCTGAGCTGGAGGCACATGCACGAAGCGCCAATGGCGACGACATGTTTACGACGATTCTCGAGCTCGACCCAAGTTATTGGGTCCAGACGGATGACGGATGGCTGCTTGTGATCCCGTCGCTGGCGATGGACGTCTTTGAATACCCCACCGATTGGGTTGACCAGCCGTTCACGCTCGATGTCACGGTGACGTTGGGTAACGGACAGATGCTGTCGGTCACCATCGACCTGATTCTTGTGGACGATGTGGATGAATTCGAAACTGGTTAGCCTTGGATTGGTTGCACTATTGTTGGGGTGCTCCGATCCTGAACAGTCGTCCGGTGCGTGCACAGAGACCGTTCCCGACGGCGTGGACAAAGCGTGTGAAGGCGCGGGTGAGTGCGATAGCCCTTTGGTTTGTGAAGGTGTGTGTTCGCTGCCTCCTGCGATGACCGGCGAAGGTGGAAGCGCGTTCATTTTGGCCTCCGACCTGGACGACCGTCGATTCCAGGCCGAGGTTGCCGAGAGCGACCTTGCCCGCACCCGCGGTCTGGCTAATCGATCCTGCATCGAAGATGGTTGGGGCATGCTCTTGGTCTGGCCCAGTGCGGAGGTTGTAAACATCACGATGGCGGGAGTTCGCTTCAATCTTGATATCGCCTTCATCGATGACTCACGACAGGTCGTCGACGTCCGTCGCGACCTTCAGGCGGGTTCGAAAGCCCTATACCAATCTTCGCAAGAAGTGCGTTGGGTGTTTGAAGCACCGGCGGGCGATTTGGCAGACGTAGAGCCGGGATGGACCGCTAGCTTGGAATAAGCGACCAGACTGGATATCAACGGCTTATGCGAAATCTACCTCTCATTTTGGCGAGCATGCTGTTGCTCTCGTGTGGCTCGGACTCAGCGGATGGCTGGAAGTTCTCAGACAGTCGGAACAACCAGAACAACGCCAACAACACGAACAACGTCAATAACGTCAATAACGTCAACAATCAGAACAACGCCAACAACGTCGCGGACGCCGGTCAAGACTTGACGATGGTCGAGGATATGAACGTCGTCTTTCCGCCATTCGAGGGTGAATCGGCACTGTCGTTTTTTAGTCTGCCGATTGGCTCGTATAGGCTTGCAGTGTCGCGCTATGACAAGGACTTGGACGTCTGCGTGTCGCTCATCTTCTTCATGAATACGCCAATTGGCGGGCCGTTAGAGCAGATGTGCGCCGAAGATTTTGATGGCGATGACTTCAATCCGTACGTCGTCGTCGCCGATGAACCGGACTGTTGGGACTACGGTGCCGAAGCCGAACTGCTTTCTGCAGAAGGGTGCGTGGCGTTCGAGGAGCTAGGCGCACCTGCGGATTGGGCCGATATGCGAATTGAAATCCAAAGTGATTTGTATTCGGGCCCGGTAGAGTTCAAGACGCCTTAGGGCAAGTAATCATGCGCGATGGGGCGGACTTGGTCGCATGGCCGGCATAGGGCTGTCGCGATGCCCGTGTTGCGGCGGGTTCGCCCAGCGTATGCCTTGAACACCGGGCCGCTGATGTCCTCATCGCACTGAATGCAGGCGTTCAAACTGCCATCTTCCAGATGGTGAGGTGAGTTCAGGTTAGCAAAGCAATCCGCCGCGCATTCATTGCGGGTGTGACGCGTGTTGTAGAACCAAATCTGGGCACAATCCGGAGTGAAACCGAGGTCGATCAAGCAATCGATGTTTGCTTGGTCACCGCCGCGGATGCCTTCCAGGCCGCACTCTCGAACAGGTGCAGTGAGCTCCGGGATGCCCGCATACACTGCGAAATCCACCAGCGTACTGCACAGACCGCAAGCCCCGGTGTGCGTGACTGATGCGCCGGCGTTCGCGGCGTCATCTTCCGAATCGAAGGTATCCAGTCGATAGGTCGAGTCCGAAGTGATGGACACCGCGCAGACCTCGGTCGTTGGCTCAGGCGCGGGGTCCTCGTAGGGGTCTGATGTCAGGGCTTGCGGCGGGTTGTCGAGCACCATACCCCGCATCCATTCAAGTCTCGCTTCACTGAATTCTGGGGCCGTGAAACTGCGCCCCTCGCAATCGCAGCTGGGGGCGCACTGTTCGCTCGTTAGGCCGGTATTCTGGGAAGGCGAACCGAACAGGACTGTACACGCCGGGCCCGTATCTTCTGCTTGATCAGCGGAAGAATCCTCGCCCATATCAGGGGTTGAGGTTGTGTCGTCGGACGAACACGCGACGAACACAAACGCCGCCACCAGCACCAGGAACTTCATACGTAACCTTCGATTCAGCCGCTAAATAAGTATCTGACAAGCACATGCGCATCAATCTCGAAGGCGTGTTCGTTTCCTGTGACGAAGACCCTCCGCCGTGAAGAGTGCGAGACCCGCCCAGATAAAGACGAAACCGATCAGCCGCGTGAAGTTGAAGGGCTCGTTGTACAGCCAGACGCCCAAGAGGAATTGGATGGTGGGCGCGAAATATTGAACAACGCCCAAAACCGATAACGTCAGGCGTCGAGCCGCCGCGGCGAAGAACAACAGGGGCAGGGCAGTGGCGACACCTGAGAACGCCAGAAGGCCGTTCGTCTTGACGTCTGAGTGAAGGAACGCGCCTTGATGATCGGCCTCCACAAACAGCAGGAAGCCTAGTGCGGGAACGAATAGGAGCGCGGTCTCAAGCGAGAGCCCTTCGATAGCGCCGAGTGTCCCGGACTTCTTCAGCAGACCATAGGTACCGAACGTTCCGGCCAGCAAAAGGGCGATCCACGGAAGTTGGCCGTACACGAATGTCAGATACAGCACGCCAAACGCCGCCAAACCTATCGAGATCCACTGCACGCGGCGCATGCGCTCGCCCAGGAACATCGAGCCGAACGCTACGTTCAATAGTGGATTGATGAAGTAGCCGAGCGCCGTTTCCACGACAAAGCCTGCATTCACAGCCCAAATATAGATGCCCCAATTCACCGCCAGCAGAGCTGCTGCCGCGAAATAAAGTCCGACCGTTTTCGCGCCGAGTTTGCGGATCCACGCCCAGTTCTGGCGTGCAGCGAGGATGGCGAGCACAAAGCCTAGAGACCAGACCATACGGTGGGCAAGGATCTCGAGCGAATCGACGTGCTGGAGCTGCTTCCAATAGATGGGAAAGAACCCCCACATCGCGTACGCGCCTAGCGCAAATAGCATCCCCGAGCGTGTTGTGTCCTCGTTCTCCATCGGCGGCTCACTAACAGAATCAGACGCGCATTTCGATGACTTCAGACGCGCGCAGGATCTTTTTTTCCAAAATCTCCGCAACGGTTTCGGCTGCCGTTCGATAACGGGACCAACTGAGCGATAGAGCCAGCAATTCAACGGAGAAAGAAATGAATCGCGAACAGTTTGTAATGGAAATCGACGACGCAGAGATCTTGGAAATGATGGAGGAAATGGAGGCCGAAGAAGAGCCCACCTTTTTGGAGGTGCTTCGTGATGGGCCGGCGAAACTGATCGACCACCTAATTGAGATGGTCAGCCATTTTGGCGAAGACAGTTGGCAGACCGACTTCATCGAAGGTGTGTTCTGCAAAGACATCGAGTGCTTCGAGATTTACGAGGCGCAGATTGCCCCCCACTTCACGAAGGTCGAGAACGACATCTACCGATACGCGCTACTGCGCTGTTTCTCGCCGAATCTGGATTTTCCCAAACAGGGTTTCGAGGCGGAGTTCTACCTGGCGCAGTGGCAGGACGTGACTCGCAATCTGCTGCAGCTTGACGTGCATGCCGACGAGGACTCGCCGTGGATGTACGGTTGGGCCCGCTACGGCTGCTTCATCTATGACCACCAGGGACGGCCTCGTAATCGGGTATGGACGCTTCCGTGCGAGCGACGCTCGTACATGGCGGCGGTGCGCGGACTTGGTGGTGGACATTTGGGTGACAACATGGAGCTCTTCGTGGACGAACTTCCACGCGACGCGAAGACGCTTCTTAGCAAAAAGGGCGTGGGCGAACGGACGGTGCGTGAGGTTGCGAAGGGGATCACGACGATGTTCCTCTTCCCGAAGAAGTACACCCACCCGACGCTCAAGGAGATGATGGACCCTGACTTTGAGCCCTAAAGTTCATTTGAGTTGTTGGGGTGGCAGCCCCATTCGGCATCCGAAACCCCGAGGATATATCGGCGCACCAGGTATTCTGTGAATAAGGTGCGAAGGTAGAATCCTCGGGGTTTTGTCATGACGCCTAACATGTGGTTTAAAAACATATATTGACTTGCGGTGCCGTTCGAATTAGGCTTCACGAACACATATTCAATCATTGGAGGGAGTCCAGTGCGTTATTCGTTATTCGTTATTCGTTCGTAGCTGCAATTAGTGTGTATCTATTTGGTTGCCATTCTGGCCCTGAAGCGCTGGAACCCACGCCGACATCCCAGACCGAAGACATAATTCAACGGGTCGAATCGATGGCAGCGGCGAAGTCCTTGACGGTCCAATGGGGAGAATCGGCCGAAATGCCATCGGGAGAAGTTCACCACATCAAGTTCCGGCTGAAAGCAGAAGGCAAACGCTCGTTAAAACGCGCAGTGCTTATTGATGACGGCGCTATCGTGCATGTCTCAGAAGCAGATTGGCTCTTTTGGGACGCCTATCGTGAGATATGGGGAACTACAGAGATCACGCTGGCTACTCAGCTTCACCGTAATGGACCATTGCAAGTGCCAGTTGCATTCTTCTTCCAAAATGAAGAGTTTCCTGCATGGGCTGCATCCAACAAACTAGACGTTGAATACATCGACGGCCCTCTTAAGATTGGCGTGTTCTATGGTGGGGCGCCGGAGATACAAAAGATTGCTCGCCACGACGACGTCTCAATGCTCGCACTTGCTGCGGAAGGATGGGCTGAGAATCAAGACCCGGACAGTCAGGGAGCGGCGCATCACAGTCGGGCAGCTAGTCATTTTAATGATAATGGCTACTACGCCGAGGATATAAAAATCGGAATCATCGAGGCCAACACAAGATGTCGACTTATGGAGCATGAAGCGTTTCAAAATAACAGCGTGACGTATCAAACCAATGCCGTGAGTTGCCAGAACAATCAAGATTGCGTCAATGCCTGTGATGTCCCGAATGCTTTTTGTCGAGATGGCGGAATTTGCGTGTCTCAGCATGCCACGCACGTCGCTAGTCGTATTGCGCACACTAGTCACAATGAAAACAATGCGTCTCGTGCTCATCTGTTTGTTGCGAATGTTGGTGAAATTACGCCCAACACATCCACACCCGCAGCCCAGAATATTCAGGCTTTGGTGGATCGGCTGGAATGGCTTCTAGAAGAAGAAGTTATGCTAATCAATGAAAGCTGGGGACCAGGCAATCTTTTCGTGAATCAAGTGTCAGCAACCTTTCAGTCTTCATTGGAAGATTATTACTCCTTTCATCACAATATGACCTTCGTGAACGCGGCTGGCAATTCAGACGACTTTGTGCCCCATCTCGAAACAAACTGCCATTCCTTTAACTCCATTTGTGTCGGAGCCGTTGGGGCAGCGGGAACCTATGATGACGACAGGCGTCAGTACGAGGACGATATATGGTCCGGGTTTGCTTGGAAGAACCCATGGTTTACGCACAACAGTGGAAATCCTCTGGCGACTTTCAAGAATGAGCCCGAACGGCCAGATGTGGTATCAGAGGGCGTGGACGCAGTGGTTGCATCAGTTGTGACTGCAGTTGGTCAGTATCCGGGCACGGATGTCTGGGAGACGAACACCGGCACTAGTTTCGCCGCTCCTACTGTGACGGCGTCACTGGCACTACTGCAGGAGTGCAGGAGGCGGACGCTTTGGCCAATCCATAATAAGGTCCTCGTTCGGAATACGGCTGATGTTGACCAACAAGTGGAGGTGGGGAATCCAACAGCACCGAGTACGATCCCTCGATATCCCACGCCAGGCCACTTCACCAGTGCAAACACCATCCACGACGAGTACGACTCGCGAGCTGGGGCAGGAATTCATCACGCAGCCGGTATGTCGTGCCGAGAGGAGGGGTGTGCCGAAAAGTCTAAAGGTCAATGCGCCGATGGTTCCGCCACTCATGACCTCAGAGACGGCATACCATGGCCCACCAATGTGGATGTGGAAGATTTGCAAGCTGACCCAACCCCAATTCCATCTGGATTGGTGTTTGACGCTGATCCTGGTGAGTTTAGCGATCCACTTACTGTGGAGTTGCACAATTTGGGCGAGGTGGAATCAGGAACTAGGGTTCGCGCAAGCCTAAGCTGGTTCGGATGTAGTCCAGACGAGCCGAATGGAGCCGTGGGCCAGTTAGGAGTTGGCGTCGACTACGATTTACTGTTGTGTGATCTGGATGGCTCCGATGCAGGTTGCGAGTTTGCATCAGAGTCACTGACAGACTCCAACGAGGGCTTTGATGTGATTACTGGATCAAATCGCGATAACTTGAGTCTATTGTTAGTTTGGAATTCGAGGGAGTTCAGAAATGGAAGTTGGGAAAACACACTTGGCTGTGGTGAGACCACTTTGTCCAGGTATGCTTGGGCGCTCAGGAGTTGGACGCCATAGCTTGGTTTTGCTTTGGTGGGCAGTTTTGAGCTGGTCTACCGCGTGTGGTTCTGATGAATCCACAGATAGACCAGTTTTTCCCGACGTGGGTACGTTTGGTTCATTCGAAGAAGTCTGCGAGTTCGGAGAGGCCGGAAATACGTGGAACTCTAACGGGATGGTTCAAGTTCACTATGATAACTGCGGAGCATATCGTCAGTCGTTTGAGTTTAGTGAAGGACTTTGGATGTCGACCATCGATATTTGTAATCGATGTGATGAACCTCAGTGGCTTGAATGGGCACGGATTCCTTCCTACATAAATCAAGATGGAATAGCCCTTATTGGAGACGGTCTATCCAAGATTGTCCGATTCGAAGATAACCAAGGAAGGCAGTCGTTTAGCATGTGTGATTTCAAATTCATGGGAGGTCCGGACGAAACTTACACCACATACCCCTCTGAACCTGAACGAATTAGCATTCAGTTGGCGCCTGGAGAGTCACATTCAACTTCCATCAGGGTGGACGAGCAATTGTTCACCCAAGACCGTCAGTTAAACTCTGAATTTAGCGAGCCAAATCTCAGATATGTGTTCAACCCTGTTGACTTTAGAGCGTTGAAACACGCCGAGTTTTTTTACCCAAAGCTGACGCTAGAAAAGCGTGCGAAGGTTCCTCTGCTTCCTTACGCGCTCTGTGACTACACCGATCAATCGTCGGCAAATGTCGCTCGAGTGTTTGACGAAGTTTCGCCGGATATCGAAATGGCAACCGATATTGCAGAACTCACGCACCATGCGTTTACAATTCAGCTGGAAGACGAAATATGGGAACGATTGATTTCGTCGACCTATCGCGTTCGGTCGCCCCAGGAACCGGGGGGAATCACCTACGAAGAGTGTGCTTCATCGACTGATTGCGAAGGCAATCACTGTTCCTTTTACCCCGGAATTCATGACGAAATTGGGGTTTGTGTGAATCCTGTTGAAGAGTGAGCTTAACGTGAATCGGTCGTTCTGTTTTTCAAATTTCCATGAGGTTGTTTGCCTTCTGTTTATGTTACTGCTCGCCGGTCTTCCGCTAATGGGTTGTTCGTCAGACTCGGCGGACGAAACTACTGACATGGGTGTTACGATTTCTGATGACACCGGAATTGTCGATTCGGATTTCGAGGCGGACGATGGCAGTGATCTTAGGGCCGATATTGCTTCCGAGGACTTGGTCGAGGAAACTCTGGTAGAAGTCGGTATTGATCCCATCGTTGATTGCGATACCGCGTGTAGCGAGATGGGAAAGGAGTGTTTTGTGGACAGCTTCGTGTTGGAGTCGGGAGGCGGCCGCGCCACGTATGGGGATCTATTTACCGTGTTGGACTGCGACGAAACTCCTAATGCCACGGTGTTGGATCTGGGCACCGGGGAATCCGTGGCGTTGACGAAACAAGAGTGTTTCTGTCGTTAACTAGCCCCATTCGGCATCCGAAACCCCGAGGATATATCGGCGCACCAGGTATTCTGTGAATAAGGTGCGAAGGTAGAATCCTCGGGGTTTTGTCATGATGGAGTTGCCGTCTTCGTTCACTGTCCACGTGCGTTTGCTGGCGTCGGCCGCCTTTGGGCGAATTTGCAGGATTTCTCCGTCACGACCGGTTGTATTGTCGATATAGCCGCGTCTGATGACATCTAGATGTTCTTCCCAATCTTTGCGCAGGGCAGCTTCTTCCTCTTCGCTGGGGCTCCACAATAGGGAGCGGCCGACCACGCGTTCACCAATGGGAGTTTCCTTGCCCGCCTGAACCGGTACCCACAGCACCGTTTGGAGTTTTTTGTAGACGGGGGACTCGCGCCATTCGACTTCTTCGATATCCGTAAGCGGAACGGTCGATACGTAGGTCGTCTCGCGAGGTTTGCCGGTGTCATCTAACGGAATAGTTTTGAGCTCCACACCAAGTTTTTCGAAGTCGGGAACGGCCCGATTTCCAGCGGTTGCGCCAAGGTAGTTTTCGATGACGATGCCGACCCATCCTTTGGCTCGCCGCAGCGAACGCGGGACTTCATCACCTGTGACTGCCGCGACCTCGGCGAGGTTATGGCCAGCCATCGATTCGGCGCGTGTGAGAAGGTCTTCTTGAGTTTCTGGCGGTTCAGAATAGTTCGACAGCATCAGTGCGACTCAAGGAATTCCGCGATCGTCGGCCAGACCTCGGTCTGTGCTCGTTTGCCCAGAATCAGGTCGAAGTGACCGTAGTCGTCCTCATGACCGTACTCGCGGCCAAACGACTGGATTTCGGCACTCCGAAGAAGGCGGGACGTATGCTCGACCGCCTCAACGGAGACCTGCATGTCACCGGTCCCAGCGAGCAGAAGGCTCGGAACCTGGTAGCGACCGACATTATGCTCAAACACAAAGCCGTCTTGGGTCTTAAATCCATCGTCTTCGAACGTGGTCGACAGGGACTGAAGCAATGAAACGGGGATGGTGTGGAAGCAACGTGCGTGAATTCGTCGAACCACCTCAGGCTCAATATTGCTGCGCACAACATTGAAACTCTCAATTGGCAGACCGCGGCCGAGTGCTGGAGCCAGCAAGTGGACCAGAGTCCCATATGGAACGGCGACCAGTGGCTCCAGAAGTGGCCGCAACGCAAGCATCGGTTTGAAGCCCGACGCGCCGACTTTGTAGTCGAGGCCTGAAGCCACGGCGATACCTGCAGCCAGCGGAGGCTCAGGGTGTAGGATGCCGTAAAAGTAAAGCAGCACACCGCCCATGCTGTGGCCAATCCATTGGATTTCATCGGATTCGGTGACTGCTTGGATCGTCTCGATAATCGTCGGGATATCGTGGTTCAGATAGTCGTCGAATCGCCAGTCGTAGCGCTTGCGAACGCTATCACCGTGTCCACGCAACTCAGCAAGCCAAACGTCGTGCCCACGCTCCGCCAACCAATCGGCGATGGACCGCTCGGGAAATCGCCATGTCAGGTGATTGGCGGCCAAGCCATGCAGCATCAGGACTGGCGGGTACGGGTTTGACGCGCGCGGCACGATTCGGCGCAGAACCAAGTCCTGACCATCATCTGTGGTGATGTCGTAGATCTCGGCCTGACCTTCGCGGTGCAGCAGTCGGCGCCACGGGCGGGGCTTAGAGAGGGTGCGATGTAATGCATGAATAGCCACACCCGAAGATACCACCCGATCCGCGCGCAACGCGAGCATCATCAGCGAGGCGTATCCTACATGTAGGACACTGTGCGCCCTTGGCACACAAGTTGCGTTACTAATCGCTCGAGGAAGCGGTGAGGTACGATGTGCGCAGTATCAAGATGACAGTAAGGTTTCTGGCTATCGGTCTGATTTTGTTCGGCATTTTCGGGTGCGAAGGCACGCTGGATATGTCCGATCTTGAATCGGAACAGACCGCTTTGGACGCGCAACCTGTGGTATCTAGTCCACAACCTACTGCAACACCGTTGCCTACAGACCCCGGTCCAGCGGACACACCGACCACTGAAGAACCGACGGAGGAGCTTCCTGAACCGGTGGCTGAGCCGGAGCCAGAGCCAGAAGTGCCAACTCGACCAGGCCCAGGCACCGTCGTGGAGTTCACCATTCAACAGGGAACCGGCGCGTCAGATTGGAATTCAAAGGATGAGCCGGTCGTGGTTTACGTCGGGCAGATTCTGCGAATCACCAATTTCGATGACCGCGACCACCAATTGCACAGCCCTGGTGATGGACCTGTCGATCACAGCAGCCGCATTCGTCCTGGCGAGTCGTTGAATCTAGAGGTGATGCGACCGCAAGAACAGCTCGGCGATCAGTCACGCCTGTATGACCATGCGGATGGGCGAAGCGCTTCGTTCTGGCTGGTGTCACACCCTTAACGAACTCATGGGAGTTCGCAGGTTTCTTGGTCCACGGCAGCGCACATTCCGTCCTGACATGAGCCGGATTGGCAATCGAACTGCGTCTCACAAGATTCCCCGTTGCCAAAAAGAGGCACGCACTCGCCTGGCATGATTGGATTGTCGGTCGAGCAGGTGAATCCCCACTGACACTCAAACCAGACCCGGCAGACACCGCCTTCGCCTTTCGCAGGACCACAGGTTCCTTGGCCACCGCCGTCGACGACTTCGATGTCAGTGCAGACGCTGCCGGCTTCGCAGATCGTGTTCTCGTCATCACCGACCCGACACGTCTCGCCGGCTGCAGCGGTGGCGAGTTCAATGCACATTCCCGACTCACAGATCGAGCCGGCTTGGCATTCAGAAGCGCGATTGCAGGCTCCGCCGTTGGCGACCTGGCGAGGTTCACCGCAGGTGCCGTCGTAGCAAAGCAAGCCGGGCTGGCAGCCTTCGTCGAAGTCGCAGCTTCCGCCGGATGCTGCTTTCGTCGCGCATGTCTCCTCACCAGCGTTGAAGTCGCAGTACTCGTCGGTAGAGCAGGTCTCGGTTCCGCATTCTGGCACGCATGTGCCGTAGCATTCTTCGCCGCCTGTTTCGCACCGAAGTCCGGGGCCGCACTCATCGGAGCTGATGCAGTCTGCACCCTCTTCGATCGTGCCGACGATGATGCCCTGACATTCGGGAAGATTTTCGAAACCCAATCCGGAGCAGAGGCTGTTCTCTAGCGCAGTCTCGCAGGCCGAAAGCGCGGTCGTGTTCACAGTCGCTCGGCCCGAATCGAGTGAGCTGTCGAGCTCGTCGAGTTCAAAGCCTAACGCCTGCAATTGCGGGTTCGCTTTGCATGCGCTGGCGCTTTCGTAGCGCCCCAACACGAGCGCCAATTCCGGGTTGATGTCGCAACTAAACGTGGCGTCACACAGCGAGTCCCAAAGGAACTTGCCAAGGTCGTCTCCCGACACGTTGTTCGCGTTATTGAACACGTTGTTGGCGTTATTGCCGTTGTTTCCATTGTTTCCGTTGTTGCCCTTCTTGGATGCGTCGTCGCCGCAACCAACAAGAACGATCAGTAGTGCCAGTGCAATCCAGCGCTTCATCGTAGTCTCCAGTTGTTCTTGATTGGATACCAAACGTTATCGCTCATTTTAGGCGAGCACAACAAACGCCTGAAACACGCCGACTAAGAGGCCGAGCACGGCGCCGACCAATAGGAGTTTCCATTCGTCCTCCTGGAAGATCGGACGCAACAGCCCGGCAAACTCGCCGGGCGGCAGCTCTTTAAGGCGCTCACGTAGCGTGTTTTCAAGGTCGAGCGCTTCTTCAGCGTAACCTTCCGCCACGTACACAGGACCACCAGGGACGGCGTCCACGATGCGCTCCGCAATGGTCTGCTTGATGTTTTGGTAATTGTCGCCGCCGATTAGAAGGCTGGTCACGGCGTCTGGGACAACCGCGTATTGCTCTGCCGCGTCCTGAACATGGCGGTCGATGATTCCCAACAAGCGGTCCGCACCGGGGCCCTCAAACAGCGCACGCAGGATATTTCGAGCGTTCACGATGTTTTGGGTAACAAGGCGTGCGTAGGCTTCGGAGACTTCGTCCTGGCGCTTGAGGAAGCCGCCTTGCCAGGTGAATCCCAAAATCTTCTTTGGTTGCTCCGGCTCGAAGATCATCTTCAGGGCGAGGTAGTTCGTCGCCCAGCCAATCAGAAAGCCGACGAGTGGCATCATCCAATCCAACGCCGCGACGATCCAAATGCCCATCAGCATCAGGCCGAATGCGAATCCGAAGTAGAGGCCGCTTTTCTCGATGAACTTGAATTCTTCGCGTCCGCACTCGAGGAAGATTTGGTTCAGAAACGCGCGGTCTTCCAGGAGGGCTGCGACGGCCATCGTTTTGAGGTCGAGCACCTCATGGACTTCGATCTTGAGGTCGACCACCGACTCTTCGATGACGGCTGGAGCGTGTTCGATTGCGCGCGCGTAGATTTCTTCTTTGGCAACATCTGGCAGTAGCAACCAGAGCTGCGGCTCATGTTGCGACATCACGTCGTCGATGACGTCGCGCATCAGGCCCGCAACCGATTCCGATAATTCCTCGGAAACCCGCTTGGGGTCTAGTCTATCGATGACCTCTTGAACGCCAACGAGCTTGGTCGTAATTAGGTCAACAGTACGCTCGGCCATGGATTTGGCTTTTGCGGGAATGATGCCCTGCCAACCCAGATATGGCGGAATCCCAATGAAACTCACCGGGTAAAACGTCATCTTGAGCGCCAGTACGTTCGTACCCCAACCAACGATGGCACTGGTCACGGGAATTGAAGCTAATTGGGCAATTTCGAATGGCGTCATGGGCGCTAAGTCGCTGCGAAAGCTCGAAAATTTTACAGGCCGAACGATTTATGCGACAACCGTCTATCACCTGCGAGGTTTGCACGTGGCACGCGTTCTAATCATAGAAGATGACGAATACAACCGTCAGTACCTTGAGCAACTGCTCGAAGATGAGTTTGACGTCATCATGGCCGTCGATGGCAGTCAGGGCATTTTCGCCGCAATCGACCATACTCCCGATGTCATTCTGCTCGACCTTTCCATGCCCCGCGTTGGCGGATGGAACGTCGTCGAAATGCTGAGCTCTGATGAGCGCACGGAGAATATCCCGGTTGTTATCATGACGGGCCACACAGACGGAAAAACCCGGCTCAAGGCCCATGAAATGGGATGCGCAGGTTTCCTAGCAAAGCCCTACGAAGCCGACGAGATTCTAGACTTGCTGCACGGAATCACCGGCGGCAATGACTAGTCGTCAAACGCCGAATCTACGACATCGTCATCCGCGACCTCGGGGAGTGTGAGCTCTAAGCCGTCGATTTGATTCATAGCCTCTTTGGCCGCGAAGATGGCGCCCTCGTTGCGAGCCCAGGCGCGGCGTGAAACGCCGTTGATGACGTCCCAATTCAACATGCTGGTTGCTCGTCGTTCGGCATCTGACGTCCCATCTAGCACGAGTCCGAAGCCTCCGTTCATCACCTCGCCCCAACCCACGCCACCGCCATTGTGCAGCGACACCCAGGTAGCGCCACGGAACGAGTCACCGATCACGTTGTGGACAGCCATGTCGGCCGTGAACATCGAGCCGTCGCGGATGTTCGCTGTTTCACGGAACGGCGAGTCGGTGCCGGACACGTCGTGGTGGTCGCGACCCAATACGATAGGTGCTGAAACATCGCCTGCCGAAATCGCTTTGTTGAAAGCCTGCGCGATTTTGCGGCGACCTTCGCAATCGGCATACAGGATGCGGGCTTGCGAGCCGACGACCATCTGGTTGTTCTCGGCCTGCTGAATCCAGAGAAGGTTGTCCAAGATTTGCTGTTTGTTGTCTGGCTTGGCTTCGGAAGCTTGTCGTTCCAAGACGTCGGCTGCGATTTGGTCGGTCTTGCGCAGGTCGTCTGGATTGCCGGAGCAGCAGACCCAGCGGAATGGTCCGAACCCGTAGTCAAAGCACATAGGGCCCATGATGTCTTCGACGTACGATGGGTACGTGAATGTGCCATCGGGGTTGAGAATGCCCTCGGCGCCAGCGCGCGAGCTCTCTAGCAGGAACGCGTTGCCGTAGTCCCAGAAATACATGCCAGCATCTGTCATAGTATGGATGGCTTTGACCTGTCGACGCAGCGACTCGTAGACATGGTCTTTGAACTGCTCCGGCGCGTTGTTCATCAGGTCTTGCGATTGCTCGAGTGTGAGTCCAGCAGGGTAGTATCCGCCGGCGAACGGAATGTGCAGCGACGTTTGGTCGCTTCCCAACTCGATGGGGACACCAGCTTGTGCGAGGCGCTCCCAAAGTTCGACCACGTTACCCAGGTAGCCAATCGACACTTTCTCTTTGGCTGCGCGCGCCTTTTCGATGCGGACCAACAGCTTGTCGAGGTCTTCCTCGACCTCCATCACCCAGCCTTGCTCATGCCGTTTCTTAAGCGCGTAGGGATTGACCTCGGCCACGACGCCGACGGCACCGGCGATGACAGCCGCTTTTGCCTGCGCGCCGCTCATGCCGCCCAGTCCGGACGTCACAAACACTTTGCCTGCCAAATCCTGCCCCGGCTCCAAACCAAGGACCTTTCGACCGGCGTTGAGCAACGTAATCGTCGTGCCATGCACGATGCCTTGCGGACCGATGTACATGAAGCTTCCCGCCGTCATCTGGCCGTACGACGTGACGCCCAAGGCGGCCATGCGATCGTAGTCTTCTCGGCTTGAGTAATTGGGAATGACCATGCCGTTTGTGACGACCACCCGCGGCGCATCCGGGTGCGAAGGATAGAGGCCCATCGGGTGGCCACTATACAAAACAAGCGTTTGCTCGTCGGTCATCTGCGACAAGTACTTCATCGTCAGCAGGTATTGCGCCCAGTTCTGGAAGACCGTTCCGTTGCCGCCATACGTAATCAGCTCATACGGATGTTGAGCGACGCGATTATCCAGGTTGTTCTGGATCATCAGCATGATCGCCGCAGCCTGCTTAGACTTTGCGGGGTACTCATCGATCGGACGCGCGTACATCTCGTAGTCAGGTCGGAATCGGCGCATGTAGATGCGACCGTCCGTCTTGAGCTCGTTCGCGAACTCAGGGGCGAGCTCGGCGTGCCACGATTTTGGGAAGTAACGAAGCGCGTTCTTCAGCGCCAGTTTCCGCTGGGCAGGATTCAACACTTGCGGCCGATCCGGAGCGCGGTCCACGCCGTCCTCCATTGGCGGAGCGGCGGCTGGGATGGATGCTGGGATTCCCTGGCGAATGGCGTCTGCGAAGCTGGTCATGATCGTCTCGAGTAATCGGTATTCGGTACTCTCGGTATTCAGTACTCGAAAACTGGGTATCACTCCATGCCCGGAAGTTCACACCCAAAGATCCCGTTCAGTTTTTCGGACATTCCGGTGTTGCCGTTGCGTGCGTCAAACGCTGACAGCGTCTGCGTCAAATCAGCACGGATGGTCGCAACGCTTGCCTGGTCCAGAGTCTCTCCGCCTACCACTTGGACCTCGCCGACCGTCTCGAACGCCCGAATCGCGGCACTTTCTACGAAGCACCGCGTCCACGGCGTGTCTCCCTGAACGTGGGCATAATGCGGCGAGACCATTCCGGCGACTTCATCGGGCAAGTGCCGAGCCGCGTACTCGACGTGCATCGCCCAGTCTTCCGCGAACCCTTCGATACGCTCCGAGATCAGAGTCCATCCCCGACGATGCAGCTCGCGCGCCAAATCGGGCGAATGTGAATCCAGCGCCACCGCCAATTCGTTGAACGTCCCGTGCGGGATTGACTCGCAGCTTGCCTCACCATCAATCAAAGGTCGTGCGGATTTCAGAGCCTCATCGAGCTCACCAAAGTAAAGGTGGTATTTGGTCTGAAAGTGGACCTCGCACGCGTAGCAATCCGATTGTTCGTCGTTCCCGCCCATCTGCCATTTTGCGAATGTCGAGCGCACATCATCATCGTTAAACACCCCCATCGCGACGTAACAACGCTGTTTCCAGACGGCTCCCAGATCGTAGCCTGCGGCGACGAAGCGTCGTTCGATATCGTCGAATCGACCTTCAATATCCTGCAGCGAAAACTGCGGGTAATCCTGCAGGGTCGACACCATCCATTTGTAGCGCCAGAGCAGGGAGCGCAGGAACTCATTGTAGTAGTCAGGATCGCTGTCGTATTTGCCCAAGAGCCAGGCGAACTCGACCAAACAACGGTCCTTCTGACCGATGAATGTAAGGCAGCTCACCAGCAACAATCGCGCGTGGTATTCCAGCGAGAGCAGGCCGGTGTCGCGACTAATCTCAACCAGCCGTTCTGCGACGCCAAGCTTGGCGTCGCCGTACTCCAGAGCTTGAAATTGGGACAACACATCCCGGTAGCGATGAATGGCTTCAGCAGTCATATGACTCAGCATGTCCAGAATCGTGAGAAGCACAACCGCGATCGTCGTTTGGGCCGGATCGTTCGCTTTTAAGTGACGATTCGTTCGAAGGATTTCCCTACAAATTTTCGGAATTCTGAGCCACATTGTCCCTCCTAGCATCCGATAGGTCTGAGAGTTCGGTAACCGTTTCCTGATGTGGAGCTAATCGTCCAATGACGATGTTGCTAATCGTTCTACTGCCGTTTTTGGCAATTGGACCGGTTTGGTTTGCGGCGAGGTTTAGCCGCAACGCAAGCTTCTACGTTGCTGCGACAACTACAGGATTGGGTTTGGGTTTGCTGGCTTCCCTCGTACCAGAGGTGATGGCAGGCAATGTCTTCGTCGACTCGTGGCCATGGATTGAGCGCATTGGGCTAAACATCGCATTCCGTATGGACGGATTGGCGATGCTGTTCTGCATCTTGATCCTTGGTATCGGCCTGATGGTCGTGATCTATGCGAAGTTCTATCTGACCGAGGACGACCCGATCGGCCCGTTCTATGCGATGCTCATGACATTCATGGGCGCCATGTTGGGCGTGGTGACCAGCGAAAACTTGTTGCTTCTGGCGATGTTCTGGGAGCTCACTTCTATCAGTTCGTTCCTGCTCATCGGGTATTGGCGACACCTTCCTGCCGCGCGGCAAGGCGCGCGGTTGGCCCTGATGATCACGGGCAGTGGTGGTCTGTTCCTTTTGGCCGGCGTGCTGCTCTTGCAAGAGATCACGGGCAGCTTGGAGCTCAGCGTCGTGTTGGCTTCCGGCCCGCAGA
Source organism: bacterium (assembly GCA_030427705.1). Lineage (GTDB taxonomy): Bacteria > Myxococcota_A > Bradymonadia > Bradymonadales > Bradymonadaceae > JAUIBR01. Next base: position 30,238 of record JAUIBR010000022.1, on the reverse strand, counting down.
TTCTGGATCACGATCTCTACTGGGCGGCTCTGATTTGCGTCTTAATGGGGGCGTTCACAAAGAGCGCACAGTTCCCTTTCCATTTCTGGCTACCAAACGCGATGACGGCGCCGACGCCGGTCAGTGCGTACCTGCACTCCGCGACAATGGTGAAAGCAGGCGTGTTCTTGTTGGCACGCCTCCACCCCGCAATGAGCGGCAGTCCCGAGTGGTTCTTCCTGGTCACGGGCGCCGGTCTGACGACCCTGGCGTTCGCAGCATACGTCGCACTGTTCAAGCACGATCTGAAGGGCCTGCTGGCGTACTCAACCATCAGTCACCTGGGCATTATCACGGCGTGCCTGGGCATGAGTACTAAGTGGGCCACAATCGCGGCGGTGTTCCACATCATGAATCACGCAGCCTTCAAGGCGTCGTTGTTCATGAGCGCGGGGATCGTCGACCATGAATGTGGAACGCGTGATGCCCGCCTCTTGAGCGGACTGCGGCATTCGATGCCCATAACGTTCGGTCTGGCGACTTTGGGCGCGTTGGCCATGGGCGGCGCGCCGTTCTTCAATGGTTTCCTTTCCAAAGAGATGTTCTTTAAGGAGGCCTACACACTGTCGCAGGCGCATCCTTATTGGCCCGACGCTGAGTACTGGGCGTGGATTTTCCCCGTGGTCGCGACCGTAGGTGGCCTGTTTAGCGTCGCGTATTCGGTGCGGTTCATCCACGACGTGTTTTTTGGTCCAGAAGCCCACGACCTGCCGAAACATCCACACGATCCGCCATTTGGTATGTGGCTGCCAGTGGCCATATTGGTCGCCGTCTGTGTGGTCGTTGGGGTCGTGCCAATGTATACGGCAGAGAGCTTCCTCTACGCCACCGCATCGCCGGTCACCGGCTACGACATGCCAGAGGCACTGCATCTGCACTGGTGGCATGGGCTCGTGCCTGAGTTGTATATGACGTTGGTCGCGATAGCGGCTGGAATTGGCGTGTACACGCAGTGGAAGAAGATCGCGGCAATCGGCGACAAGCTCCCAACGATCGTTGGAAAAGACTTCTTCGAATCGTTTATCGAAATGCTGATCGAAGGCGCGCGTGCGTTGGACCGCTTGGTGGATAATCAGTCGCTCCAGCGCTACATGGCGTACACGATCAGCTTCGCGACGTTGGCCGGTTTCATGGCCTATATCGAGGAAGGTTGGCAGTCCGGCACCGGGGTGCAGACGCCCGCGTCGCTGGTATCGCTCGTGCCTGTGATTCTACTCATCGCTGGCGCATTCATGACCGACTTCTTTCAACGCAAACGGTTGGTCTCGCTCATATTCATGAGCGTTGTGGGGCTGATCGTCTCGTTGATGTTCATCTATTTCTCGGCGCCGGATCTGGGGTTGACCCAAATCTCGGTCGAGGTCGTGACCGTTCTCCTGTTGTTGTTGGCCCTGTTTGTCCTGCCGCAGTGGAACCCCGTTGAGTCTGGTTGGCTGCGCCGCAGCCGGGATATCTTGGTCGCTGCAAGTGCTGGTATCGGGGTCGGTGCGCTGGCTTGGGGTGTCATGACTCGCCAGCAACAGACCATCGCGGATTACTACCTCGCCGAATCACTTCCCAAAGGCGGCGGGACAAACGTGGTCAACGTGATCTTGGTCGATTTCCGTGGCTTTGACACGATGGGCGAGGTTTCGGTTCTGGCGCTGGCGTCGGTAGGGATCATCGTGATGCTGACCGGCAAGAAGCCGCTCTATCCCAACCAGGTGATGCCGTTCCCCGAGGAACGCTTCCCACTCATGCTGACCTCGGTCACGCGGGTGCTCGTCCCGACCGCGCTTTTGGTGGCCTTCTACATCTTCATGCGCGGGCACAACTTGCCGGGCGGCGGCTTTATCGCAGGCCTTGTCGCGGTTGTTGCCTTGGCGATGCAATTCGTGGCCAGTGGTTTGGATTGGACAAAAGGCCGTTTCAAGCTCGATCTGGTGAGGCTATCGGCTATCGGCGTATTGCTGGCCGTAGGTACAGGTCTGGCGGCGTTTGTTTGGGGCCGCCCGTTTTTGACCAGTGGAATGCTGCATCTGCACCCGCCCGGAATCGGTGAGGTGCACATCGCGAGCGCGATGGCGTTCGATACCGGCGTCTTCTTGGTCGTCGTGGGCTCGCTCGTGCTGATCATCCGCCGACTGAGCCGTTATCAGCAGACGATGGAAGTGCAAGACAAGGCAGGAGGCAACGAATGATCTCGTTTGAACTCCTGGTGTCAGTCACCATTGCTGTGTTGGTTGCAATGGGCGTCTATCTGGTGCTCCGAGCACGCACGTTCCCCGTGGTGCTTGGCCTTTCGTTGATTAGTTACGCCGTTAACCTGTTCCTTTTCAGCATGGGCCGGCTCGAGGTCGGCAGTCCCCCGATTCTGCAGGATGGCGTCGAGGTCTACACAGACCCGCTTCCACAGGCATTAGTGCTCACCGCGATCGTCATCGGTTTTGGTATGACGGCGTTCTCGATCATCTTGGCGGTCAAAGCATACGTAGAGCTTGGCAGTGACCACGTAGATGGGGAGGAGCCGTGACGGAACCCGTCTTCTACCATTGGATGGTCGCGCCGGTCGTCATCCCGCTGGTTGCCGCAATGTGCTGTCTCTTGGCGGGAAAATCGCTGCTGAGCGTGCGCCGATTGTTGGGGTTGGGCGGGATCACCGCGTCGTTGGCTGCGGCTATCTACATGTTTGTGATGGCATGGGACGGCACGATCTTCACCTACGGTCTTGGCGAGTGGCCAATGCCTTATGGCATTGTGTTTGTCTTGGACCGGCTCAGCGCAACGATGGTCCTGCTGACTAATGTTTTAGCGCTGTTCGCGTACCTGTACGGGCTATCTGGGGACGACGAGGAAGGGGCGTTTTTCCACTTCCTGTTCTTGATGCAAATCACTGGAATCAACGGGGCATTCCTGACCGGTGATATGTTCAACCTCTTTGTTTTCTTCGAGATTCTGCTGCTGACGGCGTACGTGCTCGCCGTGTATGGCGGAGGCGCGGACCGTTTGAAAGGCGGGATGCGCTATGTGTTCCTCAACCTCATCGGTTCAGCACTCTTCCTGATTGGGGTTGGCGTTCTCTATGGAATCACCGGGACGTTGAACATGGCCGACATGGCGGTCAAGGCCGCCCAGGTGGGGCCTGGAGACGCGATGATGCTGAAAGCTGGCGCGTTTCTGATGATGGTGGTGTTCTCGATGAAGGCAGCCATCTTTCCGCTCTATTTCTGGCTGCCGAAGGCTTACGCCTCCGTTACTGCACCGGTTGCTGCCATCTACGCGATTATGACCAAGGTCGGGGTCTATGCACTGATCCGAACCACCATCCTGATTTTCGGGGATGACCGAGGGTTCGTGACGGGGTTATTGGACGACTACCTGCTGCCCCTGGCGCTGCTCACATTGGTGATGGGAACCATCGGTGTTGCGGCCGCGCGTTCGCTGCGATTGATGGTCGCCTATATGGTCATCGCTTCGGTTGGAACGATCTTGGTCGGCGTTGGCCTCTACACCCCAGACGGGTTGTCAGGAAGCCTGTATTACATGGTGCATTCGACGCTGATTTCGGCCGGTTTGTTTCTGCTAGCAGACATGATTCTGAACGAGCGAGGTGGCAGCAAAGACCGCCTCGAACCGGGCCCGGTGATGCCGAATATCGTGCTCCTAGGCATGACGTTTATGATCGCGATGATCATCGCTGCCGGCCTGCCTCCGATGTCGGGCTTCCTTGGGAAGGTCTTCATTCTGTCGGCTGCGGCTGACACTCGATGGCACGAACTCGCGTGGATCGTGATGTTGACCGGATCGTTCTTCACGTTGGTGGCCGCAGCACGCGCAGGCAGTATGTTGTTTTGGAAGACGAACACTGCGCCTGCGGGGGAGCGCACTCGAGCGCAGCGCTATTTGCCAGTCGCCGGGATTTTGCTGGTCCTGCTGCTGTGGGTCGGGTTCGCCGGACCGATAAGCGAACACATGGACCGCACGGCGGCGCAGGCGTTTGAGACGTCGAACTATATCCAAGCTGTGATGGGAGGAGGCCAGTGAAAAAGATCTTCCCACATCCGGTGTTGAGCGCATGGCTACTCGTGCTCTGGTTGTTCATCCAGAACTCCTTCGGGCTCGGATCGATCATTATGGGGGCGTGTGTTGGGTTCGTTTTGCCCATCGTCACCGAAAAGTTTTGGCCAAATATCCCGAAGATTCGAAGCATTCCAAAGTTGGTGCGGTATATCGCCGTCTTCCTGTGGGATGTCCTGGTCGCCAATATCCAGGTCGCATTCTGGATTCTGGGTCCACAGGAAAATCTGCGTCCACGCTTTCTGTATGTCCCGCTCGAGTTGACGAACAAGTTCACGATCACGGTGTTCGCGAGCACGATTTCGCTGACTCCTGGCACGGTGAGCTCGCATATCAGCGGCGACCGAAAGCTTTTGATTGTTCACTGCCTGAATACTGACGATGACGATGCGACCGTGCGCGAGATTAAGGAGCGCTACGAGAAGCCCTTGCTGGAGATCTTCGGATGCTAGAGTGGGCTAACATTATCGCTATCGTCATGATGACATTATCGCTGCTGATGAATATGTGGCGGATGGCTGCCGGACCGCGAACGCTGGACCGCGTTGTGGCGTTGGACACGATGTATATCAACGCGATCGCGTTGATCATCTTGTTCGAAATCTATCTGGACTCGGTCCTTTATTTTGAAGCTGCGTTGCTGATCGCGATGATGGGATTCGTCGGAACGGTCGCGCTTTCCAAGTATTTCCTTCGCGGGGACATCATCGAGTAAAGTATGGCGTTTTGGTTGGAAATCGTGGTTTCATTTTTCCTGGTCGCCGGGGCGGCGTTTGCCCTGATCGGCTCGTGGGGATTGGTGAAGCTAGACGACTTCTACATGCGCCTGCACGGACCGACGAAGGCCACGACGTTGGGGCTGGGCGGGATTTTGTTGGCCTCAGCGCTCTACTTCAATTTCAATCCGGATGTTGCCGGCGTCAGCATCCATGAGGTGCTGATCACGATCTTCTTGTTCATCACTGCGCCGGTAAGCGCACATATGATGGCTAAAACAGCGCTTCAAAAACATTTTGATTATGTGGGTGGCCAACAAGACCCGCTCAATCACCCACGGAACGTCCACACAATCCAAGAGCACGACCTTTCGGGTATGGACGAGTCCCAGATTCCCGATGGTGACGAAGAAGAATAGGCAACGCTTCGCCTCAGACGTGAGCAAACTTGGCCAATTCGCATGCTCGGGGTATAACAGACGCACCTTCAACAATGGTGGTAACACGGCGTGAGGTTTCGCATTTCGAGAATTGCGTTCCTTTTGGTTGTGGCGTTTTCGCTTCCCGCGATCGCGCAAACCAACGGGGATACTGCGGCTAAACCCGAGGAGAAGCCGGCCGAAGAACCTCCCAAATGGGATGAGTTTCCGCCGATCGAAGCCTACCAACGCGTGGGAATCAAAAAGCGCTACGACGGGCCGCGATACAACGATATGCGCAAGTGTATCCGAGGTATGCGGTCGAAGGTGAAAGCTCGCTATTACGCGGGCATGGTCGATATCACCGACCCCAAGGGCTACACCTCCAGAAAACTCAATGACGCCAATCCCTACGCCAAGTCGATGTTCAAGGCATGGCAGGACTCTCCAGCGAAGGTGGACGCCGAGACAGGCATCGTCCTTGTGATGGGGCTGCGGAACCGTTCGATCGGCGTTCATGCAGGATCGAAATGGCAGAAGATCGGGCTCACAGACCAAGCGATCAAAGACACGATCGCGGGCTCAGATTGGGGTTCAGCGATGCGTCGCTACGACCTCAACGAAGCGATGTGCGCTGTCGCGAATGCCGTCGACTTCAAGCTGGTCAACCTCCAGCGACAAATGGACCGCCGCATCGAAAACGCAAAGGCCGAAGCCCCCAAGGTCGAGGCCGAGCTGGCAGAAGCACAGAAATCGTTGGTTGCCATGTTCCCGCAGAAGCACACCTACGGCGACAAACTGAAGGGTGAGCTCGAGCAGGCCGTAAAGGACGTGGAAGCCGCAAAATCGAAGCTTGAGACTGAGCCGGTCGATGCGGTTGAACTCTTCGATAAAGCTCGGGACGAGATGAAGTCGGTGGCTGAGAAGCAAGAAGAGTACAAAACGGCCATCAAGGAACTCGAGGCTGCCGAGGAAGAACTCAAGACCGCTAAAGTTGGAATCGGCGATTCAGATAGCGCCTCGTCGGAGCACGGCGAGCGTGCCATGGGCAAGATTCAGGAGTGCGAGAAGATTGCCCAGACGTATCGCGATACATTGGAAGGCAGTCCCGGTGAGGTTCGTGACTGCATGCGGGAAGCGCAGATTGAATCCGCGAAAGGCGAAGTTCACCACCACTACCAAGCTGGAGTCATTCCTAAAGCCATCGCAACGACGGCCGCGGCATTGTTCGCGCTGTTCGTGTTGGCCTTCTTTTTGCGGCGCCGCCGGGCGCTGAAAGTGGTCGACCCCGATATTCGTGAGTGGGATACGCTCTTGGGTTGGGCGGCTGTGAAGCTTTCGAAGATTCAAACTGAGTACGAGACCTACCTGCAACCTCGGGAGCCCTGGCAAGGGGAAGCCGCCGAGATTGACTACGCCACGATCAGCAAGCTGAACCGGGCGTTCCTGTTGCAGAAAGCTGGGCAAGAGATTCTTAACCAGGCGAAAGCCAAACGCGCGTCTTCAAGCTTCAACGTGTTCGGTCTGGATAAAACCGCGCGAATCCTGAGGGACTCTCCGGTCGATTTCGCTCCGGGCACCGTCGATGAACGTTGTGCAGTCGTCATCAACTCTGAGGGGTATTCCGGCAAAGCCTATGAGGTGAAAGCCGACCTCGCGACCGCGCTGACCGAGGCGGTTGGATTGCTGTCGCAGGTTGACCGGTACGTTAAGAAGATCGACGAGGACATCCAGATTGCGCTGAAGGCTGCATCTGGTGCGCAGGAAGCTGTCGCTGCACGCCAAGGGCTGCAGCTTCCGGTCAATGAGCTCAATGCGGCGCTAGAACAGCACATGGCTACGCTTCAGCAGGGTCAGCAGCTGATTTCCGTCGATCCGGTTCAAGCAGCGAAGGTCTTGGAGAAGGCGTCCAAAGATTTGGTAGCGCTTCAGGAACGTGCAGAGGCTGGTAACGATGTGGTTCGCGAGGTCAGGCAATCGCTTGTCGGATTGGGTGCGAAACTGCGGAAGGTCTTGGCCAAACTAGCCAGCAAAGGAAACGTCGTTGAGGATAAATTCGATCCTCAGGCGGTCTTGGATGGAGGCTCAGTTCGCGTCGACGAGATTCTGGCCAAGGTCAACAAGGGTAAAGAGATCGACGCCCGCGAGGCGATGGAAGAGCTTGCCGAGGACCTCAAAGGCCTTCGGACCAAACTCGCCGTCCGTGCGGAAGCTCCGAAGCTCATCCCGGTCATGCAAGAGACGATGGCGTCCCAGCGTGACGAGGTGAATGGGCTAATCCTGAAGATTCGTATGGCCATCCAGAAGGCTGAGCCAGAGATTCAACAGTCCTACAATCCCTACTTGGACAAGCTGACCGAGTACCAACGTGTGTTGGCCAAGGTGCAGCGGACCAATCAACAGATCGATAAATTCGTGGCGGATGGCAAGTACATGGCGGCCACGGGTGCCTTGAAGCAACTCATTGAGCCCTATGCAGAAGGTCTGGCCATGGTCGCCCAGCTTGTCGAAACGACAGGCGTTGGAACCGGAGACCACCTCGTCCTGCCTGCCGATTGGGCAAATAGCGTCACCGCCTCATGGGACGCATCTGAATTCGAGCCACCTCAACGAGGCACTGGGCGGTTCGCCCGCTGACTCTCTTCGGGATTGGATAGAGCCTTTTCGGTGTTGTACCGTTAGAGAATAAAGACGTCGTCCGACCCACCCGACATAGGAGAAGACCATGGGCATCCTCAACCGCATGAAAACGCTAATCAAATCCAACGTGAACGACCTTGCGTCAAAAGCGGAGGACCCCGAGAAGATTCTCAATCAGCTGATCTTGGACATGCAGGAACAGCTGGGAGAAGCGAAAATCCAAGTCCGCGACACCATCGCAGACAAAAAGATGCTCAAGAAGCAGCTGGATGCGGCAACCGAGAAGGCCGCGGATTGGGAGAAGAAAGCGATGTTGGCGGTCGAGGCCGGACGCGATGATCTTGCCCGTGAAGCACTGTCTCGCAAGCAAGAGAAAGAGCAAGAAGCGGCAACCCTTCAGGACTCCTACGAGCGTTTGGCTGCAAACGCCGATCAACTCGCCGATCAACTCCGACAGCTGTCCACGAAGATCGATGAAGCCAAGCGAAAGAAAGAGTCGCTGGTTGCCCGTGCGAAGCGGGTCGAGGCCAAGAATCAAATGGCGACGACCGGCAATGCGATTAGCAACAACAACGCATTTGACGCGTTTGAGCGCAATGCCGAGAAGATCGAAGAGTTTGAGATTCAGGTCGAGGCAAGCGGCGAGCTTTCGGGCTCAGTCCAAGAGCAAGAGCTCGAAGCCAAGTTCAGCAAGCTTGAAAAGGGAAGCGCGATGGACGACGAACTCGCGGCCCTGAAAGCTAAGATGGGCTTTAAAGAGTAGCGCTAGTCGTCATCATCATCGTCGTCATCGACGAATGCGCCCAGGAACCACGCAACAATGCTGCAGACCAGGGCGCCCCATACCGCCGGCCAAAAACCGTCGACCGATAGTGCCGACGACCAATAGGCGACCAAGCCGAACAGGGCCGCGTTGTTCACCAACGTAAACAAGCCCAACGTCACCAACACAAAGGGGAAGCTCAGTAGTTTGAGGATGGGTTTGATGATCGCATTCGTGATGCCAAATACCGCTGCGACCCAGACGACGCTCACCCAATTCGTTGTGTCGAGGTGAACACCATCCACAACATACGCAGCCGCCCAAATAGCCGCCGCATTCACCGCTAATCTCAGAATCAATTTGATCAATTTCAGCCTCCGTCTCGCACAACACCGATACAATAAACACGCCGCGTCCGAAACCAACATGGCTGTCGCTGTCCGAAGCGGAGCGGACGAGAGTCCGTAGAGCTGGACAGCTACAGACCTGTCAACGAGCACGGCGAAGCCGCGCGCAGTTAAGAACCAAGAACCATTTGACAAAACCGTAAATGGTGTTTACAAAATGAACACTGTTTACGGATTGGGATATGCAGACCGAACTCACACCACGTCAAAGACGCCGTCAGGCAAAGCTTGCGAATATGAAAGAGACCGCGTTGGACCTCGTTATTGAGGCCGGGTTGGACGAATTCAGCATGCACAAACTCGCCGCTCGGTTGGACCTGACACCCGGTGCGCTTTACCGGTATTTCGATTCAGTCGACCAGCTCTTGATGGCGATCCAAATCGACGTGCTCGAGGAGTTCGACAGCTATCTTGTTGCGGTGTTGGATACGGTCGCCAGTGACAACGCCGTCGAGCGGATCGTTACGCTGTGTAAGGCTTACATGGCTCTCGACGAGTTTCGTCCGGAGCGATTCAAGCTCATTGGACGCTTCGTCTCTAATCCTGAGCCACTGTTCGAGGATGACGCAGTTAAAGAGGGGATGGAGCCAACGCTGCGTCTTCTAGGCCGTTTGGCGCAATCCATCGAAGAAGCGCAGTCGAAGGGACTCATCGAGGATGGAGCTGCACTCGACCGGGCGATTTTGCTGTGGTCGTCGATCCAAGGACTCATTGAGCGTCAGAAGCTCAGCCGCATTGACGCTGATGTATTCGACGTCGACCGACTTTCGGACCAATTGATTTCAACGTTCTTAAAAGGGTGGGGAGCAAACCACGGCGCAGTAGAAGCGGCGATGGAGGCTTACCCAACAACAGATAAATTCAAACAAGCGCTTAGCCACTAACCGCGAACTAAGAGGAGCCTCAAATGTATGACTTGCTGATTAAAGGTGGAAAAATCGTTGATGGATCAGGTGAAGATGCATTCATCGGAGACGTCGCAATCCAAAACGGGGTGATCGCGGAAGTCGGCGAGAATATTGAGGCTGAGGCCAAGCGCGTTGTGGACGCTGAAGGCATGTTGGTTACGCCAGGTTTCGTCGATATCCACACTCACTACGATGCTCAGGCAACATGGGACCCATTCGTCACGCCATCGGGCTGGCATGGTTGCACAACGGTCGTCATGGGTAACTGCGGCGTTGGTTTCGCACCTTGCCGTCCCGAGGACCGCGAGTGGTTGATCAACGTGATGGAAGGTGTCGAGGACATCCCTGGTTCGGCTTTGACCGAAGGTATTCAGTGGGATTGGGAAACGTTCCCAGAGTACTTGGACGCACTTGAGAAGCTCCCGCGCACTGTCGATATTGCCGCTCAGGTTCCGCACAGCGCCGTGCGTTGTTACGTGATGGGCGAAGCTGGGTCGGAAAACGACGACGCATCTCCTGAGCAGATCGAAGAGATGAAGCAGATCACGGTCGAGGCGTTGAAGGCCGGTGCACTTGGATTTTCGACGTCTCGCACGCCGCTGCACCGTTCTGCGGACGGTGTTTTGGTCGCCGGTACGTTCGCGCAAGTTGATGAGCTCAAGGGCTTCGGAATGGCGCTCAAAGAGGCCGGACACGGTGTGTTTGAGGCCGCGATCGAGCACCTCAAGGTGCCCGACGAAATCAGCTGGCTTCGCGATATCGCCGAAGAAACCAATCAGAATGTGATCTTCAACCTGAGCCAAACTTACGAAGCGCCAGGTATGTGGTCACAGGTGCTCGAGCAGATTGACGACGCTGCAGCAAACGGCATCCCGCTTTACGCACAGTCGGCCGGTCGCGCGATCGGAATCCTGATGACGTGGGTTGGCTCGGCGCATCCATTCATGGTGTTCCCTGAGTACTGGACGCAGGTCGGCGGACTCTCAGACGAAGAGAAAGTCGCTAAGCTCCTAGACCCAGAGGTTCGTGAGAAGATTCTCAATGACGCCGCCATGGACGCAGGTGAGTTCATTAACTTCGTGGCCACGAGCTTCGACAAGATGTTCCTCTTCAGCGAGTTCCAAGACTACGAGCCAAGCTACGACCAATCGGTTGAAGCTCGTGCGAAAGACCTGGGCAAGACGCCCCAAGAGATTGCATATGACGCTCTCTGCGCGAACAACGGCGAAGGCTTCCTGTACTTCCCACTGTTCAACTATGCGGACGGTGACCTTGAGCCTCTGCGCAAGATGCACTCGCACCCGCGTATCCGCATGGGCCTCAGCGACGGTGGCGCACACTGTGGCGCAATCTGCGACGCCGGTATGCCGACGTTTATGCTCACGCACTGGACGCGCGACCGAAAGCGCGGTGAGACGCTCCCGTTGGAGTACATGGTCTATCGTCAAACTCGTCAGACGGCCGAAGTTTACGGTCTGTTGGACCGAGGTTTGTTGAAGCCTGGCTACCGCGCGGACGTCAACGTCATCGACTATGACAACCTTCAGATTGGCTCGCCTAAAATCGCCAAGGACCTTCCTGCAGGCGGCCGGCGGCTAATCCAACGCGCATCGGGTTACAAGATGACCATCTGCGCTGGCGAAGTTGTCCTTGAGAACGACCAGACCACCGAGGCTCGACCGGGAACGCTGATTCGCGGACCTCAGGCAGACCCAGTACGCGGCTAGCGCCGCTGGCGTCGCCTTCGGCTGGCGTCGCGCTGCGCGCTGGCGTCGCCTTCGGCTGGCGTCGCCTTCGGCTGGCGTCGCCTTCGGCTGGCGTCGCCTTCGGCTGGCGTCGCCTTCGGCTGGTGTGTAGAATGCCGGCGTTTGAAGGTTTTGAAAATCGAGGTGTCCTATGAAAATCGAACAAATTCATCACGTTGCATATCGTTGCAAAGACGCAAAAGAGACCGTTGAGTGGTACGTAAACAACCTCAACATGGATTTTGTGTTGGCGATTGCTGAAGACCGCGTTCCTTCGACCCAGGAACCGGATCCTTACATGCACGTGTTCTTGGACGCCGGAAACGACAATGTGTTGGCTTTCTTCGAGCTTCCGACGAAGCCGGAGATGGGCAAGGACCCAAACACGCCGGAGTGGGTCCAGCACATTGCTTTCAAGGTCAAAGACCGTGAGACCTTGATTGGTTTCAAAGAGCAGCTCGAAGCCAATGGTATCGACGTGCTCGGGGTTACCGACCACTCGCTGTTCCACAGCATCTACTTCTTTGATCCCAACGGTCACCGCATCGAACTCGCCTGTCCCGACCCTGAGGAGCAGGCGATGCTTGAGCGTTTGGACGGCGTCAAATGGGATATGCTCAATGAGTGGGCAGAGACCAAACGCGCTCCCAAGCACGCGGATTGGCTGCATGCCAAGCAGAACGCGAATCCCAACGCGTCCTAGCCAGCCCGAAGGGCGACGCCAGCCCGAAGCGCGACACCAGCCCGAAGGGCGACGCCAGCGCGAAGCGCGACGCCAGCCCGAAGCGCGACACCAGCGCGAAGCGCGACACCAGCGCGAAGCGCGACGCCAGCCCGAAGGGCGACGCCAGCGCGAAGCGCGACGCCAGCCCGAAGGGCGACACCAGCCCGAAGGGCGACGCCAGCGCGAAGCGCGACGCCAGCCCGAAGGGCGTAATGTCAGGTAGTGTAAGGCGGGTTTTCAAACGCAGCTGCGTATAGTCCTCCTGTGACTTAGGAACAGGTGTGACTATGCGTAAGCTGATTTTGTTGATTTCCCTTGGAGTGCTTGCTGGATGCGGTGTTGAGCCGGAAGAGCAGCACGTTTGTGAACACGACCCGACTGAGGTTGAGTTCGAAACCTATGAACAAGCCGTCGTCGACTGCACGGAACGGCAGGATACTGGCTATGTTCGCGGAGAGGCATATCCCATCACGGTGGTGAACGTCGACGGCAAGCCCGTCGAGACCAACACTGCGAACGCGTTTTGGGTGATGCAGCAAGCTGCCGCGGCAGACGGCGTGAACATCCGCATCAACAGCGGATTCCGCACGAACGCACAACAAACCTATCTGTATAACTGCTACCTCAACGGCAACTGCAACAACGGTAACCTTGCAGCCCGTCCAGGTTACAGCAACCACCAGAGCGGACTCGCGCTTGACCTGAATACGTCATCGTCAGGCGTCCTGAATTGGCTCAATAACAACGGGTCCCGCTACGGTTTCCGTCGCACGGTTCCTAGCGAAGCGTGGCACTGGGAATGGAAGGGCGGCGTGCCCGAAAACGGCATTTGCGGCATTGAGTTCACGGGTTGTGACAAGGTCATCGCGCCGGAAGGTGGCCGCGTTGATAACAGCAGCAAATGCTTCAAGCCGTACGGCCCAGCGCAGTACTGGCGAACTGCCGATGGCGGTGTGAATGGTTCGATGCGCTGGACCAATGCATTCAAGGCAGGCTCACCATCAAACTGGGCACGTTGGTTCCTTAACGTCGGCGAGGCAGGGCGCTACCGCGTTGAATTCAGCCGACAGGTGGACCAGTACTTCGTGTACGACTCGGCACGTTACCGTGTGCGAGCGAATGGCAACGAAGAGGTCGTTTACATCGACCAGAGCGCGGGTGACGAAGATTGGCAAGTCATCGGCGAGTTTGAGTTCGCAGCTGGCCAAGATCAGTGGGTGTCGCTCTACGACAACTCGGACATTGATGTGCCGGCAGACCAACATATTGGCGCGGACGCGATTCGTTTGGTCCCCGTGGTACCTGAGCCTGAAATGCCGGTCGTCGACCCAGAGCCTGTTGACCAGAACAACATGACGCCCGATACCCCTGACCCGGTTGATGACGTCGATGTTGACCCGTCCAACGACCCGTCTAGTTTCGGAGACCCTTCGATTTCGCCAGGTGGCGACGACGAAATGACTCGAATCTCGGCCCGAAATGGCGGATGTAATGTCGGCGGCGCACTGCCTACAGCTTGGGGTCTACTGCTTCTGCTGTTTGGATTCCGACGACGTCGATAGCGTTGCATTCGACCGCCAAACCGATTAACACGAGGCTTCTCTAGGGAGGAGAAGCTATGAAAATCGTTAAGATTATCGGCGGCGTAGTCGTCGCCCTCATCGTGTTGTTTGTCGGCATCGGATTCGCGCTTCCACAGCACGTTAAGGTGGAACGTGACATCACCATCGATGCCCCACCTGAAGCCGTGTTCGCGAAGATCAATTCGTTCAAACACTTCAATGAGTGGTCGCCATGGGCAAAGCGCGACCCCAATACCAAATACACGTATTCAGGTCCTGAAACTGGCGTGGGCGCCAAGATGGAATGGAGTGGCGATCCGGACAAAGTCGGCTCGGGCACCCAGGAGATCATCGAGTCTCGTCCGAACGAGTTCGTCAAAAACTCGCTTGATTTTGGCGAGCAGGGAAAAGGGGAGGCCTACTTCAAGCTTGAGCCAGTTGATGGCAAGACGAAGGTCACCTGGGGATTGGACTCCGACATGGGGTCGAACCCAATTGGTCGATGGTTTGGTCTGGCGATGGACGGGATGATCGGCGCTGACTACGAGGAAGGCCTTGGTGACCTCAAGAAGCTCGTGGAGAGCGACAAAGGCTAGCCGATCATTCTTTCAGTTTGGTGTTCGACGTTTGTGGACGGGGCTTCCACAAAACCCCGCGTTGCGCGTTTTCGCCCAAGACGTGCAATTCCTTCAAAAACGCCTGAATCTGACTACGCTCGCGCAACCCGTCGAGCCTCGACGGGCTCGCCATGAGAATATTGCTGAGCCCTTGAATCAGCGCGACCAACTCAATCTTCGTCAAGTCTTCCAGGTTTGCATCGTCCTCGACCTCGGAGTCTTGACGAAGGCCTCGGTCCGCCATCGTTTGTTCGATGTGATCGCGCATGCTGATGGCATACGCATAGTCGGGGCGAGATTCGATGAGCGCATTCCAGTGCTTGAGCGCCTTGTAATAGTCGCCTAACGCTTCGTAAGAGCGTGCTGCGATCTCACGACTGTAGTTGTGTGGCTCTTGAGCCAACGACCGTTCGGCCCATGTCACCGCGCGTTGCGGCTGGCCCGTCTTTTCAAAACAAAACGCCAGACCACGCTGCACGGACGGCAAGTTTCCGTAGTTTGCTGCCAACTGCTGATAGAGGCGAAGCGTGCCTTCCGGCTCGTAGACCTTCAGATTCGAGATCGCATTCAAGATTGGCATCAACTGTTTGCCGCCCCAATGCACGTCGTTGATCACCATCTCAAAGTCATCCACTGCGCCCGAATAGTCTCGAATGGAACCGCGGTACATGCCCCGTCCAAAGTGCGCCAGCCACCAATCTGGAGCGGTTGAAACGGCCGCGTCGAAATCCGCGGCAGCCGCTTCGGCATCTTCGATGGCTGCCTTGCTAAATCCACGTTCGACCAGAATTGTCGCCGCGGAGTGTGGTCCGGACACACCTCGGAACTGAGGTTCGTTTTGCAGTGCGCGATCGAACATCGGGATCGCTTTGCGATGGCCTTCTTCGTCTGGGGATTCCGCGCGATGGACGAGGCCCAAATAGTAGAGTGTTTCGGAGTCCGCCCCATCGCGTTGATGCGCGGATAAGAAGTCGCTCTTCGCTGGGTCCAGATTTCCCATCGCCCAGTGCGTGCGTGCCCGTCCAATCAGTGAGTCGGTGGACGGTTGCTGTTTGATGAGCTGGTTGAAGTGGTCCATCGCGGCAGACAAATCACCACCCTCAAGCAAGGCAAAACCCTGCGACGTCTCTGCATCCATCATCGGCTCCATGTTGGTTTCTTTTATTTCTGCACGCTTTGGCACTTGGTGTCGAGCGAAGTTGTCCCGTAAAGTCATGGAAATCCATCCAATCGGGAGGCGTGATGAACACGTTCAGCATCAAAGGCGTCGTGTCGAACAACAAAGGGACGAAGCTGATAGTAAGCGTCGATGAAGAGACTATCCTCGCTATCGACTATGTTTCAGCTAGTCAGATCGACATTGGAAGTCGTGTCGAGGTCGACGGACATCTACAAGACGTTCAAACAGAGCACGGCCGCTATGTCCAGGCGATTGCCGAGGTTGTGAATGTGCAGCAACAGTTGGTGTTGGGTGCCGCGGACGAGATCATCAACACGTTGGATGACGCCACGATCGACGGTGACTTGGACCTGATCGATGATGCCGACCCCACGCTGGACGGGCCTATCGAGGACCTTTAGGCCGCCTTCGTCTCCAGCGAGTTTTCAAATACGACAGACGTTGTGGGGAATGCGAACCCGGATTTGTTGTCATGGACGACGTCCATGATCGACAAGAAGAGGTCCTGACGCGCTTCGATGAACTTCTTGAACTCTGTCGTCGTGACGTAGGCGTTCAGCGAGATTTCGAGCGCCGAGTCGCCGTACCCGCTGAACGCTGCGGTGTACGTGTCATTCTCGATCATCTCATGGGTCTCAAGCGCAGCGTGGATGCCTTTGATGATCGCCCGCATTTGAGCCGGCGTCGTGTCGTAGATGAGCCCGATCTTCGTGTTGATGCGGCGCTTACCCATCTCGCTGAAGTTCTCTACCGCAGCGTTGGCGACGTCCTTGTTCGGTACGGTTACCAGGGATTGGTCAAACGTGCGGACCTTCGTCGAACGCAATCCAACCGTCTCTACGACGCCTTCACCGATTTTGCCGCTCTTCACCCAATCGCCAGGTTTGAAGGGACGGTCGGTGAAAATCATGATGCCGCCAAACCAGTTCCCAAGCGTGTCCTGAGCGGCCAAGGCGACCGCAAGGCCCCCGATGCCTAGACCTGCGATGAGCGAGGTGACGTCGTAGCCCCATTGTTGCACGACCGTGATGATGACAACCGTGATCAGGATGACTCGGATCACCCGCGATACCAGCGGAACAAGGTGGTCATCCATTTCGCTTTCGGTCTGTCCCGTGAACCGATTCAGCCCGATCCGAAGTACATCAACGCATCGGTACAGAAGCCAGCCCACGTACGCGGTGCCGAGTGTTTGCAGGACGAGGACAATCGCCGAATGGATGCCATCGGGCAGGCGGACCACGACCACCGCGACGTACGAGATGCCGACGAACGCGATCCATTGAAGTGGACGCTCTGCGCGCTCAAGCAACATGTTGTCCAGGTCAGTCGACGACCGCTCAAGAATTCGGTTGGCTTGAGCAAGAAGCCGTCGCACCAGGAAGTTCTTCAGGAAGAGCGCAAGCACCACAAGCCCCAAAAAAGCGGCGAGGCGCCAGACTTCGATATTGAAGATGTCCCATGTCAGAAACTCGTCGAGGAGCTGCTGCCACTCGGGGATTGGGTCATTGGGTTTCTTGTCCTGTGCAAAGAGCACCGACGGAACTAGCAATATCAGGGCGACTACAAGGATTCGCATCGTGAGGCTCCATGTTCTGCGAGTTGGCCATCGTTCACGCATCGCGTACTCTTAACCGCATGGGCAATAAATCAAAAGACACGATCGAGGCGTGTCTACGGGAGGAGCGATGAAAGACAAAATTCTAAAGGGCGCGACGTTGTTGTTTGCCGGCACACTCATGGTCGCGGCGATGCTGAAGGCACAGGGCTGCGACAGCAAATCGCAGGTGCCCGACGAGCCTGCAGCTGTCGAGGTTGAACCCGAAGGCAATACAAACGGCGGAACGGAAGAACCCGAGCCAAAATCTGCCCCAGTTACCGCTCCAGCGGCTGATGCTGGCACGGATGCTGGTGGTGACGATATGGGCAAATCGGGTGCGAACGTGCTCGAGAAAGAGCCAGTTCTGATGCCGGCGACTAAATCTGGCCCTGTGTTCAGAGAGAAGCCAAACCCCGCTCCCGTCCAACAGCAGCAGGCGCCGAAGTAGTGTTTGACGCACTCGTCATGGCAGCGGTCAGCCTTTGCTGGATCGTGGTCGCGTTTGTTCCGCTCGAGCGGATGTTCGCGGCTCGCAAGCAGCCGATTTTCCGCAACAATTTGGCCACCGATGCGCTGTTCTTTTTCGGGCAGCACCTCGTTTTTGCGGCGGCTGCGGCCACGATGCTAGCGACGGGCATGGGGGCGATTGCGCCCTATATGCCAGATGTGGTGCACGTGCGGTTTGCCGCGCTGCCATTGGCGGTTCAGGTGATTCTGGTCTTGGTTTTGGGTGACCTGTTTGCGTACTGGGGGCATCGCGCGCAGCACCGCTTTGATGTGCTCTGGCGATTCCATTCGGTGCATCACACAACCGAAGAATTAGACTTCATGGCCGCCCATCGCGAGCATCCACTCGACGGCGTCTATACGCAGTTCTTTGTGAACATACCGGCATTCGCCCTTGGGTTTGCGTTCGAAGAGGTGATGGCGCTGGTGGTGTTTCGCTCGTTCTGGGCGGTGTTTATCCACTCGAACGTGCGCATCCCACTTGGTCCGCTTCGCTACCTCGTTGGCTCACCAGCGCTGCACCACTGGCACCACGCAAAGGAGCGCGACGTCGGCAATTACGCCAACCTCGCCCCTTGGCTAGATGTTGTTTTTGGGACCTACCATTTGCCGGATGGCGAACCAGAAACGTTGGGTATCCCAGAAGAGCATGCCCGGGACTATCTGGGGTTGCTCTGGCACCCGTTCAAGCGACGTTAAGGCGTCACCGTGCAATCGAAGGGTTCCGTGGCTTCGTACGCTTCCAGTCCGGTGAGCGCTGCGTCCTGGGACAGCTGCACTAACGTCCCTTCATCGACGTAGTCGCGGACGTTTTCCGGGTCATTATAGCCGGTCCAGATCCAATCCATCGCTGTCGCGCCGTCAATCTCGTACTCCCAGTTTGGTGAGTGGCCGCTCTCGGTACCAGCGCCGTCGATGAGCGATTGGAAGACTTCTGGATTTGCGTAGAGGAAGAAGTTCACGTTGGGCGTGTCTTTGAGCGTGCAGTAGTACTCGCGCGCGAGGTTCGTCCATCGGAACACTGACCCATGATAGGTCGTGCCCGATTGCGTCGTGTCCGCCTGCGACGAGAAGCTCATCCACCGTTGCAGCGGCGTTTCTCCCAAACGATCGGCATGAATGGGGATGAACGTTGTGCCTGCGACGCAGGAGCCACTGTTGCAATAGGCAGGTAGGGAATCTGCGATCGCCCAGGCATCGCGTTTGATGCCCAGAAGTGAAGCAAGAGAGAAGGGCGGTGGGGCCGAGATACTGAGCCACACGCGAGGCATTGCGATGGTATTGATCCACCCGAGCTCGTCCAGTACCCAGGCGTGGTTGGTGTAGACGCCCAATCCACCTGCCGAAATGCCAGCAAAGACAGCTGTGACCGCTTCGGGGCGGTACTCGCCGCCGGTATAGTCCATCTCGTGCCAGATGATGTCGCGAACGTACTTCAGCGTGTTGCGCACGTTCAGCGCACCATAGCGTTCGATGACGAACTCCTCGCCATTCGTGACGAAGGATTCGGTCGTACCATTGCCGCTGTGCACGTCTTGCGTGCAGTAGGGCATGTAAATCATTGTCCATCCGCGGAACGGATTGTCCTCGGAGTCGGCGAACATCTCGTCGACCGGCATGTCGTCATCGGCTTTGAACAGCCGGTCGGGTCGACCTACACAGTCGCCACCTTGCAGACAGACGCCGCCGCCTTGCATGACGGCCACAACCTTGGTTGGGTCGCCGAGCTTATAGTGGAAGTAGTAGTCGCTGCCGTCACCGCACTTTACGTCGTAGGTCTCTTGAGACAGTCGGACCTGCGTGAACTCGGTAGCGCCTTGCTCGGACGGTCCGCATGGAAGGCCAAGCGCCTCTTCGGTCATCGCCGCCGCGACACAAGCCGTCTGGTCCATACCGGTTCGCGCAACGCCTGCGGTCGAACTTGCCAGAAGACCAAACGCCTCTTCACCACAGGCAGTGGCGATTCCGTCCGCGACAACTGCCCATGCAGCCTTGAGGTCCGGTTCTGCACAATCGGCGTTGTCACAGTAGAAGGCCAGGTCCAGGCCTTCCAAATGTCCAGTAACTGCGCCCTCGTAAGCGGCTTGCGCACACTCAGACTGTTCGGCCAGATATACGCCTTTGGGGCCACCATAGAAACGGCGCGAGAACGCCTTGGCTGCCAACTGATGGAAGTGCGCCACACGGGCAGCCCACGCCTCTCGGGTGATTTCGCCCGATTGCAACGTCGCGTAGTCCTCATCAGAACAACCTTCAAGCAACGCATCCGCGAGGGCTGTTTGTGCCGTGGCCAGGTCGCTATCGTTTGCAGCACATTCAACACCGGTCGCGCTGAAGCATGCATTGACGCGGTCGTAGATGGGCCGCGCAAGCTCAGTGCTGTTGCTCAAGACACCTGCGCATCCTTCAAGAGGTTCGCGGTTGTTCTGGTTGTTTGCGTTGTTGCTGTTGTTCGAATTGTTGGTGTTGTTGCCGTTGTTGGCATTATTCGAATCGGAGTCGTCCGAACAACCTGCGAGGGCGATGAATAGCGCCGCGATGAGTGCAAAGTGCTTCATGTTTTCCAATGTAGTTAGAGCGATTCAAGATTCAGATGTTACCCGAAAGCATTCGGTGCGCAATCTGGCACAAAATAATGCCGTTTTTCCACGTGTTTTGCGGGATTGAACGGTTGTGTGACTCGGCTCGACCAACTACATTCCGCCCAGCTTAACGGACCCCACATGGAGGGAATTGTGGATAAACGTATTTTGATTACGACGATTGCGGCCGCGGGGATGATGGCTGCTTCATCGACTGCATTCGCACAAACAGATAACAACGTCGCGCAGATCGTGCCTGAAGGTGAGATCCATACACTTGAGGATGAGGAACGTCAGGGCTTTGATGGCATCTTGGCGATCGCTGCCAACGTCAACCTGGCGGACAACCGCAGTGTGGTTGGTCAGACAGACGGTTTCTCGACCTTGTTCGGCCTGTCGCTGACCGGTGGTTTGGACTACCTGCACAAGCGACATGAGATTCGCAACACACTCATCATCAACGAGAGTTGGGCGCGTACGCCAGCGATCGATGAGTTCGTAAAGAACACTGATACTCTGTCGTTTGAGTCGCTGTACAACTACTTCATCTTGAGTTGGTTTGGTGCGTTTGGGCGTTTCAGCCTGGAGACGACCCTATTCAAGACGGAGCAGGTCACGGGCGCAGACGAGACCTACGTCCTGTCGCGTTTGGATGGCACGACCGAAACGGTGACGACGGACCGCCTGGGCATTGGTGATGCATTCCAGCCGATGAACCTCAACGAGTCGGTGGGTGTGTTCGCTGAGCCAATCAAGTCGGAACCCATCAACTTGCCAATTCGTTTGGGTGTTGGTGCTCGTCAGACTTTCGCAAATGGTGTGTTGGCAATCCAAGACGACGACGCAACTGAAGACCAAATCGAAGTGACCGAACTCGATGATGTCATCCAGCTCGGTGTCGAAGCGTTCGCTGGCATCAACGGAAAGCTCTACGAGAAACGAATCACCTACGAAGTGGGTGCGACGGTTCTGCTTCCGTTCGTCAACAATGATGAACAAGAGCGCAGCGGTATTGACCTTATGCGCCTTGCTTTGGCGGCCAACGTGACCTCGTCGGTTACGGATTGGATGGCTGTGAACTACCAGCTGCGTTTGATCGACGACCCTCAACTCATCGACGAACTTCAGATCGCAAACGCGCTCTTCTTGACCTTCAAGTACGAGCTCATCTCGCGTGATGGCGGCAAAGGCGAGCCATCGGCTGACGAGAAGTTGGCTGCAGCAGAAGCACGAATCAAAGAGATCGAAGCTGAATGTAATGAGCTGAAAGAAGAAGCTCAGGAAGCTAAGGAAGACGCAGAAGCTGCTAAAGCTGCCGAGGAAGAGGCTGCACGCAAGAAGGCTGAGGAAGCCGCTGCGAAGAAGGCTGAAGAAGAGAAGAAAGCTGCTGAAGAAGCTCAACCTGAAGAGCAGCCTCAGCCTGAAGAACAGCCAAAACCAGACGCGCAACCCGACGCTGCGCAACCTGACGCTGCTCAACCTGACGCTGCTCAGCCGACCAACCCTCAATAGATCCGAGCCCGCCCCAGTCGTCCGGCTGGGGCGGATCTCAGATTTCCGAGACTCTCCCACCCATCGATCAAAAAAATCTGTAGTTTCGCGGGTTTACAAATTCCTCTGAGGTTCTTGTAACTCGCTGAAATCATTTAGGAATGTCTCCTCGAGCGGCGTGCTGGCGAGCGCTGGCATAGCATCTGCAGTGTATTGGTGCGATGCGACGATTACTGACCATACTCCTGACCTTTTCGGTCATAAGCTGCGGCGAAGCGCCCGTGGAACCCACGTCTACGGACACGGTTCAGTGGATGCTTGAGCACGCTCCAGACTATCTGGAGAGCCGCGAGTTTCGTCGTGCCGAGTTGGAGGCCTCGCTCTGGAAGCCAGAGCTGCCCTACGCTCGAAAGCGGCTAACCGCGTACGGTCTTGAGCGTGGCGGTTGGGATTTGCTTCCTGAGTTCGAGGTCAAAGTCACGACGGTTGGTGAGAATCCGACTGAGATTGAGCTTTCCTCGGATGTGCCGCAGACCCGCGAAGAATGGCTAGCACTTGGCGAGCAGGTGTTCTGGTATGCGCCGATGCGGCGTGATGGGTACTTGCTGTGGTTGTCGGAGCGCCCCGAACTTTGGGACGAGCTTGGGCTTCAGGCGGATGCAGACGGCAACATCCGTGGTGTGGTTCGGTACACCGACCCACTTGGCGACCAACGTACGGCCATCACATGTGGCGCGTGCCATGGTGACCAGGGCATCGCTGGCGCTGCTAACAAGAACCTCGACTTGGGTCGAGCCCGCGCGATTTTCGGCGAAGAGAATGGCCTCGACAATACGCTGTTTGGAACGTGGGGACCGGGAACGGTCGATGTGACCGATGACGGCGTGACGGATCCGCTGGCGATTCCGAATCTTTGGAACCTGGATACGCAGACACATATCAACCACTCGGCAGCCATCAAGCTGGACTCTCCAGCCGCGTTGGCCATCCGATTTGAAACCCAGTACATCGAGGGGCAGTCGCTCTTGCGCCGTCCTAACCGCGTGATCCCTTGGGCTCTCGCGATGTATGTGTACTCGCTTAAGCCGGGTACCCGACCTGACACGAGCCTGCCCGGACACACGACGTTCGAGCAGAAATGCGGCTCGTGCCACCAAGCTGACAAGGCCTTTGGCGGAGGCTTAATCCCCGCCGACTCCATCAATGCCGACCCGCTCGCCTCGAACAGCCCGCTTCGTGGAACGGGGTACTACAAAGTACCAACGCTCCTTGGGATTTCGAACAGCGACCGATTCATGAATAACGCCAAGGTTGACTCCTTGGAGGACGTGATTGATTCGGGGCATCCGTATGGAGAAACCATGTCAGAAAACGACAAAGTTGAGATCTTAGAGTTTTTGAACACGCTTTAAAGCATAGACCAGGAAAGACCATGAAGCGCGCACTCTTGTTGGCAATATCGTTAGTATTTATTTTGGCTGCTTGTGTTGAGAATGAGCCGAAAGAGACCGGTTGGGAGATTAATCAAAACAATCAGAACAACCAAAACAATCAGAACAACCAGAACAATCAAAACAACAATAACAATACGGTTATTGTGACGCCTTCGACTGAGCTGGATGGAATGTTCGTGAGTGGTCACCTTGGTAACTACCTAGACTGCCCCGAGAAGGGCTACGATCCAAACGCGAATGTTGGTGCAGGGTCGGCACCGGAGCCGCCTGAGGGCGAAGACGGTGCAGGACGTCTTGCGGGTGATTGTGCAGAGGATGGATGCACTGGGATATTGAATTGTGAAGCGGCACAGCTCACGATTCGCATTGAGAATATAGGTGACATCCAGGCGGATGCTGTGGAGATTCGTTCACTGAGACTCTTCCGTTTTGACGGCGAGTTTGTGGCGGAATTGCCAGTGGTGGGTGTGTCGAATGCCGAAACCAACGAGTTGTTCGAGGGTGATCTGCCGGCGAGTGACGGGCTGATGCTGCGTGTCGACTTCCAGGGATTGTCGAACGCATACGAACTGTTGACCAGCGAGGGCGATCGAGGCTGGGGTCACGGTGGCGTACTCGAAGTTGAAGTTGGTGCCGAGAACGCACCCGCAATCACCATCGAATCTCCAGAGCTCTACGTTCTCGACGCCGTAGCCACCTAGGCTTACAATTCGGGGCATGACCCCGAAATTCAAACTCTTCAGAGCCCCATTAAGCGCCGCAGCGACCAGTCCTGCCGGCGCCTTTTGTTTTTGTGGCAATGACTTGGGGGGACTCTTGGAGTATGTGACTACGGCAGGTTACAGAACCGATGGAGCATAGCTAATGCAGTCACGAATCTGGGCAACGCTTTTGGCGCTAGTGCTAATGGCCGGATGCCAGCCGGACAAATCGACGACAGAAGTAAAGTCGCCACAGACCAACCAGGCCGCTCTGGACGCCGGAACGCCTAAGCCTGAACCGGTCGAAACACCCGACTTGGGCAAGTTGACGGATGCCGGCAGCGACACGGACGGCGCTGCTGAAGCAGTTCAAGAAGGACCGTACGCCCCGATCTCGAAGGAGGCGCTCGCCGAACTTCAGCAAGTGCGCGCTGATCCGGAGCCCGAGGAGTTGACCCAGGGCCGGCACTACGTGACGTCGGATGAGTACGCGCACTATCTGTTTCGTAAGGTGATCGACGATATGGGAGGCGTGTACATCGGGCTTGGCACCGACCAAAACTACTTCCTGGCTGGTTGGTCGAAGCCTGACGTGATGATTCTCTACGATTTTGACCAATACATCGTCGACCTACACTCGGTTTACGGCGTGTTGTTCAAGCGAGCAAAGACGCCGGTTGAGTTCCTGGAACTCTTCAGCACGAAAATGGAAACATCAGTCGTTGAGGACATCCAGAAAGCGTTCCCTGACGAGAAGACCGCCAAAAAGCTCACCAAGATGTACACACGGCACCGTCGTCAGATTCTGCGGCGACTCAAGTTCACGCAGAAGACCTGTCAGCTCGAAGGTGTCGACACGTTCGTCGATAATCAGAAGCAATACGACCACATCGCGGGGCTTTGGCGCGAAGGTCGCGTGATGGCGGTGCGTGGCGACCTCACGAAAGACAAGACGATGGCCGACATCGCGGCCTGGGCCAAAAAGCATAAGCAGACCGTTCGCACAGTTTACCTTTCGAATGCGGAGTACTACTTCCCCTTCGAAACCGGCAGTTACCGCAGCAATATCAGCGGGCTTCCGATGGACGAGAAGTCGCTGTTTGTCCACACATTCCCGCGCTCGAAGAAGTTCTACAAATACGTGTTTGAGACCGGCCCGACCTACCAAGCCTGGGTAACCAGCGGAAAGGTCGCGGACTTGCGCGAGTTGATCCGCAAAGCGTCAAGGCGTGTCGAGCCGCAGTTTTACATGATGACCAAAATGCCCGACGGAACGGAGCCAAATATTGACATGTTTAAGCAGGCTGAAGTTTGGGCGGAAGAGCGAAAGAAGGCGATTGAAGACCCGAGCCTGGCGACGGTTGAACTGACGGCAAATCCCAACGGGTTCCTGGTCATCGACAATCGTCGTGTCGGCGTGGTGACGCCCGGCAAGATTCGATTGAAGCCCGGTAAGCACAAGATTCGGTTGAAGTTCGAGACGGGTGAGCTTTCGGAAGAACAAGAGATCGAGGTGAAGAAGGGCCAAAAGCTGACTCTCGAATTCGAACCACCACCCGCCAATTCTGCCGATATGGGGACGCCTTCACCATGAGGTTTGTGTGCTTCGCATTACTGCTGCTCGCCGGTTGTAGCGGTGGTGCGCCGGAGGCAGTCCAGACACCGCCCCCCGCTGAACCCGTTGCAACGTCAGACCAGATTCTAGACTTCGAGATTCCAGCGTCCCTGGCCGACCATGTGGTTGTTGGCGCCACGCTTTTCAGCGCCGAGTATCCGAAGTTTCTGAAGGCGCCATTGGAAGAGCCGATCTGCAAAGAAAAGTCGAAGGTCAAACGCGGGAAGATTGCGAATAATATCTGGCCGACGGACGAGGGCGACGTTGTCATCGTCTCTAGCTCGGAGCCATTGGGAACGCGGTCTAAATCGGCGAAACCAAAAGCTGACCACGTTGTGCGGGCTCGATTCGAGTATCGGGACGGATTCGATGGAACGATCTGGACACGGCATACCGGTAAGACAGGTCTGGGTCTGAAGATTGTTGGTGATTCCGTGCAGTTTGTTCAGGGCGACCAACCTCTGACGCACCTACAGCCTGTCTACAAGTTCGACCGCAATCGGTCGGTCGAGATTGTCATCACGATGATGGGAACCGAGGTGTTTGGCCAGATTCATGCCGCTAACACGGGACTTGAACTGTTGACGATGCACACGAAGACCACGTTGGTCGACGCTGGCAGCACGTTCGTGACCGGCGATGGCGCGAAACTCACATATCTGGCGACCCGCAATTTGTGCGGATACTCCGATGAACTCGGAGACCGCAAACCTGTGAAGCGTTTCGTGCATTTGCCGAGGCAAATCGCCGACAAACCATCGGTTGGGACTCTCCGTGAGGAAACCGAGACGACCCGCGTGTACGAGATGAACGCGCTGGAGCTGGAGACGTTGTACTGCAGCGGCATTCGTCCCGCTGAGATCGATATCGAACCGGCGTGGAAGTATGTAGACAAGAGCTACACGGAGTACCGAGACAAGCCTCCGGTGCGTGCGCCGAAGGGGTTCCGCAACGACCTTTCGTTCAAGAATCCGAAGATGGTCGAAGACCTTCTACGTGGTTACGCAGCGGAGTTTCCCAACAATGCAAGCCTGCACGAGATTGGGCGTTCATATGAAGGTCGTCCAATCTGGGCGTTGGCCATCGCGAAGGATGTCCAACCAAACGACCCGCGGCCATCTGTGCTTCTAAATGGCGCTCACCATGGCAACGAGCCGATGTCCGTCGACATTGTGATGGATGCGATTCAGGTGTTGTTGACCAGCCAGAATGCGGAGGTTCAGGGCTGGTTAGATAACGTCGTCGTGTGGGCAATTCCGATGGTCAACCCCGACGGTGCACAGGCGTTTCTGGAGGACACGATGTTCTCGGGACGAAAGAACGGACGAGCGCTGGAAGACGGGCTAGGTAAGGGGAAGCGTGAGGGCGTCGATTTGAACCGCAACTACCCATTCCGTTGGGGAGTTCTCGGTGATGTCAGCGCTTTGAAGAATCCCCACGGCAAGTGGTACCGCGGACCGAAACCGGCCTCGGAGCCCGAAACACAAGCGATGATGGCGTTGGCCAATCGCGAGGTCTTTGCCGCGTCCATCTCGTACCACACGGGCACGGTCTGCATCATGGCCCCTTACACGGTCGAAGATGCGCCCAACCCCGAGCCCAATGATGCCTGGCGGATTGGCGAGGTTTTGCGAGACGCGATGGGCAAACAGATCGATGGTCGGCCTTTCACCGTGCGCAAGAACATCTACGAGGTCGAAGGCATCGATCAAGACTGGTTTCGATACACCCACGGCACGGTGGCGTTGCTCATTGAAGCACACGGGAGTTCGCCCACAGATTACTGCCAACGAAAGGACGCAATCGAACCCAATCGCATCGCGTGGCAGGAGTTGCTTAGGTTAACTGTGTCGAAAAGTGTCATTATTGGAAATGTGGTTTCCGAAGACGGTAAGCCGCTGAACGCGCAAGTGCATGTCGAAGGGCAAGCGTTCAAAAACGGCGAGTCATGGAAGACGCGGGCACGCGATGGGTTGTTCGCGCGCTATGTTGAACCCGGTGACCACAAACTGAATATCAAGACTGACGACGGTCGAGAACGCACCATTCCGTTTACAGTTGGCGACAAGCCAAAGCGCGTTACGATCACGATGGGGAACTGATGAGAATTTTAGTCTTCGTTATCGCAGCGCTGTTTTTGATGGCCTGCCAGCCCACACCAAAACCCAAGGAAGTGCCGCCGGTTGTTGAGCCCGTCCCTGACGCGGCGGCAGCTGAAGAGCCGGTCACCGATATGGGTAACGATGCGGCGGCCGTGGTCGATTCAGGGCCCGATTTGGCAGCTGAACCGGTCTGCCCAGACGCTCCCGAAGGCATGGTCTGTATCCCTGGTTCGTGGTTTGTTCGCGGCGTCGACGTTGAAGAACACAAGTGCGACCAAGGTTCTCCTCACAACAAGAAAATCTGTACTACGCCTTCGTCAAAGGTATTTGTCAGCACGTTCTTCATGGACAAGACCGAAGTGACAAACAAGGCATTCCGGGCGTGCATCAAAGTGGGCGATTGCGAGCGCGCTGGCCCCGCCTATTCCGATTACAACGCAGACGAACAGTCGATCACAGGGATTTCGTGGATCGATGCGGATAACTTCTGCCGCAAACAAGGAAAGCGCCTGCCGACCGAAGCCGAATGGGAGTATGCCGCACGCGGTCCAGACGGCGATATCTACCCATGGGGCAACGACCCGATTAGCTGCGAGCTCGCCGTCATCAAAGACGACCGAGGACGAAGCTGCGGTGAGAAGAAGCGCAAAGGTAAGTACCCAGACAAGGGGCGCGTCTTGCCCGTCGGTTCGAAGGGAGAGCACCGCTTTGGGCTCGTCGACATGGTCGGAAACGCCGAAGAATACGTCGCGGACTGGTGGTCTCCTGGATGGGAAGAATGTGGCGAGGCATGTGCGGGCGAAAATCCAAAGGGGCCTGCTGAAGGCAAGTACAAGGTTGTGCGCGGCGGCAGCTGGTACTGGCCGGGCGAACACGCCACCGGCTACCACCGTCGCCGCCACTTCCCCAACAACAAGCCCTACCACCACTTCGGCTTTCGTTGCGCTAAGGACGCCGAATGAGCGAGCGGGTCATTGGCCCATGGGGTGCCGTTTCTATCGTCGCGGGGTCGATGGTGGGTATTGGCATCTTCCTGACGCCGGCGCAGGTGGCGCAGCAGGTTGAGTCCATCTGGATGTATCTGGCGTTTTGGTTGTTCGGCGGCGCCGTCGCCTTTGCCGGGGCAACCTGTTATGCGGAGCTCGGCTCGCGCTTTCCGTCTGCGGGCGGGGACTATGTATTCATCCGCGAGGCGCTCGGAAACTCGGTCGCGTTTGCAACTGGCATGGTGCTGTTCGTGGGCATTTTTGTTGGGTCCATCGCAACGATGTCCGTCGCGGTATCGAAGTATCAAATCGGCACGTTGATGGGGTGGGGACCCGATAGCTCGATGCCGACGGTAGCGGGTTTGATTATCGTCGCGGTGCTGACCGTCGTGAACATGACCGGTGCACGTGTTGCCACCGGCGTGCAGTTTGCCGTCACGATGATTCCCGTCTCGATGTTCTGTATCGGTGCGTTCTACGGCCTGTTCACCTTCGGCGTCGACACTTCGCCGTCACCGATCGAGGCGACATCCATGGGTGGCCTGGCATCCGCATTTGCTGCGGTCTACTTCGCCTACGCCGGCTGGAACGCGGTGGCCTATGTTGGTGGCGAAGTCAAAGACCCCAACAAGAACATCCCGATTGGATTGGTGGGTGGCACAGTCTTGGTCACGGTTGTGTACCTGCTGATGAACGTCGGATTTATCGCGGTCTTAGGCTTGGACGGTGTTCGCCAGGCGTTCGAGGTCGGTACCGCAACCGCTGCGAAACTGAGTCCTGAAGCGACGAATATCGTGTTGGTGTTGATCGTCCTGGCGCTGCTGGGCTCCATCAACGCCACGGTATTGGGCGGAGCCCGAATCGCACAAGCGTTGGCCGAAGCGAACATGCTTCCCAAGGTGGTATCGGACGGCAACTCCCCCAATCGCGCACTCATCCTTCAAGCCGTGCTCGCCGCGCTGTTCATCGTGACGGGCACGTTTGAGTCGTTGTTGGAGATGACCAGCATCGCCATGCTGCTCATCGCAAGCCTGGCGGTCATCGGCATGATCAAACTTCGCCAAGCCGGCGACGCAGAAGTCCGCGCCATCGCATATCCGCTAACCCCCGCATTCTTCCTATTGACCAGCCTAGTCGTGACCGCCGTATCCGTAATGGACGTCGTGGCGCCGGCAGAGGCGCCCAAGGACATGGTCACGCACTACTTGCCGATTGTCGGCTTGGTGTTGTTTGTGGTCGCGTGGTTGGGCCACCGGTTGGTTTCCGGGGAGCGGGCTGGCGGCTAGGGGCTCGGGGGCTCGGGGCTCGGGGCTCGGGGCTAGAGGGTAGTTGCGGGGACATGGGTTACACTTTTTGCGACGACATGGGTAACACATTGATAGGGACAGGGGTTGGGCCAATTTCTGTCATCTGTCCCTTATTGT
>JAUIBR010000021.1 GCA_030427705.1 bacterium | reverse complement strand
CGCGCAGTCTGGATCCGGATTCAGACAGAAATCATCGCAGATTCCGTCATCGTACCAGCCCATCCATTCACAAAAATCAATACCGTGGTCGCCCTTGCCACCCTGTGCGCGAGCTTCGGCTTTCGAGATGTTTGGCTGGTCGTTGCTGGTGTCGTCCGATGTGTCACCACATCCGAACGACCCAAATCCGACAGCCACCACAATCAATGCAATTAGCTTTTTCATAATCAAATCTCCCTTCTGTTCATCACAGGAAGTTATTGAGCATGAAACATGCCAGCCTCGGATCGACGTGTTTACTGGGCGAGCGGTCCTTCGGTGTGGAAGGTTGAGTTGCCGATCGTGTTACATCGACGCCACAAGTGAACACGACACTTGCCGCTGCGCGGGCCGGGAGTTATCCGTATCGGCAGAACGAGGAGGACCCATGGCAGAACCAAAGACAAAGAAGAACGACGCAAGCGTGGAGTCGTTCTTAGATGGCGCATGCGAGGACGAGGCGAAGCGCGAAGATGCGGATGCCATCTTGGCGATGATGCAAGAGATCACGGGCGAGGAACCGGTGATGTGGGGCGGGTCAATCATTGGCTTTGGCAGCTATCATTATGTGTACGCGTCGGGCCAAGAAGGCGATTGGCCAATCGCCGGATTCTCCCCGCGAAAGCGAAACTTCTCGCTCTACATCATGGCGGGATTCGACGAGTACGACGAAATCTTGGAACGCCTGGGGAAGCACAAGACCGGTAAATCTTGCCTCTATATCAACAAGCTCGCTGACATCGATTCAGACGTACTACACGAGCTAGTCACGGCATCCGTAAACTACATGCGCGAGAAGTATCCCGATGAGTAATGCATTCGACAATTTGAGGCTGCCGGTGATCTCGGCACCAATGTTCTTGGTGTCCGGTCCGAAGCTTGTCACAGCAGCCTGCAAGGCGGGCATCGTGGGGACGTTCCCCGCGTTGAATCAACGCTCGACGGAAGGGTTCGACGAGTGGCTCACCGATATCGAAGCTGAGCTGGCGGAGTTCAAGCAAGCCAACCCGGATGCACCCTGCGGTCCGTACGGCGTGAACCTGATTGTTCACCGCAGTAATCCTCGTGTTCAGGCAGACTTGGAGGTCTGCGTGAAGCACAAGGTCCCGCTGATTATCACGTCTTTGGGCGCCGTGTCCGAGGTTGTCGATGCCGTGCATTCGTATGGTGGGTTGGTGTTCCACGACATCACGAATCGGCGACACGCTCAGAAGGCAATCGAAGCGGGCGCAGACGGCCTAATCTTGGTCGCCGGCGGAGCCGGTGGGCACGCGGGAACGACCAATCCATTTGCGCTGATCGAAGACATCCGACAGATCTTCGATGGGTACATCATCTTGGCCGGCGCGTTGTCGACCGGCCGCGATGTGTTGGCGGCTCGCGTGATGGGCGCAGACTTCGCGTATATGGGAACGCGCTTCATCGCGACGAAAGAGAGCAACGCGCAGGATGAATACAAACAGATGGTCTGCGAGGCGCGTCCTGAGGACATCATCCACACGCCAGCCGTCAGCGGAGTTCCGGCGAACTTCATGCAGCAATCGTTGTTGGAAAACGGCTTCGATTTGAAGAAGCTGATGCAACCTGGCGAGGTCGATTTTGGTGCCAAGCTGACCGTGTCAGACGAGGCCAAAGCGTGGAAGACCATCTGGTCGGCAGGGCATGGCGTTGCCGCCATCGATGACGTCCCTACTGTGGGCGAGTTGGTTGACCGAATCGCAGACGAGTACCAAACCGCAAAAGCTTCTGTAGCTGAGTTTTAAGATGTCGCATCCAGACTACCCGCACCTTTTTGAGCCGCTCGACTTAGGCCATGTAACGCTCCCAAACCGCGTACTGATGGGATCGATGCATGTTGGTCTGGAAGACGGGATGGCGCCACTTCACAAGCTAGGCGCGTACTTCGCTGCCCGAGCAAAGGGCGGGGTAGGTCTGTTGGTGACCGGCGGGATTGCACCGAACGTCGCGGGCTGGGCCAAGCCATTCGCTGGCACGATGAGCAACCGCTACGACGTCATCAAACACAAAGCCGTGACCGATCCTGTGCACGAAGAAGGCGGTCTGATCGCGATGCAGATTCTACACACCGGCCGCTACGCGTATCACCCGATGCAGGTGGCGCCCAGCCGTGTGAAGGCGCCCATCAATCCGTTTACGCCTTTCGCATTGAGCAAGCGTGGCGTGCGCAAGACGATTGAGGATTTCGCGAACTGCACCAAGCTTGCTCGCGAGGCGGGCTATGACGGCGTCGAAATCATGGGGTCTGAGGGATACCTGATTAACCAGTTCATCGTCTCGAAGACCAATAAACGAAACGACGAATGGGGCGGTGACTTCAAAAACCGCATCCGCTTTCCAATCGAGGTCGTGAAGGCGTGCCGCGAAGCCGTTGGCGACGATTTCATTATCATCTACCGCCTGTCGATGTTGGACCTGGTTGACGACGGAAGCACCTGGGAAGAGGTCGTTCACCTTGCCAAGGAAATCGAAGCGGCGGGCGCGTCCATCATCAACACCGGCATCGGTTGGCATGAAGCGCGCGTTCCGACGATCGCGACGATGGTTCCTCGGGCAGGTTTTGCGTGGGTGACGAAGCGCTTGATGGGCGAAGTGTCGGTGCCTCTGGTGACGTCTAATCGAATCAATATGCCTGACGTCGCCGAGCAGGTTTTGGCTGACGGCTGCGCAGACATGGTGAGCATGGCGCGTCCGTTCCTCGCGGATGAGAACTGGGTGGTGAAGGCGCAAGAGGGGCGATCCGAGGAAATCAACACCTGCATCGCCTGCAATCAAGCGTGTCTGGACCACATCTTCCAGAACCGTCGTTGTAGTTGCTTGGTCAATCCGATGGCGTGTCACGAGACCGAGATTGTGGTGACTCCCGCACGTGCCCCACTATCCGTTGCTGTTGTCGGTGCCGGGCCTGCGGGTCTCGCAGCGGCTTGCACGGCAGCAGAACGTGGGCACAACGTCACGTTGTTCGAGAAGTCCGACCGCATCGGTGGGCAGTTCAATATGGCCAAGGAAATCCCGGGCAAGGAAGAGTTCAACGAAACGTTGCGCTACTTCGATGTCCGCCTGAAAAAGGCTGGTGTCGACCTGCGGTTAGAGACAACGGCGTCGCCAGAAACCCTGTCAGAATTTGACAAAGTTATCTTGGCGACTGGCGTACACCCGCGTGAGATCGAGCTTGAAGGCATCGACCACCCGAAGGTGTTGAGCTACATCGACGTGCTTCGGGATAAAGCCGAGGTCGGTCATAAGGTCGCCATCATCGGCGCTGGTGGCATCGGTTTTGATGTGGCTGAGTTCCTTGCGCATGAAGGCGAGTCGCTGAGCGACGATATCCCTGCCTACATGAAGGCGTGGGGCGTGGACATGAGCCACTCGACCCCGGGCGCGATTTTGAAGCCTCAGCACCCTTCGCCGGCTCGCCAGATAACCTTGTGCCAGCGCTCCAAAGGCAAGCTGGGTGCGAACTTGGGCAAGACGACTGGCTGGATTCATCGCGCGAGTCTGAAGCACTACAAGGTCGATATGTTGAGCGGCTGCAAGTACATCAAGATCGACGACCAGGGCCTACACATGGAGGTCTACGGAGAGCCGACGGTACTGGAGGTCGACAACGTCATCATCTGCGCAGGGCAGGTATCCCGGCGCGACCTTCAGGTGCCGCTTGAGGCAATGAACAAAGACTTTGTCTTGATTGGCGGTGCTGACGTAGCTGCTGAGTTAGATGCGAAGCGGGCGATCGATCAGGGAACTCGGCTGGCGATTGAACTCTAGACTTCGCGCTGCGTGCGAGTTTTCTTTGCCTTCGGCAAGTTCGCTTCGCGCTTTGCGCGAGTAGTCTTCGCCTTCGGCGAGTTCTCTTCGCGCTGCGCGCGAGTTTTCTTCGCTTCGCGCGAGATTTCTTTGAGATCCTCCGCAACGTTTTGGGATTTGGTTCGATAACTCCTTTGCAACTTAGCTTTAGGAGAATCGAATGCAGGATTTTAGAAAACTTGATGTGTGGCACGACGCGGTCGAATTGGCTGTCCGCGTGTATTTGTTAACCGAGCGGATAAGAGTGACTCGCCGATTTGGTCTTGTCGATCAACTGGAGCGGAGCGCGCTATCGACGCCGTCCAATCTGGCAGAAGGGGCCGGTCGAAGAAGTTCAAAGGACAAAGCCCATTTCTTTAACATGGCGATGACCTCGAATTCGGAAACACAAACCCAGCTAATCATTGCTGAAAGGCTGGGCCTTTGTGAGCACCAGAAAGAATTGCTTTCGGATTTGAGAACGTTGAATCGCCAGATTGGCGCGCTTTACCGAAGCGTGCGATAGGCACGATAACTCGCCGAAGGCGAAGCTAACTCCCGAAGGGAAGAAAACTCCCGTAGGGAAGACCACTCGCTAAAGGCGAAGAAAACAGTGCCGGTCGGCAGCGACCGTCACTAGTCTTAGCGTGAAGCCGTGATGAGCACGCCACCAAGGTCGGTGATGAGCATGCCGTCTTCGACGATGAGTTCGACGTCGCCTTTCATCAGACGGAATTCAACGCGTCGATTCATCGCGTATGCGATTTGAGTTTCACCCTGGAAGAGTGGGCGCTCTTCACCGTACGAGAGGATCTCGAGGCGGTCAGCTGAGATGCCCAGATGCTTGAGGTACGCGACGGTCGCCTCAGCACGCTTTTCGCCGAGTGCAATGTTGTACTCGTTCTCACCGCGCTGGTCTGCGTGACCTTCAACGTAGATGACGACTTCTGGGTACTTCACGAGTTTCGAAGCTGCATCGGCAATTGCATTGCGCGACTCCACAGGAAGAACTGCGGAATCGTGTGCGAAGTGAACTCGGCGCAGAGCCATGACAGCTTCTTTGATTTCGCGTGCTTGGCGCTCGAGTGCGTTTTCGTCAGCCTCAAGCAGCGCAAACGGGTCGTTATCAACTTTCTTGGTGGTGCTGCAACCGACTGCGAAAACGGCGAGCAAAAGGATTGCGATGGTTCGCTTCATGTTCTCCTCCTGAGAATTTGTGGACGCATCCGTGCGACCTGATTTCCTAAAGCGTGCCACGTCCCAACAATTGAGCAAGAAATTGCAAACCACCACAAATCAAAAGGAAACTCGCGCGCAGCGCGAAGCCAACTCGCCGAAGGCGAAGAAAACTCGCGCAGCGCGAAGAGAACTCACTGAAAGTGAAGACAACTCGCCGCAGGCGAAAGCAAACTCGAGCGAAGCAAGAAAGACGACTCTTGCAATGCAAGAAAGCGAACTCGCGCGAAGCAAGAAAGAAAACTAAGATGCAGTATGAGATTCACCCTACTAATCCTCC
Source organism: bacterium (assembly GCA_030427705.1). Lineage (GTDB taxonomy): Bacteria > Myxococcota_A > Bradymonadia > Bradymonadales > Bradymonadaceae > JAUIBR01. The sequence goes on along the minus strand of JAUIBR010000021.1, from coordinate 105,401 downwards.
TCGCCCTTTCCCTCATCGGTTGCAAAAACGAGACTGATGACGCGGCTGTAATCAAGCAGATTTGCCTCGACGCTGTGAAGATGGCGGAGGGCCATAAAGTTGGAGACTTGGTTGACCTGACGACCAAGGACTTCAAGGCCTATCCCGGCAATCGCGCTCGGATGGATGCGCAGCGAATCTTGATTGTTACGTTCAAGCGCTACGGCAAGTTCAAGGTTCGGCATCCGGAGTTTGCGGTGAAGCTGAATGACGCGAAGACGACGGCCGAAGTCACCATTCCGTTTTTGATCGTTCGCGAGGGCGAGAAAGAGCCGGATTTCAGTAAAGCAACCGACGCTGAGGGTTGGTTGGAGGTGGTCACCGATGCCGTGGGTGACCCATATCGTCTGAATCTTGGATTCACCAAGAAGGAAGGCGACTGGAAGATTTGGAAGGCCACGATTGACGGCGTCAAACGCCACGATTCACTCTGAACTCTATGGGTGAGCTGAAGCTCCACGACATGCGGGGTGGGGAACTTGCGGTAGGCGACGAGGCGTTGTCTCAAGCGGCCGACTTGTTGCGTGCGGGCGCGGTCCTGGCGTACTCGGGACGGTTTGGGATTGAGCTCGTGTCGACCGCAGACGCCGAGGGGTTGGAGCGGATTCAGAACCGGCGGCGGACGACTGCGCCTGGCGTGTTGGTTGTGGCCTCGGATGCCGATTTAGATATTACGGATACGGAACGAGAGGCGCTAAAGGGTGCTACGGTCGTGGCGCTCAGCGACGCAGACCCGCGGTTTGCTCGCATCCCAACCAGCATAGCGACAGGTGCGCTACGGCAACTCTGCGAAGCAGTTGGGCCGGTTTGGACCGCCCCTGCCAGAATCTTCGCGGGAGCGCAGGCGAACGACGTCGCCGATGTCTTTGAGGTCTTTGGAAATGGCGTCGAAGCAACGTTGGAAGACGAGACGGATACTGAAACACGGACGGTCTTGGAGTTCATCGGAGACCGCAAAATCATCCACCGCGATCACCATACCTACCGTCCTGACCCCAAGTTTCATCGACCCGTGCACGAAGCGCTGGCGTTAGCCGCAAACGAAACCGGTTTAGAGCGGTACGTGGCTGTGATTTGGGATTACGGCGCGGTGGGCGCCGACCAGACAATTTGGGGAGGGGAGTTCTTTACCTTTGACGGCGGGAAGACACGGGCGGCGCTACACGGCTTTCGTTGGATGAATAACAAAAGCACGCGGCGAGAGCCCTGGCGCTCGGCGGTCGCAATGCAGCTGGCCGCGGGCATTCGCCCCTCGATTCGGCAATTCCGCGGCTTGTCTGACCTGGTCGACAACCAGACGGTCTCGTTGCTCGCCGACGACATCGACTATGCCGGTGTGCAATGCCACGCCGCAGGACGTTTGTTCGAAGGCATGGCGTCGATCCTCGGCCTGACGCATGTCAGCGATTATCCAGGGCAGGGCATGCACACGTTGGAAGCAGCTGCACGCCGTCACACATCGCACACTCGAATCCCGGAGTTTCTTCCTCGTGATTGGCGCGAGGTTTTACAATGGGCCTTGTTGTCGGAGGACGTGGAAGAGAGCGCATGGCGCTTCTTTGCAGGCATGGCGGATTTAGTCGTTTGGGAAGCGGTTCGCGCTGACCTCCCGGTTGTTGTCGCCGGTGATGTCTTCCGAAATCGCCTTCTCCTGGAGCTACTTCTAGAAGGTACCGATTCCAAAGGTATCGAACTCCACTGGCCGCAAAGCATCCCCATCGGAAGCCAGAGCATCCCGATCGGATTGGAACTAATCAATGATTGAGGCTCATATCCACAGACAGCACAGACGGTTCACAGAAACACACAGAAATCTTTTTTCGCGACGGCACTTAACACCTCACAACTCTAGAATTGTGACGTGGCTGATGCCCGCTTGAAAAAAGTCTGTGCAGTCTGTGTCTCGTCTGAGCCCGTCTGTGGATACCACTCCAAATTTGGTTATCATTGGTGGTTCGAACCTTTCCTCCCAGTAGCGCTTCCTCATGGCTGATATCTACCACCTGATTAGGAAGCCCGATTGGGAGGCCGCCAAGGCCTCTGGCGTCCTAGCTCCCGCGAGCCTCGAAGGCGAAGGTTTCATTCATTTCTGCTTCGACCATCAGCTCCAGGCTACCGCGAATCGTTTCTTCCACGGCGTTCCAGACCTGCTCGCAGTCCGGTTCGATGGGGATTCATTCGGAGACGACCTCAAGATCGAGGACTCCTACGGTCACGGCGAGTTTCCGCACGTGTACACGACGGTACCCGCCGATTTAGGCCAGGAACCGATAGATGTTTCGTTGCTGATGGGCTTCTTCGCATCGGAGGTGTCTGTCCAAGACCTTCTCACGTTAGGGAACACTGTTCCTGCGGCGTTGGAGCATCGGTTTTGGGACACAGTGGACCGTTGCCGGGTGGACCTTTGCCTAGACGATGAAGAACTCAGAAATCTCGTATTGTCGCTTTGGGCCTCAAATAAAGAAAACCCGCGGCTTCACCGCATGTTGATTGAGAATCGGATGGAGTGGTCTGACGAGTTGTTGCGCGTAGTTGGTTCCAAAATCTCGGCTGATACTTGGCGGCTGCACGGAAACCAACACCCACGATTCACACTGAACACGCAGGAAATCTGGCGACCGAAATTGCTTGCCACGGAGCAGGACATTCTAGAGGCGGGTTGTTTGCGTGTACTCATCGGTGAGTCAATTGAAGCAGGGCAGAGATTGCCCGCTTCAAGGCTTCATCGGGCACTAGAGCTGGGTGAGTTCAGTATTGTGTTCAAAGCGGTGAGCAAGGATAGCGAAGTACCGCCACGACCAATGAACTTGCCGGAACCCCGATCAAAATCTCAGCGCGAGTTTTTGCGAAAACTCCACGAACTGTGGAGCACGTAGCTACCTCGACCATCCACCTTGGGCGAGTTTGTTTTGAAAGCATAATAGCGTTTCGCGGCGATTCTGTTAGTGTTCGCGAGCACTTAGAAGATATCGGGAAGTACTCGTGAATCCACTGTCAATTCTCACGCAGGCGTTTCGTCTGCTCCGCTCGGCCCTGACCGAGTGTTTGATACTCTCAATCATCGCAATACCCGTTGTATGGGCGGGTCTAGAGGTCGCGCAGCGCGGCGGCAACCTCGAGACGTTTCGGCTATTGATGACGATTCCGCAGATGGTCTGGGGTGGGTTCAGCGCGGTCGTCCTGTACAACGCCTTCGAGAATGAAAAGACAGGTGAGGAGTACGAGCTCCCGATCAAGGACCTGGCGTTTCTGACGGCCATGATGGCGGTGTTGGGCTTCCTAAACGGACTGGTCATTGGGGTTGGTTCGATGATGTGCCTCATCCCCGGCATCATCGCCTCGCTTGGCCTCATGCTTGGGCAGGTCATCTTGTTCAAGGAGGACGTGAATATCTTGGACGCCATGTCGCGTTCGTGGTCGATGACGCATGGCTATAAACTCGACCTTCTCTACGTCACCGTCGTCTTCACGATGGTGGTCATGGTGGTCGCGGTTCCTTCGGTATTCGCCGTGATGTTTGTGCTCTACGGCGACGCCATGGACGGCGGACCGTCCATCCTTGGGAACGCAATTCTCTCAGTTGGTTTGGGTGTTGGGGCCACCGTGTTGGTAGGCCTGTTTCGTGCGCTTGAGTTCACTGTGTACGAGCACATCACACGACCGGTTCCACGACCTTCACGTGGTTACGTCGAACCACCTCCGCCAGAGAACGAACCTGTTCAGCAGTCGCGTCCACCGGCGGCCGTACGCCCCCCGATTACAGTTGATTCAGATATCGTGTTTGGGCAAACCGAAGACGACGACTAGTCGGCCGCATCTGGTGCTTGACCCGCATCGACAGGCGCGGTCTTGGTACGCCGTTCGTAGCAAAACGCAGCACTGGTCTCGAATACAAAAGCGCAAGAGTTCGGATGGATTTCGATTAGCTCGCATTTCCTAGACGCCCACTCGTAGAACTCCGCGGGTGATTCTGGCACTCCGTCACAAAAGCCTTCCGACTCGGCCGCCGTCGATAGACAGTGTTTATGGAAGTGCATCGTTTCGGCACCGCACCATTCCATTGTCTCGGCTACCTCACCCAGGGCGTCCAAAACGCCTTCGCTTTCGGTCTGAAGTGCCAGTTTCTGGCAGGATTTGACGCGCCGATGTGCCTCGGTCTCGCATGCACGTTGGTCGCCGCGCTTGCCGAAAGCCTTGCCCATCGCTGCCAGTTCCGGAGTGTCGAGCGCTCTTTCTTTCTCTACTGCCTTCTTGCTGTCCCAAATCACGCTGAGGCAACAGAGTATTGTGCTCAAAGTGACGACGATTCCGCTGATGATTGCGACGTCCTTAGCTCTCATCGGTTATCCAAGGGTCTTTACGATCAGTCCTGACCGTAGTTTGGGCTCAAACCAAGTAGACTTGGGTGGCATGATTTCGCCTGCATCGGCGATGGCCAACAGCTCGTCCATGCTCGTTGGGTAGAGCGCAAATGCCATCGCGAGGCCGTCTTCGTTGACGCGTCGCTCCAGCTCAGCCATGCCGCGGATTCCGCCCACAAAGTCGATGCGGTCGTTCGTGCGCGGGTCGTCAATTCCCAAGATTGGGTTCAACAGGTTGTTCTGCAGGATGCTCACATCCAGTGAATCAACCGGGTCGTCGGCTGGATACGTGCCAGCCTTCGCGGTCAACTTCCACCAGCCGTTCATGAAGTACATCTTGAACGTGCGCGGCTCGGTCGGCTTTGAGCCATCTGATTGTTCGACATCGAACTTCTCTTCGACCTTCTCCAGGAAACCGGATTCGCCCAGTCCGTTTAGGTCAAACAACACGCGGTTGTAGTCCAGAATCTTCATCTGGTTGTCGGGAAAGATGACCGACAGGAAGTAGTTGTGTTCGCCGTCGCCTTCACGCATGGCGGCGACCCGACTGGCCGAAGCGGAACGGTGGTGGCCGTCCGCAATATAGAGTTCGTCGATTTCGTTGAAGGCAGACGCGAAGCCGTCGATGGCTCCTCCGTCGCTGACAACCCAAAGCACGTGCTCGATTCCGTCGTCAGCCGTGAAGCGATAGGTGGGGTCGCCTTTCACAACGTCTGCAACCAGTGCGTCTACCCGGTCAGACTGGCGATACGTTAGGAACACAGGGCCCGTGAATGCGTTCAGCGTGTCGACGTGACGCGTGCGGTCGTCTTCTTTGTTCTGGCGAGTCTTCTCGTGCTTTTTGATTTTGCCCGCGTCGTATTCAGCGACGCTTGCGCCTGCGACCAAGCCGGTCTGGGTGTGGTTGCCCATCGTCTGCTGGTACACGTAGAAGCAAGGCGTTTCTTCGCGAATCAGGGTTCCTGACTCAACCATCTTGGCCAGGTTTTCAGCGCCCTTGGCGTACACCGCGTCGTCGTAGAGTCCGGTTCCTTCAGGCAGGTCAATCTCGGGCTTGATGACATGCAGAAACGAATGTGGATTGCCTTCGGCAAGCGCAGCCGCCTCTGCCGAATTGATGACGTCGTAGGGCGGCGATGCAACTTTGGCAGCCAATCCAGGAGCGGGTCGTAGAGCTTTGAACGGTTTGATTTCAGCCATGGTACTTCTCCGGGCAAAGCGCACATGCGGTTGCCCATGGGTCGTCAGAGTCTCGAATCACGTCGGTTGTGAACGGAAGCAGAAGCTCGGTCGCGAATTCGGGAGGTTCCTTCTCCAAGACCAATTGCTTCAACAGCTTCGCGGCAATCGGATACCATTTTGCGGTCTCTTCGGTCCAATGGACTTGGATTCTGTGATCCGGCGCGTCTTGCCCCGCTTTGATAAATGCCAGCTCGTCGTCAACCATAGACGTGAAGCGGTCGACCGCGAATCGCCCGTGGTTGATCTCGGCCCACAACTCCCATCGGCTGCGCTCGGTCGTCGCCAAATCGTCCATGATTCGAACGAAAACTGACTCGCCGCTTGCATTTGTCATCGCGGCGGGCAGCGCGACACAGCCGTTTCCGCGTAACCAATCCGCAATGTACTGCAGGGCTTGGAAGACGTTGTACTGGACTTCATCTGGATGGTTGTTTGGGATGACGTCCGACTCTTCCAATGTCGCGGCAAGCACGGCGCGTGGGTAGAGCGGGTCAGACTTCTTCAGTCCGGGGACATCTTCGCCGTTTACGAATTCCATCAACGGTGAGCGCTCGGTTTCACTTGGGACAAGCGCCTCGACCAACGTGTTGAAGGTGTCCTTGTCACCAGCCTCGCGCAGGCGCCATGCGTGAACGATCGCGATGCCGATGCGGACGAAGTCGGGGTGGGCGACCCAGAAGCCGTCCAAGCCACGTTTCATCTGCGTGACGACATCTTTGATGAACCCGACCATGCTGACTTCGTACGATTTTGGATTACCGTCTTCGAAGAGCACACCGTACATACCGCCAATCGCGATTCCTCCCGCAGGATGGACGGCATCAACAAGGATGCGGTGCGATTCACGGATGTGATTGATGACGATATTCGGGTCGGCCTTCACCGGAATGCGGTAGCGAGGGTCGTGTCGAAACAGACGCGCGGTCGAGCCCAGGAAGTCATGCCACCCCAGGCTTCCACCCACAAAGTGTGGGTGGAGCGCGTTCGCCATCTCGCGGATACGGAAGATGGCGCGAGGATTCTCGAACACGACAAAGAGCTTCACGGTCCCAAGTTTGTAGGCCGGCTCAATCGCCTTGATCATGCCTTCAGCAGTGGCGATGAGGTCCTTCAGGTACGTCGCTTCTTCTTCGTTTTCGAGCTTCGGAACATAGAAGACCAACGCTTCTGCGTTGTGCCGGTTGTGGAACAGATGCAGCCCAAAATCCACGAGGTGCAGCGGCAACGGCTCGCCGTCTAGCAGGTGATTGATGTCAGGAATCGCCAGACCCGGGAACCGTTTGATGGGAATCGAGAGACGGTCATTGGCCAACGCGTAGTCTTTGCCGCGACGTTCATCATGGAACGTGAGCGTGCGGTCCAAGCAGCCTTTGAGGTTGCGCGTCGCTGCCAGAAGATTGCGCATGATGGGCGTCTTCGAGTCTTCGTTGTCCGCTCCCCAGCGTGCAACCTGATCGCATTGGTCGACGAGCTCCGACACGATTGGGGGCTCGGCGGCAGGAACCCGGTGAATCGCGTTCATCGCGTTGATCGAGAGCTTCGCTGAATCCGGCGGGCCGAACAGGGTCACATGGTACCCAACCAGAAACGCAGGCACGGCGACCAGGCGCGGCTCAGATTCAGGCAGCGGTCCAACCAACATCCGGCCATTTTCGTCCTTCTCGCCAATCACCGATCGGTAGTCGGGCGAGGTGAACTCGATGTCTGCGTTGTGCTCGACGTGAGCTTTGGTGCGCTCGTCGATGAACGCGCGGTCGACCTTGCGTTGATGGTGCAATGCGTCCAACGAATCCCGGGTTTTCCCGGCGAGCTCGACAAGGAAGGCCAGTGCGTCGTCCGTCAAAATGTCCGCGAATTCGTCTCGCAGTCCGGCCGCAACTTTCAGGCCAGGAACGGCTGGCACATCGGTCGCATCGCGTGCGATTTCGTCGAGTAGTGGTTTGGACGTGAAGTCGAGGTAGTACGGTCGGGTCATGGCTATCGGTCGTTTGAGACGGCGTGACTATAGCTTGGTAGTTGGTAATCGGTAATCGGTAATCGGTAATTGGTTTTTGGTTCTTGGTTCTTGGTTTTTCGTTCTCAATTCTTGGTCTGCAAGAATCAACCAAGAACTAACTACCAAGAACCAAGAACCGATGGTGTATACTGGTTACATGAAATTCAGAAACCTCATCGTGCTCTTGCTGTTCGTCTGCGCCTGCTCATCATCCGACGAGGAGTCGTCAGCCAACAACTTCGACAACCCGCTCGCCGACCCTACCGATGGCCCGGCGGCGGGCAATCCGGACGGCAACTGCAACGTGCCGGCCGAGGCTGGACCGTCCGATGTCACCAGTCCCACGACTGTGGTCGGTGACGGGACGGCGGCCAGCTGCACCAGTGATGCAGTGGTTCAAGCGGTCGCTGGCGGCGGCGTCATCACGTTCAACTGTGGGTCGGACCCTGTCATCATTCCGATGAGTGCGACGGCGAAGGTCGTCAACGACACCGGGCCTGAGATTGTCATCGATGGCGGTGGGATGGTTACGCTAGACGGACAGGGGCAGCGCCGAATTCTTTACATGAATACGTGTGACCAGGCGCAAAAGTGGACGACGGATATGTGCCAGAATCAGGACCATCCGCGTCTGACTATCCAGAACATGACCTTTGTGAACGGCAACTCGACGGGCGAAGACCCAGACGGCGGTGGGGCAATTTTTGTCAGGGGAGGGCGCGTCAAAATCATCAACAGCCGCTTCTTTGGCAATCGTTGCGAAGAGAACGGCCCTGATGTTGGAGGCGCGGCAGTTCGCGTCTTGAGCCAGTACAACGGCGGTGAAGTGTTTGTGGTGAACAGCACATTCGGCGGCAGCGAAGAGTTGGCAAACGTGTGCTCAAACGGCGGAGGCCTAAGCAGCATCGGCACCTCCTACACGGTCATCAATAGCGTGTTCACCCATAACCGAGCCATCGGGAACGGCGCAAACCCTGCCCGTGACGGCACGCCAGGTGGCGGCAGCGGTGGCGCTATCTACAATGACGGCAACACCTTTACGTTGTCACTGTGTGGCACAGTTATCGAGAATAACACTGCCAACGAAGGCGGCGGAGCAATCTTCTTCGTCAGTAACGATCGAAGCGGCACGCTTCGCATTCAAGACTCGACGCTGTCCAACAACCCCAGCATGGGCTTCGAGACAGACGGCTACCCGGGCATCTTTGTGTTGGCGAATGGCGACCCGCAGGTGTCTGGGTCAACCCTCGAGTAAGGGGTTGCTCTTCTTCGTCGTGCTCTTCGGCGACCCACGCCATGAACACTTCATAGAACACCGTCAATAGAACAGCGCCTGCGAAGAGGCCGATGATGCCGGCGGAGGCCATTCCGCCGAGTGCGCCAATCAAGATGACAGGCATCGGCGCCTCGACCCCTCGACCCAAGAACATGGGTTTGAGTACGTTGTCCGCCAAGCCCGCCAGCAGCAGGTAGACGGTCCAGACGACGTTCATTGCAGTCCCACCATCGCCCGACCAGATGTACGCGATCGCAGGAATTGTAATGACCAGTAGTGGAACTTGGATGACCGCGACAACCAAAGTCACGATGGCCCAGATACCAGCGCCAGGCACATCTGCGAATGCCAACCCGACCCCAACCAACAACGCTTGAATCGCGGCGACGCCCAGTACTCCAAGCGCCACCGAACGCACTGTAGCGACCGCCAGCTTCTGCAGCTTGGGACCTCTGTCGGGACCCACGATTCGCCGAAGCAGTTTGCCCGATGCCCGTCTTCCAAGGTCGCCGTAGGCCATGAAGACACCGGCGACAATGAACGCGATGATGAGCATTAGTAGCCCAATGGCGGTGTTTCCGATCGTACTAAGCGCAGATGACGCCAGGTTGCCCAACGTTGATTGGTGGGCTTCAAGGAACGCCGGAAAGTTGTCCCGTGCGGTGGTCCAAGATTCAAAGAGCTTGTCGCCGACGATTGACAGGTCTGCCACGCGTGGATCGACTTAGGGAACGTGCAGTTCACCGTTCTCGTATCGAGTTTCCACGCCTTGTACGGTCGTCACGAGCGAGCTAGCCAACATCGCGGTTGGAGCCCCGAACATCAGGAACATTGCCCCAAGCAGGATGGTCGACGCCAGACCCTGCTTGTTGGCAGCCCGCTTGGCGATGGCTTGATGCGCAGGATACAACGCAATGGCCGCGGTCACGGACCAGATGACGAGGTTGATGAACGGCGACATCACTCGCCAGCAAAGCATGATCAACAGCGCGATCAGGGCGAGCCGGATAACCGCGTCCATGAACTCGCGAGCTGACATTGGAGGCGTATCTTGCATCACTACTCCACGTAGATTGGATTCGCCCAAACCCACTCGTACGTGCGTTCAGCAAACTCTTGTGCATCTGGGCCAAGCGCATCAGTCAGGTGCGTGGGTTGGATTTCCACGACCGCGCGATAGGCGCCGGTTTCGCTCGGCCGAAACTCAAGCGCATCTTCTCCGGTAGCGACCACGACAGCACCAGTCGCTTCAATTTTTAGAATCTTCTGAGTCGTCGGCACAGCCCCATAGGCATGCACCGTGGGCTTGTCCAAGTAGAGCGTCGGGCTGTCGGACAAGCGGACCGTTCCGCCAATCTCTGCCGTTTCGCCTGCTGCTTCGGCCCGGTAATCAAAGCCTTGGGGCGTTCCCAAGACCTCGAACGCGATATAGAGCCGGCCGTCGCGAAGCGCCTCTTTCAGGTTCGTTGGGGTAACCTCTGGAACCAACAGATGGTTCGAAAACCACCGCATCATCCGCCGATACGAGTCCATGCGCTCGCCGTCGCCGAGGTCAAGATTCGCCACGTTTTGGTGGCAGTCTGTGCCTCCGGTTCCAACGAGTTTTTGGCCTTCGGAAACCAGCGTGTCGAAGCGGGATAGCGACGGTTGATTTGCGGAAAAGAAACTCAGGAACACCAGGTCCGGCGTGGCCTGGCGACGGATGAAGGGACCGGCATTTTCCGCCCACCCAGCTCCCGAGAGCCCAAGAAACTCTTGGCGGATCGTTGGGTCAACATTTGCGTGCAGTTGGTAGACTTCGAAGCCGTCGAGGTTGAGGTCGCGTAGCTCGTCTAGCGATCGGGATTCGGCGTGTGCCTGCAGAACTACCGCGCCAACGTCTTTCAGCGCGGCGACTGCTTCGGGCGTTTCTTGTTCGTAGATGGCTGTTCGTTCAGCGATTGTGCCGTCGATATGGCGGGTCATCCCAACCGGCATCGTACCGAACTCTCCACCCGGCATTAGGAGTGGTCGAAATCCATCATCGCACGCCATTTGGTTTGCGATAACGATGTTATTTTCTGACATCGTTTCATCGTCACCGCGGATCATCAGCAAGGTGTCGAAGTCTTTTTCAGACGCGAGCTCTTCGTGGTCTGTCATGAACACGAAATCCTGTTTGGTGATACAGATGGCGTCGCGGAAGTCTTGTAAACACGGCTCGTTTGGCTGGCCGTCGACCTCGGGTTCGCCATCACAAGCGTCATGCGAATGCACCGCATGCGCATGAATAATGCCGCGGGCAACGCGGTAGCCTCGGCGCGTGCCGAGTTCGCTAGTAACCACCTGCGATTTCTCGACGACATACGGGCCGGGTGGCGCCATGTCTTCTGTGGCCATGTCGGTCGTCAAATCGCTGCCAACATCTTCAGCGAGGTCCACACCAGCATCGTTCTGGGGAGATTCGGAGGATTCGCTGCAGCCCAGAATGGCGACGGAGAGTAATGGTAACAATCGTTTCACAACAAGTTCCAAACTATGTGGCCTAGAAGACCATCTGACGCATCGTAACACCCGCGTTGATTCGAAAGTCCTCGACCTGGAGCACTTCCGCGCCGGCCACGCCTTCAAAGAGCAATTGGTCCCAGTAGAAGCTGGCGCCAAACTCTAGGATTCTTTTACCAAATGGTAGCGTATATCCCGCCATGAATCCGACAGGAACCGAGAAACTGTCCGTCAGCGAGTTGAATTCGGGCGCGAAGAACGAGACCTCCGCGCCGGCGTAGATATTCGGCGTGATGTTATGCATGTATCGAACGACGGTGTTCGACCCGACCAGAGTTTCATCGTCGTCGAACGTGATGGGCACAAACGTTCCGCCTTCCAACCGCCCCCATTTCGAGGCTCGCCAGACAAACGGAACGCCCGGATTTAGGGCCCAATCGCCGGTCAGTAATCCCAATCGAACGCCGGCATCGAAGTTCTCGGACATGAATGATTTGGTGATGAACACCGGGATATTGCTGTACTCGAAGTCGGGCGAAAGCTCGAACGAGAGGAAGTACGCGCCGGCTTCCCAATCTTCGAAGATGCCAAACATCACCCCTGCGTACATCGTCTGGGAGTTCTCGCCCTCAAACGATGGCGCGCCCTCGACCGAGATGACGTTGCGGTTGAACTGCCAGCCACCATCAACGACGCGGGCGTGATAGCGGCCGCCCAATGTGGAGGCGTGATGCGGCCCCAGGATGGTCGAGATGCTATTGCGGGCTTGGGTCAGGTGGCGATTTGCGTAGACACCTTGAATTCCGGGGGCTCGGTCAAACGCGGCAGCATCGGCGGTCAACAACGACAATAGGGCGAAGACGAGAAGCGACTTTTTCATTTCACTTCCTCCTTCACTTTGGCTTCGAATTGTTGCCATTCGGTGTCACTGAATGCGTTTTGCAGCTCTGCCGTCGTCGTGACGAAGTTGTCTGTGGCGTTGGTCCAATGCACATCGGAGGTCGTTGCGCAGCGGGCGTAGTCTGCCGGGGTGGCGTTGTATTTCTGGTCCACTGCACTCATGCACGACGTCGATTTCTCAAGACCCTTGCGGTGGTCGATGAACCCGGATTCTAATCGGGAAAGTGCTTGCAGTGCCTGCTGCTTTCGAGCCTCATCCTTGATGATCTCGGTGATGGCTTTCGTCATCGCATCGTCAAACGCTTCGAAGTAGACCGTGTCGTCGCCTTCGCCGGAGAGCGCCATGATCGCCGTTGCCAGAAGTGCCCACAACATTAGTTGACCTCCTGAAGCTTGGTGAATTCTTCAAGTGTGACGCTCTCGCGAAACTTCATCTGCAGGTCCACGTACTTCACGAAGTACTCGCGCCGCATCTTGTGTTCTTCGGCAAAGACCTCACGGGCGGCGGCCTCGAACTGGTCGCGCGGAACGTCCATCTTCGCGAGCGCTTCTCGGCGTTTGAGCTGCGCGTCCCGATACGCCTGACCGAGCGCGGCGATTTCTCCCAACGTCTTTTTGGTGGCCTCAGCTCGGTCGCGGTCAGAGACGATGATATCGACACGGCCCAGCATCATCGCGTTTCGATTCGCGATATCTGCGGAAGGCAATTGTGCTGGTTTGTCGGCACATCCGAATGCGGCCGACACCAGCAAAATAGCGAAGAATTTCTTGAGCATGGGACGCTCCTGCGTTGTGCTCCGACGGAACTATCACACAAGCGCGCTACGGGTCGAGGTAGGTGTAGCCGCGCATCGCGTCTTCATAGTGGCCCATGAATGCGCGCAGTTGCTCGAGCGTGATGCGACCTTTGCGGTGATTGCTCTCAGCGCGTTTGCGGACTCGGTCGATCATGTCTTTGGGGTCATATTGGACGTACCGAAGTACGTCTCCGATGGTGTCACCCTTGATGATTTCTTCGATTTCGAAGTCGTCTTCATCGGTCCGGATATGCACAGCATGGGTGTCGCCAAACAGGTTGTGCAGGTCACCCAGAATCTCTTGATAGGCGCCGACCAGGAACATGCCCAGGATGTATGGCTCGCCGTCGTAAATGGGATGCAAGTCAAGCACTGGCGACGCCTCGTCCTCGCCGATGAAGCATGAAATCATGCCGTCGCTGTCACAGGTGAGGTCAGCCAGTCGCGCTTTCACGGTCGGCCGTTCGTTCAAGCGATGAATCGGCATAATTGGGAACTGCTGGTCCATCGCCCAGATGTCCGGTGCACTCTGGAAGAGCGAGAAATTGCAGTAGTAAATGCTGCTCGCGATGTTCTGTAGTGCGGCAATCTCGTCATCGACGTCGTCGCGTGTGCGCGCCGCGGATTCGATCTTTTCGCAGCAGCTCCAGAACAGGGCTTCGACGCCGGCGAGCTCATCGAGACCAACGTAACCTAGGCGGAATGCGGTGCGGGCCTCGCTCAACGCTTGCTGTGAGTCGTGCCACGATTCTCGAATATTGTCGGTCGTGATGTGTTCGTGCGTATACCACAGGTCCTTCCATGCACGTCCGGCATCGTCGCCAGGTGCGTGCGGAAGTTGGCGCTCTACCGATTCGCCAAGAACTTCGAACAGCAGGATACTCTGGTACGAGATGAGCGCGCGACCGCTCTCGCTGACGACTGTGGGGTGCGCCACTTGGTTAGCGTCGCAGGCTTCCTTGATGCCGTCGATGACGTCATTTGCATACTCCTGAACGGAGTAGTTCATGCTCGCGGCGTCGTTGGAGTTCGTCCCGTCATAGTCCACGGCAAGGCCGCCACCAACGTCGAGGAAGCCCATCGCAGCGCCTTGTTTGACGAGCTCACAATAGACGTGTCCGGCTTCGCGCAGCGCGTTTTTCCACGGTGTAATCGCCGAAACCTGGCTTCCGATGTGGAAGTGGAGCAGGCGTAAACAATCCAGCATGTCTTCTTCGCGAAGCTTCTGAACCGTGCGCAGAATCTGGCCCGCCGTCAGCCCGAACTTGGCTTTATCGCCCGCCGAATCCTTCCAGCGCCCCATGCCCTTGCTAGCCAGCTTGCAGCGCACGCCAATCGCAGGCCGGACGCCCAGGCGTTTTGCGGCTTCCAGAACAATCTCGAGTTCTGCGGGACGCTCGATAACGATGACGACGGTGTGGCTGAACTGCTGGGCAATCAGGGCGGTTTCGATGAAACCCTTATCCTTGTAGCCATTGCAGATGATGAGACCGCCTTCTTCCTTCAAAGCGGCTAGCGCAATCAGCAGCTCCGGTTTTGAGCCTGCCTCAAGTCCGAACTGCCATTCCTTTCCAGCACTCACGAGCTCGTCGACCAGGTGGCGCTGTTGGTTAACCTTGATGGGAAACACACCGCGGTATCGATTTTGGTAGCCGAATTCTTCGATGGCGTTCTGAAAGCTCTCGTTAATGAGCTGGATGCGATGCTTCAGAATCTCGGGGAATCGCATTAACACGGGGAACGAGAGACCGCGGCCGCGAAGCTGTTCCGTCAGTTCACACAGGTCGATCTCAACATCTTTGTCGGGGTTGGGCCGAACCATGACGTTGCCGCCATCGGAAACGCGAAAGTACGGTGCGCCCCATCCTTCAATGAGGTAGGTCGCGCGGCTCTTCTGAGCCGACCAATCTTCGATATGTGGTGTTTTCGGTGCGCTCGCCATGGCGGGGAGATTAGGTGAGGCCGGTAAAAAAGCAACACCCGTTTGGGATTTTCGGGCTCGCGGCTCGCGGCTCGCGGCTAGGGGGCGCGGGGCTAGGGGGCTAGGGGGCTTGGGGCTAGAGGGCTAGAGGGCTAGAGGGCTAGGGGCGGTGCTGTGCCGGTTTGATTATTACTTGGTTTAATCGTTGCTTTACGATAAAGGGTTTGACGACTCTGTTGGGAGATGTCCATGAACTACAAAAATGTGTTGTTTCTTTGCGTCGCCAACTCGGCACGCTCGCAAATGGCGGAAGGGCTTGGTCGCTGGATCTGGGGCGACGAAGTGACCGTTCAATCCGCAGGCTCAGAGCCAAGTCGTGTGAATCCATGGGCGGTCAAAGCGATGGAAGAATTGGATTTGGATATCACCACTCACTCGTCCAAATCGGTCCAGACCATTGATCCCGAGAGCGTGGATTTGGTCATCACACTGTGTGCGGAGGAAGTTTGCCCAGTGTTTTTGTCCAAAGCTGACCGATTACATTGGCCACTCCAAGACCCCGATCCAAAAGGGCTTGAGCTTCCCGATGAAGAAGTGCTGGAGCGATTCCGCACGGCACGTGATGAAATCCGCAAACGCATCGAAGCCCTCTAGCCCCTAGCCGCTAGCCCCCAAGCCCCTAGCCCAGTGGAACTGCCGGCTTCCGCCCCGCACTGATCGAAATTTCGAGCGTATCGCCCTCGAGCTTCGCCAGCGGATACACGGCGGTCGACCCCTGAAATACACGATTGGGGTGCGAGACGACCTCGCCATTTGCGATGCCACGCACCCGTGGAATTGCGTTGTCCACATGCAGCTCAAGCTCGCCAAACCACGGCTTTTTCACCTGTGCGCGTGCGCCCGTTTCGTCAAAGACCGGGTGGGTGAGCTTGGTTTTTCGGACGGGCATCGGGAACGTCGCGACCTTCCAAATGGGGACCGTCATCAACCCAAAATCGACGACCATGCATACGGGTTCGCCAGCGTCATCCAAACCCCAAAACACTTCGTAGAATCCGTCGCCGAGCCCGCTTCGAGTGCAGAACAACGCGTCGGGAGCATTGGGGTGAAAACAGAATTCTTCACGGCCTGAAGTCGCGTTGATGGCGTTTAACAGGTCTTCGCCATCGCGTTCGTTGTCCAGGTCGCCTGCGCGGTCAGCATCGGTGATTGCCGCGGTGCCTGAATCCACGCCAAACCCAGGTGCGTAACCGTCGTCAGGCTCATAGCCTTCGAAGAATGCAGGTTCAAAATGGGAGATTTTGGCGTCTGAAAACTTCAGCCATGCACACGAGATGACCCAGTCATCCTCGCGTTCAGCCAGTGAGACGTGGACGGTGTGGCTGCCGGGTGGGGCGCGTCGTTCGAACGCCGGATAGTCTTCCCAACCGGTACACAAAGCATCGGCAACTTGGACGCGTCCTGTCGACAAGGTCAGCTCGCCGGCGTCGATGATGCGGTTCGTCCAAACTTGCTCCCAGAGGCCTTCGAACTTCGCGCCATCCGTGAAGGCAATCTCTTCGAACGCCGGAATCATCGCATCGCTGATCATCGAACCCTCGCGTACACCAAAACGTCGCACCGCCTTTCGCCCACGCGTCCTGCGCTTCGGGCGGTACCCTCGAGTTCAAATCCGCAGCGTTTAGCGACCGATTCGCTTCGAACGTTTTCGGGCTCCATGCGAGCCTCCACGCGGTGCAGGTCTTCGACTTCCAAGGCGTAGGTTGTAAGCGCGTCAACGGCGCGGGTCATGATGCCGTTGCCTTCCGCTGAGCCCGACAGCCAGTATCCGATTTCGGCGGTGCCCAGGCGGCGGTTGATGGTCTCCAAGCCAACCGCGCCGACCACATCGCCACGGAATCTGACGGCGCATCGCAGCGCGCTCCCGCCCGCGTAGTCATTCATGCATGCACGCGCGAAACCGTAGGCGTGCTCCATCGTTGTGGTCTTGGGGACAAAGTCCAACCAACGGCCGAGATGTTCACGGTTGGAATCCACGATCGCAAACATCGGCGCCGCCAGGTCACGGTGAACCGGCTCGAGCGTTATCTCGTCATCCACGCGTCCGATGAAACGTTGACCGGACAAGCCAATGGCCTCGTGCTCGCTTGCCAACCGAGAGTAGCAGCGCATGTCCAAGCGACGCTCACCCACCTTGATGGCTTCACGCCACGTGCCTTCGTAGGCCCAACCCAATCGCTCGGGGATTTTCCAGCTGGGCGCGTTGTTTTCGCCGGAGCGAATCAATAGCCGGTCCAAGCCAAGCAGCTCAAAGCCAATCGCTGTCATCGCCTCCGTTGCCCGTGTCGCGATGCCATTGCCCTGGAAATTCTCGCCGATCCAGTAGCCAATCTCGCCAGTGTTGTTCTTCTGCGAGATGTTGATGCCGTGCACGCCACAGAACTCACCGCGGTATCGCATGAAGCCCGGAAAGACGTTGCCTTTGGCATATGAGGTCAGGATGAAGTTGATGAACTGGCGGGTGTCGGCCGGCGAGTTGGTGCTGTCAACCCAGCCCAGCCAGCGCCGCAAGTAGTCGCGATTTGAGTCTACTTGCTCAAACAGCTCGCCCGCATGGTTTGGGTGTGGGAGCTCAAACGAGAGCTCATCGTCGACTTGGTACCCAAAGGTCTTCACGTTCACGTGGTTGCCTACAGCCCACCGAAGGCTTCCAAAGGACGGAAGACGCGTGCAGCCCACGCGGCTTCGTTATGTGCGGCGCCGGGTTCATGCCAGTGCCACATATCGACGTCGTAGGTGTAGCCGAGGCCAACCAAGACGGCTTCCAGCTGCTTATTCTCGCAGTAATTGTCGTTGGCGGTGCCGTCGTCTTCAATGCCGTCCTGGTCGGAGTCGACGCACGTGCCGTCTCCACCGCTGTCCAGATAGAGCGCGACGTCGCGTTTGCCGGCGGCTTGATAGCGCTCGATCATGGTCTGGTTATTCAGGCCGATGGAACCCCATCCCATTGTGCCGCTCAGGCTGGCGGCGAAGATATAGTCGTTGGGGAAGCGGTCCGCGATATGGAAGCTGATGAGTCCACCCAGCGAGCTGCCCATCACACCGACCTTTGGGGCCTCGCCGTATTGTGCTTCGATCAGCCCGCGGACCGTCGTGTTCACATAGTCTGCATAGTCATCGCCGCGGCCGCCAACCAGCTCGCCGATGTTGTCCTGCACATGGGTGTATTCATCCATACGTGCAGCGGTGTTGTCGATGCCGACCAACATCATCGCCGCTGGTGCTGAGTCTTGAAGACGCCATCCGCCATTGATCGCGTATGGGCTGAACAGGTTCTGACCGTCGTGCACGTAGATGACGTGTGTTGGCGTTTCTACCGGAACCCAAACGCGAACCGTGCGCGGTTGAATCTCGTCGTTTCGCACGCCAAAGAAGCGCTGCAGGTGTGCTTCACCTTCAGGAATGGTGCGGCTCATAAGGCCGTTCTCGTCCCATTCGTATGCGCGTGAGATCGGGTCACCTACCCAGCGGTCCAGATCAGTGAATTTGTAGCGCGTCCCCGGCGCAACATCCAAAACCGTCCAAGCGAAGTTGTCTTCCACAGTCAGCTGCGTGCCGGCCCATTCGTCAAAGTCGCCTGCAACCTTGTCGAGCGTTGGGTCCGTCGACACAAACAGATAGCCATCGCGAACTGGAGCGGGCCAACCGTCAGACAACGATTGTGTCACGACGGTCTCTTGCACATTCTCACGAAGTCCAATCAACAAGTCTTCCAACACCGTGTCGGGCGCGTTATTGGCGTTATTGCTGTTGTTCGCGTTGTTTGTGTTGCTGCCGTTGTTCGCGTTGTTAACGTTGTTGTCGTTCTTCGAGTTAACGTTGTTGGCGTTGTTCACATTGTTAACGTTGTTAACGTTGTTCATCTGGCCTTCGGGCGTATCGTCCGACGCACAGGCGGCAACGGTCACAAACAGGCAAAGAAGTGCGGCTCGTAATCGCATAACAAATCCAGTAAAAATCAGGTGCGCAACCTAGTGAGAAGCGCCCGGAATTTCAAGATTCAGCAGGAGTTATGCGGCAGGCGAAGCACTTGTACGCCTGTTGCCCACTCAAATTGTCGAAGAACCGATCGTCGAGCAGCTCGTTCGTGGGCTTTTCGTAGAGCGGTGCGCCCGTCTCGGGCCCAACTACTTGTGACGGACCAAATCCGTTGGGCACAAAAATCGTGTCTGGCCGAATCCCCTCCCAAAACAGGGCTGTACCACGAATCGACCCACGAGGACTCTCGACGATGACGTCCTGCCCATCGACGATTCCCGCAGCCTCGGCCGTCTTCGGGTGCACTTGTATGAAACGAATTCCGTTTAGGCGCTTGCCCGTCGGGGTGTGGTGCGTGACGCCAGCAAAGTGAACCACCGAGGGCCTGCCGCTGGTGCCCATAAGGGGGAATTCCGGGTTGTTGGTACCCGACACGCCAAGCTCAAACTTGGGCGTCGGAGTTGAAGGGTGAATTGGGTTCTGGACGTAGTCGTTCTTGATGTCGATGGTCGGTTGGGCGCCCGTCACCTCGGGGTGCGTGTAATAGCCCGGCAATGCGTTGTGGCCCGCAACTGCAAGCAATTTCTCAAGCTGCGGCGTGTAGATTTCAATCTTGCCCGACTTCGTGAGGAAACGCTGCCCGGGTTTACCACCCAGCGATTGCGCAGCCTCGTACCATCCTGGATGATCCAGATAGAGGGTCCCTTGACCGGGATGCGACGCAGAAGGGCAGGGGTAACGAAGCGGCTCCGCCCGGCTGGCCATCCGCTCCGATGTCATTCCCGCCACGCCAGGCGTCAGTTTCGCAAACGTATCCCATAAGACCGCGTAATCTTCCCATGCATCGTCGAATGCGGACTGCCATCGCAAAGCGGCTTGAGTCGTCTCGTTGCGGGCCATAGCCTTGGCCAGCGCCAGCCACATCTGCACATCCGTTTTTGACTCGCCGACGGGTTCGATCGCGGCCTCTTGCCACCGGATGGCGCGGTCATCGCGACGCATGTAGACACCTCGCGTCTCCAATCCACTCGTAGCTGGCAGGATGACATCCGCGTAGAGTGCCGATTCCTCCATGAACAAGCCTGTGTAGACGTAGAACTCCAGCGCCTCAAACGCTTCCCGAACACGCTTAGAGTTTGATGACGATGACAGCGGATTTCCTTGTGTCACCACCGCCTTCAACTGGTACGGCCGCTTGGCCAATATCGACTCTGCAAAGACGTCAGGGCCAACCGGAAGCGGGGCGTCCTTCTTTGGCAGATCTATGTCTAGTTTTGGCAGGTTTAATGGGCCGGGCCATGTGTTGTGCATGAAGTTGCAACCCCCACCTGGAATGCCGATGTTCCCGGTTATCGCGCTCAAGAAAGCCAGCGCGCGGTAGGTGTCGAAGGCGCTCATCTGGTGGGAGATTCCCGCATTGCAGAAGATCGCGGCGGACTTCGCCGTCGCGAATTCTCGACCAATCTTGCGGATGTCGTCGGCAGGGACATCACACATCTCACTCGCCCACTCCGGCGAGTATCCGTTTTTGGTGATATGCGCTGCCAACTCGTCGTAACCCAGGACCCAACGGGCAACGAACTTCTTATCGACAAGACCCTCAGTGATGACGACGTGGAGCAGGGCAAGTGCGAGGGCGAGGTCGGTATGCGGTTTTGGGGCAAGCCATTGGTCGGCGAACTCGGCGGTTGCCGTCTTTCGTGGGTCGACGACCACGAGTTTGGCGCCCGTTTCGTTTCGGCCACGCAACAGGTGGGCGAAGGTTACCGGGTGCGTCTCGGCTTGGTTGGTACCCAGAAACAGGAAGTAATCTGAGCTGCCCAGATCTTCTTTGCCGGTGGCCGGGTCGATGCCGTAACCATTCGTGAAGTTCCCCATTCCGAAGGTCCAAGCCAGCGCGTTCCCGCCCGCATCGTTGCAGACCGGGCCGACATCCGTGTTGTTCGGGCTTCCCAGCACGGTGAAAAACCGAGCGATGATGGCGTCCGCGCCGCGCAACATTCGTCCGCTGGTCCGATTTGTAATCGCACGCGCCTCACCTACGTCACGCAAGGCGATGAACTTCTTTGCGATAACATCCAACGCTTCGTCCCAAGACGCTTGCCTGAACTTCGATTCAGGCGAGCCCTTCTTCCCGGACTCGCGAATCAATGGGGTCCGAAGACGGCGTGGATTGTAGACAAGCTCCGCCATCATCTCGGCCTTCACGCAGAGGTTGTCACGCTGAACTGCGTCATTCTCGATGGCTTCGATCGCGGTGACACGGCCGGCGACGGTCGACACGCGCAATCCACAGTTTGAGTTGCAGAACTGACATGCCGATAGCGTGGTGACCGGCTTGCCAAACGCAGCGGTGCCCTTCGAAAAGTCGAGTGCGTCAGCGGACGGCGTTGCGGACGACGGCACGACCGGGTCCTGCTTTGCAACGGTTGGAGCGCAAGCGTCTAGCAGAGTCGCACCTGCGCCAATCACCGCTCCCTTCAGGAACGTGCGGCGAGAATGTGAAGACATGGATAGCCTTAAAATCGGAGGTTCGTCCGGCATACTTCAATTGTGACAAATATGCGACGAAGATGATTTGGTTTCACAATCTGTCAAAGAGAGCTTGACAAGTTAACGAACAGTGTTCATTAATGTGTTTATGAACAGTGTTCGTTAACGAGGATTGGACCTATGGCTCGCCCACCGAAAAGTGAAACTACCCGTGAAGACCTGCTTGCAGCGGCCCGTACGCTCTTGGTCGCCAAGGGCGTCGACAACGTATCGTTGCGGCAAATCGCGAAAGAGGCGGGATACAGTCCGTCCAGTTTGTACAACTACTTTGATAGCAAGGACGCTATCTTGGCTGAGCTCGCTGCTGCGGCAAATCTGCGGTTGGCTGAAGTGTTAAACGCCGCCGGTTCCCTTGCGGAGTTGGGGCGTGAATACGTGAGGTTCGCGCTCGAAAACCGAGAGGATTTCGAGTTGTTGTTCCGCATGACGCCAAGCAAGCGACGCTCGTTGAGTCAGCAAAGTGCCCCGGATAGCGCATATTCGGTCGTGCTCTCGGCAGTTCGCGATGCCCAAAAGGCTGGTGGGTTTGCGAACGCAGACGCCGATCACGTGGCTTACGGAATCTGGTCGTTGGCACATGGCCAGGCAACCCTTCAAACAACGATGCTTGACGGTTTTGACGCCGATTTCGAGACCATCGACACCACAATATTTGAGGCTTTCTTGAGAGGACTCCATGCGATTGATTAAGACGATTCTAGTTATCTCCGCTGGCGCCATCGGGGCGTTGGTCTTGGCTGCGTTTGGTTTGTACTTCGCCACATCCGGGCAGTACTCGGTGGCCGCTACCGTGGTAGACGATGCCTCGCTTCCACAAATTGAAATCAACGGTGTGCGACTGCACGCGGAAACATACGGCGACCCATCGAACCCAGTGATCATTGTACTGCACGGAGGTCCGGGCGGAGATTACAGATCACAACTTGGCGCGAAAGCGCTGGCCGATACCCATTTCGTTGTCTTCTACGACCAAAGGGGCGCGGGACTGTCCGAACGCGTTCCGGCGGAGGATTTGACCGTCCACACGTACATGGCAGAGCTTGACGCGGTGATCGAACACTACTCTCCGGGTCGGCCCGTAACCCTGTTGGGGCATTCATGGGGCGCAATGCTTGCGGCAGCCTATCTGGGCAAAGCTCCAGAAAAAGTTGCCCGCGCAATCTTGTTGGAACCGGGTTTCTTCACTGGCGAAGAGATGCAAGCTTGGACGGCAGAAGCACAACCATTCATGTCTGGCACGGAATTGTATAAGAAGGCCGCAGTCATTGCCTTTCAGTCTCTTCACGTGTCTGGCCCCGACGATAGCGCCAGCCAAGACTATATGATGAGCGAAATCATCCACGAATTCGTCAATCATCCTGAGAACCCGTACCATTGTGCTGGCGAAGAATTCGATGCGGCAGGGTGGCGATTTGGGGCAACGGCCAGCCAGGTCGCAGGCAACACCGGTGCTGCCGAGATTGAACTCATTGGCCAAGGTGCCAGAAGCTATCCCGGACCTGTCCTTTTGCTCGCCAGTGAATGCAACGACTGGATTGGCGAGGATGCCCAACGTGTTCACCTAAGCTTCTTTCAAAACGGAGAGCTTTCGGTTGTGCCAAACTCTGGTCACGACATGATTTGGGACAATCCGGACGAAACGATGCCATTGATCCGTGCATTTCTTAGCAAGTAAACACACATGAAACAGACCATCCTTGTTTTGATGCTGACCCTATTGACGAGCTGTGGCGCGACGATGGGGCCCAAGATTGACCAGACGGCAGCGACGGAACCGGTCTTGCTGATGGTGGACCTACAACGGGATTTCCTGCGTGAGGACGGCGCGATGCCGATCCAGAAAGACCAGATTGACCGTGTGATTCGTACCGCCAACGCGGCGACTGACTACGCGCGTACGAACACGATCAAGATAGCCTGGGTGACCAATGCGTTTTCGGAGAACGACATTATTGGCAATTGGGTGCGTGATGGTGCGGCGGTTGAAGGTTCCAAGGGGGCCGAAATCGATGTCCGAGTGGTTCGATCGAAGACGGAACTGACGTTCGACAAGAGCCAACCTGATGCGTTCAGCTCGGACGCGTTCGATGCGTACTTGCGCCAAGTTAACGCCAAGCAGCTCTACATCATGGGCGTCTTCGCGGACCAATGTGTGTTGATGACGGTGAAGGGCGCACGCAATCGCGGGTATGACGTCACCGTCATCACAGACGGCTTGGGGGCGGAGTCCGACGAAGACATCACCGACGCCATCGAAGAATACAAGAAAGTAGGCGCCACTGTGATGACGTTGGAAGAGTTCCAATCCATCGCAGAAAACTGAGCAGTCTCTCGATTTTGCCCGACATCAATGTCGGGTTTCGAGGTCGATTTTCCTCAAATTTCCTCACAGGAAACTGTAACCCGTTGAAAATATTGCGTTAGGTAAAGTTGGCGCGCGGATTGCTCTATCTCTTTTCGGTTGGAGAAGGAGATGGATATGCGAACCCAAACACGTTCACGTGCACTAGCTGGCTTGATGATTTCAATGCTCGTGATGTTGATGACGGTGCCCGCGTTCGCAGACGCAGGTGCCGCGACCGAATCCACCCCTCGTGGCTTTATTGGATTGCTGCTCTTGCTGTTGTTCGTCGGGCTTCAAGCCCGCAGCCGCAAGAGCATTAAGGCTTAAGCCTCAAGCCCGAAGTACTCGACCGTCCACGGATGCTCATGGTGGTCTAATAGACCTTCCGTGGGCTCGTGGTTCGGGTCGAGGATTGTCATGAGGCGGTCGAACGATTTGTGGTCGCGCTGAGACACGACAGGAAAACCCGCCCGTACCAATGCTGCCGCAGCAACTCCGAAGCCCATCTGATACTTGCGGTCCTCGTCGAATCGGCATCCCAATGAGATAACCTGCGTGCCGCACGCTCCGCTCGAGTCCATCAGGAAACACAGCTCAGCGTCATGCTCGCGGGCCTTTTCAACCATCGCATTGCCGCCTTTGACCATGCCTTCCGTAAGGTCGGCGCCGTGCTCGTCCAGAACTTTCGCCGTGCCCTCGTAGACGCCCATGCCGTCGCCGTCATGGATGTCCGGCATGGTGCGCGGGGTTCCAAGACCGAAGTCCTCGGGGCAGAATCCGACGATGTCCACCGTCGGCAGCGACATGAAGGTCTGGAAGTGTTTTCCAAAACCGTAGTCCGAGCCATCGACCCCACACATCATGCCGGTCATGCAACCGCTCATGAGAATGCGCAGGGGCGCTTCGGGCGTGATTTCACGCAGATTCACGAACCACTCCGGGTGATTGACGACCTTCATTACATCATCACGCACTGGAACTGGCGACATGTGTAGCCTTGCGCACATTGGCCGGGTCGGAAGCAGCTGTTCTGGCAGATTCCGGCCTGCGTATCACACGCATAGCCATTGCACGGTGTGTCGTCCGTACAGGCGACATCCGCAACGCAGTCAGGGGCGGCACAGGAATACCCATTGGCACATTGGTTGTCCCGGAAGCATGCATCACGGCAGATTCCTGCGTTTGTGTTGCACGAGAACCCTCCGCATGGAGTGTCATCCGTGCAAGCTGTCGTCATCTGACAGACGCCACCTGCACCGCATGCATAGCCGGCTGCGCAGTCATTTGACGTGAAGCAGAACGTCTCGCACTCACCCTGGTTTGTGTTGCATGCGTACCCGTTGCAAGGTGTGTCGTCCTGACACGTGACAGGGGCCGCGCAAACTCCACCGGCGCCACAGGTATTACCCTGCTGGCATTGCATGTTGGTGAGGCAGCGCTCGTTGCAAACGCCTTGTTGATTGTTGCACGTGTACGGTGCGCAAGGCGTATCGTCCTGGCATGCGGTCTCGGTCTCGCAGACACCGTTTGCACCACATCGATAACCGTTTGCACACTCTTGGTTCGTCAGACACTGCGTCGCGCATTCATTGACGAATGGCGTGCAGGAATAGGGCAGACACGGGGTATCGTCCTGGCAGGCAATCGGTCCCACAGGCATATCCGTGCCCATGTCCATCATGCCCATGTCCATATTGGTGTTGTTGGTGCCGTTGTTCGAACCGTTGGTGTTGTTCGCGTTGTTCGAATTGTTGGCGTTGTTTGAATTGTTAACGTTGTTGACGTTGTTGACGTTGTTAACGTTGTTGACGTTGTTCTCGCCGGAATCCGGCTCTCCAAGGTCAAACCCATTATTGGCATTATTATTGGATTTCCCGGGCGCTGAGTCGTCGCTGCAGGCCATCGAGAAACTGACAAAAAGGCAGAGAACAAGGGTTGTTAGGCGTTTCACAATAATTCTCTCGGAAGTTTGGTTTGCCCCTTCAGTATAGCAATCCCTTCCGACTTAACCACCGTTAAACGCCGTTTCGCCCCACAATCACTCAGGCTTCTTGAATTTCAACGTCATACGGTCGCTCTCGCCAATGGCGATGTACTTTTCCTTGTCGACATCTTTGAGGCGCAGGCTGGGAGGCAGAGTCCATACACCTTCTGGATGGTCTTTCGTGTCATTGGGGTTGGCGTTAACTTCCGACGCTTCGACAAACTCAAACCCGGCATTTGTGGCAAGCTCGATGATGTACTCCTGCGGAACGTAGCCGTTCTTCGCGCTTGCTTTCGGGTCGGCGCCCTTGTTCGCACGGTGTTGGACCACGCCAAGAATCCCGCCGGGCTTAAGCACGGTGAAGAATTGAGCATACATCTTTTCGGCCACACCGTTGTTGATCCACCCGTGATTATTACGGAAAGTGACCACCATGTCGGCGCTTGCAGGTCCACCGATGTCGACCTTTCCGTCGGGCTCAAGCGTGCCGTTGTAGGTGTTTGCAAAGATGGGTTCGTTCTTCAATCGCTCGTCGTACTTCGCGCGATTCTTGGTTCGGTATGATTCAGGGTCGCCGTCCGCAGCGTAGCTGGCCGCGACGAACTTCCCGTCGGGACCGACGGCAGGCGCGATAACTTCGCTGTACCAACCACCGCCAGGCCAGATTTCGACGACCGTCATATCCGGTTTGAATCCGAAGAACTCAAGCGTTTCCACAGGGTGACGGTAGACGTTTCGCGCGATGTTCTCTGGAGACCGATGGGGACCGTTGGCTGCTTCTTCGAGAGCGAGGGTCGGCATCGCGGCCTTTGCGGCATCTTTTGCAGAGGCCTCAGCTTGTGCCTGGGCGTCGGCAGCCTTGTCGGCCATATTTTGGTCAGGAACTGGAGTAGAGCCACACGCGGCAATGAGAAGAGCGGCAGAAAACAGTGTCGATTTGCGAATCATGATCGTCCTTAGCAATAGAAATTCACCTGACAAGATGCGCTTAGTTTCTTGAGGATTCAGAAAACAGGTCATGGTCGGCACGATTTTGAACCTTCTGTAGGCGAAGCGATATCTCAAGGTGGGATGAATCTGTCCAAGGGAACCCATGAAGTACACCGGAACTTTCGCCGTCTTTGTCATTGTTGCCTTGCTTGTTGGCTGTGAGGCCGCCGAGGATGCATCACAAGCTGGCAAACCCTCTGCGCCGCCGCCCGCGAAAATTGGCGTGGCAACGATCGACAAGATGTCATTGACGATCCCGCGTTTGCTCCTTGGCGAAGTTCACAATGCTGAATCCACGATCTTGGCAGCGGGCGGGGCTGGAAACGTCCTGCGGGTCAACGTTCGTGAAGGCGATTCGGTGAAGCGGGGCCAACTTTTGGTCCAGATTGACGATGGTGTTTTGCGCGCCCAATTGAAACAGGCACAAGCGGAGCTCAAACGCTCGCAGGTTGAACTGGCACAGGCTGAGCGAGACACCAAGCGCCTCAAAGCCCTAAGCGAACAGGGACATTACCCAGAACGCGAAGCTGAACAGATTGGGGTGACAAAACAATCTTTGGAAGCCGCGGTTGCTGGGCATGAAGCAGCCATTCAACGATTGCGCGAGGAGATTTCGCAGATGCGGATCGTCGCGCCGTTTGACGGGGTTGTCGCGGCGAGACATGTCGCGCCGGGCCAGTGGCTTCGGACGGGCGAGCCGGCCGTTGAGGTCGCGTCGTCTGGACAACTTGAGGTCCATGTTCAGGTCCCGTCCGAACTATTGGGGCGAGTCGGTTCGGAGACAGACGTTGAGCTCGGCGATACGCAGAAGATCAAAGGGTCGATTGCTGGCGTTGTCGGGAGCCTGGACAAACGGTCTCGAACCGCGCTTTTGCGCATCATGCCTGAGGTCTCGCCCGAGTGGCTGCGTGAGGGGGACGCCATCGACGTGCACATCAAGATCGATCGTGCTCAAGAGGGCGTGGTTGTCCCCACAGATGCCTTGGTACAGGGCGTTGCGGGCACGCGTGTCTTCCGGATCGTGGACGGCAAGGCGGAGCCACACGCCGTTGAAGTGCTTGCTCAGTCGGGCACAAACGCTCTTGTGAAGGCGCCGATGCTGAAGATGGGCGATACGTTGGTCGTCCGCGGGAACGAGCGTTTGCGACCCGGCCAGGACGTTGAGGTCGTGCAATGAGCGACCGATTCGAACAAGCCACTGGCGTCCTCGCCAAGGCGATTAGCCGCCCCGTAAGCGTCATTTCAGTCATGGTGTTGGTGCTCTTCTTTGGTGCATTGGCGGTCACGGGTCTGCCGATCCAGCTCACACCGGATATTGCGCGTCCAACGATCACAGTCACCACAAACTGGCTAGGTGCTTCACCCATCGAGGTGGAAGCTGAGATCGTCGAACCTCAGGAAGAGGTTCTGAAGCGGGTCACTGGCCTCGTCGAGATGGAATCGACGGCGCGTCTCGGTCGCGCGGAAATCACCCTCGAGTTTGAAGTTGGAACAGACATGGACCAAGCGTTGGTGCGCGTCTCAAACCAGCTCAGCCAGGTTCCGCGCTACCCGCAGAACACCGATGAGCCCATCGTCTCGACCTCCAACAGTGCGGGTCCACCACTTGCTGTGATTTTGGTTCGTTCGGACTATCCGTCGGTCTCACCCCAACCGTATCGAACCTGGGTCGACGAGACGATCATCCCCGAGATTGAGCGCGTTCCGGGCGTGGCGAGCGTTCGCGTTCGCGGGGGCCTGCGCACGGAAATGCACGTCGATTTGGATGTTGAGGCCCTAGCCGCGCGCCAGATCACCGTCCAGCAGGTGTCCCAGCGCATTCAGGGTGAGCTATCCGATGTTTCGGCGGGAGATTTCGACCTGGGCAAACGCCGGATGATCGTGCGCAGCATGCTCAAGCCCAAAGAGGCCGAGGAGCTAGAACGCGTTGTGGTCGGGGTCACGCCAGACGGGGTTCCGA
This sequence comes from bacterium, assembly GCA_030427705.1. Lineage (GTDB taxonomy): Bacteria > Myxococcota_A > Bradymonadia > Bradymonadales > Bradymonadaceae > JAUIBR01. Next base: position 76,516 of record JAUIBR010000021.1, on the reverse strand, counting down.
TTCAGCTATCTGACGTTGCTGACGTCAGCTTGGGACGCGGTAAGCCGCAAGATATGGCTATCGCCGATGGGCAAGAGGCCATCGCCATTCTTCCGTCACGTGAGGCTGGGTACAATATTTTGGAGGTCACGGAGCGTCTGCGGGAAGTCATCAAGCAGCTGAATGAAGAGCGGTTTCAGCCAGAAGGCCTGCGCATCGAGGTCGTTGATGACCAGGTGGGCTACATTCGGGGCGCCATCGATGTCGTGCGCGAGAACCTCCTGCTTGGCGGGATTTTGGCCATCATCGTGCTTTTCGTTTTCCTACGTCGATTCTCGGGTGCGTTCATCATCAGTTTGGCGATCCCAGTGTGCGCATTGGGCACCGCAATCGGCATGGCGGTCTTGGGCCGGTCGGTCAACGTCGTTAGCCTCGCCGGTATGACGTTTGCGGTCGGCATGGTTATCGACAATTCCATCGTTGCGCTAGAAAACATCGATTCGTGGAGTAAGAAGGTCGACGACCCGAAGCTGGCAGCCTGGAAGGGAATCAAAGAGGTAGCAGGCGCGCTGTTAGCCTCGACCGCGACCACCGCGGCCGTTTTCATCCCAATCCTGACGTGGCAGGGCGAAGTTGGGGAAATCCTGCGAGACCTGGCGTATGCAATCTCGCTTTCCGTGGGCATCTCGTTTGGCGTGTCGATGCTCATCATCCCCAGCATGGCCGCGGGAATTCTACGTAGGACCAAGTCGAAAAAGGTCTATCTACGAGGTTTGGCAGACTGGGGTGACAAGGTACGTACGACCATCTCAACAACCGCAAGCTGGCTCGCGAGCAAGTCATGGCGAGCCGGCACAGTAGCCGTGGTCGCGGTCGCGGTGACAGCCGTTACGGCGGTGCTCTTCCTTCCAAAAATGGAGTACCTACCGACCGGTAACCGCAACCTCGTGTTTGGCATCATTTTGCCGCCACCCGGCTATTCGATTGAAGAATCGAAGCGGACCGGGTTCAAGAACCAAGAAGTCATGATGCGACATACGGGCGAGGAAGTTGACGGCGTTCCAGCGATTCACCGCAGCTTCTTTGTGGGCGACCCGTCGCTCTTCTTGGCCGGTGGTGTGGCCAAAGACGTCAGTCGAATCAAAGAGCTGCGAAACTTCATGCAGAACCTGCATGGCCAGATCCCCGGCGTCTTTAACTTCGCGTCGCAGTCCTCGCTGTTTGCCTCGGGAATCGGAGAAGGTCGAGCCGTCGAGATTGAAATCACCGGTCCCGATCTGATCGAGATTATCGGCTTGGGCCGCAAAATGTTGGGCGCAACCCGGCAGGCGGTACCGGGCTCACGGGTACGTCCGGTCCCGGTCTTGGACGAAGGCGCGCCCGAGCTGCATATTCAGCCCAAGCGAGACGAAGTCGCATCATTGGGCGTCAACTCCGCCGACCTCGCCTTCATCGCGGACGTGTATATCGATGGTCGTAAGATTGGCGAATGGGGACCCGAGGGCGAACGAAAGGTCGACGTGATGCTGCGCTCGCAAGGTGAGCGCGAGACGGGTGACGGGCTGCGATATCTGCGTGATGCGCCCATCGCCACGAACTCCGGAGACCTGGTGCCATTCTCGGTTTTGGCGGACGTCGACACCAAAATCGGTCCAACCATCGTCCGTCGTTTGGAACGCAAACGCGCGGTGACCCTCCAGGTTACGCCACCTGACGATGTTCCGTTCGAGACAGCGATTGAGAACATTCAGTCGCAGGTCATCGATCCGCTGGTCCAGTCGGGTGAGTTGCCTGCGAACGTCGAGATCAGCCTTGGTGGTTCGGCAGGTAAGTTGGATGCGGCTCAGAAGCAGTTCCTCTGGGTGCTGCTCATCGCGTTGATCATCTCGTTCCTGCTGCTTGCGGCGCTCTTCGAGGACTTCCTCGCGCCTGTGGTCGTGCTGGTCACGATTCCGCTGGCCGCTGGCGGTGGTGTGTTGGGCCTGTTGTTTGTCGACAAGGTCATCAACGAACAACCGCTCGACATCATGACTGCCGTTGGATTCCTGATTCTAATCGGCGTGGTGGTGAACAACGCGATTCTCATTGTGGATCTTGCGATTCAACGGCTACGTGAGGGCTTGGCGCTTGATGAGGCTGTCTACGGCGCGGTCAGCGACCGTGTGCGCCCCATCTTCATGTCGGCGTTCACATCGCTCGCTGGACTGATGCCGATGGCAGTCGCGACCGGCGCGGGTTCTGAGCTCTATCGTGGTGTTGGCGCGGTGCTCTTGGGCGGGCTTTTCATCTCGACCGTGATGTCGCTGTTCGTCGTCCCATGCATGTTCTCGCTTGTCTGGCGAGCGCGCTCGGCGTTGGTGCCGTCGGCTCCGGCGGCGGCTGAGTAACGGGCTAGGGGCTAGGGAGCTAGCGGCTGGAGGCTCGCGGCTAGGGGGCTAGGGGGGGCTTGCGGCTAGGGTTTGGAGAATGCTTCGGGGTTTTCTAATGCGAACTCCATGACGGCTTCGAAGAGCTCTTCATCGAGGTCAGGGATTGGGAAGTTTGGGCCACCGACTTTGATTCGAAATTGGCTGAATTGTTCAACGACATCGTCTGGGCTTTCTACGGCATCTAAAAAGGGCTGGCTCTCTTTGGCTAGCTTCAGGATTAGCTGCCCGTTTTCGATGGCACCGACCTTGTCCAGGGCCTCGCCAAAGTGCTCGGACAACTCCGGGCCGTGGTTCCATACGGCTTGGTCCAGACCGCCGTTGTAGATATCGCGTTCGAACTCCATGCGTGCTTCAATCGCCACCGCAAAGAACTCCGGTGCGACGTCACCCTCCTTGTTCAAAACAGCGCTCGCCAGGCGGACCAGGTGCGACAGCTCGGGCTCGCCGGCATGAATCGCTTGGACGCATTCTTCGATGGTCAGCGGGGTGTCGTCGTCTTCGTAGTCGTCGAATTCGTCATAATCTTCGAAATCGTCCATCAGTAGATCGTGCAGTTGGGGAGCGCTTCTTTCAACGCATCCATCGTGCCCTCAGGCAACGGGTTGTGTTTTATCCGAATCTCCTCAAGGTGCGTCATCTCGAACAGCGCATCGGGGAGCTTGGTCAGGTTCGAATGCCAAAGCACCAGGCGATTCAGGTTCTTCAGGCGACCCACGTCCTCGGGAAGGTGTTCGAGCGACTTCGAGGGCAGCCACAACGTCTCCAACGCATCGAGCTCCCAAATGCATTCTGGCGGCGTCGTCCAATGGTGGTCGGTGCAGTGGAGAAAATGCAGCTGCTGCAAGTTTGCAAATGAATCGGGCAGCGTCTGGAGCCGCGTGTTGTTAATCCACAGCTGACGCAAGGTTGTCAGGTTCCCAAACGAATCAGGAAGCGAGGTGAACGCGTTGTAGCCCAGCGTTAGATTCTTCAGGGCCGGAAGGTTGCCCACCACTTCCGGCAGCTGAGTGAGCGCGTTTCGCGCTAAGTTCAGCGAAGTCAGGTCGTAGAGAAGGGCAAGGTCGTCCGTGATGTCCTCGATGCGGTTGCCGTCTAAACGAAGGTCACGCAGCTGCACCAGGTCGGAAACCTCGGTCCCGATGCGCTTCAGGCCGCAGTCTTGGGCGTACAAACACGTAAGGTCCACCAACAGTCGAAGCTCGGTCGGAAGCTGCTCCATGTCGAGACCGATCAGTTTCACCTTCCGATCGCGCAGTTTCTGCTTCAGCACAAAGTAGGGAAGGTGGCCGCGCTCAAGCAGACCGACGACGTCACCAACGCCGCCCTCGTCAACCATCGCGGCCTTTAGAAGCGTGGCATCCACAGCGTCGATGTCCTGCAATGCTAGGACCAACCGCTGGGCCCGCCCGGGCGTGAACAGACGCGGCGCGCGGTCCAAACCGATTTCCGCCAGCACCGCTTGCAGCTCTTTGTCGGGGTAGTTTCGGACGATACGCCTCGCAACCCGGGCCGCAGTGTGGTCCCGGTCTTCATCCCCGCACCAACCCGCCGCGATGAGCCGCGCCATTCCCGCAGGCGACCACTCGGCATCGGGCGGCGCCGTGTCATACTCGAGGGCAAACAGCCAGGCCTTTTCGTCTTCCGTGGGTTCGGCGTACTGCGGCGAGCTGATATCTGGCAGTTCTTGGACCCGGACGACCTCGTCTGGGTCGAAGTCGGTCAGCGGTGATGCCCACGTTCCGTCATGAACCTCTACGCGACGTGACAGCCGTTCTTCGCGGTCGAAGTACTCAAGCACGCCTTCGAGTAGTCCTTCGTTGTACGAACGTCGCGTGCGCAGCGTGCCGTCAGTCCGAAATGCCTCAGCAAGCCCTTGCGCTTTGTCGTCTTCGTAGTGCTCTAATCCCGCAAGCGTGCCGTCTTCATAGTACGCCCATAACTCGCCAACGCGCTTGCCAGCTTCATCCCAATCACCAGTCATCCAGAGTTTCGTGCCCGGAAACCAGATGGCATTCTCTGGCACACCATCGGGACGTTGGCGGACCGGTTTTCCGTCGATTTCGACCTGCGTTCCATCGGCCAGGTAGTACCGAAATGCGGCGGTTCGGCTTGAATTGTAATCGACCTGGGCGTGAACGATGTCGCGGCTCATTCCCTTGGTGTAGAAGGCCTCCGGAGTGGGCTCGGCACAGGCAAACCACTCGCGCAATCCATGAATCTTACCGTTCTTGTAGTTGGCGATCTGCGCGACCTCCCCGTTAGGGTGGAACCGCTTTGCGACGCCCTCAACCACGCCATGAACATGATTGGCTTTGGATAACAACGACCCGTCAGGCCGATAGTACGTCACCTCACCATGGTACTCGCCGTCTTCATCGCGTGGACCAATCACCCATTCTTGGTCGCCTTCATCCCACTCGGCATCGGCGGGGACGGTATCTGGGCGTTCGCGACTCATCGCAGCATCTCTTCGGCGTCTTCCATCATCATCACGAATACCGCGATGTCCGGCACGTCTTCGAACCAAGCGAACTCGGTCAGCGCCATTCCGTTTGCGCAGACGTAGGCTTCGATCTCAGGCGTGTTCGGGCGGTCCACGTCATGGTGGTCTTCGCCATCGAACAGGTACGCATCTTCGCCTTCGAGATACAGAAACTCGTCGGCGTCCTCGAACAGCTCGTCGGCATCGGTGACTTCAACCACGAAGAACGGATGGGCGATATGGGCCAGGCGAGTCTGGTCGTCTAGCTCTAACAGAATCCAGCGGGGTGGGGTGTCACGGTCTAGCGCGTCGTCAAGCTCACCAAAGATATGTTCACGCGCTTTCGTCGCGCCGGTTCTAGGCGTGAGCTGCTGGTCGATATGCTCAGCCAGCGCGCCGTCGAGGCGCAAAATAGTGTTCTGAAACTCCATGCGTTTCCTATAGTGTTTAAGGACCCCTTCAATCAATTGAATACTTCCGAATCGCCGTCGTCTGATTGAAAACTGACTTACGAATCACTTTTTGAGAAGACCCATGAAAAATCTACGAATGAAACTGTTCGCGATTCTCACCCTGACGATGTCATTGACCGTTGGTTGTAGCGACCCTCTGGGTAGCGACGACGAGTCAGAAAACATCGATTTCCGTGGCAACTACCTGGTCGAAGGCACCTGGGATTTGAGCTCGCCGCTTAGCTCACAACGAACCCTAGGCGATTCGTTTGCCGAGCTCTTGACCCGCGAAATCGTGGCCAGCGCTGGTGTGCCAGGCGTGGCCGAAGAAGAGGCGCAGGAATTGGTGCTGGAGCTGATTGGTGACGACATCCGCAATGGCGTGGACTCGCGTTCGCCCGACCACTTGGACCGAAACAGTGACTTGATGCAGGAATTGGCGCAGACGCTTGGCTCTGTGCGGGTCGTTTCTGAGGTGGAGCTTGGCGAAGGTGGCATTTTGGACGATGTCGGCGGCCTCGAGAATATTCAGACGTTCGAATTCACAAAGGGACAAGAAGTTCATGTGCTGACGCCAGAGTTGCTCAAAGAGATGGGCGCGCCAGATATCGCGATGCAGACCGATTGGGAGGGCACGCAGACCGGCGACACGCTGGAAATTGATGATCACACATTTTCTCTGCAGTACGGCGACCTGGTGGCGTGGACGGTACTTAACGTAATTGGCAGCGATGCAAACTCGCTGAACGCCGCGACTTCCGCGGCCGTCGAATGCGATGTTCTGATGCAAGACATCTCGGGTGAAGATGGCGGCTTCTTCTTGAGCGTCGCCGATGAAGAGTACGGTCTGACTGCAATCGCCCTGGCGAGCGCGTGCGATGGCGCGCTAGCGAAGCTGACCGAGAAGGCAATCGGGGTGTTTGCCATCGACGCCAAGGTGACCGCGGGCGGGAACGTTCTTTTGTTGGATGACGACGGTGACGGTGTCGCCGACCGCCTGCAGAGCCACGACAACTTCGGCGGCTTCATCGGCGTACTGCCAGAAGCAATTGCTCCGCGACTCGGCGTCGACTTCGAGGCGACACGCATCGAGCGGTAGACAGCAAAAGCCGTTCGCGCCATCCTCGGTGCCGAACGGAGGTAGCCATGGTGGCAGAATCGATTCTGGAAGCGTTTGGCTGGCAAGGACACGATGTCCAGCCAGCATCAAGCGGACTCATCAACGATACATATATTGTCGTGTCACACGACGGGCCGCATGCGGTCTTGCAGTGCCTGCATCCGGTGTTTGCGGCTGAGGTGAACATCGATTTGGACGCTGTGACAGCGCACTTGGCGACGCACGGATTGACGACGCCACGCCTCATCCGAACGTTAGATGACGGCCGTTGGGTAACCCATGAAGACAAGACCTGGCGCGCGATTAGCTATATCGCAGGACGGACGTTCGACAAGGTTCCATCGGCTGAAGCCGCGCGTTCTGCCGGTGCATTGGTGGGGCAGTTCCACCGCGCCATGGCTGACTTCGAACACGAGTTTGTGCACGTTCGAACGGGCGTCCACGACACGGCTGCGCATATTGCGAAGCTCGAACGGCTGCGTGGCGAGCACAGCCTGCCGGAGGTCGACCCGCTCGCGGACATGATCTTGGCGGAGGCTCAGGACCTGCCGGACTTCTCGTCGCTCCCGCTTCGCCCATGTCACGGGGACCTCAAGATATCGAACATTCTGTTTGCGCAAGACTCGATGGACGCGATTTGCCTCATCGATCTGGATACCAATGCGATGCAGTACATCGCCTACGAGTGGGGTGATGCGCTGCGCTCGTGGTGTAACCCGCATGCGGAAGACGTGGAGCAACCGGAGGTCTCGTTGGACGTGCTTTCGGCCGCAATCGGCGGCTATGCGAGCGCGGCGGGCGATTTGCTGACGGCCGACGAACAAGAGTCCATTGGATTGGGATTCATGACCATCCCCATCGAGCTCGCTGCGCGATTCTGCGCCGACGCGTATGAAGACAGCTACTTCGGTTGGGACACTTCGCGCTACCCAAGCCGCCGGGCACATAACCTTGCCCGTGCGCAGTCGCAGCTGAAGTTGGGCCAAGCGGTCCGGGGCAAACTCGATGGAATCGAAGCAACGATCCACCGGGCATTCTCCCCACGCTAATCGACGTCCGGCCAGATTCCCCGAACTTCGCAACGTGCACGGTTGGCAAAATCGCCGATGACGACGGATTGGATAGTGTCGTGGGGTTCCCAATCACGCACGGTTGGGCGTCCCTCGCACTCATTGAGCGTGGCATGCCCCAAGAACCATCCGTCTTTCACCGTTGCTCCGGGACCCCCATTATAGGTGAACATTTTTGAGCGATCTTTTACGGCGCCTTCCGCACCATAAAGCACCAACGTGTTTGGGGAAGCTCCAACGATAATGTCGCGGCTGGTGTTGTCTAGTTCATCGTTCCCGTTCCCATCGATGTACAGATACAAGGTACTGACCGCGACACCTTCGCGTTCGTTGGCCTCGTTCGATCGGAATGCCTCGGGCGGAGGCGTCGCTGAACCGGTCATGGTGAACTGCACTCGGTCCCTGACCAACTCAACAACACTCACTTTCGGGGTTGGCGTGGTCTTGATGGTTCCGTCTTGGAGCGTCCATCGAAGGTCAACGCTGAGCTCGGCGGCTTCATAGTCGGTGTTTTGAATGTCGACATACCCCTGTAGGGTCACAGAGCCCTCTTGCTCGTCGACTTGGAGCGCTTGCAGCACCATCGACTGGTTGTTTGAGTTTTCATCGACAGGGTCATCGTCGGCCCCGCATGCGGTCAAGAGCAGCGCGGTTATCAATAGCGATATATGTTTCATTGTTTCCCCTTCTGACATTAATGTCGTCAGACTCATCTATGACTGACATTGAAGTCGCTCTGTTTGTATCCACCAGCCGGAGACACAATTGGACTTCGCCGGCGAAAATGCTGACTGCGAGCTGGGTCGCCCAGCTCGGGCATCGATATTGCTTAATCAAACACCTGCAACTTCTTTTCCACCCTTTGGAGGAATGATGTCTTTTCGTTGGTTTTGGGTCCTTTTGTTCCTGTTGGGTTGTGGGTCGGATACGCCAGATTCCAACAACGCCAATGGCGTCGATTCGTTTGTAATGACGTCGCCCCAAGATTCGGACGAGATTCGTCCGGAGTCTCCGCCATTCAACGACCCTTCAACAACTCACCATGCAGAGCTCTCGGATGGGTCGTTCGTTGTTGTCCACCCGCTACTCGGTGTCATTCGGGTATTGCCTGACGACACGACTGCTAGATTGGCAGGGCTTGAGCCATGGGAACGCCCAGTGGCGGTGGTGCAGCAGGCCAGCCAGGTACATGTGATCTTAGGTTCGGTGATTCTTCAAAGCCCCATCAACCCTTACTACCCGACCGATGTCTACTCCCGGATAGTCACCATCGATGTGTCTGACCTCGCAAATGTTAACGTGAGTCATATCACCAGATTGGAAACCCCGGTGGTTCATGGTGCAGATATCGCCGATACACTGGTTGTTGTGACCCTTGAGGGTGAGCTGCCCTACGGAATCACAGGAAGCAAGTTCTTGCAGTTAAACTTCGAGGATGGGCAGACGGCTGGCACCACCACTGAGTTGAGTGCGACGGAGACCATCTATGCTCGGGAAGCCAAGACATTTGAAGACCACTGGGTCGTCGCGCTTGGAAAGGACCAGGTTACGGACCGGCGGGCGTTCAAAGTCTTTGAAAAGGACTCACTAACACCGATCGATATCGAAACAAGCAATCGTCCAACCTCCTATTTTTGGCTTTCAAATGGCGTGCTTCGATCCGGTGGAGATTCGACGTTGGTAAATGTGGACATTGAGACCACGGAATCGTCGCAAGTCAACGGCAACGGCGCCCCAGGATACTATTGGACGTGGGTTGATGATGATGCCAATACTGTGTCAATACATGACATTGTTGATGGTCAATATGTCGAGTTGGATTCGGTCTCGTTTAACTTTGACGGGGGGGATGCATACTGGGTCGGGTCGATGCTGGTCGTCGTCAGTCACGAGCGCGTGACGGATACAGGAAGGCTTACCTATGATTCGACAGCCCGACTCTACGAGGCACAAGACGGTCAGCTTGCATTGATCGACGAGATTTCCGCCAACAACTGGTTGGCGAGGGCAGGCGAAGTTTCAACGTCAGATTCGGGGCAGCATTGGCTCATCGTGCCCACCGAGACATTCGCGATGCAATTCGAATTGGACCGTGAGATTCCGACTGGTGTGCAGGCAATCGAGTTTGATGCCACAGGATTCAAGACTCCGATATCCCTTGACGCTTCCGGTGTTGCCCGCACTGGTTTTGCGACTGAGAATGGCCCCGTCAGCGTCTCCATGGCAGGGTGGGTTCGAGAAGACAATACCTTCGTTCCCTCTGCGCCTCCGCCCGTTCTGCAAATCCTCGATGTGGGGGATTATCGTGTGGTTCGCACGCGCCCCGATTGTGCGTTGGACGACGACTTGCTGGTTCTGGAGGGTGACAACGTGCTTGGTTCGCTGCAAGTGGCACAGTGGGCTAAAGTGTTTGCTACCGATGGCTATTTGATTGTCGAAGGCGCCCACATGGTCGCCTACGATGTTTCAAGTGGTAGCCCGGTCGAGGTTCACACGTGGCCGAATAGTCCGTTCTGCGGTGATTGTGTCGAGCCGCTGCCTACCTGCAAGTTCCAACTGTACGGGGACTACTGGTCTTGGACGGGGACAACCCGGAGTACGTTTTTTGAGTTCGACTATGGTGATACTCACAACGGCCAAGACTACCTCGCCTTGAAAATATACGGGCTGTCTTCGGGAGCGTCGAGCGTTGTGGATGTCAATGATTTGGGTACGTTCAGTCATCTGACCACCCACGACGATGTCATCTACCTGTCCTTTCGACAGACGCCAGGTGAGGAAACCGAGACATATCACCTTCACACCTTGGATGTGTCTGACCCTGGAAACCCGGTGCTTTCTGACGCAATGCTGGTGCCCGGAGATGTAATACATGTCCAGGAAGACTACGCGTTGGCGTTTGGGTGGCAGGTTGTCGAAGACGAAACCTTGTCCGTACTAAGCGTATTGGAGTTTGGGGGCGACAAAGTGGTCCGCACAGCAACACACGCGCGTGATGGCTATCATGCCCAAATTTCAGTCTATGAAGACACTGCGGTTTGGTTGGTCGATGGCCGAGCAGACCGAAACCAGCCGCGTGACATCGAGGTGTTTAAGGTGACCAAACAAGGCATCGAGTTTCAGTCGGAGTTCACAGCACCTGTGGACTCGGAGCTGCGGTTCGCAAACGCTTCGACCGTGACATTCGAACGAGTCGGGGGTGTTATGTACAACTTGAGATTCGACGGGACCGTCCACAGTGCATATGAGCTTGGCGTCTTGTTTTCCAATGCCGCTAGTCCATATCGAGGAGCGGCGTTTCCAGGCGCTATATTTGGAGAGATTGAGCTCAACTAGATTCAGCGCCATCATCAAATATGGTCGTGGGTGGAAGCGTCCATTCTGGACAAATTTTGGACATGCCCCGAAGATAGGCCCCATGAAAGCGTCTACGTTGTTGTTGTTAGCGTTGGTGGTGGGTCTTTCGGGTTGTTCGCTGATCACGGACTTCACGGAATGTGAATCCGATTCGGATTGCGATATCGGCGCGCAGTGCTCGGACGGCATTTGCCAGGGCGAAAGTCGTGTCTCTATCACCGAGCCTATCGTCGAGGACACCACGTGGACCTCGGACAACGTCTACGTCTTAGAGAACCTGACGTTGGTCGTGCCTCCAGCCACGCTAACCATTGAACCCGGCACCAAGATTCTGGGCCGGTTTAACACCGGTCTTGCATCCCTGGCGGGAGCGCGTTTGGTCGCCGACGGAACCCGAGAAGAGCCGATTGTGTTCACTAGCGACAAGCCCGTGGGACAACGTCTAGCGGGCGATTGGGCCGGTCTAGCGATGGTTGGCCGTGCCCCAACAAACCGCGAGAACTTCAACCTGCGCATCACTACGGACGAGTACGACACTGCGGTCGGTGGCGACGACGAGTCGTGGAACTGCGGCACGCTACGCTATGTTCGCGTCGAATTCGGCGGCTCCGAAGTTGAAGGGCAGAAGGCGCTCAAGGGCGTCACGTTGGCTGGCTGCGGTAGCGACACGACCGTCGACTACGTGCAGACGCACCTGAGTGATGACGACGGATTTGGTGTCTTTGGCGGGTCCGTGAACCTCCGACATATCGTGAGCACGCGAGCCCGCGATGACGGTGTCGATTTTGATACGGGCTGGCGCGGAACGGCGCAGTTCGTGGCGGTCCAACAGGATTTAGTGGGCATCGAAGCGTTGGAGATTGAGAACCTCGCCGAGGACGCCAGCGCCTCGCCACAGACAAACGCACAGGTCTACAACTTCACGTTGATTGGCGGGATGCGCGAGGGTGACCGGCAGATCGGCATCTACAACAAGTTCGGTGGGCTCGGCACGTTCTCGCACGGTGTCGTCGTGGGTCATGCCACGTCGTCTGTGCACATCGAAGGTCCCGAGTCCGCGGTGCATGCCACCGACGGCAATATCATCATCAAGAACTCGATGTTCTTTGACGCAGGTAGCGACGGCGAAGGCTACTTCGAACTTGTCGATGAGGAAGAAGGCGGGTTCACCGACTACGCCATCTACCAAGCCGATGAGACCAACAACCTCTTTGGCGTCGACCCCGGCTTCGAATCGGACCCATACGACCTGGCCGACCCAGGTTGGGTACCTTCGGTTGAAAACACGGCAGGCGTTGAGCCGCCGCCAGCGGGCTTCGATCCAACGGCGGTTTTCCGCGGCGCGTTCGCACCGGGGCAGGTGCCCTGGACCGAGGGCTGGACCGCGTACCCCTTGAAGTAAGTCTCAGACCGTTGCGCCCACCTGGGCCCATTCACCGCGACGGTATTCGGCGAACGCCCATAACACCTTCAGAATAAAGACCGCGGGGAACGCGAACCATACGCCCCAGGCGTCCAGGCCGACGACAAACCCCAGGTAGTAGCTGGCCGGAATCTGCACGACCATCGTGCTGAAGAAGTTGATGCGCAGGCTGACCATGGTTACGCCCGCGCCCTGCAGCAGCCCCGTAAACGCGATGTAGACGCCTACGATGGGCATCGAATAGCCCAACAGCTCCATCCACTGGACGGATAACCAACGTACGTCGCTGCCAGCCTCGATTCCAAAACCCGCGACGATAGGACCGGCGAGGACGATCAGGATCAATCCAAGCGTCGACATCACCGCCAGGTTCATCGCGATTCCCGAATGCAGTGCCTTTCGAGCGGAAGGAATATCGTTGGCACCCAACGACTGGCCGACGAGCGCACCCACGGCCTGGCTGATGCTCATGCCGGGCACGAAAGCGAGCGCCTGCACGCGCAGCCCGATACTGTGTGCCGCCACGGCTGCTTGGTCGATCCGACCGAGCATCCCGATGATGGCTAAGAATGCGGCGTTCAGGACCAACATGTCAGCTGCGGCTGGCCAGCCGACGCGAATCAAGTCGCGCACCAGCTCCCTATCGATCGGCTTGGGCTTGGGCGTGAAGTACAAGCCAGGCTCGACCCGCTTGTAGACGACGAAGGCCATCAGTCCAGAAGCAATGAACTGAGACAACACGGTGCCTATCGCCGCCCCTTGTATCCCAAGTGCTGGCATCCCGAGGTTTCCTAGAATCAGTCCATAGTTGAAAAGCAAGTTCATGACGTTCATCGAGAACGACACGAAGAACGCCAGCCGAGTGTTCCCGACGCCGCGCAATGCGGCCGAGAACAGAATCATCAGGTAATTGAACACCGCGCCCAGCAAGAGCGGTCTCAGGTAGGCCAGGGCAAAGGGCAGGGTCGTCTGCGTAGCTCCCAACAAGAGCAAGAGCGGCTCGGCGACCAGGTTACCCACAATCGCAACGACAATTCCCAACACGATGGTCATCTGCACCGACTGGTGCAGTACGTGCTCGGCCCGGTCGTTGTTTCCCGCGCCATGTGCTCGGGAGATGAAGGCAACCGTTCCCACGGTCAGGCCGATCATCGCGACCATCAACAGGAACACCAGCTGAACGCTGTAACCCATGCCCGTAAGCGCGTCTTCAGCGTTTGCCGTGCGCCCAATCATCGCCGTGTCGACGGCGAGCGCCAACACCTGCAGTACGTTGATGCCCACAATTGGCCACGCCAGCCGGAAGAGCTGGCGAGTTACCCCTAGATGGTCATTGGCTGGCTTCACAGACGACTCCAATACGGCCGAGTACCTTGATAGGAGTCCCCAATGATTTCAACGGTCTCAAAAGAAATGCACGGAATCTGCTGAGTGGCGCAACAGGCTCTCCCGCTCCCCCGAAAAGAACTCTGATCCGCGATAACCTCGAATTTGTGATACTTTTGTCCCGACGATCACGAGGTTCGAATGAAAGTGACGATACACACGTCGGGATTTGCAGGTGGCAAAGGTACACTGCTCGAAGAGGGCCCCGAGAAATCGAAGATCGAACTGGAGTTGTTCGGTGCCAAGACGATCGTGGAGTTACCCAATGACGCCTTCACTAGGGACGACGCGACGCCAGATGTTTTTGCAAAGTACCACAAGATGATTGCCTCGGATTGCCGATGGGCGGCTAATGTCGCCACACAAGAATGGTGGCTGTCCCAGCAATCGATCGATGCAGACACCTGGCAAGCGTATCTGGAGCGCAACGAGACCGTGGAATCCAAAATTGCTGAAGATGCCCAAGTGCTCCTTGACCAGCTACGAGTTGCAGTTGGGGAAGGCGCTGCCGACTCTGAAATTCAACCTCACTTTGAAACCAACAAGTCCACATATCAGCCAACTCTAGCCGCTTGGGAGGAGCGAGAAAAATCCGATGGAGCTGCCCAAAGAGCTGAAGAAACAGACCGCAGCGCGGAAGTCGAAAGGCGAATGAACGCAGCGCGAGATGCGTCAGGGCGAGAGCCAGCGTAGCCAAGTGGTCCAAGATCTGGAGAAAAACTCTCGCGCTCCCAACCTCTCCCGCTCTCCCGAAACAAACCCTTAGCGCCAAACCAATCGGTAATCGAGGTTGTGCCCGATCTGGTCCGAGTAACCACGGATTGTCTTGCGGGCCAGCTTCATCGTCACCGAGCGTGGCAACAGGCCGGAGAGTCGGCCAACCAACGTTGGGTCTTCGCCGATGACCGGCTTGGGTGTGGTCGGGAAGGCAACGTCGACGTGAGCACGACGCTGACCAGCTTGGTCCAGGAACGTCGACAGCTCTTGGAACATCAACAACAGTGGGTCGTTGCGGCGAAGCCACCAGTTGGCCGACGGCATGAAATCGACGAAGTGCATCAGGTGGTAGTTCAATTGGTGCCAGACGTTCTCGGCGTCCAACACGATGAGCTTGTTGTCCAAGACGCGGTAGCAGTGAAGCTCTTGGAGCTCGTCCAACCGGTGCAGGTTCTGTGTGAGCTCGGTCAGCAGTCCCTGGTCGTAGAACAAGCGCAAGACCGACGGGAACGCCTCAATCTGCAGCGCTTCGAACTCCGTGAGCCGCTCGCTGAGTGCATCGAACTTGTTGACGGGCATCGCAAACGTGTTTGTTGCCGTTCCCAGAATCGAATGCAGCAGGGCGACGTTTGGTGAGTAGTCCGCGTAGTGTGCTGCGGCGTAATCGTGGCAGAACAACAGGTGCTCAAGGAACGTGCCGTCAGCATGCTCCATCGAGAAATCGCACTCTTCATTCATGAAATCGATAAGGTCCGGATTAACCTCCGGAGCGGGGCTTTGTGCCGTGGCATCCGTATAGGCTGACTCAATGCGTTGTGCTTCGGAGTCGAACCAAATCGGCTCCTTGGCCAGCTTGTCCTGCATGACAGTGCGCGGAATGAAGCCTTCAAGACCTCCAAAGATGGTCTTCTGCATATCGAAGTCTTCCATCTGCACCACGCGAACTCTTCCGGCGTGGTCAAACGCCCCACCACCAACAATCGCCGCCTTACGTTGCGTATTCAAAGCCGCATCAAGCTGCGGTGCCACTGGTGTCTCTTCAATAAATGCTGCGCTCATCCCATCTCCTAATCAAACCAAGAACCAAAAACCAAGAACCAAGAACCGAATACATGACAGGTGTAATGTAACGGCTGTCAGTTTTCAAGAATTAAATGACACATGTCATATAACGCGTGATATTCATGATCTCTCGTGTTAGGTTTCAACCATGCCACCAAAGACAAAATACACAGTCGAAGTCGTGCTCGATGCCGCCCTTCAGGTCGTGCGAAATGAAGGTCTGGCGGGGGTGAGCGCCCGAACCGTTGCCAAAGAACTTGGTGCCTCGACCGCACCAGTTTCGGGCGCATTTGAGAACATGCAGGCGCTGAACGATGCAATCCTTGGAGCGATCATCGACCAATTGCTCAACGCGATAAACGACGTGGTTGACGAGGACCCAATACGAGAAGGGGCGTTTGCAATCGCGCGATTTACGGCCGACCACCCACGCTTCTACGAGGCGCTGTTCCTTCACCCTCACGCACAGCCGCCGGATTGGGCTTCCCTTCGAACCAGCTTCTCTGACGGACTTGAATTCATGGAGCGATACCACGAGCTGACCACGAAAGAATGTGACGCGCTCGCCTGGCGAGCCAGCGTGGTAACCCACGGAATCTGCATCGAGATTTGGTCGGGCCGTTGGGACAAAACAACCGATAAAGCACTGTGGCGTTTGGTAGATCAGCTGGTAGAACCAATCATCGAATCTGCAGTGGGATAACTCCAACACGAGGCCGCCATGTCTGATATCGAACTGATTGAGCTACCAGCCCGTCATTACGTGGGAATCCGCCGCGAAGTGAACGTGCAAAACCTCCCAGAATTTTTCGCTGAAGTGTTTCCTGCTGTCATGCAGTGGGTTGCGCAGATGGGCATCACGCCCGCGTCGATGCCGATGGCTGTTTGGTGCCATATGGACATGGAGTCCGGCATCGCCGACACGCACGCCGGCGTCTTTGTGGACGGAGAGGTCGACGTGGACGGCGAGATTACCATGGGAACGACCCCAGCAGGTGAGGCCTTCAAGCTGGTCCACGTTGGCGGATACGACAAGATGGGGCAGTCGTGGATGCGCGTGTACAAACACGCAGGCGAGGCGGGCAGGGCGCCGGGCGCGGGTTGGGAAGTCTACGTAGATGACCCAACCACTGTGCCGACGGAAGAACTCAAGACCGAAATCTACCTTCCTGTGACTTAGACCCCAGATCGCGCAAGAAGAACCATTGGGAGTGCTTGACTTTCAAACACTGCGAAAAGAATATGAACGTGTTCATATTTAGGGTTTCGAATGGCTAGATGGAGCGAAGAGAAGCAGCAGAAGGCACGCGTCGAGATACTGGATGCAGCCCGAAACGCCTTTGAGAATGAGGGCTTCGAAGGCGCCAAGCTGCGCGACATTGCATCCGAGGCAGGCGTGGCTGTCGGCACGTTGTTTAACTACTTTCCGGACAAGTTGACCCTGCTACGGGAGACCCTTCATGACGATATGGAGGGGCTGACTCAACGACTCATCTCGGAAGCTGGAAAAGATGCGCAGGACCTTGTGAGTCTCTTCATGGACTTTGCGCGACCAAGCTTTGCCCACTTCTGCGCTCGGCCAGCGCTATCGAAGGTCTTGCTTCGCGAGTCGTTGTTTGCAGAAGGTCCTCGCGCTCAGGATTACACCAACCAGGCGAAACTCGTGGGGGATGCGATGGTGCGACGACTCAGTGAGCTGAAGGCACGTGGAGGTCTGCATCCCGAATCAAACCCCGAGGCCATCACCCTGGCTTTCTTCTCCCATTATTACTTTGTTTTGATGACGCAATTGGGCGCAACAGATGAATACGTGCTGCTGAGGCAGATGAGCCTGCTTGCAAACCAATTACAACAAGGGGTAGGTCCGAAATGAAAAGCATCTACAAATCCGAAGCCGGCGAGCGGGCGATGGCGGCTTGGTACGAACACTTCCTTGAACGCCTGACAGAGCAGGGCGTCGAGGTCGGCCATCAGATGGTCTCCACTCGATTTGGCGAAACCAACGTCATGACCGCAGGACCGTCCAACGCAACCAAACTCGTCTGCTTTCATGGTGTGATGTCCACTGCCCCTGCGGCGCTTGCTCAGATTCCTGCGCTCTGTGAGCAGTTTCGCATCTACTTCCCAGACACCGTCGGCCAGCCCGGACGTAGTGACCATCGGCGGTTGAACTGGCGCGGAGAAGAGCATGGTTGGTGGGCCGTTGACGTGTTGGATGGACTAGAGATGGAAACCATCAACGCCTTGGGAGTCTCGCTTGGTGGATACGTCGTGTTGAGGCTAGCGCAGGTGGCTCCCGAACGCGTTTCTCGGGCTGCTCTTTGGGCGCCCGGAGGTCTTACCACCCCGCCTTGGACCGATATGTTTGGCCTGATTTGGGATGGTCTAGCGTACAACCTTCGCCCAACGCGCTCACGTCTAGAGAAGGTTCTGGAACGCACATTCACCGATTTGGACGAAGACTACGTATCGTTCTTCGCCGACAGTTTGGAACACGTGCATCCCGACCGTGGCTTTCCCGCAGTGCTTCCAAAGGGAGCGCTACAAAACTGGGACGCCCCGAAACTGTTAATCGTGAACGAACATGACCGTGTTTTCCCCGCCGAGCGAGTTCTCGCAAGAGCGGAGTCAGAACTCTCGAACATCGAGGACACGGTGATGATGGATGGTTGCGCGCATATGCCGCCGTTCGACGAACAACGGTTGGTGCCTTTGATGGGACGCCTGGGTCAGTTCTTCAACTAGGACTCAGAACATCTTCAGCGGCGCAGTCCATCCGGGGCTGACGTCGATTGGAATTGGCGTCTCGCCGATGAAGTTGTCGTAACTCCACTCAACCGCAGGAGCTTCCATGATGCGTCGCAGGCTGCCAGCTTCGCGCGTATCGATGGCGATGACCTCCATGCCGCCGTCCTCGTGCTCCACACGAAGCAGGCGAGCGGGGCCGATAGCTGGGCCGTTGACGGCGACCTCTTCAGTGGTGGCTGGTAGGTCGCCAAGGATGACAACACCGTCCTGTGGATTCGCCGCTTCAACGGCGCCCAGGCGATTTCCGCTCAGGTGTACAAGCACGGTCGCCAATTCCATCCGAGAGATGAGCTCTGCGGTGACTTCGTCGCCGATATTGCTGATGAACGACGCGCCAACCCAGGTGGATTCAGGGAACGAGACCACGTCGCCGGACGTCACATTGTAAGCAATCGCTGCATCGTCTGGGTCTTGGTAGTAAATCCAGTCGCCAGCGCTGCTGTAGATTCGAGTTTCGTTCGACTGTGGCATGTCCTCAAGTGGACGACGCTCCCAGCTCGATGGGTCGTCGTTGTTGGGGTAGATGAGCTCGCCCTTGAGCCCAGGTGCCCAGTAGAACCCGCCATCCACGCGCACGAAAACCGACGGCAAAAAGGCGGTGAGGATATCGCTGCCGATTTCCAAGGCCGACCAACCGTCATGCGTCACGCGGACAAGTCGCGCTGGTCGTTCGGAATCCAGAATAGACGCGCCTTCCACAAAGTAGAACGCTTCCGAATCGTTCCATCGGTTGGCTTCGCCAGGAGGGCCTCCGCCAAGGATTCCGCCGGTTGCCAGCGAGAACTCAATGGGCTCGCCTTCAGCGTTGGTGAGCAGTTTTGCGACACCGTCACCCGCCGCGGTTGGGCGATTGACGCGATAGAGTTTACCCAGACCGCCTTCAGTGTCTGCATCCACCAGAACGACCAGTGCGGTTTGCGTGTCCAAGTGGCTGACGAACGCACCAGCAGAAATGCTCGCCTTTTGGAGGTTCACGATGGGCATGCCGCTGTCTTCGTCGTTGACCGGTGAGCTGGTCATGAACTCCGTATCGTAGAACTTGAGCGAGCCATCTTCATCGATATAGAGCCAGTGGTCGTGCGAGTTGGTCCCGTCACCCAGCATGGTTCCAATCAATGCCCCGTCTTCGGGCAGCTCCAGAGGTGCTTCGTCTGCAGTCATGTCCATGTCAAAGCGGGTGTTCAGCACGGAAATCCAGAGCGAACTCGTGAACAGGTCCGCGCCGTGCGCCACGTATGCGCCCGTGCCCTGGAACGTGCCCGGGTAGTCGAAGTTGGAGATTTGTTGCGGCTCACCATCGAGCTGCGACGGGTCAGTCGTCAGCAAGTAGCCTTTGACCGCCGGAAGTTCGCCTTGCACAGGTGGGAAGGCATCAGCCGACTGGTAGAAGATTCCCTTTGGGCGAAGATGGAATGAGCTTCCGCCTTCGTTTTCGGCGATGGGCATCGTGATGGAAAACGGCCCGGTCATCGGGACATTTCCATCAACCAACACCGGCGCGTCGTCCGGATTGGCTGGACGGTATGCGTACAAACCAGGTCCGTCTTCCTGCGTGCTGAAGTAGTAGTGCAAGAGGTCGGCGAAGTCGTCGGATGGAATGCCATCACGTTCGGTGACTTCGATAGGTGTGTTGTTGGCGTTGTTCCCGTTGTTGGTCAGGCTGTTGGCGTCGTCGCCACTGCTGCCGCCACAAGCGGGAAGGCCGATCAAGAGTGCTGAGATTGTAAAACCGATCCAGCGATTCATATATTTTCGCTCCAAAAATGTGCCCAATTAGATTGCTTAAACCCTATCGTTACTGGGTTTGCAACGCAACCCCGCCCGATATTGGCAGAATTTAAAGTACGTCCAGCACAGCCTCGACCCAACGGTCAGGTGCTTCAATCATCGGGTAGTGCCCAACGTTCTCCAGCAGCCGCAGCTGACTGTTTGGCGTCTCGTCGTGGTGCAGTTGCGCGACATCTCCCCCAACAACAGGGTCTTCCGTTCCCCACACAAACGCCGTGGGTAGCTCGCCGGCTTTCAGCGCGCCAATCCAACGATTCCAGAATTTTCGGCGGTCACTCAAGTAGTGGGTGATTTGCGGGAAAACCGCCAAGCCATCGTCGTGGTTTAGAAGCTCCCACATGATGGCGAGTTCGTTGTCGGACAGGTTCGAGTCATCATGCCAGAGCTTGCGCATGTTTCGGTCAAAGATGCGACGGTTTGTGAACTTGGCGGTGATATCGCCAAAGCGGCTCAACAACAGGCGTTGGATGATGCGCAGGTTGGCGAGCTCGATATGCATGCTGCCGTTGCAGAACACGATGGTCTTCAGCTCAATCGGTCGGAAGCCAAGTGTCCAGCGCGCCAGAATTTCGGTACCCACGCTGGTCCCGTAGTCATGTGCCACGATGCTGGCCGATTCGATGCCGAGCTCGCGCCAAACCATCAGCGCGACATCCGCCTGTTCCATGATGCTGTACGAGTAGTCCTTGGGCTTGGACGACAACCCAAAGCCAATGTGGTCATGCACAACCACCCGGTAGTGTTCCGCCAGTGCGGGGAGGACCAGGTGGAAGTCATGCGATGACGTTGGGTAGCCGTGCAGCATGACCAGTGCTGGTTTGTCGCTTGGCCCGGTATCATGGACGAACACTCGGTGTGAGCCGACCGTCACGTCACGCCCGCCTGATTTCCAGTCTTTGATCTCCATGGATTCCTAAGGACCTAAGGTTTTGAAGGACTTAAGTGTTATTGAGTTTTCTTTGGCTTCGCCAGTTATCTTTGGCTTCGCCAGTTTTCTTTCGGCCTTCGGCCAAGTTAGCTTTGGCCTTTGGCCAAGTTTTGTACGGTGAAGAACGCGAACGAAGTGAGCTGCAACGCGAAGCCCGAAGGGCGAGTTGGAACGCGAACGTAGTGAGCTGAAACGCGAAGCTGTAACGCGAACGCAGTGAGTTGTAACGCAAACCCAGTCAGCTGAACCCAACATCTATCGACGTGCTGCTAACGCTTCATTTTTTCTAGTTCCGATAGGATAGCAAGCAAGACTGGGTCATCGGGCTTATATTGAAGGGCCGCTTCATACGCCTGAATCGCGCTCTGCACGTGGTCCAGACGCCTGCGATAGACATCGCCAAGGTTCTGCCAGAGTAAAGCCTTGATGTCATCCGAAACGAGGTCATCGTTCTCGAGGACTCGTCGCAACATCCGCCGGTAGGCGCGCTCAAGTTCGTTCCAATCTTGTTGTTCGGTGAGAATCTGTTCGATTGCCTCGAAAGCTTTCATCTCCAGAACGTTGGCATCCAAAGCCGCGTCGAACGCACGGACTGCAGCTTGATGGTCGCCGATTTTGTCGCGTTCAATGACACCTACTGTGTAGCGGTACTTGAAACGCTTCGCAGGGTCGGATTCATTTTCGGCAAGTTCGTCCAGAACGGCGACAGCTTCATTCCAACGACCTGCTTTCATGTGCCCGCTCAGTTGCTCGCTGCGGGTGAGGGGGGTCTTCATTTGGGTCTCTCTTGCGTCTAGTTCGGTCCGCCCTGGCAGAGTCCGTTTACACATTCCGCTGTAGTCGGCGGAACGGCACAAGCACACAGCAGCAGCGGGCATCCGCTTGAAGTATACTCGCCGACCAATGCGTCGAGGTCGGCACGGCTCGCGTTGCGATTGCGAGGGAAATAGCAACCAACCTGCGGGCAGAGCGGTGAGGTGTCGATGATGCAGTCGCTGTCTTGCGTGCAGGCTCGTGCGTCGTCGCGGGCTTGGGCGATACGCGTGTCGGCCTCGGCGCAGTTGCCTTCGGCCATTGAGGGTGCACACACTGGGATATCGCATCCGCAGGCATCTTTGCTGCACGTGCAGTCGAGCGCGCACGTGTACGAGCAGGTTTGAGGGCAGGGCGCACACTGGCCCGAATCGCAGGAAAGTGCCTCGGGTGGCGCTGCACAGTCGCAAACCGCACCGCTTCCACATGATTCACTGGCGTATTGCGTTTCCGCAGCTTCAAGCGCGGTCAGGTCGCTGGCGACGTTGTAGTGCACATAACATCCACCATCCGGGCACGTCGGGTTGTACCGGCTACCGCATTGTGAAGGTCGCTCGCACGCGCCCACCGCCAATCGTTGCGCCTCGATATCCGTGACGATGCCGTCGCAGATATTGCCCGCATCGGCTTCCATGTCTGTCGACATGTCCATCGACGCATCGCTGCCCGCATCCGACGCCATGTCCATACCTAAGTCTTGCGACCCCGCGTCGTTTGACGCATCAGGCTGGTTGCCCAGGTCTTCGTTCGTGCTCGCATCCGATGCGGCATCCGAATTCCCAGCCATGTCAGAATTTGACGTGTTATTGTTGTTGGAGCTAGCGCCAGAGTCGTCGCTGCTACAGGCAGGCAAAAGCGCCCACAGCAACGCGAACGTTATGAGTTTTGTTTTCATGGTTTGAGCTTAGTCGAAGCCATCGAGCCAACCGTGGGTCGAAAGTATGTTCAAAGCGACACCAATCTGTCGCTCGCTGAACTGGCGTCTCTTGCGTGAGTTCCATTGGTGTATTCCCGACGTGACAACTTCAGGACTCGTGGACCGACGTTCCTTGGCCACCCAATGAGTCGTGGCAAGCAGTTCCAGACCTTGCGGGGTTTCAAAGCCATCTACTAGTTGACGAACTCGTTGCAGATTGGTTCGAGTTTCTTCATCTTCATCGATGTAAGCCTTTGCTTCTGCAAGTGCTTCAGGGACGATACGTATCTGTTTTCGCGGCTCATCACCACCATCACGATAGCCGGTAACCATATGCCCTTCGATGGCATTGAGTACATGGCGCAGGTTCTCGGCGTACGGGCCATAGATCGCTTTCTTGTAGGTCAATCTTAGATTTTGACCTGCCTCTTGAAGGAAATACATGAGCTTGTGCAGCTCAAGAAGGGTAATGGTGGGGTCGAGGGAACCTCCCAAGTATGTATCCATCAGTACCAACAATGCAGCACGGCCGTCAGTCAAGGCTGGCTTCTTTGTGGTCTGCGATTCAGGCGCGAGTTCACCGTGAGTTAAGGGTTCAAACACAACCACATTCGTGTCTTCAAGAGTGTTGAGACTTGCCTCGATTCGTTCCTTTACTGAAACCCAGTCAAGCCCACCGAGTCCGGACCCCAACGGTGGAATAGCCACCGATGAGATGTTGCGATCACAAAGCTCCGTTACGAGGGCTTTAAGTCCTGACTCAATGTCCTCGATTTTGCTATTGCTTCTCCAATGACGTTTCGTCGGGAAGTTGATGATGTATCGAGGGTTCATCAACTGGCCAGTTTCATAGACGAACATGGCTCCCGGCTTCACTTCTTCGCGTTTGCAAGCCGCAGAGTACGCTTTGTAATTGTCGGGATAGCGCCGCTTGAATTGTAGCGCGAGACCGCGGCCCATGACACCAACACAATTCACCGTGTTGACTAGCGCTTCAACATCTTCGTCAAACAAGTTTCCGGTTTTGAACGTGAGCATGGAGACCTCTAGATATCTTTAATAATACCAGTTTTGACGAATCTCAACGTCGGGTTTGTGTGCTGCTGGTTCCAGCAACCGTATTACGTGTTCCTGCACAGCCTTGTCTTTCACACCAATCAGTTCGATCAGTTCCCATGGGACTCTTTCTTCAACCAGGAATTCGGCTTGTTTTTCGTCCTTACAGTCTCGCCAACTGGTTGCATTGATTGCGTTCCAGTCTAGATCGGACAATTGAGTAAGGTCGGCTCGGTCTTCGAAATACCTACTGCCAGCATTTGACAGTGTAAATGCCCAACGAAGTTCTTCGCTTTCAGCCCTCGCAACCACCTTTCGAAGATCAGCGCGAAGATGAATGATGGGGCGTTGCCCGTCGCGATACGTCAATTCGCTGTTCCGACGATGAATGACGTAGAGCATGATCGAGCGAGGACAGAAGTAAAATGGCACACATTCGCCAACATGGAGGGTTGGATGGCAAGTCAGCGTCAGTTCGTTCAGCCTACGGTCTTTGATCTTTTGCATTCCAATGGAGGTTCCAACTGCGCAGGTAGCCATGACTGCGTCAGAGAACAGAAACCCGTCGTCCACAATCGATAACAAACGATCGACGTGAACAATGTGAAAAATACCTGGCTCTTCGGGCCCCGCCATGAATACCTTACTATAAGCTCACTTTGGTGAACGTTAGTTCAGTTATTTTACAGTTGAATCGTTCGTTGTGCAACACAAATTGAGAGTTACTTGTGCGGTCGGTTGTGTTCCGTTTACCCAATTCCAGAGCACGTCATTCATCGATATCTCAGTCGAGCCATTGGTGATGCGGACGTCATAGAAATTGGACACGCTTAGGTTCAGGTGGTGGTCGCAATTGGGCGCGAATAGCCCTGCGCGGGCCAGCGGAACATCAGCCTCCGACGGAGATAATCGCATCGAGATTGTAGTGTTGAATGTCTCGAGAAACGGAACGATTTCCCTCATTTCGAACTATTCGAAGTTCTCTAATAGTTGCCGCTTCGAGTCCAAGCCGCGAGCCCCCGAGCCGCGAGCTCCCAAGCGCTAGTCCCTAGCCCCCGAGCCCCGAGCCCGCTAGCCCCAAGCCCCCTAGCCAGCTAGTCCGCCGGCAAAACGTACACATAGATATCGTCAAACAGCTCGCCCATCGGGTTGTTCCGCGTGTCCTGCCACACGACGTTTCGACCCGAGATCTCCGATTCAAACTGCCCCGATTCCGCGGCCGTGATTTGCGTCTCCACGCTTGTCACGAAGTCCCAAACATAGACCTCGAAGCTGCCGCCACGGTAGTCGTGCCAGACCATGCGGTCGCCATCGATGGCCAGGTCGTCGGGGTCGTCGACGGGGATGTCGAGCTCGGCTGCTGCGATGTCGTCTGCGGTTCCAAACAACCCGTCGGGGCCTAGGTCGAGCCACCAGATATCGGGGTCCAGCCAGTTGCCGCCACGAGCGTCCAACCACGCGATGCGCGTGCCTGAGATGACGGGGGAGGTCTGCTCGTTGGGCTGGCTGGTAATGCGCGTCGGCCCGATGTCGTCGGCCGTGCCGTGGACCCCGTCGGGCCCAAAGTCGTAGAGGTAGATATTCCAATCGCAATTGGCGTCGCAGATACCGTCGGCATCGTCGGTCAGGCTTGCCCAGACGATGCGAACCCGCCCGTCGACGACGCTGACTTTGGGCGCGGTCTGGTCCCTTAACGCCGTCACAAGCGGTATCTCGCCGACATCGTCGGCCGTGCCGTAGGTGGCGTCGGGGCCTAAGTCGAATGCGTAGATGTCGCCGTTGAGCGCTCCACTCATGTTGCGGTCGTCGCGCCAGACGACGATATGGCCATCGATCTCGGCGCCGTATTGGCTGAGGTCGTTGTTGGTCAGCCGGTGGGATTGGCCTGAGCTCAGGTCGTGCAGGTAGACGTCGGATTGTTGATTCAGCGTCTGCACATAGATGACGTTGTCGCCCGAGATGCGGGGAACGCCCTGGGCGAGCGCGTCGCTGGTCACGTCGGTGAATTGGAAGGTGTGCAGGTCAAAAAGTCGGATGTCGTCGCCGCCACCGGATTTCTCGTCGGCGTAGACCACCCGCTGGCCGTCGACATCCGGCAAGTACTCGTACGTCTCGCGCTCTTTGGTGATTTGGTACTCGCCGTAGACATCGACGAAGTAGGTACCTTCGGGCGGGAGGCTTCGCGTGCAGTTGAAACCCTCGGCATCGATAATATACTCGACACCCGCGAAGGTTAGGTTTTCTGAGGGGATAGTCGCTTCAGAAACACTGCCGTTTATTGGCATACTTAGCGTTTCGAAGTCTTGTGTGCCCGCGAGTCGCCAACGCAGATTGACGCTGTTGGCGCCCGAAACCTCGGCCGAAATCTGGATGTCATTCGCAATCTCGACCCTCTCAACCGGGTCGTGCGTGATGGCGACACAGTCGTCCATATCGGGCGCGCCCATATCGCTTACGCCCTGGTCTTCTTGCGTTCCGAGGTCGTCTCCGTTGCCAGTGTCGGGGGTGCCTTGGTCCATCGAGGCGCGGGCATCTTGTCCAGCATCAGTCGAGTCGACGGTGTCGTCCGAGCAAGCGGCTAGGGCCAGTATGAGTGCGAAAAGAAAAGTCTTCATATCTACGTTGGTCATTTTCATATTCAATTGCTAATCGCGTCCCAAGTGCTTGCGGCGCGGGTCACAACGGTGAGTAATTCAGAACGTACGACCCCTGGCTTCCTTCCAGAAACACGAAACGTTGGCCTGCGGTGCCCGGAACTACGTTTAAAGTCGCTTCTTGGAGGTTTCCGACGGATGCACCGGTCGCGCAGCCCAAATCTGCAGAACCGCAGCCACCACGGACGTAGATATCCGGTACGAAATCTGCCGAGACTGCAGTCAATGACATCGTGGTGGTGCCATCGGCGTTTGCGCGAAAAACGGCTTCTGGGCCGGATACGCCAGTCTCACAACTGCCGGCCGAGCTTCCGGTTGGCCGGTTAATGACTCCCAATACGGTGCCACCACCTGTGATGTCCAACGGTCTGGTCGTGATGCTCAGACATTGATCCGGGGCCGCAGGGCTTAGCTGAACATTGAGCACGTAGTCGCCACCAACCCCTCCTGCGTCGTCGACAGCAATGAAGACCACTACTGATTGCGCGGCGACCAGTTGGTGCAACCAAACGCGGCTGGCTGACCCTTGATTTTGGTCGAAGTCGTCATTGCAGACGGCCTGCCCAAAGGACTGACAGTCAAACGCGACACTAAGCGCTGTGTCAGTCGTCGACCCGATGGTGTCGATTTCGATGTCCCAGGTGCCGGCTGGGACTTCTAAAGAGAAAAATGAGTCGACCCCAGGACCGGTAGCCGAACAAAACGAACTGAGTGTGTTGGCATCTGTATGACCGGCGAATTGACCTGACACCATCCCAACGTTGGCTCCGCTCAGAACGATGGGTTCGGCCGTCAAACAGGTGTCCGGCAAATCAGCTGGGTTTGCGTCAGAGACATCTGTATCGCTCGCATCACCCGCGTCGGTATTCATGTCGAGTTCAGAGTCGCCAAAATCAGCGTCTGCGCCGGCGTCACTAGACATGTCCATTTCCGAGACCGTCATGTCTGCGGTCATGTCCGTGGCAGTCATATCCTGTGCGTTCAGGTCGACGGCCATGTCAACGGGGCCCATGTCATCGCCGGCGTCGAGTCCGTTGCTGTTGCTAGATTTCGAGTCACCGCAACTGGCAATCACGAATATCGAAACTGCAACCCACACAATGCTCAGTTTGATTGGCATCAAGTCCTCCAACGCGCCAATCGGGAGTGTACAACGTGACTGATGCGGATGGCCACACATGAGCGGGCTACGCCCGGTCAATGAGATTTTGGTTGATTGAGTCCCGAAATCACTTACAACACTCGGCGTTACGTCATGGCTGCCAACCCCAGAATACCGATGCAGATCCGGATTACATATACCCGAGCGTTCGCGGCATTCGTTTTTCTATTCGTTCTGTCCGGCTGTTCGCTGATTTTGCCGTTGCCGGCGGATTCGATAGACGAAGAGCTGGCGCGAACCATGGATATGGGGTTTGACGGGATCATTGTTCACGTCAACCAGGGCGGCAAGCAAGCGACGTACACTGCAGGGTGGGATGACCGAAAGAACCTGGTGCCCGCGAACCCGGATTCGTTGTTCAAGATTGCCAGTATCAGCAAGCTCTATGTGGCAGCGGCGGCCACTATGTTGGTCGCGGACGGGACACTTTCACTCGACGGAACGCTCAAAGAGTATCTGCCCGAGGTGGCACCCCGCATCGAGCACTCGTCAAGGATCACGTTGCGCATGCTGCTGCAGCACCGCAGCGGGGTTCCCGAGTTCGTCTACCATCCAGACTACAATTCTGACATCAAAGAGAATGACGACACCTATCCGTTGATTCTGGATCGACCCGCTGACTTCGAGCCAGGCGACGACTATGCCTACTCGAACAGCAACTACTTCCTGATCGGCGAGGTGATGGATCGCGCGCTGGGTGAAAGTCATCACCAGTATGTTCGGGACCAGATTCTCACCCCGCTTGGCCTTACGAACACCTACTCGCTTCAGCGCGAAGTGGACATCGAGGACGTCATGCGGGGCTACGTGATTGGGGTCGACAATGGTGATCAATACAGGGAATGGGAGCACGTCCAGCCCAGCGGCTCGATGTTGGCCACGGCGGAGGATGTCGCGGTGTTTCTGCGGGCGTTGATTGATGGAACGCTGCTCACGCCGAAAGAGCAGAAGCTCTACTCGTCGGTTTATGTGTACGAACACACGGGTTGGATTCCTGGATACACCAGTATCGCTCGCTACCACCCCGATATCGATGCCGTCGTCGTGATGTTTGTGAATACCTCGTACGGCCAATTGTTCTGGATCGACCTCGAGCGTGCCTACGACCGTATCGTTGCCGCGCTTGAAAGGAACCCGCTTTGAAAAACTCCTACGTGATGTTGTGCCTTGCGACGGCACTCTCTCTGCTGTTGTCGTCATCAGCTTTTGCCGAGTCGACAGCTTCGGACGAGCCCGCAACCGCTGACGAGTCCACGACGACTCAGCTCGCTTCGGAACGTGGTTTCGGAGTCGCCATAAGCTCGGCCCTGAACGGGGAAGTGCTGCCGATTCGATTGATCGCGGCGGGGCTGTATTACTTCGATTTGCACCAATTTGAGCTAGGCGTCGGCTTCCATCCGTACATCCAAGACCAGCAGACCATCGTCAGTAGCGACTTCAACTACAAGCTCTTCCCAAACGGACGTGGCAATAAGCTCCAGACGTATTTGCTGGCCAACTTCTCGTACATCTACAAAGGCCTCGAGTCGTTTTACCCCACGTCCTACCACTACCTCTTCCTGCACGTCGGTTATGGCCTGGAGCTAGCCGGATTCGCCGGTCTGTACACGGACACAAACGTCAGCTTCGGCGGCTTCACCTACAACAAGAACTCCGAGAATCCGGTATCCAGCCTGCTAGATGCAGATTCGTTCTTCGAGGACTTTGGGTTCAGCATCAGCTTCCAGTTCAACGTGGGTTATCGATTTTGAATGCTGGCAAGAATCCCCGTTGGAGGCGTCACGTATCGCCTGATACTCCGCTGGCCGACGGTTGGGTCGCTCCCGCAGACGCCGGTCCGTTCGGCGGCAATGTGTAACGCTCAAACCGTCCCTCAAATCCTATTCGCAACTATCGTAGAAGATCGATCGTCGGATGTACTCGTCATGGGGTAGGTGAAACACGCCATTGTCGCAGTGTAACTCGGCTTCGAGGCCTCCAGCGAACAGGGCTTGGAGGGCTTGAGGATCCGTCGGGAGATCGAAGCTCGCGCTTGCTACCGTGTCGATATTGGGTCTCGCAGCGAAGATCATCACGCCGGCAACGTTGTAATCAGAGTCGGAAACGATACCTGCTAGAAGAAAGTCGCCCGGCTCAGGTGTTCTAAACGTGCTTGAATTGCTTTTGACCAAGACAAACGACTCACCAAGCTCCGGTCCACCCAACCATTGTACGGTTCGAACTTCGAGTTCATCTCTGGCGCGTTCATTTCTGGCTCGGTTGTTGAAATCCGTTACGCAATCGCCGCCACCAAGGTCGCTGACGGAAAGCACTTCGACGACAGCCAGTCCTGTACCCCCAGCGAATTGGCATGCGGTAAAGTTGTTTCCCGTATCCTCGGTGGTTCTTGAGACGAAGTACTCGTACGCTTCCGGCTTGGCAATCGACTCAGGCTCCGACTCTGGCGTTCGCTGAACATCAGCAGGGTCGGCGTCTGCACAAGACGCTACAAGGACGCTTACGAAAACCAGCAATTTCAGTAAGTTTGAGTCCAAAACAGCTCCCCTCATCTGGTCGCCTTTTCGTCCATTCGAATCTCATTACTCAGTTGTCGTATCACCATCGGTCAATCCTTGCGGGAGCCGACAGCGTCAAACACTCGCTCACGTTTAGTCGTCGCAAGTCGCGAAAATGCCTCGAGTGTAGTCTATGGTTTCACGACCAATTCGTTCAACGATGCAGGCGAGGTCACGTTGGAATTCGCGAGAAACCGAACGATTTCGTTCATTTCGAACTATTCGGAGTTTCCTAATAGTTGCCTCTTCGAGCAATCGTCTTGCGACTTCTGCCTTCACTTCTCCGATGTTGTTTTGGATTTCGCGAGAAACCGAACGATTTCATTTACTTCGAACTGTCCGGAGATTCCGGATAGTTGCTGGTTTCTCCAACTCGCCTGTCGAGTGGGGAACCGACCGAATCCAGAAATACCTGCAAGCCTTTGTTAACGAGGGTTCGCTCAAAAATGAGGTTCGAGGATGCTACCAGACAGATTCGTGGCGGGTGCATAAACTCGGTGGATGAATAAACCCTGCCGATTTTCGGCATACTTAATCAGTCGTCTTTTGCACCCATTGGCCGTCCTTGCATCGCCACTGTCCAGCGACTGCCAACACGGGGTTGAGAAAGCTCGCGACAAACACATGAAGTTCATTGACGTTCTCCCAGGGGAGTTCGTCGTCACGGCGAATCTTATCGTATAGAATGTCCCACCCGGGTGGTGGTTCCGGCAACTCGGGCGGAATGGCGTGAGTGTCTCTAAGCGCGAAAGTGGCATCGATCGAGTCGACCAACTCAATTGCGTTGAAGTCGAAGTTGGAACAGAGCAAACCCACATCCACCAGGTCTTTCGCGCGACTATTGACGCGGTCGTCCTCGAACTCCTGTGAGATCGCGTGGAGCTTCTCGGCTACATGGGCTGCCTTCGGGTAAACACGGTGCTGCAGTGGTTCAATACCCACGAACTCGAAGAGGTCATCACCTGCCAAAGTGTCTGGCGGTAAGGTCAACGCGTCCGCCATCGAGAGGTCTAGCCCAAACGGACCTCCGAAGTCTTTGCCTGCAAGGCGCGCCTGGATGCGGATTCTGCGTCCTTCGTAGACGATTTGGTCGCCGACCATTTCCTTAAGGTCTTCGTCAGTCCCTATTACGAACGTCAGGAAGTCAGATCCTTCTTCACCAGCTCCTTGAGCGATACGATCGATCAGCTCCTCAATATCGCCGGTTCCCCGCATATCGATGTCTTTGGTTGTTCGAGCTTGTTCCAACCGCAACTCCAATGCGTAGCCTCCCTTCAGGATCACGGCATCACCGCATGCCTCATAAACCCGAGCCAGAAAGCGGTCGAAGAGCAAGAGTTGCAGATATCGGTTGAACAGCATGCCACGCTCTTTGGCTCGCGTCTTAGCGCGGTTTGTTAGAGCTTGCTTGAACGCGATCGGGTTCTGGTACGTTTTCATTTCATCTCCGCCGCATGATCAGTTCGCGGATCAGCCGCCGCTCGAAATCGTCTTGAACAAGGCCACGGGCCTTGGCCTGATCGAGGGCCTGATCGAAGAGGTTGGGATCGATCGCATCAGCTGCGACATCGATCAGGGTCCGTTCGGGGGTTGTCACAGGAACCGCGCCGAACCACTCCCGGTCATCGCCTGGAACCTTGCCGAAGTGCACAGTGATCCAATCTGGAGTCTGGCGTCGTATCGGCTTTTCTTCGAGCGGGAGCGTTATGTGTGTCTTACGTGGAAGAACATCCGACATCTGATGAACCGACAGCGCGCTCTCGTGACTGATCACAGCGACCTCGCGCGACCAGAGATATGCGATGACGAACTCTTCGTCCTCTTCGGTGGGCATCATCTCTACACGATAGATACCCCGCGCAACGCGTTCTAGGTTTCCGGCTGACTCGTGATGCGCGAATAGTTGCGGACTGACCTCCGGCACCTGATACGTAGCGACGAATCCCTTCTGGCTCTTCGCGATTTCTACTATTTTGCTAAATTCACTCATTGAACGGTCGCTTTACTTTTTGCGTTTTTATTTCGCAAATTATCAAGAATTACTTTACTTGTTGTAATTCAATTTAGCAAAAAATAAAGCCAACGCTGCGGTGACCCGTTCGACACGTTTCGTGCCGCGGGCGCCAGTCGCTGCCGGTTCGCATTGACAACCCGCCCGAATCCCCGATCCTCGAAGGTGTATTCCGTTCAGTCGAGGGACTCGGGTGACACTGTCGAACTTCACATTTCTGGCGAAGCATGACGAGAAGTTGTCGTCGCTTGGCGAAGAGGCTGAACGCTTCTTTCCGCTGGATGCGAATACCTGTCTCTTCAAACTACGGCTGCTGGCCGAGCGGATGGCCCTCATCGCGTCGGCGAACACCGGTGGCGAGGTGTCGTTTGCGGAAGCGCTTCAGGACCTGCAGTACTCGGGACGCATCGACAAGGAGCTAGCTGACCGCTGGCATGGCATCCGCAAGGCCGGCAACGAAGCTGTGCATGACCACAATGCGACGCCGTCCGAGGCGCTGCACCAGATGAAGATGACTCGGCTTGTCGCTATCTGGTTCCACCGCACATTCAAGCATCCGAAGTTCAAGCCGATGCCGTTCATCCCGCCCAAGCAGCCGGAGGACGCCGCGTCGGAAATCGTGAAGGAACTCGACGAGTACAAGGCGATGCTCGATGCCAAGGAGCAGATGCTTTTGGAGGCGGAGCAGGCCAAGCAAGCCCAACAAGAGGAGCTTCAGCAGTTGCTCGACCAGCTCGCCGCATTTCGCGAAGACGCTGCAACCTGGCAGTCGCTGGCCGAAGAAGAAGCGCTGCACGCACAGGAACTCCAAGAGAAGCTTCAGCAAGCTTCTGCCGCTGCCGAGGCCATGTCCGGTGCCGAAGTCGCAGAACAGATCGAGATTGCGCAGACGGCCACTCAGGCGACCGAGTACGACGAAAAGGACACGCGCCGGATTATCGACGAACAGCTGCGCGCTGTGGGTTGGGTCGTGGACAGCGATTCGATTCGTCACGGCCACGGGCACCGTCCCGAAAAGCACGTGAACAAGGCAATCGCGGAGTGGCCCACAAAACACGGGCCCGCTGACTATGTGCTGTTTATCGGCTTGCAGCCCGTTGCGATTGTGGAAGCGAAGAAGCTTAGCGTCGATGTGCCAGGAGTGCTCACGCAGTCATTTCGGTACAGCCGCGACTTCCAGTTCGACGACGACCACGTTGAGCCCGGTGGGCCATGGTCTGACGAAGGGTATCGGATTCCGTTTGTTTTCGCGACGAACGGCCGACCGTATCTGCGTCAGCTGGAGACGAAGTCCGGTGTTTGGTTCCGTGACCTGCGAATCGCGAGCACGTCCCGCGCTCTGGATGGCTGGTATTCGCCAGCGGGTCTCAAAGACCTGCTCGCACAGGATTTTGGCGAGGCTCACGCGTCGTTGAAGGCGGAGCCGTTCGACTACCTGCAGCTTCGCCACTACCAGGTTGAGGCGATTCAAGCCGTCGAAGCTGCTCTGGAGAAAGACCAGCGCCGGGCGTTACTGGCCATGGCGACCGGGACGGGCAAGACGCGAACAGCGCTTGGGCTTGTGTATCGACTTGTGAAGGCTAGGCGATTTCGTCGCATCCTCTTTCTGGTGGACCGTTCTTCGCTTGGAGACCAGGCAGCGGGTG
Organism: bacterium; assembly: GCA_030427705.1. Taxonomy (GTDB): domain Bacteria; phylum Myxococcota_A; class Bradymonadia; order Bradymonadales; family Bradymonadaceae; genus JAUIBR01. The sequence continues at coordinate 42,702 of JAUIBR010000021.1, read as the reverse complement.
CGTTCAACGACGTGCGCTTGGAGGACCTGAAGACGTTCGCCGAGATTTACGGCGTCAAAGGCCTTGAAGATATCGAGGTCGATGATGACACCAAGCTCCACATCCGCACTGTGCAAGGCATGGTGCAGTCTTTGCTCTACACCTCCCCCGACAAGGAGCCACCATCGGTCGATACCTACGACTGCATCATCGTCGATGAGGCCCATCGCGGGTACAACCTTGACCGCGAGATGAGCGATGTCGAGATGTCGTTCCGTGACGAGGCGGACTACATCTCGAAGTATCGGCGAGTCATCGACCACTTTGATGCGGTGAAGATAGCGCTGACCGCGACGCCAGCGATTCACACGTCCGAGATTTTTGGCAAACCCGTGTACACGTATGGGTACCGGGAGGCCGTGATCGATGGGTATCTGGTGGACCACGAGCCTCCGACTCGCATCGCGACCAAGCTCGCGCTGGAGGGCATCAAGTATTCGCCTGGCGATGAAGCGACGATCTACGACTACAAGACCGGCAAGACCCAGCTAGAGCTGATGCCGGACGAGCTCGAGTTCGAGATCGACCACTTTAACAAGTCGGTCGTGAACCCAAACTTCAACAAGGTTATCTGCGAGGAATTGGCCCAGCACATCGACCCATATCTGGAAGGCAAGACGCTGATTTTCTGCGTTCGTGATGACCACGCAGACCAGGTTGTGGCCGAGCTGCGAAAGGCCTGGGAGTGCCCCGACGAAGTGGTTCAGAAGATTACGGGTGCGACCGACAAACCCGCGCAGATGATTCGGCGATTCAAGAACGAAATGTTCCCGAGCGTCGGTGTGACGGTCGACTTGCTGACCACTGGCATTGATGTCCCGCAGATCACGAATTTGGTGTTCCTGCGCCGTACTCGCAGCCGGATTCTTTACGAGCAGATGCTGGGCCGCGCGACCCGACTTTGCCCCGATATTGGTAAGGAGTCGTTCAAGGTTTATGACGCCGTACAGCTATACGAGGCGCTTGAACCCGTCAGCGCGATGAAGCCGGTTGTGCAGTCCGTGTCCGTGAGCTTCGACCAGTTGGTGAAGGAGCTGTTCAAAGAAGAGCTGAAGGACAACGAGGAAGCTCGCAAACTCGTCGTCGAGCAGCTCGCCGTGAAACTGCGGCGTCGCAAACAGCACCTTGATGAAGAAGGTCTGTTGGAGTTCGAGGCCGAGACCGGAAGGTCATTCGATGCCCTGGTCGACGAGTTCGTTGAGCAAGGCCCTGATTTCGTCGAAGCGTACTTCCGCGAAAAGCCCGAGATGGTGAGCTTCCTGCGCGACCTGCGTGGCGCAGGGCGGACTGCGGTGCTGGACCAACATTCCGATGTTGTCGTAGACGTGTCGACCGGCTTTCCTGAGGGCATGGAACCCGACGAGTATCTGAAGGCGTTCGCCGCCTATATCGAGGCCAACGTAAACAAGATTGCAGCGTTGAAAATCGTGACGCAGCGACCCCGCGACCTGACACGGAAGGACCTGAAGGAGCTGATGCGCGTGCTCGATGCCGAGGGGTACACGGAAGCGTATCTGCGAGCCGCCCACAAAATTCTGAAGAACGAGGACATCGCGGCGACCATCATCGGGTTCGTGCGCCAACAAGCCCTGGGCGACCCGCTGATTCCTTACGACCAACGGGTGGACGAAGCGATGAAGCGATTGCTTGCCGACCGCGAGTGGACTGCCGCCCAGAAGAAGTGGTTGGAGCGAATCGCGAAGCAGCTGAAAGAGGAGGTTGTCGTCGACCATGACGCCCTTGACCGTGGGGCGTTCAAGAACAAAGGCGGGTTCAAGCATCTGAACAAAGTCTTTGGTGGTCAACTCGATGCCCTTCTTCTCGATTTCCGCGAACAACTTTGGCAACTCGAAGGAGAATCGAGTGGCGCGGGATGATTTCAGTGCGAAAGTGAAGCGGAAACTAGAGCAACGCGTTGGGTCTCGATGCTCTAAGCCTGACTGTCTGGCGCTCACACGCGGGCCAAACTCATCGAATCAAGGCACTGCTTCTGTCGGTGTCGCTGCCCATATCACGGCTGCATCCGAGGGCGGACCGCGATACGACGAGTCCTTGACACCTGAACAGCGCCGCAGTTTCGATAATGGGATATGGTTGTGTCAGACATGCTCTCGAATAGTAGATGTTGATGAACACCGATTTCCCGCTTCGCTGCTAACAGCGTGGAAGCAAGACTCTGAGCAGCGCGCATTGGCGTCATTAGGAAAGGCCTCACATGAGGTCGAATCTGTTCTGCGAAATGAACTCAAAGGAATGCGGGAACGGTTTGTCGATGCCTCACTAGAGTTTCGAGACCGCGCATTCCAGACCTTGGAGGGTTTTGGGGCCACCTTTCCAACCTCAGGTTTGTCGCCGAACGAGGGAACCGTGAGTTTCGTTTGGCGAACAGGCGTGCAGGCGGTGGACCTGATGCTTTTGGATTTGCCCGGGGGGATTTGGAGTGATCGAGTTAGCGTTTCGTTGACCAACTCAGCGCGATTGCGACTCCGGGTCTTCGATCGAAACGGCGACCGTTTTGAAGACGAAACAAGTTCGTTTGGGGTCGAGATGACGCTGTTCTGCGCTGTCCGATGGTTGGATTCGGAGATTTCGCTTTGGGTGAATGGGAAAGAAGAGGCGACGATCCAACTCCCATCCGCGTTATCAACTTTGCCGCCTCGAGGACTTCTCGGGATTGATTTGGACGGCAAACTGTCTGCGGAGAACATGCGAAGAGGGTACATTGTTGACAACAGACCTGGATTGAACCTCGAACGGCACGGAGTCTGGGAGGGAAATCAGCTATCGCACATCAACGTTTTGATCATAGCTGTCTCAGATGAGGAATTGGCCACCGTTGCTGAACAATCATTGGCGCACTTTGAGCGGATTGCAGGTGACGCAAATGAGACTCTCAGACTTTTTGTTAGAGAGTTCTCAAAAATGCAGGCGGCACTGGAAGAATGGAGCGATTCGGTGGAGTCCAAGGAGTTTCTGGCTTCGCGTGTACGGAATCTTCTGGTCGATGGGGAGCCTAACGTACTGGCCGTTCGCGAGATCTTGTCGCAAAACGATTACAGTACGCCTCTGGAATTCATGTGCAGCAAATCAGTTTCCATGCCCGCTCACTTAATGGAGGGGCTCGTGTTCTCTTGGCAAAGTCCGAATGAGAACAAAGAGAATCTAGTGCCTTTGAACCTTGAGGAATTCCTTGAAGAGAAGAACCTTTGCGTGGGCGGCATCTGGTTCTCAAACTCTGACGTGATATCGATCGTGTCTCGTGCCTTGGAGCGTGGCCGTCTATCATCGGCGGAATCCGGGGCAATCGCCGGAAATATCAGGGTCGGCGAAGAAGTGTTTGGGCTTGCCAACTTCCGTTTGATCGCACAGGTGGTGTTGGCCGCGCTCGAACCTTTGGCTGCGAACGCAACCAATATTCTGAACGAGTAGGTAATATGAGTACTCAAGATATCGTGGCCAAGCTCTGGAGCTTGTGTCACGTTTTGCGCGACGATGGTGTTAGCTACCACGAATACGTGACCGAGCTAACGTACCTTCTGTTCCTGAAGATGGCAGAAGAGACCGGCATCGAAAACGAGCTGCCCGAGGGCTATCGTTGGTCAAACCTCGAATCGAAGGATGGCGTTGAGCAGCTCCAGTTCTATCGTAGGATGCTCATTGACCTGACCGACGCGAAGTCGAAGAAAGTGCAGGCCATCTTCAACAACGCGTCCACGTCGATTACGAAGCCTGCTGTGCTCTCGAAGCTGGTTTCGGAGTTAGACAAGCTAGATTGGTTCTCGGCGCGTGAGGACGGCCTTGGCGACCTCTACGAGGGCCTTTTAGAGAAGAACGCGACCGAGACCAAGGGTGGGGCGGGCCAGTACTTCACGCCACGACCGCTCATCAACACGATGGTCAAGCTTGTGAAGCCGCAACCTGGCGAGACGGTGCAGGACCCCGCGGCTGGCACGGGCGGCTTCCTGATTGCGGCTGACCGGTACGTGAAGGACCACAGTGACGAGCTGTTTGAGCTGTCGGAGCAGCTCCAAATCTTCCAGCGCTCGCGCGCCTTCCACGGTGTTGAGCTTGTCCCCGACACCCAGCGGCTCGCCCTGATGAACCTCATGCTGCACGATATCGATGCCGACCTATTGCTCGGCGATACGTTGTCAACCCTGGGCGAGGGCATTCCGAAGGCAGACATCATTCTGACCAACCCACCGTTTGGGACCAAGACCGGTGGCGGCGCGCCAACACGTTCCGACTTCACGTTCAAGACAAGCAACAAACAGCTCGCCTTCCTCCAACACATTTATCGAGGGCTCAAACCCGGTGGTCGTGCCGCTGTGGTGCTGCCCGACAACGTGTTGTTTGAAGAGAATACTGGGCGCCAGATTCGGCAGGATTTGATGGACAAGTGCAACCTGCACACGATTCTGCGACTACCGACCGGCATCTTCTACGCCCAGGGCGTGAAGACCAACGTGCTGTTCTTCACCCGTGGCAAGAGCGAAAAGGACAACACAAAAGCGGTCTGGTTCTACGACTTGCGAACCAATATGCCGAGCTTCGGCAAGCGCACGCCCTTCACCGAAGACCACATGGCGAACTTCGTCGAGTGCTTCGGAGACGACGCAAACGGCAATGCTAAACGTGATGAGGCACGTGGCCTAGATAAAGAGGACGCCAATAAGACCGGCGATGAGCTGCGGGAGCACACTCGATGGCGATGCTACACCCGTGATGAAATCGCAGAACGCGGCGACAACCTGGATATCTCGTGGATTCACGACGAGGACATAGAACGTGCAGAAGACCTGCCTGAACCGGATGAAATTGCGGCCGAAATCATGAGCAATTTGCAGGCTGCGATGGATGAAATGGCTGTCCTGCAAGAACTTCTGGGTGGAAGATGACCAGTTGGACGACGCACAGACTTGCTGACCTCACAACAAAGGTCGGTTCCGGAGCTACCCCAAGAGGTGGGGCGAAGTCGTACAAAGACTCCGGTATTCCACTGATTCGGTCGCAGAACGTCCACTTCGGAGGACTTGTTCGCGATGGTCTTGCCTTTATTGATGATGAGCAAGCTTCCAAGCTTGATAACGTGATCGTCGAAGAAGCCGATGTGCTCTTGAACATTACAGGGGCCTCGATTGGGCGGGTTTGTACAGCTCCGCCCGAAATGGATGGAGCGCGCGTCAATCAACACGTATGCATCATCCGGCCAGTTCGTGAGAAGTTGCTCCCTGAGTTCCTAGAGTTGTTCCTTTCATCTCCGCGAATCCAAAGGTTCATTGACAACACTGAGTCAGGGGCAACAAGACAGGCCCTGACCAAAGGGAAGATTCTCGATTTTGAGGTGCCGGTTCCACCCGTTAGTGTCCAACAAAAAATCGTCGCAACATTCGCAGACAGACGCGCTCGTATCGAGAGAGCGAATCGCGCGCTCGATAGCATACCCAACCTCATCGAAAAATTCCGCCAGAGCGTGCTCGCCGCCGCCTTCCGAGGCGACCTGACGAAGGAGTGGCGCGAGCAGAACCCCGATGTCGAACCGGCGAGCGTGCTGCTAGAGCGCATCCGCACCGAACGCCGCGACCGCTGGATCGAGGACGCCGCCGAAAATGGCCGAGCCAAGGCCGAGGCGAAGGCCCGCAAGGCCGGAAAGCCGTGGACCGACGAGGACAACGTCAGGGCGCTCGCCAAGGAGCGGGCGAAGGCCGGAAAGAAGTGCAAAGAGCCCGAACCCGTCGACCCAACCGGCCTTCCGGAGCTGCCGGAGACTTGGTGTTGGGCATGGCTGCAGGACTGCGGTGAAATGTCGCGCGGAAAGTCGAAGCACCGACCGCGCAACGACCCGCGTCTCTTCGGCTCGAAGTACCCTTTCATTCAGACTGGCGAGGTTGCGCGGTCGAATGGACGCATCGAGTCGGCGACGAAGTTCTACAGCGAGTTCGGACTCGCCCAAAGCAGACTCTTTCCGGTCGGGACGGTCTGCATCACCATTGCGGCGAACATCGCCGACACTGCGATCTTGGACATCCGAGCATGTTTTCCTGACAGCGTCGTTGGAGTCATACCGGATACCGGGCTGTTGCTCGGAGAGCTTATAGAGTTCTACATAAGGACGGTTCGAAATCATTTGGAGCGTGTGGCGCCAGCAACTGCGCAGAAGAACATCAATTTGTCCTTGCTCAGTGATGTTGTCGTGCCGGTGCCGCCACATCGCGAACAGGCGATGCTGGCTCGCCTCATCGCAGATGCTCTAATCCGAAGCGACCAGTCAGCGGAACTGTGCGGGGCGGCGTACGATCAGTTGGCGCGGCTGGAACAGTCCATACTTACCGCCGCCTTCGCCGTCGCCAAGGCGTCGACATGACCTTCATCGATGCCAACCAGTGGCTCATCCCTTACACAACTGCCGACCTGAACAATATTATCACAATCGGCACTCTTGGAAGTCGCTTGGCGTGGTAGAGTAGCTCGCGGGCGAAACGCATACGACTACGGAGCATCATGGGTCTCAAGCCGGCACACAAGGGCTACCGATATCAAGATATCCTGTGTGCCTATGTAATCGTCGAGTCGTTGATCACTGGCGCAGAAGTGACAGTGGACCGGAAGCTAGTGCACGACGATCGCATCGATGACATCACCGTAGTCGAGCCCACGTCTCAGCGACGTAGGGTGCAAGTGAAGCACAGCGCCGACTCTACACGGGAGGTCGCCGAATCGGACTTCACCAACAAGAAGTCGTCGCTCCGAATTGACAAACTGCTCCTGACCTGGCGCCGCGAGGCTCCCCCCAGAGCCGACGACATGCGTCTGTTCGCGACGTGGCTTCCCCCTTCGGACATCCTACGCACCTATCTGCTGCCTGCACCAACGGCTCCAGCTTTGGTAGAGGGGCATGGACGCCGATTCCGCTTGGACTGCGACGCGGTCTGGCCCCTTGGCGGCGCACCCGTGTGGAGCTGGCTCACGTCGAGCGATGCGTTGCTACCCACCGAGAAGACGTTCACCCGGGACGAGTTTTCGGACTTCTGTGACCGGTTCCTCATGGAGCTTGACGCACCAAGAATGTCTCAGACCCTGACGAGCCCCGGCGAGTTGGAGGGCAGCCTGCTGCGCTTCCTCGCGACGCGGATCGGGATCGGGCAATACCCCAACGCGGACCGGCGCGTCGAGGATGTTGCAGCACTCGTGATAGCGCTGGCCAATCTCGCGCGCACAGATGAGCTGACGCTTACTCCAGGATTCGTCGAGCGCGAGCTGTCGCTACGGACCGACTTTGGGCACGTCGCGCAGACGTTTCCAGTAGAGCGAGAGTTTTTCCAGGTCCGCGATGCCGTGGAAACTGATCTTGTAGAGCGCGCCCTTGGCGCAGAGAGATTCTTGCTCGTCGGCTCGCCTGGGATGGGAAAATCCTGGCTTCTAACTGATCTCGCAGACCGGCTGCAAGAGATGGAGGATGTGCTTGTCGCAAGGCACTATTGCCACGTCGCGCCCACGGACCCGGATGCCGAGGCACGGGTCACTGTCAACACGTTGCTCGGCAATTTGGTGTATGAGCTGACGATCGCCGCACCTTGGCTGCATGGGGCGGTAGAAGCGCGGTACGCCGCTTCATCCGAGAACCTGGAGACAATGCTAAGGGCCGCATCAGAAGCTGGAATGAGGGTGGTTTTGGTGATCGACGGGCTTGATCACATCGCCCGCGTCAAGGCAGCGTCAACGGATCTAAGCTTGATTGAAACAGCGATCGTCGAGGCGGTCAGCGACCTAGATCTCCCGGAGTGCGTTTCTGTCGTGCTCGGCACGCAGCCAGGGAGGCATCTCGATACCCTGTCCCGATCAGGATCCGGGTTTGAGCGGGTGACTCTGGGTGGGTGGGCCGATGCAGAAGTTGAGGGCCTGCTGAGGGTCCGTGGGCTGCATGAAGTGCTCGCTGAGTTCGGTTTTGAAGGCGGCCTGGCCCCGGTGGTTCAGGCGGCAGATGGCAATCCGCTTCTTGCAACGTTGCTTTCAAAGGAGGTCGCGAGCGGCGCACGTGACGGTCGCATCCAAGACTTGAAGGTGTGGGCGATGAATCTGCCAGATCTCGACGGCGATGCAGAGCAGTACTACATGCACCTGTACGCCAGCGTTCCAGAGGCAAATGTGGTCGCGGACCTTTTGGGTGTGCTCGACTTCGGCGTGACAACTCAAGAGGTGGGGGAGATACTCGGTCCGTCTTTCGCTCGCCACGCAGACACTTGGCTTTGCCACCTCTCCCCGCTACTCGTGAATGTATCCTCACAGGGCGGGATTCGGGTCTTCCACGAGAGCTTTCGGCGATTTGTATTGGGACGACTTGATCCGAGTACCGTGGGTCACGTCGTAGGACCCGTGAACGATTGGCTGCGAAGGCGCGGCTTCTGGGTTGACTCACGTGCGTTTCGATTTCTTTTGCCGGGTCTTATGCAAGAGGGGAAGAACAAGGAGGTTCTCAGCCACTTCACGCCCGACTTTGTTACTCGGACGCTGGAGTGCGGCTACCCCAGGGAAGCTGCACGTTCGAATATCAATGTGGCTGTGAGGGCCGCCGCAGCGGCGGAAGACTGGAACGGGATGGTGCGCTGCGTGGAGTTAGCACGGGCACTGTACACCGCGCATGAGGAACATCTGCATGATCCGAGTGACTATTGGACGACGTTTGTTCAACTCGTTGGCGCCGAGGTCGCCCGTGAGCGCTTGCTCTTTGACGGTAAGCCCGTGCTGTCGCGAGCAGTGGGGCTCTCGGTTTGTGATAAGATCGCGGTCGCCGGCCTACGGCCACCGTGGGAGGAGTATCTTGATGCTCCACGAGCGAGCGAAGACTATCCGCACGACGAACCACGCGGAGAGTGGTCCTGGGAATGGGCCGAGGCGCTCGCCGCAGTTCGTGGCCGACTTGCACTCGATGACGTGGCCACCGTGCTCCAGAAAGTACAGCAAGCGATCACCCAGTCGCCACCACCTCCCAACGTCCTCAGAGAACTCGGGATTCTGGTTGGGGAAAGCGCGGATCCAAATGTGGCGAGAGAGTTCTTCATCGCAGTAAGGCGCGATTGGCCATGGGAAGAGAGCACCCCACTAACCGCACTTCTGTCGGGCCTCCAATGCGCAACGTCGCAGCGAGCCCCCCTGATTGCTGCCAATTTTCGCAGACTAGCTCTGAACTACGCGGGATCGATATCTGACATCCGTGCAGTTCTCCAAGACCATGGACAACATCCCCGAATTCCAGTCGATGCACACAGCGTGCACCTCAGCGTCCAGCGCCAGTGGTGTAGCTCAGGAGGGGGGGCGCGAACGGTATCGATCGACGCGTTGCCTGCGATGGTGATGAGAACGTTCGTTCCCCGCTTGCTAGCTGACACCTCGCCCACCTCTGAACATGTATCCCTTTGGGTCGACTGGCTCAGAGTGCTCTCGTGGCTTGGCTCGGGTCCGTCACCGCAGGCAGACGATGTTTTCGCAGCTCGCGAAGGGTGGTATTTCCGCTGGCTGCAATTCGTTGTTATGGTCGCGCAGGCGGCGGCCTTCTTCCCCTCCATGAGGCGGGACTACAAGGTCATGGCTGCATTCCAAAAACTTGCGTCCGACGCCCACCCGTTCAATGGGAAACCAAGAGCAGTCGACCTTCATGGCATCCGCGAACAGCTCTACTCCACGATCCGGTGGGCACTCGCGTTGGTTGAAGACGAAGAGACACGAACGGTTTGCATGGCGCACCTCGTTGATGCGTGTCGTGGCACACGCGCATGGTTTGATCAGGGAGAATGGGGCCCACTACGCGCCTTTGGAATCGTCGAGATTATCGCACCCTTTGCCGAGGCAGGGAATGTCGCGGCCAAGGAAATCGTCCGCGAACTGGTGGCTGAGCTCTGGGGCATCGGGACTTATTACGGTGACGAGAGCGAACTCGGCGCGCTTCACGCGAGGCTCCTGCACAAAACAGGAGACATCGGTCAGGCGGAGGAGATGTGGCTTGAGACGTGCCGAAGGCTTTCTGCCTACGGATTCCGCAAGGACTACACCGCCGACGAAGTTACCGAGACATTCGGTGCGCTTGTAGTTGGTGACAAACGCAACTTCGCCGAGGCAGCAAGCGCCGCTCAGAAGTTGTCCTCCGATGTACCGCGGCACTGTGAACGGGTCAGCCACATGCCAGGCGCATGGTTTCGTGAGTATCTCGACGCGGCCCCTGCCCAGGCAGTCGCGGTGCTCGCAAGTACCCTGCTTGAGTCCGATGGCGGAGGCTGGATTCAAGCACAAGCGGTCGAGAGTTGTCTTCGCGTCCTAGTCGACCGAGCTGATCCCATAGCCCTCTGGAGCCTCGCCGAAACACAAAAGGACCCCGGGAACCGCGCCGATGCCAGTGATGTTGAGGTGCGCCTTAAGATCTTAGAGCAAGCCTGCGCGACCAACACGCAGTTCGCCGACGAATCGCTCAGAAGGTTCATTGTCCAGGTCGAGAATTACTGGTCCAGCTTGCCCTCTGACTTCAATCGATTGACTGAGAGATTTGCCGCCGAGCATGGTCTCTCGATGCCTGCCGCGCTACGCATAGATGTTCAAAGCCCAGAGCGCAATGGGAAAAGGACGAACCCGCCGCGCGTTCCGAAGCGTTTCAGACTGCGTGAACCAGTCTTCCCAGACACCCGCACTGCCGGCAGCGTGCAGCGTGCTTTACGCCAGCACGCCAACGCCTGGAGATTCGCCGACGAACGATCCGTAGACGATCTCGTCCTGGCGCTTGGCTATCACGTCGCCGAGCTAGCATCGGGCGGGCAATTGGAGGAATCGAAGCGATTGCTTCGTTTCTTCGCTAGATACAACGACTATGCGCGGTCGACGATGACCCATCCGGTGGCCTGGATAGCCGAAGGACTGGAGCGGATGGGGCTTCTGTACCCGGCTGGGGTCGCGTATGCCCTGGCATTTCCACATAGCCGTGGGGGAGGCGGCTGGGTTGACTTCGGCGGCGAGAGTCACGCTCCACTGTGGGAAAGCGCGGTGCGCCTCATAGGCGACGAAGCCAACACCATAATCGCGGAGGAGGTGGCGTTCAAAATTCAAGCGACTCGGGGTGAGAGGGGAATTGCGGCTGGCTTGATTGCTGGGCTCGCCGGATTGGGCCGCTACGACGATGCTCATGGGGTATGGGTGGCTGCCTATGAAGTGATCAGATACCGAGTTCCATCGAGTGGGGGCATGCTCCATTTCGTAGACTGCGCTGGCGAACTTCCCACGTGGAATCTGGAGGAGGGGCTGATTGCGTTGATTCTCGCTAGACTGGGCGACCCACGTTTGGCAACGCGGCAATCGGCATTAACGAGCCTCGTGCGCCTTCTGGATGCCCGCCCAGCCGACTGCGTTGACCCCATGACGTGGTTCCTTGAAAGGAGCAAGTCGCTGATCGCGAGCATGTTGGTGCTTGAAGCCATCAGGATGTCGGTTTCCACCGATGAAGTGGTGAGGAACATCCGCGATACGATGCGCAGTCTTTCCGCGAGCACCTCTTGGGGTTTGGCCAAGCTGGCGTCTGACCTCCTTATTGCTACTGGATTCGTCCACCTTGTGCGAGGAGAGACCGATTGAGTTCGACGACTGAGGAAACAGTTCCGAGCGAGGAGGCAATCCAAAGCCTCGATCACGGAGATCGGCTCCGGGCCTTGGAAGCTCGATGGTCCGGAATCACGGACGATGTCGTCGCGGAATTTCGAGAATTGTGGCGTCCGGGCGAAGACGTTGAAAGTGCGCGAAGTCGCTGGGACTTGGCGGAGATTAAGGATAGACCGGATGTATGGGTCCCACGCGAAATCATTTTATGGGAATCGGAGATTTTTGAACGAGCGCTCCACCGGGCCGTCTGCCGCCGGCTGAGCATGGCTGATCCGTTTCGTTTCAACGACACCAATTTAGCGGACATGCTGCTTCCGCCAACGAATTTGCTCGTCAGCCTCGATCGCGCTTTGGCTACGCGCCCCGGGTATCCGCTGCCGACCTCGCTCAGGTCTGGCTCGCAATGGTTGTCACCAGTGGCGCCTGCTCCTGACTGCGATGGCGATTGGTATACACTGGCAATGATTGAGCGTGAGTGGATCACCCGGGATCGAGAGTGGAAACCCAGCCGGGTCGTTTCCGTCCACCGTGGAGTCGTTGCGGCCGCATCCGCCGCGTCAATTGCGGCAGACGCTAGCCCATATCGATCAGACCTCACTTACAGAGACTGGTGGGATGAGCCCTCAGTCCCTCTCGTGCTTGCACCACTGCCCCACGGTCCAGTCATCGGTTGCGATGTCAGGGTTGACTTACTCAGCAGTCGGTCCCTATTGGTGGCCAGCGCTGGTCTTGCGCATCGGTTGGGATTCACCCATCTGGAATCACCGGACTTCGGGTGGAGGGACAGCAACGGCGATGTGGTTCTGAGGGCTCGATATTGGAGGGTTCGCGATCGTCGACGTTCAGCAGATTTACCCACACTAATGGGGAATGATCTGATCGCGACTGAAGCAGTGGTTGAACGGCTACGCAACGCCACGCGAGCAAAAATCTTCGAGCTGCGAGGTACACACACGCGGGAATGAAGGACTCCGCCGTCACATTCTCTGTACTTGCTCATTTGAGTCTCCTCGTCGAACAAACAGCGTTGGTCAAGAGGCATAGGCGATCTAGATTTCTATCACGCGGAGCTTGTTCAGCGACCATCGTGACAACACGGCTTTTCCCCCGGGACTTTGAACCTAAGAATCCAACTCGTCGATGCCAAAGCCGCGCTCCAAGCGCTCGATTGCGGCCATGCCCAACTCTTCCAAATTGTCTTTGCACTGGGTCTCGAACCAATAGGTGACGGTGGCTCGGACGACGCCCATGACGGCGCCGGCGCGGACGCGGGCCCACAGGGCGTTTTGTTCGCTGTCCGAGGTTCGGGTGCGGAAGGCGGCGGCGATGGCGTCTTCCCAGTCTTGGTCGATCTCGCGCTCGCGGGCTTGCAGGGCGGGGGAGGACTTGATCAGGGCTTGTTGGGCCAGAATTTTGTGCTTCTTGGCGCGGTGAAGTTGGCCAAAGACGGCGGTCGCGGAACGAAGCGTGTCGAAGGGGTTGTCGGAGTCTTTGTTGGCGGCCAAGAAGCTGGTGAAGGCTTCGAGGCGCTCGTCGCGGTTTGGGAAGACCAGGGATTCCTTGTCGCGGAAGTAGCGGAAGAACGTGCGTTTTGAGATTTCAGATTCGGCACAGATCTCTTCGATCGTGGTCTCTTCGAATCCCTGCTTGTGGAAAAGCTCGTGCGCGGTCTCAAGGACGTTGGCGCGCATTTGCAGCTTTTTCTTTTCCCGAAGTGAGAGTTCTTCTGCCATTTCCAGCTCGGAAGTCGTCGAATCATATTCGACCGTTCGCGAAACACTGTGCCCAAGCAGACACCCGGTAGCAAATGCCACTCGGTGGCAAATTATGCAAGTCGAAGTTGGATCTCGCGTTCTGCCGAAGCGCGCCGTTTCATTTTGTAAACGATACACTCATTTGGGGTCTGAGGTCTCAGAGGCATGGGTTCCTGACACCATGAGTGTGGACCATAAGTTGATTGTTTCGCTTGCACCATGGCTTCGGAGGGCCGGGTAGTAGGATTGAGAGGTGTCGTGCGCGATGAGAAAGCGTGATGTCGTCGTCCACCTGAATTGTTTAAAGGGTTGAGATGGCTCGGCGTTTCGGATATGTTTAAAATCTCATCCGAAATCCAAACTCTTCTATTGGAGGGGAAATGCATCTTAAAAAAGTTGTCCTGCTGCTGATTTTTGTTATCAGCGCATGTGAATCCCGAACCGATCCTCAGGAAGCGCCCGGCAAATGGACTGTGCAAGAGGGCGCGACGTCAACGCCCGACGATACCGCGGCAGCACCATCGGTGAGTCCAAATCCGGTCTCTGATTTCTCAGACTTCGTTAGACTTGAAGCCAAGGACGCAGAGTTCACAGAAGATACCCTTTCACAAGAGGGACTTGTTGCAATCCTCCGCGTAGTCGATGTTCCAACCGAGTTACGTGACGAAATCCAGCGCCGCGTGCAAGCTTCAGGGCAAATTCCGAGAAATGAAGATTACTCGATTTGGTTGACCATTTCCCCGAATCTCCTGGGTGATGGCTACTGGGTCGAGTGTCCGCTGCGGCGCGGCAAATACGCTGTCTGGAGACACCGGAACAGCACCTTCTTCTGCACGGCCACAACGAATGCCGTTTTCTGGGGCGTCGAGCCACCTGTGCAGATCGTCAACGACGGACACGATACTGTTGTTGGACTTTCAACAGATGGTGAAACCTTCGAACGATTTGCAACGGTCATCGGTACATCGGAAGAACCACCGCCTCAGTACATTATGATGCTTCAAGTTTGGGGTAACTGAAATGAAACACCTTGTTTTTGTGTCGTTGGTTTTCTTGATGGGTTGTGGCTCCGATGAATTCATCGGTGAAAAGCGAGAATCCGAACTTACGGTGGGGCCAGTTCGGGAAGCTTACAGCCCCCAGTTAATGCTCACCGAGCCGTCATCAATTCAAGAACTCGAGAAAGCCGAACGGTTCCAAACTGCAATGGCGTCTCGAGGGACTTTCAAAATTGAGTCTTTGGCCGCTTGTGACGTGGATGTTGCGACAAGGAGGAAGCGCCACGCTGATAGGCGACACTGTAGCTGTGACGGCAGCTCACAATGTCTCTTGGCCAGTACTCATGGCCATTGATGGGTATTTTGGATCTCACGCCAAGACGCCCGGACCGTCGTCACAGGACGGAACTCTCCAAAACGACGAAGTCACCAACAACCCGTCTACCGGTGTCGGGCAATCAACGACTGGAGGAGTTGACGACTTCGTGATGGATGGTGGATTGCCGCATCTATCTGACGAAGAAGACATCTTTTTGCCAGAACGGTTGTTCCAAATCGGTATCTCTGGAAATGCTGCTCTCAATGACCAACAAGAGGATATTCTGCACCGAGAAAACCGATTGCAACGGAACGATAATTTCCGCCGCCGTTGGGCGTTCACTCGACCTGTAGATTGGCGGACATATGCTGATTCGGGTTACGATTTCTCATGGATCACTACCGAAGGGCGGATATATTCGGAGTTCTCCGGTGATACCGATTTGGACAGATTCAGGGTCTACCCCTCGATGGTCAGTAACAGCTTCGACTTCAAGGCCCTGAGCGAAGACGAGATTACATCCCGCTCGTTTTTGACTCACCACCAAGATTTGCATTGGCAAAACGCTGATCCAGAACAGATGCGGGGCTCTTTGGCTAGCCCGGGCGTGGTAGAAAAACGGCAGACATGCTCAGTCTCAGCCCAAGACTGCCTGCCACAGTTTTCGTGCGAATCAGACCGATGCGCGATCAAACTAGATCTGAATTGTGGTGATGACAACGCCGTCTCAATGGGGCGGCCAGCGGAGTACGATAGTTTTGTGGGCTCCAGTGGTGGGGCGGTCATGGATTGTGAGACCGAAACCTGCGGTGCCGAAAAGGAGAACGGCCAGACAGATCCCAAACGTCCAGCGAGGTTTGTGGTGGTGGGAGTTCACGAGGCAGGCGTTGGAGGGATCTCTGACTGGGAGCGCTCGGACGACTGGAGTTGGAGCTATGATCCAAATGGAGGAAACGCTCCTGTGCACTCTTCGTTCGCAGCACCAGTGCCGGGCAACTTTTCCAAACCCAAGAGCGAGACCCAGGTTAGTACATGTCGGACATCCGGAAGAGATTGCTACAATTATCCTTCCTGTGAGGCCGTCGACCAAGGTTTCGATGGCATCAGATTTTGCGATACTTGGGCGGGTGGTGAGTTACAGTACAATGAATTCTATGGCGATCCCCCTGAGGATGACTTGCTGGATCCCGATCTGTTCGAACCCTTTGAGGTTGGAGCGACAGGCGAAAAAGAGGAGAGGGATCGAAACATATACCTGCATTGCAATCGTGCGATGCGCACAATTGTTCAAGACGAACGCAATGAAGAAGGACCAATACCGGGTGTGCTTACAGGGTTTCGCGGATTCGAAACGATGTTCATTGACGAAGATAGGGCGCTAGGTACGCTTCGGGGCGTATGTGCGCCCCTTGACCCAACGCCGTACTCCGAGAATTGGCGTCACTTGCGGTTGACGGGATCGGTGTCCGCAGCCGATCGAACGCAAGGGCCAATCCGACGGCCCACTTTTGTTCGGTGGCGATATCGGTTGAACGACGTGCTTGCAACTGAGTTTTACGAAGAACGCGGCCAAGAAGGTAGAGTGTTGCGTCCTTTCCCAATGAAGACGTGTCCACCATCGACGTTCCTGAAAGGTTTCAAAATTCAGAGAAATTCGGATGGGAAAGTTCGCAGAATAAGTGAGCTCATCTGCGAGAGTGCTGTTATCGATCCTAACAATACGACTGAGTATGTCGTTCCCACGATAGCGCCCGACTACGGTTACACCTTGAAAGGAAATACCTATAGCCTAACACAAAGGCTGGGAGCAGAACCTATACCCGTAGTGAGCGACGAGATCGCATGTGATGCACCAAACTCGTTCATCTACAAAATGACCGCCACCTATTCTCCTGCCGGTCAGGTGAAAGCACTCCACATTGGTTGTGTTTCTGTTGGCAATTGAAGTGTTGCGCGGGGCATTCTAGGGCTCCCGCCGATTGTTCCGCCTTAGCATAGTCCCAGATATCCCTTCATCCCGGGCTATGAACTCACTGGCCCGAGAGTTCGTCTACCGCGTCAGGATCGTTCTCCATCAAGTTGAGTTGGATTCCCCTACCGTGTACCAACTCACCTGCGGTTCTGCTGGTACCAGTAGAACTACCGACTTTCGTGTGTCAGACCGCACGTGACCGTTATGACGGAGTTGCTTCCCTCCATATGGACACATAATTTTCGCAGCCCATGCTTCAAAAGCGGTGGAGTTTCTGGAGCGAAGGTGATAAAGCAGCCACCCGGTAGCAAGTGCCACTGAGTGGCAGTTTGGTGGCACCCAGCAACAAAGGTTGCCCAGAATATTGGATGTAGCTCCATGGACGTAGTGACGCATACCCAGCAATCATCAGCATTTGTCCCAAATCCGACGGTCGGAAATTCGTGCTGGATTCCAGCCGGAATCACCCCGGATTTTTCGCCTGAAGCGATCACGATCGCCACGACGAAGGTCCGCGAAACGGCGTATGTCATCCAATGTCCACGTACGCACGCGATTGGTGTTGTGGCTGGAACGCCGGTCCATCTTCAACAACCTGCAGTGCAGTCGACGCAGTGGAATTCGCTGGGCGTTTTGCCTCCAATCTACCCGGAATGGTTGGGCGATCGCTCGTTCAACGAAAAGCACGGCACGCGCTTCCCTTATGTCAGCGGCGCGATGGCAAACGGAATCGCGACCACGGATATCGTCATCGCGATGTCGCAGGCCGGCTTCCTGGGCTTCTTTGGCGCAGCAGGTCTGTCGCCACAGCGCGTCCACGCCGCCATCGCTGAACTCAACCAAACGCTCGGTGACCGCACGCCTTGGGGCGCAAACCTTATCCACTCGCCGGCCGAGCCGGATTTGGAAGAAGAGATTGCCGAGTTCTATATCAATAATGGCGTCAAGCGCGTCTCGGCCGCGGCCTATATGGGGCTGACCACGGCGATTGTTCGCTATGCGCTCAGTGGCCTGAAGCAAAACGCAGACGGCTCGATCAGCCGTGAGCGCTACGTCTTCGCGAAGATTTCGCGGCCAGAGACGGCATCGCACTTCCTGAAGCCCGCACCACAGAACATCTTAGACAAGCTTCTTGAGCGCGGACATATCACTGCCGAAGAGGCGCGTCTGGCACAATACGTGCCGGTGGCGGAAGACATCATCGTCGAATCTGACTCCGGTGGACACACCGACAACCGCGCACTGGGCGTGCTTTTCCCACTCATTCGTGAGTTGGCAGACAAGCTATCGGCCGAGCACGGCTACACTCGCCCAATCCGCGTTGGCGCAGCTGGCGGCATCGGTCGCCCTGAAGCTGTGGCGAGCGCGTTTGCACTGGGCGCGGCGTTCGTGCTGACCGGAACGGTGAATCAGGCATGTGTCGAATCCGGCCTGGACGTCTCCGGCAAGCAGATGTTGGCGCAGGCCGACATGGCCGACGTCATCATGGCCCCAGCAGCGGACATGTTCGAGATGGGCGTTGAGGTTCAGGTCCTGAAGCGCGGCACGATGTTCGCGAACCGCGCGAAGAAACTCTATGAGCTTTACCGCGCCTATCCTTCGTTAGAGTCGATTCCAGCCGAAGAGCGCGCACGCGTTGAAAAACAAAGCCTGCAGGCGACCTTCGAGGAAGCATGGGCGAACACGCGCGACTACTGGCAAAGCCGCGACCCACGCGAGGTCGAGCGCGCCAACAACGATCCAAAACACAAGATGGCGCTGGTCTTCCGCGCGTATCTTGGTCAGTCGAGCCGCTGGGCGATCGCCGGCGACGCAAATCGACGCACAGATTTCCAAATTTGGTGTGGCCCAGCGATGGGCGCATTCAATCAGTGGACGAAGGGTAGCTTCTTAGAAGCCCCTGAAAACCGCACCGTTGTGCAGGTGGCACGCAACTTCATGGAGGGAGCTGCGGTCATCACACGTGCACAACAATTACGTACGTTCGGCGCCCCGGTGCCGTCTCAAGCATTTGAATTCAAACCCCGTCAACTGGCCTAATCAGCCAACTTTCAGAATAAAGCAGTGCAAATGGCTAACACTACTCGTCCTCCTATTGCTGTCGTCGGCGTTTCGGCGCTCTTTCCAGGTTCACTCAATGCCGAAGGTTTCTGGCGCGACATCCTCGCCGGTAATGACCTCATCGGCCCGGTCCCCGCGACCCACTGGCTGACCGAAGATTACTACGACGCTGACCCCAAAGCGCCCGACAAGACCTACGCAAACCGCGGCGGCTTCTTGAAGGACATCGACTTTGACGCGCTCGGTTGGGGCGTTCCTCCAAGCATCATTCCTGCGACGGATACCTCGCAGTTGTTGGCGCTTATCATGGCCGAGCAGGTTCTGTTCGACGCATGGCAGGAGCAGTTCCAGGACATGGACAAGAGCCGTATGTCCTGCATCTTGGGCGTGACCAGCGCTCAGGAATTGTTGGCGACGATGGTTAGCCGACTGCAGCGTCCGGTTTGGGTGAAGTCGCTTCGTGAAGCGGGCATCCCCGAGAGTGAAGTCCAAGACGCATGTGACCGCATCGCGGACCACTACCAGCCATGGCAAGAGTCGAGCTTCCCTGGGTTGCTCGGCAACGTCGTTGCGGGTCGTATCGCAAACCGATTGGACCTTGGCGGCACCAACTGCGTGACGGACGCAGCGTGCGCGTCGACGTTCTCGGCCATCTCGATGGGGGTGCAGGAGCTGTACCTGGGCGATTCGGACGTCGTCATCACCGGCGGCTGCGACACGCTCAACGACATCTTTATGTATATGTGTTTCTCGAAGACGCCGGCATTGAGCGCTTCCGGTGACTGCCGACCATTCAGCGACCAAGCCGACGGCACGATGCTGGGCGAGGGTCTGGGAATGGTTGCGCTGAAGCGTCTGGAAGATGCTGAACGCGACGGCGACCGAATTTATGCGGTGATCAGTGGCGTGGGTTCGAGCTCTGACGGGCGCTCGAAGTCGGTCTACGCACCGGTTAGCGAAGGGCAGGCGAAGTCGATTCGTCGAGCTTACAACCATGCTGGTTTTGACCCAGGCACCATCGAGCTCATCGAAGCTCACGGCACGGGTACGCGTGCTGGCGATGCGGCTGAGTTCAACGGCCTCAAGCTGGCGTTCCAAGAGTCCGATCGTGAGGACCATCAGTGGTGCTCGATCGGGAGCGTTAAGTCTCAGATTGGCCACACGAAGTCGGCCGCAGGTGCAGCAGGTATCTTCAAGGCGGTGATGGCGCTGCACGCGAAGGTGAAGCCGCCGACCATCAAGGTCGACCAGCTGAACCCGTTGTTGGAAATCGAGAGCTCACCGTTCCACGTCAACACCGTGGCGCGCCCATGGGTTCGTGGTTCGGCGCACCCACGTCGCGCGGGCGTTAGCTCGTTTGGCTTTGGTGGTTCGAACTTCCACATCGCGCTTGAAGAGTACACCGGCGACAACCGCGCCTTCCGCAAGCGCAGCTTGCCTGGCGAGCTGGTTGTGGTGACGGGTGATGACGCGGCTGGCCTGATCGCTAACGCGAACAGCCTGAAAGAGCGCGCGTCGATGGAAGGCATGCTGCAGCGTCTGGCGTGGGAAACGCAGACGAACTACACGCCGCTGAACAATCGCTTGGCGCTGTATGCCACGACGGAAGACGAGCTCAAGACGAAGCTCGACCGTGCAATCGGCATGATTCAGAAGGCTGGCGACAAGCCGTTCGAGATGCCAGACGGTACCGTTTACGGTGTCGGAAAAGCACAAGGCGACGTTGCATTTGTTTTTCCCGGCCAAGGCAGTCAGTACATTGGAATGGGCGGTCAGGTCGCGATGAGCTTCGATGCTGCGATTGGTCCATGGGACCGCGCGGCGGACCTGAAGCTGGACGAGCTGCGCACGCTTGACCAGGTCGTCTTCCCGATGCCGACCTTCAATGATGCCGACAAGGCCGAGGACGAGGCTCGCCTCACCTCGACACAATGGGCGCAGCCAGCGATTGGTTGCACCAGCTTGTCGTTGTTGCAGATGGTTCGCGGTCTTGGTCTTGAGGCCAAAGCCGTTGCCGGTCACAGCTACGGCGAAGTCACGGCGCTGCACGCTGCAGGCGTGTTGAGCGAAGAAGACATGCTCAAGGTTGCGCGAAAGCGCGGCGAGTTGATGGCAGAAGCTGCGGAGCTCCCGGGAGCGATGACGGCGGTTTCGGCAACGCTCGACGTGGTGGCCCCAGTGCTTGAGTCGCTGGGTACCGACGACGTGGTCGTCGCAAACCACAACGCTCCTGACCAGGTCGTAATCTCTGGCACGGTTGAAGCGGTCCGCGCTGCGGAAGCGAAGTTTGAGACGCAAGGCATCAACTTCAAGCCGCTGTCGGTCGCGACGGCATTCCACTCGAAGGTCGTTTCAGCGAGCGCCGAGCCATTCAGCGCGTTTTTGAAAGACGTCGACTTTGGTGATGCAAACATCCCAGTTTGGTCGAACGAATCGGCACAACCCTACGAAGATAAGGCAGCTGACAAGCAGGCTCGACTGGGCCGTCAGATTGCGAACTCGGTTAAGTGGGTCGACACCATCAACGGTATGTACGATGCCGGAATCCGACACTTTATCGAAGTCGGTCCGGGTTCGGTGCTGACCAAGTTGGTCGGCCGCATCCTTGAAGGCAAAGAGCACACGGCGGTCACGTTGGACCGACGCTCGAAGCCAGGAATCGAGTCGTTCTTCCGTGGCCTCGCACAACTTGTTGCAGCAGGCCTGCCGCTCGAGTTCGCTTCGTTGTGGGCTGAGTACGGCGAGCCACGTGACCTGGACGCGCTTCCAAAGCCGAAGCTTGCAGTGAAGATTAACGGTTCGAACTACGGCAAAGTCTATCCACCAAAGGGTGGGGCGGCAGCGCTTCCTGGGCCAAACCCAGAGCGTCAGCCTGAGACGAAGATTGTCGAGGTACCGGTCGAAGTTATCAAAGAGGTGCCGGTCGAGGTGCCAGTACCCGTCGCGGCTGCGCCGGCTACTGCCGGGGCTAGCGGGCTAGGGGCTAGCGGCTCGGGGGTTGCGCAGAGCGCTGAGTGGCTTGCCGTTTGGCAGGAGGCGCAGCGGCAGTTGGCTGTGACTCAGTCGACTTTCCAGCAGGCTATTGCTCAGTCGCAGACGTCCTTCTTGAATGCTGTTCAGAGTTCTTTGAATGCGTTGGGTGGGCAGACTGTGACTCCAGCGGTCAGCAATCAGCTTCCAGCTTTCAGCGGTCAGCAATCAGCTTTCAGCTCTGGGGCTGCACTTCAGGCGCCAGCACAGCAGTTAGTTGCGGCTCCGCAGACGCAAGCACCTGTTTCTGGAGCTGGGGGGTTCAAGCTTCCTTCTTCGGCTGCTGAAGTACCTGCGGCTCCGGTTGCGAAGCCTGCACCTGCGCCAGTTGCAGCTGCTCCAGCGGGTGGCTTCGATTTGGAGAGCATCATGTTGGGTGTTGTGTCTGGAAAGACCGGCTACCCACGCGAGATGCTCGACCTGAGCATGGACCTTGAGGGCGACCTGGGTATCGACAGCATCAAGCGCGTCGAAATCCTGAGTGCTGTCCAAGACCAAGCTCCTGGTCTTCCAGACGTCGATACGGCTGAGCTCAGCGCGATGAAGACGCTGGGTGAGATCGTTACGTTCCTTTCGCAGTTCGAAGTTGGTGGGGCTGCTGCGGCGCCTGCGCCAGCAGCGCCAGCGGTCAGCGGTCAGCAACCAGCGGTCAGCAGCGCGCCATCGGTAGATGTTGAAGCTCTTATGCTTGCGGTCGTGGCCGAGAAGACTGGCTATCCAGCTGAGATGTTGGAGAACGGCATGGACCTGGAAGGCGATTTGGGAATCGACAGCATCAAGCGCGTCGAAATCCTGAGTGCCGTCCAAGAACAAGCACCTGGTCTCCCAGAGGTCGATGCAAACGCGATGGGCGCAATGAAGACGTTGGGCGAAATCGTGGACTACCTCCAGTCCATGTTGCCCAAAGGTGGAGCGCCAGCAGCTCAGCCTACCCAACAGCCAATCGCCAATACCCAACAACCAGCCGTGGATGTTGAGGCATTGATGTTGGAGGTCGTCGCGGAGAAAACGGGTTACCCGGCTGAAATGCTTGAGAATGGAATGGACCTTGAGGGCGACTTGGGTATCGACTCGATCAAACGGGTTGAGATTCTGAGCGCCGTTCAAGAACAGGCACCGGGCCTCCCAGAGGTTGACGCAAACGCCATGGGCGCAATGAAGACCCTCGGCGAAATCGTCGACTACTTGCAGTCGATGCTGCCAGCAGGTGGTGCGCCAGCACCAGCTTCCAGCTCTCAGCCTTCAGCTTCCAGCTCGCCAGCAGCACCTTCGGTAGATGTGCACGGGATTATGCTTGCGGTTGTGGCTGAGAAGACGGGTTACCCAGCCGACATGCTCGAAAATGAGATGGATCTGGAAGGCGACCTCGGAATTGACTCAATTAAGCGTGTTGAGATTCTGAGCGCAGTTCAAGAACAGGCACCGGGACTTCCCGAAGTTGACGCAAATGCCATGGGCGCAATGAAAACGCTCGGCGAAATCGTTGCTTACTTGGAGTCGATGCTTCCGTCAGGTGGAGCACCGGCAGCAGCTACCAGCGTTCAGCCTTCAGCTTCCAGCTCGCCAGCCGCACCTTCGGTGGACGTGCACGGGATTATGCTCGAAGTCGTTGCTGAAAAGACGGGTTACCCAGCAGACATGTTAGAAAATGACATGGATCTGGAAGGCGACTTGGGTATCGACAGCATCAAGCGCGTCGAAATCCTGAGCGCTGTTCAGGAGCAAGCACCGGGCCTCCCAGAGGTTGATGCCAACGCCATGGGCGCAATGAAAACGCTCGGCGAGATTGTTGGTTACCTTGAGAGCATGTTGCCGGGTGCGCAGGCGCCAGCAGCACAGACAAACCAAGAACCAAGAACCAAAAACCAAGAACCGGTTGCGCCAGCAGCACAAACCAAGAACCAAGAACCAACGACCAATAACCAAGAACCAGCCGTCGTCACGGCTGACCTCGGCCGCTTCAGCCTGGAACTGGTGAACACACCAGCAGCAGGGCTCGCACAACCCGGTCTTTGGGACGCAAAGGAAGTTCTGATTGTCGGCGGACCTGCGAAGTTGGGTGATGCGCTTGCGAACGAACTGAAGTTCCGTGGCTTGTCCGCACGCGTTGCCGTCGCGGTCAGCTCGAAATCTGACGCCGTCATCTACCTTGGTGGACTCGCCGACGTGAAGAACGTCGACGAAGCGATTGCCATCAACTCCGAGGCGTTCGGTATCGCTAGTAAGATTGCCGCGAAGTTTACCGCCGACGGTGGTCTCTTCGTGACGGTCCAAGATACCGGCGGAGCATTCGGAACGACGGAGTTCGATTCCACGCGCGCTTACTTGTCTGGGCTTAGCGGCCTGACCAAGTCGGCAAACCTCGAGTGGACCAACGCTTCGTTGAAGGCGATTGACATCGAAACTGGAGACCGCGACGCGGCAACGGTCGCTATCGCGCTCGCCAACGAACTGTTGCAGGGCGGCGGTGAAATCGAAGTTGGATTGACCGCTGACGGTCAGCGACTTGTACCTCATTCGATTGCGAAAGAGGTCACGACTGGCGATGCGCTGCTGGGCTCGGATGACGTGATTGTCGTCTCCGGCGGGGCTCGCGGAGTCACTGCGGCCTGCGTTATTGAGTTGGCTGGTACCAGTAAATCTAAGTTTATTTTGTTGGGACGTACACCGCTGGCTGAAGAGCCTGCGGGGCTTGAGAACGCCACGACTGATGCGGACTTGAAAGGTGCGCTCTTGAAGCTGGCACAAGCTGCTGGCGAAAAAGTGACGCCCAAGGACCTGCAACGTCAGGCGAAGAAAATCCTGGCTGGACGCGAGATTCGCGAGACCATCGCAGCCGTCAAAGCCGCCGGCGGTGACGCGCAATATGTGTCGGTTAGTGTCACGGATGCGGAAGGCATGTCGGCCGCGTTGGAAGGCGTGCGCACGCAATGGGGACCGATTACCGGTTTCGTTCACGGCGCAGGCGTTCTGGCTGACAAGTTCATCGCGGACATGACGCAAGACGACTTCGACTTCGTGTTCAATACCAAGATTGACGGTCTTCGCGCGCTGTTGACGGCGACGGCAAACGACCCGCTGAAGTTCATCTGCAACTTCTCGAGCGTTGCGGCCCGTACCGGAAACAACGGTCAGGCAAACTACGCGATGGCCAACGAAGTCTTGAACAAGACGGCGTGGGCGATTGGCCGCGAGCGCAACATCCTGGTGAAGTCACTAGGATGGGGCCCATGGGAAGGCGGAATGGTCAGCCCTGAGCTCAAGCGTCACTTCGCAGCATTGGGCGTTCCAATGATTCCATTGAAGACCGGCGCGAAGATGTTCGTCGACGAGATCAACAGCACAGACGGCGACGTCGAGTTGGTCTTGGGTGGTGAGCCTCAAGCAGCCGCGTTGATGGGCGGAACCGAAGCCAAGCTGACGTTGGAAGTTAACGTGAACAGCAAGTCGCACGGCTACCTTGAAGGCCACACGATTGGCGACGGCATCGTCGTTCCGGTCGTACTGGTGCTCGAGTGGTTCAGCCGGCTCGCACGTGCATATGCACCGCAACTCAAGCTGGCTGCGGTCAAAGACTTGAAGGTTCTGAAGGGCATCAAGTTGAACGACTTCAACGGCAAGGGCGACCGCTTCCTTTTGACGGCGCAGCCGATTCAGAACGGTAGCGAGCTTTCGCTGGCGCTCGAGCTGAAAGGCGCCGATGGCACGTTCTACTACAAGGCGAAGGCCGAGATGGCTCCAGCACGCGGAACGCAACGACACGTTGAAGTTTCGCCAAGCTTGGGTCAGTGGGACGACCGCGTGGTCTACGGCGACGTGCTCTTCCACACCAACGACTTCCAGGTCATCAAGCAGCTTGATGGCGTGGGCGCGGACGGAATCTCGGGCGACCTCAAAGGCGTGAAAGAAGCGTCCTGGAGCTGGGAGCCATGGGCAACCGACGTGGCAGCCTTCGACGGCGGCCTTCAGATGTTGCTCTTGTGGGCTCGCGAGAACCTTGGCGGCGCAGCGCTTCCAATGGCAATCGGTGAGTTCTGGGTTGGCAGTGATTTGCCAAACGACGGTGAAGTCCGATGCGTGGCTCAGTGCCAGCCAGCGGGCAAATCCGGCGCAACCGCCGACGTCATCTTCGAGACCACTGACGGACACCGCATCGCCGAGATGAAGAAGGTTGAACTCATCCTTCGTCCCGACGTTAAGCGCTCGTAAGGCAGACCGACATGACCTCATTTGAGCCGATAGCAATCGTAGGGCGCTCGTGCGTTCTTCCGGGGGCCCTGAACCCGGAGCAGCTTTGGAACGCCGTCGTTGAAGGGCGAGACCTTGTGTCGACCACGCCTGAAGGACGGTGGCGAGCACCTGATGAAGACGTGCTCTGCTCTCCGAACGACGACCCCTCGAACAAGAGTTGGTCGAACCGTGGCGGGTACGTGCGTGGCTTCGAAACCGTCTGGAATCCAGAAGGGTTTGCGATTGCTGCTGATGAGTTCAATGGCTTGGACGAGGGCATGTTGTGGGCTGCCCACTGCGCTCGCGAAGCATTGCGCGACGCCGGCTACGACCAAGCGCCAGCTCGCACAAGCGCGGTCTACGGCAACTTGGGTTTCCCATCTGAAAAGATGACAGAATTCGCCGAAGGCGTGTGGTTTGGCGGTCAAACCTCGGACCCACGAAATCGGTTCATGAGCGCGAACAGCGCAGAAACACTGCAGCGCGCGCTGAACTTGTCGTCGTCCTATTGCTTGGACACGGCATGCGCGAGCTCGCTCTATGCCATCAAGCTTGCCTGCGACCAGCTGCACGACGGCTCGGTCGATGTGGCGTTGGCGGGAGCGGTCAATCGCTCGGACGACCTCTTTATCCACGTCGGGTTCACCGCTCTGAAAGCGATGAGCAAGTCGGGGCAGAGCCGTCCATTCCACGCCGGCGCAGATGGGCTTGTCCCTGCAGAAGGTGCAGGCTTTGTGGCGCTGAAGCGTTTGAGCGATGCTCGACGAGATGGTGACAAAGTTCACGGAATCATCCGTGGCGTCGGCTTGTCGAACGACGGCCGCGGACGCGGATTCCTTGCGCCGTCCGAAGACGGTCAGGCCCGCGCGATTCAGCAGGCCTATGACGTATCGGGTGTGAGCCCATCGCAAGTATCGTTGCTTGAGTGTCACGCCACGGGGACGTCGGTTGGTGACGCCGCGGAATTGAAGTCGACGGCCAGCGTGTATGCGGGCGTCGATGAGGTCCCAATCGGTTCATTGAAATCGAATATGGGCCACCTGATTACGGCTGCTGGTGTTGCAGGTCTCATCAAGGTTCTGGAAGCCATGCGTCACGGTCAGCGACCACCGACGCTGCACGCGCTCAAAGACCCGAATCCGGCTCTGAAAGACGTACCGTTTCGAACGTTGGACGCTGCCGAGCCTTGGACATCCAACGGACCCAAGATTGCCGGCGTGTCGGCGTTCGGTTTTGGTGGAAATAACGCGCACCTGGTGGTCAGCGAAGACGTCGAGCTGCCAGTCGTGAGTTCGCAACGTTCAGCTGCGAAATGCGCGATTGTTGGTGTTAGCGGGTTGATTGGTGATGCGGGGTCGATTCCTGAGCTGATTCAAACGTTGAACTCGGGCCAGCCGGTGTCACCGATGATGAATTCGGTCGCGGTTGAATTGAAAGAACTGAAGTTCCCGCCGAATGACCTTGGCGAGACGATTCCGCAGCAGTTGGCGGTCCTGACGGCGGCCCGGCAGGCTGTTGGAATGGTGTCAGAAATCGACAATGTTAATGCTGGCGTGTTCATGGCCATGGAGCCAGACATCGAAGTCTGCCGCTACGGCGCCCGCTGGCGTTTGAAGGCGCAGCTTCGAAAGCGCGGCTTGGACCCCGAGTCGTTGGGTCAGTCCGTGGACGAAATGTCGGATTCCATCGTCGCCACGCTGACGCCTGCGGGCGTTGTGGGCACGATGCCGAATATCCCGGCCAACCGCCTGAACAGCCAATTTGATTTTGGTGGCGCGTCCATCAGCGTTTCGGAAGGAACGCGCTCGGGCTCGACCGCGTTGCACCTTGCGATGCGCGCGCTTGAAACTGGCGAGCTGAATGCAGCGCTGGTCTGCGGCGTGGACCTCAGCTGTGCAGATGTACATGTTGCAGCGTTGAACGGGGCCAACCCTGGCGATGCAGCCGTGGCATTTGTGCTGAAGCGTTTCGAGGACGCACAAGCCGCCGGCGACACCATCTATGCGACTATCGAGCGTGGAAATGCCGACGGTCCAAACCTTGACGGAGTGCTTGGTCAGTCGTTCGCGGCTGGCGAGCTGCGCGACCTTGTCGTCTCGACCTTTGCGGGCGGGCGGGGCGCCATCCCCGGTTTCGTGTCGACGAAAGTCACCGAGCCACCGACTCCACAATCGAATGGCCCAGCGCTCGATTTCGATGCGCATAAGCCACCCATGAACCTTGCTCTACCGATGCCAACCTTGGCCAAACCCATCGGCGCCGCGTTGTCGACGCCGTCCGAAGTGAAGCCCATGAATTCAGATACGACGATGCCTGCGGCACCAACTCTGCCGCCAGTTGGCACGGTTCCGCCTGCTCCAGAAGTCCTTCCGCCTGCACCTGCGATGGCTCAAGCCGCCGCAGCTCCTGTTGTGGCAGCTGCGCCGATGGTTGCCGCTGCGCCAGTTGCGGCCGCACCACAGCAGTACAACGACCCACGGCTTGCCGCGGTCCATCAAACGCTGACGGAAATCGCAGACCTGCAGAACCAGTACTTGATCCAGCAGACGGCGATGTACGAGCGATTCATGGATGTCCAACGCAGCGCTATGGATCTATTGGCTAACGGTGGTGCACATGGGCTAGAGGCTGGGGGACTCGTGGCTAGGGGGCTCGAGGCTAGGGGGCTCGAGGCTAGGGGGCTAGAGGCCAGAAGCTCTGTGACAACTCCGAAAGTGCCGACACAACCGGCACCACCGCAAATCAAGAACCAAGAACCAACGACCAAGAACCAAGAACCGAAAAAGCCTGCACCCACCCCGGTCAAGAACCAAGAACCAAAGACCAAGAACCAAGAACCGAGCAAGCCAGCAAAGCCCAAGGTGAGCCCCGGCCTAAGCAGCGCACCGCTGGAGGTCCTCGAACCTACCGGTCCTACGTTCAACTTCGAACAGCTCGAAATCCACGCGTCCGGAAAGATCAGCGAGATTTACGGCGAGATGTTCAAGGTTCAGGACGACTACTTCCGTCAGGTTCGTATGCCGGAAGCACCGTTGCTCTTGGCCGACCGCGTAACGGGATTGGATGCCGAGCCGGGCTCGATGGGAACCGGTATCATCTGGACCGAATCCGACGTTGAAGCCGACCGCTGGTTCATGCACCAGGGCTACATGCCTGCGGGCATCATGATCGAATCAGGTCAGGCTGACCTGATGCTGATCTCGTACCTGGGTGTCGACTTCACGAACCGTAGCGAGCGTTGCTATCGCCTGCTGGGTTGTGAGCTGACGTACTACGGCGGATTGCCGACGCCGGGCGAAACGCTCAAGTATCAGATTCACCTCGACGGTCACGCCAAGACTGGTGGGACGCGTCTAATGTTCTTCCACTACGATTGCCGCGTGGATGACCAGGTTCGACTGGCTGTCCGTAAGGGTCAGGCTGGCTTCTTCACAGACGAAGAGCTCGCGGATTCGGATGGCTGCCTGTGGTGGCCCGAGCAGCAAGAGATTGTCGAAAACCCTCGCTTGGATGCGCCGTTTATCGAGTGCCAGAAGAGCGAGTTCAGCAAGACCGAGATCGAGGCGTTTGCCGACGGTCGTCCATGGGATTGCTTTGGCGAAGACTTCTTCTGGGCGAAGACGCACACGCGCACGCCACGCATCCAGAACGGAAACATGCTCTTCCACGAGCATATCACCGACTACGACGTCAACGGCGGTCCATGGGGCCGTGGTTACCTGAAGTCGACCGTGAAGATTACGCCAGACCACTGGTTCTTTGACGGCCACTTCAAGAACGACCCATGCATGCCGGGCACGCTGATGTTCGAAGGCTGCTTGCAGCTGATGTCGTTCTACCTGGGCAGCTTGGGCTACACGATGGAGCGCGATGGTTGGACGTTCCAGCCGGTCGAAGGCATTCCGTTCCAGCTGAACTGCCGCGGCCAGGTCACGCCAGAATCGAACATCCTGACGTACGAAGTATTTGTCGAGGAAGTCTGGGACGGGCCAGAACCAACGTTGTACGCCGACCTGCTTTGCATCGTCGACGGCCTGAAGGCTTTCCACGCTCGCCGCGTTGCTCTGAAACTGACGCCGGGCTGGCCGTTGGACGAGGGCGACAAGCTCTTGGAAGGCTACGAAGAGACCAAAGAAGTCGCGAACGACGGCATGGGCCACGACTTCGACTATCGCTCGATGTTGGCTTGCGCAAACGGTCGTCCATCGGAAGCCTTCGGCTCCATCTACGACCCATTCGACTCACCGCTTCGCGTCGCTCGCCTGCCAAATCCGCCGTACCACTTCCTGTCGCGCGTGACGCGCACGAAGGGAATCATCGGCTCGATGGAGAAGGGCATGGAAGTCGACGTCGAGTACGACATTCCAGATGATGCATGGTACTTCGACGAGAACGGCTGCCGCGCGATGCCATTTGCGGTGTTGCTGGAAGCTGCGCTGCAACCTTGTGGTTGGTTGGCAAGCTACCTGGGTTGCGCGCTGACGGTCGAAAACAAAGAGCTGTTCTTCCGCAACTTGGACGGAACAGGAACGCTGCATGTCGACCTGATTCCGGGTTCAGGAACGCTGCTGACGAAGGTGAAGAGCACCAATATCAGCAAGACCGGCCCGATGATTATCGTGTCGTTCGACGTCGAGTGCTCGGTCGATGGTGTGCCAGTTTATGACATGGATACCGTCTTTGGGTTCTTCCCCGCAGAAGCGTTGCAGAACCAGATTGGTCTGCCGACCACGGACGAGCAACGCGCACTTTTGGAAGCGCCCACGAACGGTGTTATCGACTTCACGAAGCGTCCTAACGGCTATTGGAACGCGGGTTCGGCCAAGCTTGCCGAGCCGATGATGTTGATGGTCGACCGCGTCGAATACTTCGATCCAAAAGGCGGCGAAGCTGGCTTGGGAACGCTGCGCGGGGTCAAAGACGTTGACCCTGGCGAGTGGTTCTTCAAGGCTCACTTCTTCCAAGACCCGGTTCAGCCAGGCTCGCTTGGTATCGAGGCGATGATCCAATTGCTTCAGTTCTACATGCTCGAAACGGGCATGGCTGAAGGCATCGAGAACGCACGCTTTGAAACGCTGAGCCACGCGCATCCCATGACGTGGAAGTACCGTGGTCAGGTCATCCCGCATAACAAGCTCATCCAGTCGACCATGGAAATCACCGAGGTCGGCAAGGACGACGACGGCATTCCATACGCAGTTGGAAATGCGTCGCTGTGGGTTGACGGCAAGCGTATCTATGAAGCGTTCAATATGGGCATGCGCATCGTCAGTGATGGGCATGGCGACCTGAATCTGAAGACGCTGGACCCGGCCGAAGACACGTGGCTGAACGACCACTGTCCGACGTACACGCTGCCGGCGTTGCCGATGATGAATATGGTCGACCTGCTGGCGCAGGGCGCATCGATTGCTGACCCTGTCGTTGAGCTTCGTGACGTGCGCGTCAAAGGTTGGCTGACGTTTGAGGGACCACGCACGCTGCGTACGGAACGTAACGCCGAAGACGTGAAGCTGTTGGTGGTTCAGGACGACGGTGCAGAGACCGAGGTCGCTTCGGCGAAGGTCTTCACCTCGATGTACGGCCAACGTCCAGAAGCATGGCCTGCCTTGGAAGGGGACAAGCTGCCGCTTCCATACGAAGGCGACCAGATTTTCCACGGTCCTGATTTCCATGTGGTGACTTCGCTTGTTCGAACGGCAGAAGGTGCGTCGAGTACTCTGCAAGTTCGTGACAGTGTTCCTGCCGGACGTTTGAACCCGCTTCTGTTGGACGGAGCGACGCACGGCATTCCGCATGACAATCTGTCGGTATGGGGTGACCAGTTCGATTCGGAAAAGGTCGCGTACCCAGCCGTGATTCCAAAGATGGAGTTCTTTAGCGAGACGCCGCTTACGGGTGAAGTCCGCTGCGAAGTCCGACCTGACGGCTTCCTTGGTTCCCCGGACTTCCCACGTTTCAAAGTGCAGCTGATTGATAAAACGGGCGTGTGGTGTCAGTTCGAATTGGTCGAAGCGTGCTTCCCAAAAGGAACGCTTGGTTCGGCTGATCCGGAAGACCGCGCGGCGTTTTTGCGAGACCATAAATTTATCGAAGGTTTATCAATTTCGGACACGAGTGATGCCGAGACGAAAGTCACGGAAGAGCAGATCGCCGGAGTCGATTGGTTGCCGGGAACGGTGAACGCGGTCTACGGTTCGCGCGAACCTGCATCGATCGCGATGAAAGAGCACTTGGCGCGATACCATAAAGTTCACCCAGGTTTATTGCCTTCTGCTTTACCGCTGACGCGCTTTGATTTAGCCAAGAACGTCGATGGTGATACCGCAATTGTGAAGGGTGACGCTGCAGGCCACTTGGACATCACACCGGTGCGAGAGTTCTGGACCAAATGGTTCGGCGTCGGTCGCTGGCCGGTCGAAGATCTGTACTACGGTCTCATCGAACGCTTCGTAAATCGCGTCATCATCGAAGACCCTGCTGCGTGGGAAGCGGTGAAAGGTCGCAGCCTTTGCTACCTCGGAAATCACCAGGTCGGTGTCGAGTCGTTGTTGTTCTCGATCGTCGCTTCTGGCTTGAGCCAGGTTCCTACTGTCACGCTCGCGAAAGCTGAGCATCGACACACATGGTTGGGCACGCTGATTAAGTTGTGCTTCGAGTATCCAGACGTCAAAGACCCGCAGGTCATCACGTTCTTTGACCGCGATGATAAAGAGTCACTTCCTGCCATCATTAAAGAGCTGGCAGCACCGGGTCGAAGCGTCATGGTTCACGTCGAAGGCACGCGCTCGCTGAGTGCACGCACGCCAGTCGAAAAGATGTCGGGTGCGTTCATCGATATGGCGATGGGCGTCAATGCTCCGGTCGTTCCGATTCGATTTGTCGGTGGATTGCCGAGTGAGTCGCTTGAGACGCGCTTGGAGTTCCCGTTGGGCTTCGGCAAGCAAGACATCTACATCGGCAAGCCGCTGCTGCCTGAAGAGCTGGCACAGATGGACTACGGAAGTCGCAAGAAGTTGGTCATCGAGCGTATCAACGCCTTGGGTCCTGACAACGCGGTCGAAGAGGCGATTGCAGGTGACGAGGACTTCGAGAAGTTGGTTTTGGCCAGCATCAAGAAGTTCGGAATCACCGCTGAAGACGCCGTGCTTCGCGAGGTGCTCGCCGAGCAGGCTGACCCGATTGATAGTGTGAAGAGCCTTCTGGCTGCGTCTTCGATTGAGGACGTTACCGCTGCGACTCCTGCTGAAACTGAGTGGATGCAGAAGCTTGCGCAGCGATTGGTAGGTAGCAAGTAGCGTAAGAGGACAATGAGTAAACTGTCCCCAACACAACGATTCTCGGACCGCGTCGAAAACTACGTGCGGTATCGCCCGTCGTATCCTCCGCAGGCGCTCGACCACCTTGAGCACGTCGGCTATCTGCAACCCGGCTTTGTCATCGCAGATGTTGGCTCGGGCACGGGCATTCTTAGCAACCAAATGATCATGCGGGGCTACGACGTCATCGGCATCGAACCAAATGATGCGATGCGGGCGGCGAGCGAGGCGTTGATTAATGCACCGAACTTTAGGGCGGTGGATGCGCCGGCTGAAGACATTTCGCTTGAAGACGGCGCGGTTGACTTGGTCGTCGTCGCGCAAGCGCTGCACTGGTTCGAACACGACAAGGCCGCACCAGAGTTTCGTCGTATCACCAAAGCGCCCCATCGCATGGCTGCTATCTGGAACAACCGCCGTCGCGGCGGCACACCGTTTCTGGATGCTTACGAAGAGCTGCTTCTGGAAGGTGGTGTTGGCTACAAAGAAGTGATGGAAGACCGGGCTGCGCTGTCTGAAGGCATCCGCGCTTACTTCGGAGCGTACGACCATTATTCGACGCCAAATATGCAAGTTTTTGACTACAAAGGCTTGAAGGGACGACTGCTCAGTTCGTCCTACGCGCCCGCGCCTGGGCACCCTGCGCATGACGCCGTGATTGAGCGGCTAAAGGCGATCTTTGCCGAGCACAACCGGGATGGGTTTGTGCAGATTGAGTACGATACTCAAGTGTACTACGGGGAACTTGGCTAGTTCTTGGTCGTTGGTCTTTGGTCTTTGGTCTTTGGTTTTGGGGTCGATTCGGGATTTCCGATTTTCGATTCGGGATTTTCGATTTTCGATTCGGGATTTTCGATTTCCGATTAGTCGATTAATCGAAACTCGCAACTCGCAACTCGCAACTCGCAACTCGCAACTCGCAACTCGCAACTCGCAACTCGCAACTCGCAACTCGCAACTCGCAACTCGCAACTCGCAACTCGTAACTCGCAACTCGCAACTCGCAACTCGCAACTCGCAACTCGCAACTCGCAACTCGCGCTACCGTACCGCTCTACGTTTGGAACAAAAGTTCCTCTGGCGCCTTCGTGACCTCCGGAGCCTCTGCGAATTGCTCTGCGACCTCCCCAAACCTCCTTCACCACCGGCTCTTGTGTCTCCCCCGCAGATTGGCCATACTCCCGCAAACACCAATTCTGCTTAAGAGACAATACGATGCGACTTCTGGCCGTGCTGCTTATCGTTGCGCTTGCGGGTTGTTCGGACGACTCCGACAAGTCCAACAACGGCGACGCAAACAACGTCAATAACGTGAACAACGTTAACAACGTCAACAACGCGAACAATTCGAACAACGGCAACAACGTTAACAACGCCAACAACTCGAATAACGCGAACAACAGCAACAATTCGAACAACTCGAGTAACTCGAATAACTCGAATAACGTCAACAACACGATGCCGCAGAACCGCTATTTTGCGGGCGATGCGTTCTGGAAGCGTGATGTGTCGGCATTGCCGAAGGCTGATGATTCGGACGCGATTATCGCGTCGCTTCGCAATGCTGGAGGGTGGGGCAATAGCGACCGATTCCAGATCGACTTCTCGATCGAGGTCTTGGATGCGGACGCCAATACCGCAAAGTCGGACTTTATCGAGACTGGTGATTTCTATTCGCCGGACTGCGACCACGTGATGATTCCCGTGCCCGACGGTGGACGGCTGGAAGGCGAATCGGGGTATGCGTGCGAGGGTGATGGTGACTGCCATTTGATTGTGCACGCGCCGTTCGAAAACCGGCTGTATGAGATGTGGCGAGCGAATATTCAGGGCAGGACGTTCATGGGTGGATGTCTGGCGGTCTGGGATACCAGTGGTGGTTACGGGCCGGACGGGCGTGGCCAACAGTGCACCAGCGCGGATGCTGCAGGCTTCCCGATTGCGCCGTTGTTGTTCTCGGCAGATGAGGTTGCAGCGGGTGAAATCAATCACGCCATCCGCTTCATCCTTCCCAACAACCGCGTGCGGGCTAGCAAGTACGTGCCGCCTGCGACCCACGGAACGCGCACAACTGGCGATGATAATGCGCCGCCATACGGCGTTCACTTCCGGCTCCGCGCGGACTATCCGCTGGACACGCTTCCTAACGAAGGGGCTCGCGTCGTTGCTCGAGCGTTGCAGAAGTATGGCATGTTCCACGCCGATGGTGGGAACATTGCGCTCACGGCGCAGTCGGATTCGTTCACGGCCAATAAGTGGGACGGGCTGTTGGGGCCGCGGGATTTGGCGGACCTGACCGTTGAGGACTTTGAGGTCATCGATAACGGTGACCCGATTGATGTGACGTTTGATTGTCAGCGTACGCCACTCACTGAGTAGCCGCGGACTGCGTCACCCTTCACAGAGAACCACAGAAGTTTGTGAGAACCACAGAGGACTCTTCATGGCTAGATTTCGAACCGCTTCAATCGTTTTGGCAGTATTCATCATGGCAACAGCGTGTGAGACGCCGCAAGAGACGCCGACGGCTACTCCGGCGGCTGCGGAGGTTCCTACACCTGAGGTTAAGCCGGAGCCTGCGCCGGACCAGAAGGGTGAAAAGCCGCCGTCGCCGGAGCCGAACAGCACGGCTGACTTTGACGAGTTGGTGCGCAACACCCCGCGACAACAGTGGTTGGATAAGTGGGGCCCGCCGACCGAGTCGGTGTCGTTCAAGATGGGCGAGGGCATGCCGGAGTTTCGTGTTGAACTGCTGAACGACTATCCGGCCGGTGCCGAGAACGACGATGTTGAGATACAGGAGGATACTTGGAACCTCGGCACCTACTCGTTCACCATGTGGAGCCACAAGCAAGACGGCAATTGGGTTGTCCTGCAAGCCGTCAGCTACATGGCGCGTGTCGAGTTTTAGCGAGCAAACAATACCAAGAACCAAAAACCAAGAACCAAGAACCGTCCTTTTTGAATACATCGGAACACCCCCCGTCTACCGAAAACATGACTCATGAGTCATTTGTCTGCTCGGCGCTTTTTTGTTTTGCTGGTTATGGCCGAGCCAGAGATTGGAGATTGAGATGAATTCGAAGGTTGTGGCGCTCCTGGTTTTATTGTTCGCATTGGTTATCGCATCGCCCGCATCCGCGGACCCGACGCGACCTATTCAGTTTGATTTGGGATTCGGAGCCACGTGGGGCAGTCAGAGCCGCACAGCGGGCTTTGATGGATTTGCGGGTTACTACAGAAGCCTGGTGCCGCTCGGCGAAAACTGGGCGTTCTACGGCGCCGTTGGGCCCAACCTGCAGATTGGGCAGTTGGCCATCGAACAGCCCGACGAGTCCGAGATTGTGTTGAATCGATTTGCAGTCGGGCCGATGACGCGGTTGGGATTTGCCTACGGCGCAGACGGTGACTCGTGGGCGGACTTCTACACCTTCGTCGGAGCCGCGCCGATTTGGTTGACCGTCGAAGGCGCAGACGGCTACGAGTTGGGTTCTCGCCTGTCCGTCGGCATTAGCTTCCCTGGTTCGTGGGGCGCCATCTACCGCGCGATGGAAGAGGACGAAGACATCGGCGATGGGCAGGCAGGCTCAGTCGGCGTGTTCATGGTCGCGATGGCGTGGTTGTTGCCCAATACGATTCAGTTCAATGCCGAAGATGTTGGCACGGACGAAGCCCGATACGGGGTTTCGTTCAAGTGGACATTCTAGAATCTTCACCATCCGTATTTTTCGCGAATACGCCGGATCTCCGCAGCTTCCGCTGTCTCTGGCGCGTTGAACATCACAGCGTACACCGAGGGTGTGACACCCATGAGCCTCTTAAAGGTGTTCGCAAATCCTGTGGAAGACTGAAACCCACATTTTTCTCGGGCGTCCGCGATGCGATGGCCAAGCGCAATCATCTCCGCTGCTTTGATGACACGCCGCAGACGAATGTAGGCGGCGAGTGTCATGCCCAATTGGCGTTCGAACTTGCGGGTCAAACTGCGAGTAGATGTCTCAAAATGGGCCGCGAGTTCGTCGAGGCTAATGAGGGCGAGGTCACTTTCGATGATCTCAATGGCACGACTGACGGTGCCAAATGTGCGTGGTAGCGCCGTCGCGATATCGACGAAGGAGTTTTGCCTAACATCTTGTGGACCCATGTTCAGATGTCGTCGAACGGTTCGCGCCGTCTCTTCGCTCTTCAGCTCCGAGAGTATTCCCAGTCCCAAATGTCTTGGGGTCGTCGCTGTAAACCAGGGGTCGCATCGATCGAACGAGGAATCTAATACTTGTGTGTTAGGTACCTCGTAAGCAATCCAGTTGGCATCGTGCCAGTGACCAGCGATTCGGCGAGGGGCGCAGCGGATATGGCGCAGTAGTCGTGCACTTGAACCCGCGATACCAAAGTGTTTGAAGTCGCTTGGGAACTCGAAGAAATAGTGTTCGAAGAACGTAAGCTCCGCGCCTGAAAGGTCTTCGACGGCAATGACGAGCACTTCCGACGAAGCAGAAGATACCGGGCGGGTCTCCACCGTCATGCCCGCTCTGCTACGCCGCACACCCCCGCGCATGGAAACAAAATGTGTCTCAATTGGATTCAAATGGGCGTGCCGCGATGCCAGGTAAAACACCTCGGTGATTGAAGCTATAGCGGAAGCGCTGAAGTCATTTTCGACCAGAAACGAGATAGAGAGCATGTGTATACCTTGCCGTTCTTGTCCAAAATGAGCTCCGAGAGCTCAAACAGGACAGTTTCGCGTACCCACAAGTATCGTCCCTTGGAAGTGAGGTGTTTCCGGAAATCTGACTACTTCGCGACTTTGACCGGCGGAAGTGGTCGCAACGGATCGAGCGTCTCGGGTTTTGGCCAGTAAAGACGCGACTGAAGCGAGAATGGGCCGTCATGTGCCGGCAGCCAGTTGGCTTCCTTGCTTTTACCCGGTGAGTTTTTCTGGATGTAGATATCCAGCGAGCCATCTTTGTTGAACTTCAGGCCTTTGGTCGCGCTGCTGACGACGTATTTCTTCAGTGGGTTATCGATGAAGAGCTGTTCAGGCAGTTTGTACATCGTGAACGACCAGAACGCGTTGACCTGTGGAAGCTCGTCCTTTTCAAAGTGCAGGATGTAGTTGTGCTTCGAGCCATCTAAGGCGGCGCCCGTCTCGTCCACATTTGTCTCAGGGTAGTACGCCTCTTCGAGCGTGTTGCCATAGATACCGAACTTCGCGCCTGCGGCGCGGCGCAGGTAGCGTCCGCGCATGTCGTCGCGTGTGCCAAACGTGTCAGAAACTAGCATCCAACCGTTCTTTCGTTCGCCAAGTTTCATGGTCTCTTCTTCAATCTTGGCCTTGGCATTTGCGATGCCTTTTTCCATCGCCGCGCGCTCTTCGTCGGACAGGGTTGACGCGTCGAATGCCTTGCCGGGCGCGATGCCAATCTTGGCGAAGCGCTCGAACATAGGTTTTTCGTCGTCGGTCATTTCGACGTGTGGAAGTAGCTGATTGAACAAGGCGATGAAGCTTGGGGTGCTAAGCATTTCAGGTGCGAATCCGGGCACCTTCGACGTTGCGGCTGGCGGGGCTTCGGTCTGCGTGAACGCGCTCAGCGTCTGCGCTTTATAGCCTTTCATGAACGTGATTGCGTTCTGGAGGTCGTCGGGGCCTCTGACCTGCGTTCGTCCCAACGCAAGTCCAAGGTCGCTATTCGAACGAATCACTTTGTTCACACCCTTAGGTGCCTCGCCCTTCCAGTTTGGTCCAGCGATGACGTAGTTGCCGGCTTCAAATCCGGTCGCACGAGAACCGATATAATCGAAGTTGTGGGTGAACGCGTCGATGAGCTGGAAGGAGTAGTAACGCTTGTCGGGATTGGCCGGCACGCTAATCACCATCGGTTCGGCGCGCACGTCGAAGACCAGCGAAGAGTAGAGCGTATCGTTGTTGGGCCGAATGACTTCGGTGTCCGTGTGGTCGTTCAACTTCTCGAGGTTTGCGAGCACATTGAACGGCGCCACGTAGGCGGGCGAGTCCTTCCACATGGAGAACGCGAAGATCGTCTTGTGATGGTCCAACATCGGGTAGGCGTAGATGTACGCTTCCTCGGTGATGGAGGTGATTTCTTCGGCAGACAACGACGGCGCTTCGGCTTCCTTGACGGGCTCGTCAGGTGTCGAGGCAGGGCAACCCAACGTCGTGGCGGCCAGGGCGATTATCAGTACTAGAGCGAAGTTTTTCATCGTCATTCCTATTCAGCTTTCACAACTTGTGGGGGCGTCCATTTGCCTTCGAAGACCATCGGGTCTGGATCGTAGACGCGAAGGACCAGATAGAACGGTCCCTTTGGCGCAGGCAGCCAGTTCGTGTCACCGCTTTCGGGTTTTGTATTTTGGATTTGGATGGTCAGCGAACCGTCCTTGTTCTTCTTCATCGACTTCAGCATCGACGAGTTCACCAGGTAGCGATTTAGCGGGTTGTGGATGAAGAGCTGCGTCTTGCCGTCGTACATCGAGAGCGACCAAAACGCCTTGGCAGGCGGAAGCTGGCCACTTGGGAACGTGATGGTGTAGTTGGCATTTCCCGCGTCCAGCGGCGCGCCGGTCGCGTCGACGAAGTACGTTGGGTAGAGCGCTTCCTCTCCGCTATTTCCATAGAGTCCGGCAATCGCGCCCGCAGTTCGTTTCAGCGACGCGCTGGCGTCGAGCGTGGACGTGTCTGTCAGGAACGCGCGCGTGCCGAAGATTTTCCCACTCACAAGCGGGTCTTTGGCCTGCGTCGAGATGAAGGTCTTCGCCTCGACCTGCGCCTCTTTCACCCCGTCGGCGACTGCGGCAGCGATTTCCGGGTCGAGTTTGCTGACATCAAATGTCGCATCGGTTCCCAGTCCCAGCTTTTTCAGGTTGGTCCAGATCGCAGCATCGTCTGGATGCTGAGCCGCAAAATCGAGCGTGAAATCGATGACATTCAATGCCTGAGGCGTGAACTCAACACCGTTCGTCCATGCCATTGGCGCTGGAATCGGGTTGGCCTCGGCCGCTTCGTTTAGCGGCTCGAACTTGTACTGAGCTTGAATCTCTTCAACGCGTTTCAGGTCGTCTTGACCAAAGAGTTGCGTGCGAATGATGGTGAATACGAAGTTGGTTTCGCTGGCCAAAACGGCGTCATAGCCGGTCTTGTCACCCTCCCAACCCGGGCCCACCACGAGGTACTTGCCGGCCTTGTTATTGTTCGTGCGTGTACCGATGTACGCGAAGTTGTGTGTGTACCAGTCGGTCAGCTGCACGTGATAGAAGCGGTTCTCTTCCATCTCGGGAACCGAGACGACGATTGGGCCAGACGACAAGTCCAACCAACCCATGCAGTAGGGCGTGTCTGAGTTCGGCGTGACGATGGCCGTGTCGTCCGGGGTGTACAGGCGAGCCCCGCATTTTACGGTGTTGAACGGACCTCTGTACTGACCAGATTCCTTGTTGAGCGTGTACTCGTACAAGGTCTTGTAGTTCATCATCATCGGGAAGCCGAATAGATAGGCCTCTTTGGCGATGGCCTTGGCTTCGTCGGTCGACAGCTCGGATTTCGTTTCCGTTTCGGTCGGCACCTCGTCAGGCGTTGCCGGTCCTCCGCAGGCCATGCTGGCCGTGGCGAGTAAGATAGAAAAAACGAGAATTGCAGTGCGTTGACGTTGACGTTGATGTTGATACATCGGTCCCTCCTTCTTTTGAGTGCAAGACCGATAGCACAACAGCCGGTCTCGGCAGAGCGAAACTCTTGGTGTTTCCGCGAAGGTTTTTCGTTGGCGGTTTAGTACATCGCGGCGCCCATCTTGTGGCGCCATTCGCGTACTAGCTCGGTATCAGGGCCCGCAATCTCGAACAGGCGAATCAGGGTGATTCGCGCGATGTCGTCGCCAAAGCTGCGGTTGACCGAGACGATAAACACAAGGTCTTTGAACGCGTCTTCCCAGCGTTGTTCTTCGGCTGCGGCTAGCGCATCCGCGTAACGGTCGGCAATCTTGGATGGTTCAAACTTGGCCTGAGTTTGAAGCTTCAACCAGGCTGCTTCGAGTTTCCCGTGGGTTCGTCCCCAGATCGATTCATCGATATCGGCAATGAGCTCCGCGACTTCATTCATGCGGTCCTGTGCCGCCAATAGCGTCACAAGGTCGCCGATCGAGGCCGCGTTTTTTGGGTCTTTGCCGATGGCTTTACGGTAGGCAGCTTCCCGATCGTCGTCTTTCGGCGGCTCCCATTGCTTGTTTGAAGCGGGCGCGATGGCGACAGCGTGCTCGTCCAACAAAACGGGTAGGCCTTTGCGGAGGCGGTCTGCGACTTCGACTTCGTTGACGACGGTCACGCTGCTCAGCACCTCGGGTACAAAATACTCAGGTGTTTGACCTTGCGGGTCAGGCCACTCGGTCCCGGGACCCGCCCAACGTTCGCACGAGCACACTCCGACGTTGGATAGGTCGCCGCATAGATTCCATTGGTCGGCGATGGCAACCGGTGCGTAGAGCGCACCAAAAGCGGCTGGGGCGTGGTCATCGTGCAACAAAACGCACTCAGCGACGGAGACGTTTCCACCGCCGCCAAACGGATATGCGTATCCTGTGAATAGGCTTCGGCAGCTGACGTTGCCGAGCACCAATAGCCCGATGTCTGCGGGTTTGCGTCCGGGGTAGAGGTAGCTCAGTGGGTCGTGAACCAACACGATATCGCCCGACACCTCGAGGTTCCCGCGAATCACGATGATGTCGTCTTCCGTGATGTCGCGAACCCAGGCTTCATCGAGGTCGCCGTCGATTTTGACGTCCCCACTGATGCAACAGAACGACTGGGCGTCGAGGCAATCGAGCGACTCGAAGATTAGGCCCCGGTCCTCCAATAAAACTGGATGCTCAAACGCCGTTTGAATGTCGGTATACGGCAGAGTTTCAATCTTCATGGATCAGATAGACCAGCCGAAGCCGAAGCCGAATCGCAGGGGCATGGTGGTTTCGGAGCCGAAGCCGTCCATGGTTGCTTCCAACGTGTTGGGAAGCAATAGCAACAAAATCGTGCCGATGGCGCAGGTGCCACCGTCGCAGCTGCTCTCTTCGTCCATGTCTTCGGCGAGTTGCCAGGACCCGCGCCATGCGAATCCGACGTTGAAGTGGGCACCCCAGACGCCTTCCGTTTCAGGCGTTCCAAACGCGCCGTCCTCGCCGACATCCGAGTAGACGGGCGCGCCGCCGGCCCAGACGTAATAATCAGGCGCTTTGCCGTCACCGAACGCAAATCCAAGGCGTCCTGCGAGGCCGACGCCCCAGCGGCCAAAGGTTGGGGTTGGCGTTTCTTCGTCGTCGTTATTGTTGTCTTCCTCTTCAGGAGG
>JAUIBR010000077.1 GCA_030427705.1 bacterium | reverse complement strand
CCCTTTTCATCGACGGGTTCGTAGACAACATTCTCGACCTTGAGCCGATAGCTGCCGGCACCAATCACATCCAGGATTTCAGCCGTGGGAATGCGAATATAGCCGCTTCCTACGTTTTCGCCGGCCATCCCGAGATCATCGCGCATGGTCTCTCGAATGGTGGTCTCGATGGTCGGGTCCATCTTGAGTGGTTCGGATTTGCGCGACGGCTTTTTGAGCTTCTGCGTTTTCAGTGCTGCAGCGCTGCTGACCAAATCGTCCGCGCTTTCGTCGATGACCTCGTCAAAATCGCCGAAGATCTCTTCCGCTGATTTCTTTGGGAGCGATGGAATCGGAACCATCGGTTGGGTCGGGTGGACGCCGCGTTTCTGGCGAACCTTCTTCAGCAGGTCGCTCAGTTTTGGTTTTCCGCCGGGTTTGTTTG
Organism: bacterium; assembly: GCA_030427705.1. Lineage (GTDB taxonomy): Bacteria > Myxococcota_A > Bradymonadia > Bradymonadales > Bradymonadaceae > JAUIBR01. The sequence continues at coordinate 16,338 of JAUIBR010000077.1, read as the reverse complement.
CCGCCAGATTTGGGCGCGTAGTTCGCTTGTCATCCAGGACCTGCGCGTCGTTGACCGTATCTTCGCGTTCAACTTCCGACGTAATCTGCTCGGTCGCATCATCCGGTGGGAGTTCGTTTTCCCAGGGATGTCGGGTCGTGTTGTTGAACACCGATTCTGAGGTTTCGTCGAGGTCCGTGTGGAGCTGTTTTCGCGGGAGTTTGGCGGTCTCTCGCTGTTGAGGCTCATCGTCATCGAACGCCTCAGAGGGCACTGGCCCGAATTCATTCACCTTCGTCTCAGCGCGTTCAAACCCGACGGCGATCGGGGCGCCGATCAGTGTCCCGCCACCCGCGGGAACGTCTGCCATCGCCTGCGCGAGCGCGTCCATCTCGATCGAAGAGTCCGAAGACCCTTTCTTCGGGCGGATTACAGCGGCCATAGGAGGAGGTGGTTCCGCAGAGTCGTCGGGTACAGGTATCTGTTGCCCGCAATCGGGGCATTTCACCGGACCCTTCGGAAGACGGCCTTTCGTCGGGCGCAGACGAAACTCCGCGCCACAGTTTTGGCACTTAAGGTCAATGACCTCGGGAGTGTTGTCTCCCATCGTTCTCTCAGATTAGCGGAATAATACTGGCCACAACTTACCCCAACATCTTCAGATCGACAACAAAAGGGCGAGTTAGAGGCGACCCCAACGTCGCCGCAACGTCCACTCGACGCCTAAAAGCAGCAACACCAAGATGAAAAGGGGTGGGCTGTCCCAGATCTGAATGACACGGCGTCGGTTGATCTTCACTTCCGTTGGAGACTTGAAGTTCAATGACCCGATCGCTGCGGGCAATTCGTGATGTGCCCCATCACTGGCGGTCGCCAGGCTCTTCATTAGGTCTTCACGGGGGATGATGTTTCGGAACTCCTGCGCGTGATCTGTCGCGATAAACAGTTCTGCATCCGTGAGAGTGCCGTTAGGTGTCTCGACCTGGGCCGTCACGGTGTAGAGCCCCGTTTTGGGGGTCTTAAGGTCCAAGCGGAACAGGCCTGAGGTATCGGTCTCCAGCGGGATTCTCTGGATCACTTCTGGAACGACGTCAGTTTTCCCGAGGTCTTCGAACGCTCGCCATGCCACCACTACCTCGCCGCGCGCACCGGGCGCTGGGGTGTAGTCAGGGTTTGAGACCTTCACGCTTCCCGTTGCATTGCTTCCGGTGTTTACCTCTTCATCATCGAGGTCTAGCCGCAGAAGCTTGAGCTCAGGGTCTTGGATCAACCATCGCATCGTATTGTTCCAGAGCATTTGGTACTCACGAGACGTTCCGCCATTCGCGGCATTTGTGAAGGCCCAACGCCATGTTGCGTCCGTTGTCAGCGCCATGACTCGCCCATCGCCGTACTCAGACACGGTGATGACTGGCATCGGTTTTCCTTCCGCCGAGAGTCTGGGGTGGGTCGCGAGGACCGTGGCGTCTTTCTTTGGACCCATCACAAGGTTCGTTCCGAGTTGTGGTGGCAGGGAGCCCCACAGCTCGTCATTTGCGTCAGGATCGAATGCCAGCTGCGTGATCGGGTGCCGCCGACCCGCATCTGTTAGCAGCGGCCGGAACTCCCCGGTATCGATGGCGTTCGTCGAGTTGGCGGGTAGTCTCACCGGGAGCATATCTTCAATTGGGGTGCCCGCGTAGCCGCCGCTGGCAAAGCTCAGGTCGCCACCGACCATCACAAACCCACCTCCATCTTTGACGAACTTCTCAATGTTCGGGAGATACCGAAGCATGTTGTAGGGGCCGAAATTGAAGTTCTGAAACACGATCAGGTCGAAGCTGCCGAGCTCGGTGTCGAACAATTCATCGGTTGGGAACGGGATGAGGCTCATCTCGCTGGCTGGCGCCATGTCCGGGTTTTCGGCGGTTCGAAGAATGAAGAATGAGATGAGATCGATGTTCGGACTGCGCTTGAGGAACATTCGCAAATAACGCTCATCCCAACTCGGACGGCCCACGACTTGGAGAACGCGGATCTTGTCGCGAATGACCCGTTGGACGAAGTACGAAACGTTGTTGGTTTGCAGAACTTCCCCGGGCAACACCGGTAGCTCAACTTTGTAAACCTCACGCCCAAGCCGCTTCGGAACGAACTCAAACGTCACTCTGTAGTCTGTCTTGCCGTCCTCGACGACGAGGTCTCTCGTCTGCAAAAGTTGCCCATCTCGTTCCAGGCGGACTGGGATGGACGTTGAGGTAAAACCGACGACTTGAACATCCACTTCGATGCTGACTTTGTTGTGAACGAAGGCAAAATCGTCGTGGGACACTTTGCGAATTGCAACGTCTCTGAGGTCGCTTGCCGTGCCTGCCGACAGCGTGTTTATTGGCGCATCAAGGGATTTCACCAACTCCAAAGAAATCTCGTCGAGTGGCTCACCGCGTTTGGTGCGTGTTCCCATCGACGAACTATCGATGCCGTCTGATATGACGACGACACCGCCCAGACTCTTGCGAGCGTACTCGTCCGAAATCCACTTCAGGGCATTACCCAGCCCGCTATCGGAGCTCGTGGCTTTGATGTCTGCAATGCTATCGCGCGGCAACGTCCGAGGACGGCTCTCCATCGCGTATACGAGGTAGTTGTGTTCATCGTCGCTGCCACTTTGGGGAAGATTCAGGTTCTCAAATGCTTCCCTGGCGAGGTCGATTCGTGGCGTGCCGTCCGCCTCCAGTCGCATGGATGCGCTGGCGTCGAAGAGAACGACAATGTCGTTTTTGACCTTAGTTACGTGCTTAAGGTCGACCGCGGGTTCCAGCAGGATGACTACTGCGATGAGATAGACGACCGCACGCAGTGTCAACAGCGTGTACTTTCGAAGCGCTGGCATCGGCCGCAGGTCGTACGCACTCAGGCCAAGGATGGCGATGCCCAGAACCGACAAAAACACGACCGCTCCGACGCCCCATTCGCCCAACCACAGCACGTCGCTGGTATTGTAGTCGCCAAACCCAAACACTACTCCACCCTCCACTTACGCCGGCGAAGGATGAAAGGAATGTGCACTTGGTCGGCCTTGTAGTTCAGGCACAGTGCGTACATGACGAGGTTGATCCCCAATCGATACGAGAGTTCCCGTTGGCGATCGCCGCCGGGTGACACTTCGTAGGTGAAGTTGCCAAACATGTCTCGTGCCCACGCGCCTTGAAGGTCATTCGAAGTGACCACGACGCTCACGCGGTCATCGTCCCATATGCCCATGAAGGACTTCGAGATGTTGAGCCGGCCGACGGGGTCGTCGATGAGATAGAATGACTTGTGGATGACATGGTCTTTGGGGATTCGGCTGAGCTTCTCGCCAGGCAGAATGCGGGCCAGATCGCGTTCTACAGATTTCAGGAATGGACCGTTTTGGATACCTTCTGCGGAGTCGACCAAGAGCAAACCCCCATATTGGAGGAACGTGCGTAGGTTCTCGACGACATCGTCGGGCAGGGGATTGAACTTGCGGTCACCGCTCCAGACCAAGAACGGCACCTCGAAGAGGTCTTTTCCGGTTCCATCCACGACGACCGGTTTTGGATCGACCAGCACACTCGTCCGCTTTTCGACTTCCAGTAGCACGCGTCTGAGCGCGGTGGGCCGGGGATTCCAGCTTCCGTCGTACTGCAATTGCGCGATGCGAAACCTGTCCTCTTTTCCCATGCTCCATGCACGGAAAGGGGAGGCCGCAAGCGCAAAGCCGAGTGCGCTCAAAAATGTCCGTCGATCCAGTTTCATCGCTGTCTGAACAACCGTTGAGGGGTTTGTCATTCCTTGAAAATCGCCGAGTGCAGCGCGTCCAGATACTTCCGGTTTTGCTCTTCACGTTTGTCGACCAGAGTTGAGCTCGCGTCGGCCGTATTTGAGTCCAATAGGTCTTTGGGCAGTTGGGCCAAAAACGGGCTTGGGAGGCACTCAATCTCTTTTCCAAAGCGGCTGCGAATCTCGGCTAGCGTCATGACTAATCGTTCTTTGGCACGTGTGATACCTACGTACGCCAAACGCCGCTCTTCCTCTTCGCCGCCGGGCTCTTTTTGAGCGCGGGCGTGCGGAAGGTAACCATCTTCCATTCCGACCATAAACACGACTGGGAATTCGAGGCCCTTTGAAGCATGGAGCGTCATGCATTGAACGCCGTCGATTTCGGGCTGGTCGTTTTCCGTCGATTGGTCAAGCGTAATGCGGGTCAAGTAGCCTTCGAGTGTGCCGCCGCTGCGCTTTTCAAACTCCGATATCGAGGTCAGCACCTCTTGCAGGTTCTCGATTCGCCGGTTGGCAACCTTGGGACTACGTTCGGTGGAGCGGATATGCGAGATGAGGTGAGATTCTTCGAGCATCGCTCGCGCGGTCTCGTGAACCCGTGCATCCGGCGCGCTAAATCGTTCATGGAAGCGGCGAATCAAGGCTACAAAGTCGGCAAGGTGCTCCCTAGAGTTGTGACGCAACCCTTGAATCTCGGCGATGTCATTGACGATGTCTTCTAGCGCTTCATAGAACCCAATCTCTTGTTCGGCCGCGTAATTGCTGATTCGCTCCATCGTCGTTGCGCCAATCGAGCGCGACGGAACGTTCACAATACGGCGTATGCTCAATTCATCCGATGGGTTCAACGCGGTCTTTAGATAGGCAACGAAGTCTTTCACTTCCTTGCGATCGAAGAACTCGGTCCCACCGATGAGCCGGTAGGGCACGTTGTAGGTTCGGAATGCCTCTTCAAAGAGGCGGCTTTGCGGGTTGACACGGTACAACACCGCAAAGTCTTTGTACGCGTAGCGATGTTTAAACCGCAGATTCTCGACCTCCGCCGCAACGAACTCCGCTTCTTCGCGTTCATCTTCGCAGTGAATGATCTCGATGCGCTCGCCTTTACCCTTATCGCTCCAGAGCGTTTTTTCCTTTCGATAGCGATTGTTTGAAATCAGCGCGTTGGCGGCGTCGAGGATGGTGTTGGTCGACCGATAGTTCTGCTCAAGCTTGATGACTTTCGTGTTCGGGAATGTCTTGTCGATCTCCAGGATATTGCCGCTCACAGCCCCGCGGAACGCGTAGATACTCTGGTCGTCGTCGCCGACGACACAAATATTGTGATGGTCCCGAACGATGAGCTCCAGGAACTTGAGCTGCGTTTTATTTGTGTCCTGATACTCGTCCACCATCACATACTGGAAGAGTTTGCCGTACTTCTGCCGGACGTCTTCATGCTCGTCGAAGAGCTTGACGGGCAAACAGATCAGGTCATCGAAATCGACTGCGTTCAACCCCTTGAGCTGCGATTCGTAGTGCGTGAACACCCGCTGGGCGAAGGGCATCATCGGGTTCAACTTGAACCCTTTAAGTTGTGACGGCGTGCAAAACGCCATCTTGGCGCGACTGATGATGAAGAGCACTGCACGAGGGTCCACGATTTTCGGGTCGAGCTTCAGTTCCTTAATGATGTCTTTGACGATCGCCGTCTGATCACCTTGATCGATGATGTTGAAGCTTGAGCGATACCCCAGCCGCTTGATGTGGCGTCGCAGAATATCGGCGCCGAGGCTGTGGAAGGTCGAAAGGTGGGACTTCTCGGCCAGCGTCTTTCCGATCAGCCCCGCCACACGTTCGCCCATTTCAGTGGCCGCCTTATTGGTAAAACTGACGGCCAAAATGTTCTCGGGCGCGATGCCCTGTTGGATGAGATAACCCACGCGGTGCGTGATGACGCGAGTCTTCCCACTGCCCGCGCCCGCCAAGATCAATAGCGGGCCGTCCACATGTTTCACGGCTTCGCGCTGCTGCGGGTTGAGAAGATGGAGCTGTAGATCCACGTCGCGGGTCCTTCGTACGATTGACGGCACAATCTAACGCATCGCTGCTCCAATGCAACGCTACGGGCTTGAGTTTATGCGGTGAATTCTCTAAACAAGTTCGCGCTACCGGCGATTGAAATTGAGAGGATGATCATGCGACGGGCTTTCTATTGGGTGTTCCTAGTTTTTTCAGCATTTGCATTGAGTTGCGGCACGGACGACGTGGGCAGCGGGAAGGGAGATGATTCCTGTTCGCTCGATACGGACTGCCCATCGGGCAACTACTGTGGTGCTGGCAACGCATGTGTCCAAGATTGCGACCCCGCAGATCCTGCCGATACGTCGTGTGCGGCCGGTGAATCCTGCGATATTCGCGGACGATGCGTCACGGATGGAGAATGCCGAGACGACGGGGATTGCGATTCACCGCCAGAAAGCTTGTCCTGCGACGGATCCACGCTCGTGGGATTTGAGTCTTCAGGCCGATGCGTCGCCGGGACTGATGGCGTCACCGCATGTGAATACGACGAAGTTCGAACCACATGTGAAGGCGGCTGCCAGAATGGTGCCTGCCAGGATGACCCATGCGAGAACATCTCTTGCAATCAGCCACCGGTGTCCACATGCACGATGGATGGGATGAGCCGCGTTGTTTATTCATCGATGGGCTCATGTGCAGCGGGTGTCTGTGACTACCAGATGTCGATTGAATCCTGCGCGCTTGGCTGCACAAATGGTGTCTGCAATGCCGGTACCTGTGACAACGTCACCTGCGACACGCCACCAAGCGACACCTGCGACGATAATACCGCCATCACGTACGCTGCGACGGGAACCTGCCAGGACCAAGATGGTACAGCGGTTTGTGTGTATCCAATCTCGTTCGATAACTGCGAATACACGGGTGCGACCTGTAACAACGCGGCCTGTGAGAACCCAATCACGCAGGTAGGCGGCGTGGTTATCGTCGAATACATGGCGAACCCAGATGACAACGCGTCAGACCGCAACGAGTGGTTCGAAATCGTCAATCTGAGCGGCGCGGCAATCGACCTGACGAACTGGGAGATTCGCAGCGGTGGCGGTGCGAACGGCGAACTGCACCCAATTGCGGACAACGCTAACACAACAGTTCCTGCGTTCCCTGACGGCGCTCGTCTGCTCTTCGCAGCCGAGATGGACGCTGCAGGCACCGCAACGGTCGACTACAAATACGAGAACATCTCACTGGCAAACAACGGCGACTTCATTGAGATTTGGAATCCTCAGGGCGAGGTCGTCGACCGTGTATATTGGGAGCCGGGCGCCGTCCTCAATGGTCGTTCCCGTAAGCTGGACCCTGTGAACATGGCGACCGTTTCGCTCAATGATGACTTCTCAGAATGGTGCCCATCGCTTACCGACGAGTACACCACCGGGCCTTCCAACTACGGAACGCCAGGGGAGACCAACACGGGCTGTGACCCAGATCCATGCTCTAGCTTCACGTGTGCCAAACCGGACAATTTCTGCCTTTCCGATACAGAAGCCGTGCAGTTCAGCGATACGGGAGCGATGTGCGAGAACACACGTTTCAACAACCCATATTGCGACTTTGAGCCCACGAATGTGACCTGTGCTCAAGCAGAACTCTGCGCCGTCGGGAACTGCGAGCAGATTCCCGCAAACGTGCCACAAGCAGGCGACGTCATCTTCACCGAGTTCATGGGCAATCCAAGCGCCGTCTCGGATGCAAACGGTGAGTGGTTCGAGCTTTACAACACCACGGGCGGCGACCTGTCGTTGTTCTCGCTCAAGTTCAAAGACAACGAGATGGGCGGCTCCGCGGATGAGTACACGTTCCTCGACATCAACGCGACCATTCCTTCAAATGGTTATCTGGTGTTCGGCAAGAATACGGATACGAATCTCAACGGTGGATTCACCGCGAATGGCGAGTTTTCGGGCAGCCATCTGAAGAACAGCAACATTGCTGCAACCTACGAGATTACGCTCGAGCGTCAGGACGGAACCGTCGTCGATACCAGCTACTACGGCGGTGTTGCCGGTTCGAACAACCTGCCAAACGGCGCGTCCATCCAACTGGATTCGGGTTCGCTCACGGCGTCGGGTAACGACGCTGGCACCGCATGGTGCGAAGGCGTTCAGACGTACGGCGGCGGCGACAAAGGCACGCCGGGCGCAGCCAACGACGTGTGTCAGTAGGGAATGAACTGGCGACCGCCACGGTTGGTTGCCGGCGAGGTAGTTATGATACGACACAATCGAAAGTTCGACGCGATCGTCATTGGTGGTGGTCACGCAGGCTGCGAAGCCGCCAGTGCGCTTGCCAAAATGGGGCACGACACGCTCCTGCTGACACTCAACGTCGATACGATTGGTCACATGAGCTGCAATCCCGCGATCGGCGGCGTTGCAAAGGGTCACTTGGCCCGCGAAGTTGACGCGCTGGGCGGTGTGATGGGCCGTGTCACCGATGCGGCTGCGATTCAGTACCGACGACTGAACACCCGCAAGGGACCTGCCGTGCGCTCAAGCCGGGCGCAATGCGACATGGCTCGCTACCGGCTCGAGATGCAGCGTCTGCTCATGAACACGCCCAACCTGTCGATCAAGCAAGGAAGCGTCGAAGACATCAAGATCGAGGAAGTCGACGGTGTGCCTCAGGTTCGCGGTGTTGTTACAAAACTCAATGTTCTTTACGAAGCCGATGCCGTTGTCATCACCGCCGGCACATTCCTTCGTGGTCTGTGCCACGTCGGTCTGGACAATTTCAAAGGTGGCCGTGCGGGAAGCAAAGCCGCGGTAGGACTTGCCGAGACGCTACAGGCGTTGAATCTTGATATGGGGCGTTTGAAGACCGGTACCACCCCACGACTGGACGCTCGCACGATCGACTTTAGTGTCCTTGAAGAACAGCCGGGCGATGTGCCCCCACGCCGTTTCTCATTCTATCACGAGCCAGAAATGTTGCGTCAGGTTCCGTGCTACATCACGTACACGAACGAGGCCACGCACGAGATTATCCGGGCCAACACAGACCGCTCGCCCATGTTCACTGGGAAGATCGAAGGCATTGGCGCGCGATATTGTCCGAGTATCGAAGACAAAGTCGTTCGATTCGCCGACAAGGACCGCCACCAAATCTTCCTTGAGCCACAAGGCCTGGAGACAAACGAGGTCTACCCGAGCGGTATCTCAACGAGCCTGCCATTGGATGTGCAAATGGCGATGCTCAAGACGATACCTGGCTTGGAAAACGCGGAGATTATCCGCCCCGGTTACGCGGTTGAGTATGACTACGTAAACCCCGTTCAGCTCGACCATACGCTCCAATTGCGAGGCGTGTCTGGATTGTATCTAGCTGGTCAGATCAACGGGACTTCCGGTTACGAAGAAGCAGCCGGTCAGGGATTGGTTGCCGGCGTGAATGCAGGTCGAAAGCTACGCGGGGAGTCGCCATTTGTGCTCGGTCGAGACGAAGCGTACATCGGGGTCATGATCGACGACCTTGTGACGCGAGGCGTTGACGAGCCGTATCGCATGTTTACCTCGCGTGCCGAGTACCGATTGCTGCTGCGTGAAGATAACGCGGACATTCGCCTGACGCCTCGAGGCCGTGAGATTGGTCTGATCGATGATCGGGCTTGGGAGATGTTTGAAACGAAGCGCAAGCGAATCGCGGAAACCCGCGAGGTGCTTTCGTCCACGAATCTTGGCGCTTCCAAGGAGAACGTTCACTTCTGCGCAGAACACGGAATCAGCGGTCTGGGCAACGGCACATCATTGGAGCAGCTCCTGCGCCGACCCGAGGTCGCGTTTGAGTCGATCATCGGGGTGGCTTCTCGATTTGCCCCTCAAGCTGAACTAGACGCCCTTGACGACGTCACCGCCGAAGCTGTTGAGATTGAGGTCAAATACGAAGGGTACATTGAACGCAGCCTTCGGCAGGTGGAGCGACATCGCGAGATGGAGAACCACCTGATTCCAGACGACCTCGCATTTACGGACGTTCATGGGCTGTCGCATGAAATCACCGAACGCTTGGAGCGCGTGCGACCCCGCTCGATTGGACAAGCTTCTCGAATTCTTGGTGTGACGCCGGCCGCAATCTCAGCACTGCTGATTCACTTGCGCGGCTAGCCTGCCCGAAAGTCTGGGGCGCTGACGTGTACGAACTCAGCCATCTCTTGAAGCCGACTGAAGATACGGTCGCCGACACGAGACGATAGTGTCTCCTGGGCCATCGCTTTCTTCATGCCGGCAAGGTCAGCAGCGTCATCTGGATTCGCTGCGGTGAGAGGGTAGTTTGTGGTGGCGAGCGTGGTCAGGCCGGCGTTGTATCGCTTGGAGATAATCTCGTCGATCACGGACGTCTGCCAGTCGTTTGCTCGGCCTTTGCCGAGTTCATCGATCGCGAGGACCTCAGCATTGATCACGGGGGCCATGACTGTCGTTTCACCGACGCCGGTTTCGTAAGTTTCCCGAATCTGCGAGAGCAGGTGAGTAAACTCTATGAACCTCGCCGATACACCTTTCTCAATGGTTAGGTGACGTATCACGCTTGCCAAAAGGTGGGTCTTTCCGGTTCCAACACCGCCCCAAAGCACCAAACCTGGCGCGCCGGGTGCGTACTCGGTCGCATACTTATAGAGCTTGAGGTGGACCTTCTGGAGGTTGCCGATCGCCTTGCCGTCCTTGCGGTACTCGAACTGGTCGAAGGCGGAGTTCGAGGCGTACTTGGCCGGGATTCGAGCGTCGTTGAACTTCTGAATGCGCGTGTCCACCGGTCCGCAGGTGGGGCAGGGGCGCGCAAACGAGTAGCCGTTGTCATCCACAAAGTACTGAAACCCCATCCCATCGCATGTCGAACATACCTCAAGGCAATCCGGACAGCGCTTTGCGACGCAGAAATCCCGTGCGGCGGAAATCAGGTAATGGGCTCCGCTGCACCTTTGGCAGTAGGCGTTTTGTGCTTCTGGTGCGGACATGGTTCCTTCGACGAAACGGCTGACCAACATAACATGATTGGCGTGGCTGACCACCGAAACTGCGCAAGAACCAGAACAGCTCGGGCCGCCGGTGAATCGGCCCGAGCTGTCGTGGAATCATTCAAACAAACAGTTATTTCATTTCATTCAATTACTGAACGTAGTCTTGGATTCGAGCTTTGAGCTGCGAGTCCTTTTCGGTTTCTGCGAGTTGCAGGAGGGCGTCGTAACCTGCCTGACCACCGAAACGGCCAAGCGCGATGATCGCTGCGAGGCGAACATCTTTGCGACGGTGCTGAGCGAGCTCAGCAATTTCTTCCGCGACGTCATCCATGTGGAATTGCGCGTAAGCGACGACGATTGCTGGGAAGAGCTTCTTACCAGGTCGGGTCGTCTTGTAGAGTTTGTCGATGGTCGCTTCAGCGCGGTCGTCGCTTTGGTACAGGGCCAAAGACTGGATAGCGCGACCGCGAAGTGCTGCGGAGTAGCGTGACTTCGTAGCAATCTTGATGAGGTCAGCGACCGGGTCAGCGGACATCTTGCTGAATTCAATTCGGCTTGGCGTGAACGTCTTCTCTTTCATGTACTCAAGCATGAGGTCGAATCCGTCCACAGCTTCAGCAGCCGTCTTTTCTTCAGGGAGGTAGTCAGCGTGTGCGTGCTTTTCAACCAATACGGTCGAGATAATCAACGCGGCGAAAACAAGTGCGAATTTATTGATAAGCTTCATATATCGTCTCCATGTGTGGGCGGTGGTGGCAGCCAGGGCCCACATTCAATTCGTGGCATCGACCCCTCAATATGCTAGGGCCGTGCCAAGAAATCATGATTCGGAAATAAAGCTGTTAAGTGGTTGTTTTTATTGTTTTAAAAAAATAAAGCGCCGGGCCACTGGGGCACCGGCGCCTCGCCGTTGGCAACTGGAGTTGCCATAAAATGTATGATCATTTCAGCAGCCGGCAACTTGAGTTGCCGTTGTGGCTAACTAGCCACAATTGCTGAGATTACGGGCAGCCTTCTGTCGGGGCCACGCCATAATCAGTCGCGTCGTTTTGAGGATGTGCGCTGAACAGCGTGGATGCGCTGAAGCTGGACATTCCGTCAAATGGTGTGAAGTCACAACGACGCAACGTTGTGTTAGCCCAGGGGCTACTTCCCGGACGAACAGCGGTCTCACCGAACGCATCAACAATGACATCGCCGGAGTTGAAGTCACCGGATGTGTCGACGTCTTGGAACACGATCAGTCGGTCGTCACCATTGAAGTTCATGACGGAGCCACTGGTTTCATCACAATTGCTCGATATGCCGGTGACAGGGTCGGGGTCGCTGCCGGAAGTCGTCCGGCAAAGCGTGTGCACGCCCGACGCCGCCAGGGTTTTGGTTCCCATGACAAACTGCGAGCTGCACGACGTCGCGTCGTTTGAAATCAAGCAAACGCCAAATCCGTCTAGTTGGAGGTCGACACCTGCGCAGTTATAGAGCTCGATGGCTTTATTGTTGCTGCCGCTACCTTCGATGTACTCGGAGATGATGAGGCAATTTGCAGGTGGTTCGATGACGTTGACAGTTGCCGATGCCATCGAGCCTCCAAGCGTCGCCGTGACAGATTCGACACTTGCCAGCGTACCTGCGGTTACCGTGAAGTCCGCCATCAGTTCACCGGCTAAGACAGTTACCATCGCAGGGCCTGAGAGCTCAGTTCCGGGGCTGTAGCCCAATGACACAACCTCGCCACCGGCTCCCGCCGGAATGTCGAGCGTGACCGTCAACGTTGCCATTGCATTGATAGGTAGATCTTGGAGCGCAGGGGTAACGGTCGCGACCGTGCGCATTGCGGTCGGCGCATACACCGTCACATTCGCGTTCTGCATCACGCCTGACAACTCTGCGGTAACTGTTCCAGAACCAGCGGTCGTTGATGTCAACGGCACATTGACCGTCGATTGACCGTTTAGCACCGTCACCGTCGCCGGCCCCGTGACGTTCCCGGTGTACGTGAGGTTCACGACCGTATCCATGGTTGGTGCCGCCGTGAGCTGAACAGTCAGTGGTGGCGTGGTGTCTTGGTTTGTTTGGGCCTCTTCGATGAACACGGTTGCAGGCGCCAAAGCTGCCAGGCTAGGTGGCCCGGTGGAAACATCAGTTTCCGATCTCGGGAACAGTTTTGAGTTTCCATATGTGAACGCCAGGATTCCCGTGATGGAATCGAATGGGTCATTGAGCATCGGCCGAGGTGTCACCGCGTAGAAGAAATCATCCACGCGCAGGCCGCCCGTAACAGCAAACTCTTGGAAATCGTCCGGTGCATCTGGATTTGGGTCCGTGACCATAACGTTCACAACACGGACCAGAACACCCTGGAGGTTGTCTGCTTCGGCACCGCCTGTCGCGACATCTGCCGGAGCAACTGTGACAGGAGTAGGAACGGTGTTCCCAGAAGACTCAATCGTGAGAGCCGACACTCTTGAAACTTGGAGTTGGTCGGCAAATGTATCAACGAAGCCAGTAACGGTTACGATATCACCGAGCGCTGGTAGGCCGGAGACGGCACCGTTACCCAGGTATACCTGCACACCGCTGCCGTTGACGCCGTTGAAAGTCGCGGTGTTTTCTTCGACCTGCATGTAGAATTCGTTGTCTCCCAATGCGGTGACGATGCCATCGGTCACTTGAACTTCGTTTCCAACTGCAAACGTACCATCCCGCAGCTCGTAGATGGTCGCAGGGCAGTAGCTTACGTTCGTGTTGTCGAACGCTGGGCATACATCACACAAATCGCCGATACCGTCGTTGTCCCCGTCTGCCTGATCCGTATTAGGAACGGCCGGGCAGTTATCCTGGGCGTTGGGTACCGTGTCGGAATCTCGGTCATCGGGATCAAAAGGTGAACACATGTCGCCTTGGGTGAGGGGACACACGTCACATTCGTCGCCCACACCGTCCGCGTCGAAGTCCGCTTGCATCGACATTTCGAGTGGGCGCGCAGCGTTGAACTGAGCAGGACAGATGTCATCACCATCGGCAATTCCATCACCATCCGCATCGCTCGCGCTGATAGTTCCATCAAATTCATTCATCCTAAACGGAACGCAGCTCGGTTCATCGGCTGGTTCCGAACAGAAGACCGGGCCATACGACTCTGGATCAATTGCAGCGAGCATTGCTTGATATGTCAGACCAGCATCTCGTTCCAAGCAAACACGTCGGCTGCGGTTGCAGATCGAGATCTCCTCGCATTGGTCGATTTCAGCGGCTGGGACAAGGCTTTCAATCACATTTGCCTCACCAATAAGTGGTGTTCCTCCCCGCATCACAAGCAAGACATCGGATGGAGAACCATCAATGATCGCTCGATAATCGTTGCGTAGTGAACCGTCGAAAATCGCAATATCGGCGAGCTTACCAGCTTCAAGATATCCGATTTGGTTGCCAGCACCGAAGGCATCTGCACCTGCAGATGTTACGGATTGCCACAGTTCGCGGTCGGACAAAATGTTGTTGAAATGGTTTGCGTTCAGATAGTCGGCACATTTCAATTCGCGCAGAATCTCCGCCGAACCACTCGCCGACCAATCGGTTCCCAAAGCGATCGGTATTCCATACTGTTTGAACAGCGGAATCCGAGCGGTCATGCCGTACAAACTGATGTTTGAGCGAGGAGACCAGACAAACTTAGCGCCGCTTGCTGCCATGTCCGCGATATCAGCTGGTGTCATACCGATTGCGTGCACGATGGTGGTGTTCGCGGCAACGATGTCCTTGCCTTCACTACTGGCGAGGCATCGGTACTCATTCTGTGCTTCTGGGTCGATCCCTTCGGCAATGTGTGGATAGTAGATTTCATTTGCGGAAGGATCGTTGGGCAAGTTGTAAGCCCCGCAGCCATTTGCAGATAGCGTTCCATCCACATCACCTAGCGGGAATGTCTCATAGTCGACGGAAACTCCCATCAAACCTTCGCCTTCTTCGGGGTCCGCATCCGGATTACGCAACAGACCGCTCACGTCCAAATTGCTTGCACTGGAGACCAGCATCGTCGTGCCAGCGACCAGATTTCGATACTCCACGAACATCAGTGCTTCGCGCGAGCTGTCGGATCCAGGAGAACGGGAAAGGCGACTGTGACCGCGCAGGCCCTGACGCCAGTCGTGTCGGTGTTCAAACCGTTCCGTTCCGGGGTCCGATGGCTTGCTCAAAGAGAACCGGATGTGTTCGTGACCGTTGATGAGGCCAGGTGAGACGACTCCGTCGGCGCATGTAACTACCGTTGCGTTCTGCGCCTGCATATCACAGTCACATCCAACACAGGCAATCTCCCCATCGCCGTCCACTAGAACGTAGCCGTTATCGTATATCATCTCAGGGGCCAGCACTGTCTTGGCATGTAGTAGCACTTGGTCGCCAGTGCCAGCGGTCGCCGAACACGACAGGTTGTTGGCGTCCGGCATTGGTGCATTTGGACAGGCTTCACGAGGAACCTCGCCGTCCATATCCATGCCCATGTCGTTGTTGTTATTCGAATTGTTAACGTTGTTCGAATTGTTAACGTTGTTCGAGTTATTCGAATTGTTCGAATTGTTGATGTTGTTTGTGTTGTTGTTGTTGTTGCTAGGGGCGGGATCGTCGTCACCGCACGCTGGCAAAACAAACAACAATGCAACTAATAGAAGGCGAACTAATTTCATGGATATCTCCAACCCGGTCAAAAGTCGCCCTACCTTACCCATTTTTGATTTGAATTCCAGCGCGGACGGCGCGGAGAGGCCCACGAAGGGCTAGGAAACTTGCGGCTGACTAGGACGTCATCCAAGTTTCATGTTTTCGGCACCCGGATGACGAACTACAGCGACACCGCTTTGGAGTAGAGCCACTGCAAAGATTCGCGCTCTCGCGGTGATTCTGCAATGAACTCGACGCCATAGGTAGGGCGTTCATCGGAGTCGTTCGCCGTGCGGCAGATCACACCGTTGACTTCGGCCACTGCACGGCTATCCGGCGAAATCAGAGTGACACGCATCGAGATAACGGTGCCGGTTTCAAGCGTAGACTCGGTCTTGAAGAGGCAGCCGCCGGGGCTCACATCAAGGACCTGCCCATAAATCTCTTTGTCGTCGAAACGGACGCAGCCGATCGCTCGAACCGGGGCACGGTAGATACGCGTGTGTGGACCGGAGTTTTCAAACAAAACAGCCCCTGGTCCAGAGCTGAAGCTGGTCTTAGGGGCATTGTCTTTGGTGCTTGGTAGTACGATAGGACGCATTGTGAACCTCCATGTTCACTTGGCCATCCTTGGCCGGGTTGTGCGCGAAGTGCTTACAACCACAGCGTACCGCCGAAAGACACGGTGGCAAAAAAAACGATGGGGGTTCGGCTTTGCCTCACCGGTTTGGTTCCCTTCGGTCACCGGTTTGGTTCGCTGCGCTCACCGATTTGGTTCGGCTTTGCCTCACCGATTTGGTTCCCGTTGGTCACCGGTTTGGTTCGCTGCGCTCACCGATTTGGTTCGCTGCGCTCACCGATTTGGTTCGCTTCTTCTTAGAGAAGGTACTTCCTCG
>JAUIBR010000076.1 GCA_030427705.1 bacterium | reverse complement strand
CAACCGTATCGTCGGCAATTCTCGCGGTAGGCGGCAGCAGACCGCTCCGGAGCTGGCCGACCTGCAATTCGTCGACTTGATGAAGCCCAGCTTCCACGTTCGTCAACTGCCACTGGCCATCGATATAGGTCCCGTTGTCTGCGGTCCAAGCAGGGCGAAGCTGCACGCCCACATCTTTAGCAAACTTCCCATCGTTACAGACTGCGGGGATCGAAACGGTTGCGTCTTGCCCCATCAACGATTCGAGCGTCGCTGAACCTGAAGAAATCAGGGTTTTCCGAGCGGCGAAGGTTCCGTCGGGCTCGCTTATGACAACCAAGCCGGCTGTCGACGACTTTGTGTCGACGTAACCAGCCCAAACGGTCGACTCTCCCGCGCCAAATCGGACATTTTCCGCCCGGATGGCGCCAGATTTCGACCACGCCCACGTTCCAATCTGAGTGCCTTTGTATGTCACACACTCACAGTTCCAACCCGTAGGGCCAACAACGCATTGGCTGGCCGTGGCTTTCTTGGCGTCGAGTGCAGCGGCGAGTTCGCCCGGCGTGAATTGGACTGAGTCGATGATTTCGTGCAGTTGAGATGGGGCAGGGAGCTGCTGTTGGGCCCACACATCGGGTGCCCATAACAAAAGAATCCCCACAATCCACAGCGCGAAAGAACGACGCATCAACACGAATCCAAACAGACGTCTTCTAATGGTAGTTGCGACAGGGTTATCCGCCGAGGAAAACTTGCTCAATTGGAAATCTGAGTGATACTCTTCAAGTAGATTCTCATAAATGACAGTTTCCGCAGGACATGTTCATGAAGACCTCGCACGTCATCGCTGCCGGATTAGCGTCATTTGGCTTGCTAGTTTGCAGCACCGCCAATGCGCAGAAGATCCGAAACTATCAGGACACCGCCGTTCAGCAATATGGCCAGCCGTCGTCCACCCCTAACGCTGGCTATGTCCCGCCTGGTGCACCAAAAGCACCGCCAAATTCCGGACAGCAGGCGCAACCTCAAGGTGATGGACAGCAGGGTGAGGAAGGCGACAAAGGGCCAGACCTTACCAATCATGCGATTCAAATGTCTTCAGGGCAGCCGCAAAAGCGCGAAACGCTGAGCTTGAAGCCAGAAGAAATGTACCGTGGTGTTATCCCCGGTACCCGTGATGAGGTGAAGCACCTCAGCCGAGCGCGAAAGAAGGGAGAAACCTCCACAAATCGAGTGTTGTGGATCGGGTTTCAGCCCCGTGACCAATCAACTCGCGTCTTTATCCAAACCGCACGTGAAGCGAACTATGAGGTGAGCACCGAAGGCAATGACGTCGTCCTGACCTTGTCGGATGCCAAGCTTTCGGCTCGCAATTTCAGCCGGTTCATCGACACCACCTACTTCAAGCGCAATGTTCAACGAATCGAGTCCAAGCGACTTGGGCGCGACTCGGTTGAGGTACGCATCACGCTCTTGAAGTCGGAGCGTCCTCAAGTCAACTCGACCACCAACTACGTCTACCTTGAGTTCTCGGCCGACGAGGTCAAATCCGAGAAGGACAAGGAAGAGCAGTCGGGCGAAGAGGCCGACGGTGATGATTCGCCACGAGCGCTCGACGAATAGCGCTGCCGCAATCAAGAAATCAAAAAGGCTCCCAAACGGGAGCCTTTTTTCGTTTCAGCTGATGGCCAGGACTCTACTTGTAGATCCGGGTGATGCCATAGACCGCTTGAGCCTTCACGGCCGCATCTTTGTCGCGAACCAAACCGCGGAAGGTTGGTTCCATGCCCTTTTCAGGAGATCGCGTCAAAAGACGCGAGGCGAGCCGACGCATGTTCTTGTCAGTCGACTTGCGCATGATGGTCTCAGTGGCAGCCATGCCGCCCTTATCGCCTTTGTTAACGAAGTAGAGCATCAGGGCACGCTGGTCGCCCACAGAGGTCCCGTTCACGAGCAGAAGCGGCGCGATCGTCTTGTCCCAGCCGCCTTCCTTCATCGCCCAACGAATCGCGTCAGATTGCGACGAGCCGGATGATTTGGTGAGCAGATAAGTGAAGACCTGTTTGTGCGCCTTGCCCTCAAGTGCATTGAGTTCTTGGAGGTAGTTCTCCGATGGATTGCGCATCATTTTGGCCAACTGTTTCAGACCCATGTCTGGCTTGATTTGCAGCGCGGTGAGGAACGCGTTCCATTGAACCTCTCGATCGCGGTCACGCAACAGCACATCGAGTGCACTTGCTCCGTCTTCCAATCCGATTCGACGAATGCTGTCGAGCACCGCGAGGCGAATATTGCGGTCACGGTTGGTAACCAGGAATCGAAGTGGTCGGATGGCGTTCTTTAGTTTGAACGAACCGAGCGCTTTGATGACCTCAAGCTTCACCTCTGGGTCAGCTTCACCGCGAAGCGACTTCTCCAGGGCTGGGAGTGTCTTTGGATTAGCGAGTTTGCCAAGACCACGAACCGACGCCAGGCGCACGTCTTTGCGTCCCTCAAACAGCGTGCGAGACAGCACGGTTGCTGCAGTATCGCTTCCAGTGAAACCCATGGCCCGGATGCCGATGATTCGGTCATCAAACTCGGTGCTCTTTTCCAACTCGATCATCTTCTTGGCGAAGTCCTTGTCGCCGCTCGTCGCTGCCAGTTGATGGGCGAGCGCCTTTTCTTCCGCGTCCGTCGCTTCGAGATACGGCTTCACATCCGCCATCTTCGCTTTGACGTTGTGCTCCAGAAGGAACCGCATCGTGTCCTGACGTGCGGATGATTCCTTCGCCGCTCCCATCAAAGAGAACAGGGCGGATGCGCCGGCACTATCATTGAGCTCGACCAGTTTGCGAGCCGCTCGGTCGCGAAGTTTCGCAGATGAATCGCCGAGGAATCCTTTGATGAACTTGATGCCTTCGACACGCGAGCTACGTCGCTCCGAAACCGCGATACCGTAGGCGAGGGCAGCTGAACGAATCTTCTCGTCTTTGTCCTTCGATGCTTTGCCCATCGAACCCAGAACGCGTGTATCGGCTAATGCCGTCGCGGCACGTACAGCCTCCTGCTTCATCGCGCTGTCTTTACCGGTGAGGTACTTCACGAATTGCTTGTGAAGCTCACCCTGTTGCATGGAAAGATAGCGAGCGACCACTGGTCGGTGCTCTGGGCGACCGTCCTTGAGCAGTCGGGCCAGCACCTTCAGTTCGAGCTTGTCCTCAAGTAGGGCCACATACTCTTCGAGCGTCTTCAGCAACGTCGCGTCTGACGCCAGTTCCTTGGCCAGGCCCTCGATGGCCTTTTTGTCGCCTGCGGTGACGAGCGCGAGCAGCGCGACTCGACGAACAGCTTTGTCTTCGTTCGTAGCGTGCGTTTGCAACGCCTTTCGCGCGGTTTTTCCGTCGATAAGGGCTTGAGACATGTAGACACCCAATCGCGCGTCTGGATCGGTCTCCTCGGCGAGTGGCGTCAGGTAGGTCTCGAGCTCTTCCTTCAGCTTCTTATCGATTTTCGCGGACGCGTAGGTGGGGGCGAGCGCGATCGTAAAAGCAATAAGTGCAATCCAACGTTTCATTCGTAAGCCTGGGGCGTGGCGACTAGCCAAAGTACTTGTCCATTCGCTCTTCAATCTTCTGCTGCACTTTGCCTTTGAGCGGCTTAGCGAACAGCTTCAGGTCGACATCGATACCGACATTTCCTTCCGAGACCTTGAACGTGCCTTTGAAGGCTTTCCCGCCGACTTTGGCTTCCGTCTTTGCGGAGTTCCAATCGACGGAATCGACGAGATTTCCGAACTCTTCTTGAATGTCGGTGAGAATGTCGTCGACTTTGCCTTGAGCCTCATCGAGCGAAAGATCGTGGGTACGGTGTACGGAAATGTCGGCCATGATTCCTCCATTTGCGTCGACGGAGCAGACGCGAAATTTGTTCAAAAATCGTTTAAGCGCGCGCACTCAGCGCGGCGGACGGCGGACGCTACCAACAAACGGCCCGTCAGCGCAAGCCAACGAACCCCCAATGAATGTTTGTAGTGGTGGTTTAGAACGTGAAGTTCATACCCGCGACCGCACCGCCTTTTTGGGGTGCGACGGAGAATTGGAAAGAAGGCGACTTGTCCGCCGTTCCCTCTGCTGGAGGCGCTTCGTAGGAATAGGCACGAACCAGAAGGATCGCGCCGGCGACGATCGCCGCACCGCCAACGCTAAATCCAATCAATTGCAGCGTCTGCGCTGAGCTACCTTGGTCGGTAAGGTCTTGGGCTTCTGCCGCATCAGCAGGCGAGCTAAGCGAGGCGTTTGAACCATCACAGACGTTACCTGGCTTGCTGCAAAGGGCGTCGAAATCACTGTTCACGCCGCTCTCTTGAATCAGACCAACGACACCGACGCCGACACCAACCACGCCGACGCCGACAAGAATCCAGCCGGGAAGGGTGCTTGGTGCATCATCGGTGGCCACCTCAGGAATTTCTTCGACAGGCTCACCGAACGTGAACTCGAGGCTTCCAGGTTCATTATGGCGAAGCACGATGGTCTCGGTTTTTTCTTCACCGTCATCTGTGCGCAGCGTCACCGCATGTTCACCCAATGGCAGGTTTTCGAGCGTCGTCGGAGCGAAGCCCATTTTCTCGCCGTTGAAAAGGATTTCTGCTTCCTTCGCGCCAACGACCGAAATCTCCAACGTTCCAACCGGTCCATAGAGGAAGTTGTCCACGATCGCTGGGAGCGCTCTTTTGACCTCGCTGAGATCACCTTGAACCGTTTGGTCTGTGACTTCGCGAACAAACGCGCCTTCGGCGAAATCGAAGTTGCGAATCGTGAACAGGAATACGTCGTCGCTTTGCTGAATCGAGCCAAACACCAGCTGATCTGCGCCAACAACCTCTTTCAGGCCGCCCAGACACTTTGCAGTGGGAGCGTCGCATCCCGCAGTGAGAATCAAGTCCTGAATTGTCAGCTCGCCGCCCTTCTTGACCTTGAGGTCAGGGTGGTCGTCGATCCCTGATTCCAGTGTGGAGTAGAAGTCTTCGACGACGCCTGCATCAGACTCAAACGTCTCAAACTTCAAAATAACGACTTCGGAATCCTGCGCATTTGCCGTCGATGCGAGGGCAGCCACGAGGACGATCGCCGTGAGGATCGTCGTGATAGTCTTGCGAACCATCGATGCTCCTTGAGTTCGGTGTGTGTTTGCATTATCGAACGCTTCGCGTCGCGCGGCAAGGCCGCAGGCAAGATTGTCTCAAGGTCGTATAAATGCTCGGGATCGAATCGGCTTCAAAGTACTTCGGGGAACGCGTCATTCTTGAGGATCAGACTTGGATACTCCCCAACAAGGGTGTCGTGGGTTTGGTTGGTGTGAACGGTGCCGGAAAAACCACACTCCTGCGTATCCTCGCAGGTGAAGGCGAGGTGGATAAGGGACGTTGCGTACGCCCCAACGCGGCCACCGTGGGCTATCTTCCTCAGGAACTCGCCCACTCGATGCTGCAGGGCACGATGATCGAAACGGTCATCGCCGGGCGACAGGACCTCCTGGATATGGAGACGAAAGTCAGCGAGCTCGCAGAGCGAATGCACGACGAAGACGTCTCCCACGAATACACCGAGCTTCAGGCACGCTTCGAAATGAAGGGTGGTTACACCTTTCGCAGCACGGCTCGGGAGATCTCCTCCGGTCTGGGATTCTCTACCGACGACTTTGATCGGCCAATCCATGAGTTTTCTGGCGGCTGGCAGATGCGCGCGCTGCTCGCCCAGCTTTTGCTCAACGAACCTGACCTATTGCTGATGGACGAGCCCACTAACCACCTCGATATGGAGAGCGTCGATTGGCTGGAAGGCTATCTAAAACGTTATCCAGGTTGTGTTGTCCTGGTGAGCCACGATCGCTACTTCCTGAACCGGATGGTGACGCATGTGGCGGAGCTCGGTTTCGGAAAAATCACCACCTTCAAAGGCAACTACGACGCATTCCTGGCTTGGAAGGCCGAAGAAACAGAGCGGCAGATGGCCGCAGCCGCGCGCCAGCAGCGCGAAATCAACAAAGTTGAAAAGTTCATCGAGCGCTTTCGGTATAAGAACACCAAAGCAAAGCAGGTCCAGAGCCGTGTAAAATCACTGGAAAAGCTCGACATCGTGCAGGTCGACCAGTACCAGCAATCCAACGTCGACTTCCGCTTCCCACAGCCGCCACGGTTGGGTCGGATTGTCGCTGAGCTCAAAGATGTTGAATTCGGGTACAACCCCGAACAAACCCTCTACAAGAACTTTAACTTTTGCGTGGAACGAAAGCAGCGTGTGGCGCTCGTCGGCCCAAATGGCGCGGGTAAGTCGACGTTGCTGAAGATGCTCGCGCAGAAGCTCAAGCCGCGCGACGGCTCGCTGGAGTTGGGGAACAACGTTGAGACATCGTACTTCGCTCAACACGCGTTGGACGAGCTGAACCCGGATGCGACTGTCTTGGCCGAAGTAGAACGTGCTTCCACGCCCGAAACCGCACCTCAGGTTCGCGATATCCTGGGCGCATTCGGCTTCTCGGGAGACGACGTCACCAAACCGGTCAAAGTCCTCTCTGGGGGTGAGAAAAACCGTCTCGCCTTGGCGCGATTGCTCATGAAACCCGGCGGCCTGTTGTTACTTGATGAGCCCACAAACCACCTGGATGTGCGGTCTAGAGAAGTTCTTGAAGCAGCACTTCAGGATTTTGACGGTGCGGTCGTGACGGTTTCTCACGATCGCTTCTTCATCAATCAGGTCGCGACCCACACGGTCCATGTAGAAGATGGTGCGGCGACGACCTATCTGGGTGACTACGACTACTATCATTGGAAGCGAGAAGAGGAGGGCGCTGACGCCCCTGAGACTGCATCCACAAGCTCAGATACCGTTTCACGGAAAGACCAGCGACGAGCCGCTGCAGAGCAACGCGCGGCCTTGCGTGAGGCCACCAAGGACTTGCGAGCTGAGATCAAACGCATCGAGGCTCGAATTGAGGAGCTGGAAGCGCTGCACGAAACGCTGATGACCGAGCTGCAGGACCCCAAAGTCTATTCAGACCCCGAGTTGGGTGCGGCCAAAAATAAAGAGCTCAAGGCCGCGGAGGCTGAGCTCGAAGAGTGCATGATGAAATGGGAGGAGGACGCGGCGAAGCTCGAGGAAATCGAGGCCGAGTTTAACGCGTAGCTACTGGCTCTTTCTTTGCCTTCGATTCCACAGACTCGAAGAACTTCCGGACAGCCTCTGAAGCCGCGTAGGCACCTTTGATACGCCACGTTGGCGTGTTGCATACCAACCCGGCGACCGCAACCTTCGAAGGTGCTGCGTCGCTAGCGCCTTTGTGGTCCGCAAAGCCGACAAACCAGGTGAATCCAAGGTAGGGGTTCTTGTTGGAGAGGGTACCCGTTTTGCCGGACACGGTGATGTCGTTCGGGAAACCCTTACGATTGCGGAAGTACTTGCGTGCCGTGCCTTTCGTGGTCGTCGTCACCATCAAATCGGAGAGAATTTTGGCCGTCTGAGGCGTCATCACACGGCGAAACACGCGTGGTTTGAATGCATGAATGACTTCGCCATCTGCAGTTTCGTATTTCTCAACAATACTGGGCGCCATCATAACCCCATCGTTTGCCAATGATGCGCCGATCAGCGCGCCATGCAACGGCGAAAGGTACGTATGCCAGAAGCCAGCGGCACTGCGCGCACGCTCGAGCTTATTGTCGACCATCTCTGCTGTGGAAACCTCGACGGGGAGCTCAAAGGGAATCTCGGTGTTGTAACCAAAGCGCTCGGCCCAGGTTTCGAGGTCGTCCTTTTTGAGGTTTCGATACGCGAGTTTGGCGATGATGGAGTTAATCGACCAGGCTAGCGCCGCGCCGAGATTTGCGCATTTCCGGTCGCGCCGTTTATCACCTTTGATGTTGCTAGCCGTCAGGTGGCTCCGACCACCGTGGTAGCAGACCTTGTTGTATGGGTTGATCCCAGCGGACTCAATAAACGCTGCGGCGCTTACAATCTTGAAGACGCTCGCCGAAGGCGCCATCGACTTACGTGCGATGTCTTCGACGGCAGGTGTGTATTCATTGTGGCTGACAAACGCGCGGACACGCCCGGTAGGTGGGTCGATGAGGACAACACCACTGTGAGGGACGTTGTAATCATCCAACATCTTTTCGACATACTTCTGGGTGTCTGGGTCGACCGTGAACGTGACCTTAGAGCCGTCTGAGAGCGTTTGGACGAGCTTCCCATCAACTTCAACGGCTTTTGAGAGGTCTAAGCCGGCTTTTTGCCAATCTTTGGGAACCGAGGGTAGCTCAACCGGCCGAAACGCACGTGCTGCTGTGAGAATCACGGCCGCGGCGTCACGAGCTTCGAACTGAACGTGTTCGCTGGGGCGATTGGCTTCAAGCTCGCTGAGGGATGCTTCAACCGCCGCATGACGTTGAGCTTCATCCTGAGCATCCGCGACGATGCTTTGAGGCGATTGCGCGAAGACGGCCGCGGCGCCGCCGCAAACCAATGTGAAGGCCGCAGCCGAAAGGGTGCGTCCCAGCCAATTCGATGTTCGGGGTGTGCTTCGCTCGTCCATGATCCACCGTAGGGTTACGTGTTTGTCCTACATCTGTTCTAGGACACCTCGGATCGCGGTCAACTTTTCTGCCTTCTTAATGGTTCTTGGTTCTTTGTTCTTGGTTGTTGGTCAGGACGGTGGAGGAGAGTGCAATCTAGTTAATGTCGGATTCTGGAGTTCCCAAACCTCATCCAACTTTAGTTTACATAATACACATTATCGGACGTTATATTGTAGTAACCATTTAGAAATGTCGTGTTTGTGCAATGTAGAAATGTCGCCTTTTTGGCGTGATGCACGACGCTGATGCCTCCACCTTAGATAGAAACAGGAGGCTTACCTTGATGGGGACCATTTCGATGAGCGGTACTGAATTAGACCGGTTTGAGCTGATGCGTCGGCTTGACCGAAAGGAATTGCGGCAGACGGATGTCGCCGGATTGATTGGCTTGAGCGTGCGCCAGGTGCAGCGTTTGTTAGCGCGTTTTCGACGTCACGGCGCAGCCGGACTTGTCTCCAAGAAACGTGGCCGACCCAGCAACCGTCGGCTGCCCGACACACTGCGTACGCAAGCCATGGACCTCGTGCGTGCGCACTATCAGGCAATCCTGCGGTTAGGGCAGACGACGTGCACGATCTATTTGGCGGTGGGGACCTCGGTGATTGTTCAACACAATCTTGCAACTCCGGATTTCAATGCGTTGCAAACCAGTGTGTTGACTACTGCACAGTGGATGCCCATTGCAATGACGGTTTCACGTGCAGCGTGGCAGGGCTTTGCACTGCCGCCAAAACCCAGCGCAACTGGTATGTGGGATCGCATGAGGCAACCGCTGATTCCCACAGCACAAACATAGACGCGCAGTCCCGCGACCTTTCACGGCTACTTCTGCATGAGTTTGGCCACACGCTTGGGATCGGACATGCGCTTGACGTAACGTCGCTTGTTCCTAATGGCGCGGTTATGCGCGGATCACGCTCGGACTGCGAGTTTGACGGAGATTGCGTTGATCTGTTTTGTGCAAGTGGGACCTGTCGGTGCCTGACCGTTGGAGTCTCGGACACCTGTGAAGCAGATCCGTTTGTTAGTTGCACTGCCGACTCGGATTGCATCGATTATCCTGGATGCCCCGATGGAATATGCCGGTGCGGTCCCCCATTCTCAGTCACTATCGCAACCAGTTGAAGGGTTACAAGACTGCTCACAGCGCTCCGCCAAACCCGGCCAACCACCAAGACAATAATACCAAGTATTGTCAGCACAGGTTCCACCGGTCAAATCCTTGGTGCACTCCAAACGCTCATCGGAAATCGCGCAAAAAACCTCTGATCCGTCATCATACACTTTGCAAAATTGCTCATTGCAAGGCAGCTCCGCAATGGCGCTTACGTCCTTGTCAAAGTTTGCGTCGCAAAATACGCGAGTGTTCCCGTCACAGCGCGGTTTAAATGAATCTGGGTAGCATTCCCAGTCATCGCACCCTTGAACCGTCGTTGCAACGAGCATCAGTATCAAATACTTCAAACCAAGCCCTGCTCAGATGAGTCAATCACCCCCTGATGTGCAACGATGATATTGTCGTTGCCTCCAGTGTCATTATTCAAACATATCCAGTGTAACTGACCAGGGACGGTGATCTCAGGATGTTGATCTACATCCAATACACAAATGCCTTGATATTCGATACGCAATGCTTCGTCTACGGTCGTGTCGCCATCCATCAATCGGATCGCGTTGGTGTCCAAAATAATGTCTGCCGGCATAGATTCCTCCCACGGTGCTGGGTTGATTGGGTAAGTGGTCGCCGTTGTTGGCTGGAACTGAATACGCTCTAACAGATTGCTTTGCAACACCTTTTTGGACGCCCCTTCAGCGGCACGTCTCTGATCGGCTCGATAAAACCGAGTGGGGGCACGACATTTCTACTTTGCTAGAAACCCGACACCTTTACTTTGCACCGACATATATGTACAAATTGGTTTCAGGCACAAAAAACGCGGACTCGTTGGAGACCGCGTGTTTACTGGGGTTTTCTGGGTTAGGCTGGGTTACTTATCGAACAACCCTTTGATCTTATCGAGTAGACCTTTTGGCTTCTTCTTCTTTCGAATCTCAATCAAACGTATTTGTCGTTTGGCATCGCGATTTTGTGGGTTCATGTAGAGAGCTTCGCGGAACAATCCGTAGGCCTCTCGGTCCTTTCCAAGACCCAACGCAACGGTTCCCATGAAAGCCAACAACCAATCCTTCTTCTGGGCCTTCGTGGTTTGATGAATCTCGTCGAGTCGATTGAAGATTTTTGTGGATAGCGCCTTGCTTACCACAACACCGTTTTCGTCTTTTTCTTCCAACAAAAACTGTGTGTAGAGATAGTATGCTTCGTACTGCATCTCGTCGGGATTTGCGTTGTACGCTTCCTTAAAGTTCTCAAACGCGCCCTTGTATGAGCCGGAGTTTAGGAAGTTCTTGCCGGTTCGGAATGCGCTCTCGGAGTTCAGGATGGAGACCAAATCGGGCCCATCGTGAATCTCCATATCGTATTCATCACGCAACTCTTCATTTGTCAGCGTGCGTTGCGCGTTGTTGATGAACGCAAAGATATCCTGAATCTTTTGCTTTTCGGCACCCAGGTCGTAAGCGTTGAACTTGTCGACATGCCATTCCTTGACGAGGAGTCGATGCTGAGCGTTGATCATCGCGGTATCCGCTTCCTGATCTACGCCTAGAATCTCGTAGTAATTCTCGTTCTGCACACGCTCGTGCATGTTGAGAATGTCCCGCCGGACCTCTTGGAAGTCCTTAGCCATCTTTCACTTTCCTTACGTTCACGAAATATTGAACGGCCAATTTAGTATTCACAGATATGCTGCGCAACGTGCAATTGGGCCACCTTGAAACTTTTCACTTCACATCGCCCTGCTCTTTGTGTAATTTCCGCGGCCCTGTGGCGGGGTAGCTCAGCTGGTAAGAGCGCAGGATTCATAACCCTGAGGTCGGGAGTTCAAGTCTCCCCCTCGCTACTAAAAAAGCCCGATGCGATTCGCATCGGGCTTTTTTCTTTCCGTATTCCATTGGAATTCAGAATCCCTTGTACATCTCCAACCGGTCACCGATTTCAATCTCTTTGACAGAGTCAGTGATGACGGCCAGCGAGTAGTTCTTACGCACATCGATCAGCATCAGCTGCCCGACACGTCGCCACGGAATCTCTTCAGAGGTGTCGTGGCTTTCGAAATCGAGACCCTCACGTTTGTGATAAACGAAGTATCGATTGCCAGGACGGACACCATCGTCAGCGCCTTGATTGACGAAGACATAGTGTTGTTCGCCAAAGAATCGCTGTTTGGCCATTGAATCGATGACCTTCGCCACGCGGTCCTTATCAGACTGGACGGGTTGCGTAGCCTTCAGTTGTCGTTCGTATGGAATGAGGTAGTCGCCCCGCTCCATTTCGATCCAGGTCTCACGTACAACCGCGGTGTCGTAGTACTTCTCGCTGACCTCGGTGACGGTCACGACCCCGATCAAACGGTATTTGTGGCCGACAACATCACCCTCATCATCCTCAAGCTGACCCTGTTCTCGGACGACAACATAGGAATCACCAACCTTCGGAGAGGCGGCCTTCATTTTCCGCCGTTCCTCTTCGTCGAGGTCCTCTAGCTCTTCCTCCGTGTATGCCTCTTCGCCGAGCCCGATCCAAACGGTGTCGTGATCGGACATCATATTCGCTTCTTTGGGCGAACCGGTGATGCGTCCGGAGTACTCCATGCGGTCTGCGGCAACCCAACCAGCGGCTGGGAGTTGCATCGCGCCTTGCTGTGGTGTTTGCTGGGCGATCGGAGCTTCCTCTCCACCCGATTTCGGGGCACGCAAATAGACGATATCACCTGGATAAATCCAGTGGGGATTCGTCACGTGCGCATTGTAGGCCCACATTCGCGGCCACATGTAGTTGTCGCGATAGTACTGCCCCGAAAGGTCCCACATCGTGTCGCCACTGCTGACGACATGGTAATCAGGCACGGGTCCGGAACGCTGCACGTTTACTTGTGCTTCAGCCTCACCGGTATATCCGAAGACAGCAAAAGCCATCATTCCAGCGGCGCCCATTCCCATGAGGCGTCCACGAAGTGAGGCGCTACGATTCGATTTGGTCATAGAGAGTCCCTTTGAGATCCTTCGAGGCAACTCAGTTCAGCGTTTCCAATTTCTTTGCTCCCATCTTACCCGCATTCGTCGCGGGATACTGACTCGTCAGCTTCTTCAGGGAGTTTACAGCTTCGTCATTCTGCCCGAGCCGCTCATAGGCCATGGACATTTTCAGCAGCGCGTCAGGAACTTTGTTCCCATCGGGCTGCTCGTTCGTAACTCGATTGAAGTAAGTCACTGCCGTTTGGAACTCACCGAGTCCAAACTGACACTCACCGATCCAATAGAGTGCATTATCGATATAATCATCACGCGGACCGGAGGCCAAAAACTCCTGGAATCCACTGAGCGCAGTCGCGTAGTTCCCTGCGCGGTACTCTGCGAGCGAATCCTTGTAGATTGCTAACGCATCGCGCTTCTGGGTGCGTTGCACTGGATTTGTACCTTTCTCGAGCGCGCTAACGGACGATCCCGTCTTTAACTGATCCGTTGTCGCCAACTTCTCACTTGTGACGGGTGCCTGTGCAGCCTTCTTTCCGCCATTTGACGGGGAGGTTCGTCGTTGCGCAGGGGCTTTCCCAGCGAATGCCGCCAGGTCTTTGTCCGTAATGACAACTTCTGCCTCGGAGTCCTGAACGGGAACCGTATTGGTCGGAACACGCTCGAACTGGCGCTGACGCGGCTCTTGTTGCGGTTGCTGCTGAGGTTGTTGTTGAGCGTATGGATCTGCGTATGGATCTTGATACGTATCAGGCTGCCCCAGTGGAATCCGCGTAACTTGCCGTTGATATTGTTGTGGCTGTGGATTCTGATATCCCCGGCCCTGGTAATTTGTCTCGTTTGGCATGGGCGCAGCTTGTGCGATCCCTTGCGCCACAGACCCTCGCATCATGCCCCGACGCTGTAGAGACAGGCGGTTGGCATCGACGCGGTCTTGCAGCAGGAAGACTTCATCTTCGAGCTCTTCGATCTTGACTGCCATGCGGCCATTTTGGCGCTCAGCCTCTTCCAGACGCGTTTGAAGCACGACGAGCTGCTGCTCTTGCTTGGCTTCCTGCGCATCCATCGTTGCACAACCCGTGAGTAGTGCGGATGCAGAGATCGCAACCATTCCGAGTCGTGTGAGGTAGTAATTCGCGCTCTTTTTCATCGAGAGCCTCTCCTGGGGCCATCCGCCGGTTTTCCGCGAATATCGGGCCTCTTCCTTGGCTTTATTCTATGGGACATTCGCGATGCTAACACGGGCCAGAGGGGTGTCAAGAAAGCCCACGAATTGGCAATATGAAGGCCATTTCTCACTAGACATCAGATCTGTGTGTATCAGAACATCTCTTTCCTGTTTTGCTTATGTTTACTGGAGCATCCATGTTTCCACCAAAGAAGTGTCTCTTCATGATCGCAGGTGCAATTCTATTGATTCTCATGTCATGCGGAGAGGATAACGAACCGCAGAATCCGGGCACCAACGATGGGTGTGAAGCCGACTCATGCAGTATGCATGGCACGTGCGACGACACGTCGGGCAACATCGAATGCACGTGTGAACAAGGTTACACTGGAGAGGATTGCTCAATGTGTGACACTGGGTTCCGCGCGGACGACTTGGGAGGCTGTGTATTGATACCAACCCTGAGTCACACAGGCGATTGTGCGGAGTTGAGTAGCTGCTCAGTCAACCTATCGACCCTCACCATGGCGCCGCTTCGGGTTCAACTTCTGGACCGCGACGAATCCTCAATGGAAGAGGTTAGCGTGCAATTCGACGTCGTCCCCATGGATGCGGCAGACGTTACACTCGACCAACGAATAACACCGTTAGACGAATCTGGTTTCGCTGAAGTAGACGTCCGTGCTGGTACGCTCACAGGCATGGCCGAGGTTAATGTTACGATCGTCGACGACGCAGAAATCGAACCCATCCAGTTCATCGTCGATGTAACAATGAACTGAACGATCTTGGGTGCACGAACATCACCGTTTGGTTCATGCAACGGGCCGCCTGTCGGTATGCTTGACCGAAAGTGCCCCCCAAGTATACTGGCTATTAGCGATTATCTAACCCAATTTGGAAAATCGACCACAGTCTCACGTGGCGCGGCATAGCTGCGTTTAATGGATTCAAGGGAGAAACCCCGGATGTATAGAGCGAAAGAGAGTCTGAAACTGATAGCGCTGTTGTTTGCGCTAACCCTCGCAGCATGCGGCGACGATACCGTTTCGGCTGGGCCGAATAACGATAACAACAACCGCATCGACCCCAACAACGTTGAGATTCCAGAAGGCTCTAGCCTACGCCATACAGGCGACTGCGCGGGCACGCCAAACTGTGCGGTGGACCTCACTTTCAACTCGTCGCGACCGCTTCGTGTTCAGCTTCTGAACGGGAACCAAAACCCGATTCAAGGCGCACGTATCGTGTTCGATCTGGTGCCCAACGATGCAACCGACACGACGCTCGACGCACGCACGGCACAGTCCGACGCGGAAGGTTTTGCCGAGGTCAACATCCGTGGTGGTCAAGTTCAGGGCGTGGCTGAAGTTACAGTCACGGTCGACAATGATGACACGATTGACCCAGTGCAATTCGTTATTGGTGTCAGCCCGAAAGATTCGGCCAGCTACCGCGTGAACTTCACGCATGCCGGCACGGCGAACTTGAAAGACATCAACGTCTTCTTGTTCCAAGGTGATGTGACCTGCGACATGGTTCGCGAGGACCTCGCACGTGAGCGCGACGACGACCCAATGACGAACCCAACGCTGACCGCTGAAGCGACGGCTCTGGGTATCGCAAATGTCGATGGCACCCTCCCCTTGGTGGTTTTCCCAGGTCTGGCAAACGGTGACTCCTTCACGGTTTCTGCTCGCGCACTCTCTCGCGAGAACTCCGAAGTTGAACTCGCGTTTGGATGTCAGGATGGCAATCCACCAATCACCAACGGAAACTCGGTCGACGTCATTGTCGACTTGCAAGACTACATTCCTCGTCTGAAAGGCGACTTCAATGTGACGCATACGTTCAGCATTACCGATGCCATCTGTAACCCAGACGGCAACGGCGGCTATGACGGCGTCCTTCCAAGCGGCGTTTGCCTCGCGATCGACCTCATCGGTCGTCTGGCAACGGACCCAGCGAGCTTCCTGATTGGTACCGGCGGCGGCGACAACGGCCTGATTGGTCTCATCGTCGACCTGCTTCCTGATGGCGGTCTTCTGGGCGACCTCAAGAACGCGATCAACTCGTTCCTGAACAACAGCATTATTAATGGCATCGGTCGCGACGCCATCAACGACTTCTTCGAAGACTGGTTGGCAGACAACGCACCGTCTTGGGTCCAAAGCGCATTCAACATCACCGGCGATATCTACGAATCTCTCAAAGAGTTCCGCGTCGCTGGCTTGATTCGCATCTCGGAAGAGCCTGTTGCTTCCTTCGACCCGAACACGGGCGCCGTCATTGGTATCCTTCAAGCTGATATGAACGGAGTGAAACCAGGCAAGCAGGTCTGGGAAGATATTATCGTCTACTGGACCGGTGACTGCCCTCCAAGCGCACCTGAAGCTTGCCGCGAGCGTACGTTCAGCGCCACCGACCTGGGCGCAACCCAGACCGTTGTCGAAGGCTTCTTCACCGGTAGCGTGGTTCCAATCGACGACCCAGAAAACCCAGGTTACGGCCTCATCATCGACGAGCACACGCTCACGTTGAACTACGGCGTCCTTATCTTGGGGATCATCGAGAAGGTTGTCCTTCCATCGATCATCGACCCGAGCGTCGACTCACTGGAAGAAGCACTCGACTTCGTCCTGACGCTGGCATTCGGCGGAACGAACGGTTGCGAAAGCTTCGGCGACTGGCTTGAGAACACCGTTGGCGGTGGTCAGACGGTCAACAATATCGCGAACAACCTCTGCAGTGGTTTGGTGGAATCGGCTTCCGACGCAGTACGCGAGTTCCTCACGGAGAACCTCGTCCTCGAAGGCGAAGACAACTTCCTCCTTGGAACACCTGACGGCTCGCCATGCCGCATCACACAGCCAGAGATCTACTCCGGCGACTGGATCGGCAAGCCACTCCCATACATCCAGAAGATGGGAACCGAAGACATGCAGTGTAACTGGGAAGTTAAGATCAAAGCTGGAAACACCATCATCAACACCGATGGCGGCTTCTACGGCGACCGTTCGAACTTCTAGTCAGTTCGCGTAGAACGACAAAAGCCTCGCTGCATCAGCGAGGCTTTTTTGTTTCGTACGCCCGGCATGGGCACCAATTTAGAGGTGAAAGTCCTCTCTCAAGTAGGTCACATCAAGAGAAGTGAAGCGCAAGGGCACGAGGGCGA
>JAUIBR010000020.1 GCA_030427705.1 bacterium | reverse complement strand
CCACCTGGTGGATGAACCCGGTGTAACCTTCCCAATTGTCCTCCGGAAGAGGATCCGAGAGGGCGAGGTGCCATTCGAAGTTCTCGTTCTCTTCTGCAATCGCATCGAAGTGATCGATGTAGAATGCTTCACGCAAGCTCCGCGCGCCGTACCAGAACGAAACCTTGCGGTCCGTCTTCAGGCGTCGGAACTGGTCGAAGATATGCGAGCGCATCGGCGCCATGCCGGCACCACCACCGATGAACACCATCTCGTTGTCCGTCTCTTTTGCGAAGAACTCGCCGAACGGACCGGAGATGACGCAATCGTCGCCCGGCTTCAGGTTGAAGATATACGACGACATGATGCCAGGAGGGGCATCTGGCTTGTTAGGCGGTGGCGAAGCGATCCGGACATTCAACATGATGATGTCCTTCTCTTCTGGGTAGCTGGCCATCGAGTAAGCACGCATGACTTCCTCTTTGACCACCGACTTGTAGCGCCACATGTCGTACTTGTCCCAATCGCCGCGGTACTCGTCTTCGATTTCGAAGTCCTTGTACTCAGCGACGTGCGGTGGGCATTCGATCTGGATGTAGCCACCCGCGCGGAACGGAACCTCTTCACCTTCTGGGATCTCAAGGATGAGTTCCTTAATGAAGGTGGCGACGTTGTGGTTCGATCGAACTTTGCAGGTCCACTTCTTGACGCTGAAGACTTCAGGCTCGACCTCGATCGACATATCGCCTTTGACCTTCACCTGGCACGAAAGGCGGCAGCCTTCCTTTGCCTCACCACGTGTGACGTGGCTGACTTCGGTCGGGAGCAACGAGCCGCCACCTTCGTGGACGTGAACCTTGCAAACACCGCAGGTACCGCCGCCACCGCAGGCGGAGGGGATGAAGATCTTCTGAGCGGCGAGTGCATTGAGCAGCGTGTCGCCAGCAGGGACTTTGATGGAGTTGTCCGGATCGTCATTGATCAGGATCGTGACTTCATCGGTGTTTACCAGCTTGGATTTCGCGAACACGAGCACTACGACGAGTGCTACGACGATCGCGATAAAGAACACCACGCCGAGAATAATAGTCGTCATCATGGCATCACTCCTACAGCTGGATGCCGGCGAAAGCCATGAATCCGATGGCCATCAATCCGGTCACAATGAACGTAATTCCAAGACCTCGAAGACCGTCGGGTACATTGCTGTACCGCATCTTCTCGCGGATGGCAGCCAAGGCGATAATCGCCATCGCCCAACCAATGCCGGAACCGACACCGAAGACGGTTGATTCCACCAGGTTATAGTCGCGCTCAACCATGAAGAGCGATGCACCCAAGATGGCGCAGTTCACGGCGATGAG
The DNA here is from genome assembly GCA_030427705.1 of bacterium. Classification (GTDB taxonomy): domain Bacteria; phylum Myxococcota_A; class Bradymonadia; order Bradymonadales; family Bradymonadaceae; genus JAUIBR01. Next base: position 113,815 of record JAUIBR010000020.1, on the reverse strand, counting down.
AGGCAGGAACACACCCAACGCCGAATAGAGCGCCGGTGCATATTTATCCAATGTCATCTCAACGATCTGGACCGACGCCGCAATGGTGCCGATCAACGTCAAGAAGGTCAGGAACGAGAGGTCGACTTGCGCGAAGTCTTCGCCCATCCACGACAGCGCACCTTCCTTAAGGATGTACGTGTACAGGAGGTTGTTCAACGGTGTGGTTACTGTCAAAACGAAGATGACAGCGGCGCCAAGTCCGATGGCCGTATCGACCTTTTTCGAAACAGCGAGGAACGAGCACATACCCAGGAAGTAGGCCAGGGCCATGTTCTCGACGAATGCTGCTTTTACCGCGAGGCTTAACAGGTGTTCCATTAGTTCGTCTCCTCGACTTGCTCAGGCTTCCAAGTACGGAGTCCCCAGATGAAGAAACCGATAAGGAAGAATGCGCCCGGGGCGAGTACCAGAAGACCGTTTGGCGTATACCAACCGCCTTCTGTAATGAGCGGGAGAATCTCGATTCCGAAGAGTTTTCCGGAACCCAGAAGCTCACGGAAGAACCCAACGAAGATGAGGACAATCGCGTAGCCGATGCCGTTTCCGATGCCGTCGATGACGCTCGGAAGCGGTGGGTTCTGCATGGCGAATGCCTCGGCGCGGCCCATCACGATACAGTTCGTGATAATCAGGCCGACGAAGACCGACAGCTGTTTGCTGGTTTCGAACAAAAACGCCTTAAGCACCTGGTCGGTCACAATCACCAACGACGCAATAATCGTCAGCTGGACGATGATACGGATGCTTGGGGGAATCTTGTTGCGCAGCAAGCTGACAAACAGATTGGACAGCGTCATGACGGCGATAACAGCCGCGGACATGACAAGCGAGGTCTCCAACTTCGTGGTCACCGCCAATGCTGAGCAGATGCCAAGCACCTGAAGCGCGATGGGGTTGTCGTTGAAGAGCGGATCTACAAATACTTCTTTATTGCTAGCCATTCTTACGACCCCTGTGCGCGGAACTTGGCGAGGTATGGACCGAAGCCCTCTTCGCCGAGCCAGAATTGAACAAGGTTACCGACGCCGCGGGCCGTGATGGTCGCTCCGGAAAGGCCATCGACCTTGTGAGGAGCTTCAGCCGGCGGTGGGGCCTGTCCCTTGATGACCGTGATCGCAGGCTCCCACTTATCGTTGTACGCCTTGCGACCCGGCCAGAGTGCTTTCCAGCGAGGGTTATCAACTTCGCCACCCAGGCCGGGCGTTTCCGCGTGCTGATAGAAGGTGATACCGCGAATGGTCGTGGTGTCCTTCTCGAGCGCGAGGAACCCGTACAGGGTTGACCAAAGGCCCTTTCCTTCGATGGGAAGGATGATGAGCTCAATCTGGCCGTTCTTCACCACGTGATAGACGAGCGCGTTATTTGGAAGGCGCTGGACTTTCGCGTCATTCTGCGGCGCCTTCTCGCTCATCGCGGGGTCTTTGGAAGCTTTGAGTTGGTCATAAGTGGAGACATCGATGTCGGCGTTGTACTCGCCGGAATCAAGCGTCACCGCTTTGGCCACGATATTCTCTTTGAACAGTGCATTGATCTCTTGCTTGGAGAGTTCTTCCTCGCCCAAGAGACCAGCCACATCGAGAACTTTCTTTTGCCGATCGAGTACCTTGTTGGCCTCTTGTCGCTCCTTGAGCATCACCGCGGATCCCGCGACGACGATGGAACAGGCCAGACAAATGGCAACGGCAAAACCGAGGATATACGTCGTACTACGCCCCATGTCGTGCCAACCTCCGTTTAATGTTCCCTTGAACGATGAAGTGGTCGATGAGCGGCGCGAACATGTTCATGAACAAGATCGCGAGCATCATGCCTTCCGGATATGCAGGGTTGATGACCCGGACCAGGATGACCATGACACCGATACCGAAGCCATACCAAAGCTTCCCAACATCGGTGAAAGCCGAGGATACAGGGTCGGTCGCCATGAAGACGCATCCGAACGCCCAGCCGCCGATGACGACATGCCAATGGAATGGCACCGCGAACATCGGGTTCGTGTCGCTGCCGATTGCGTTCAGCAGGAAGGTCAGCGTGAATGTACCCAACACAACACCGAGCATGGTTCGCCATGACCCGATTTGGGTGACAATTAAGATGAACGCACCCACCAAACATAAGAGCGCTGAGGTTTCACCCATCGACCCCGGTATGAATCCAAGGAACGCGTTCATCCATTCATCGCTGCCGAACGCGTGTTGGGTCAGGGCGTTTCCGTCCACTGCCGCTTGCGCCAGCCACGTCGCGCCGGATTGACCGTCTGGCAGGTCTGCTGCCAGCCATACCTTGTCACCAGAAATCTGGCCCGGATAGGCGAAGAACAGGAACGCGCGGGCAGTCAGGGCGGGGTTGAGCACGTTCATGCCGGTTCCACCGAACACCTCTTTACCAACCAAGATTCCGAAAGCAGTTCCTAGCGCCAGCTGCCAAAGTGGAAGCGTGGGCGGGACAGTCAGCGGAATCAGGAAGCCTGTGACGAGGAATCCCTCATTCACTTCGTGGTTTCGTACGATCGCGGTTCCGACCTCGATGAGGCCGCCGACCGCGAAGGTCGTGATGAAAATCGGCAGGAAGTACAGCGCGCCGTGAAGCACATTCTCGAGCGGGGCGTTGATGAACTCGAAGCCCATCGCGGTGAACGCGGCAGTTTGCCAGTTGTCCAGCGCGGTCGCCCCACCTTCGATGGCCGCATTGGCTTGCAAGCCGGTGTTGTACATCGCGAACAAAACGATTGGCAGCAAAGCCACCACGACCGTGATCATCATTCGCTTGAGGTCGAGTGCGTCACGAACGTGCGTGCTTCCCTTGGTCACGTGACCTGGGGTGAAGAACGCTGTGTCGTGGGCCTCCCACAGCGGGTAGAGCTTTTCGAGTGGCCCACCCTTTTCAAACTTCTTGCCGTGGGTTTCGTGAAGTTTCTTCAGGAACTCCATTAGCCCTCCTTCCAGATTGTGGTCAGCATGTTGCGCAGTGCGACCCCGAAGTCTTCTTTGCCGGGGCTCACAAACGTCATCAATGCCAGATCTTCTTCGTCCAACTCCAAACATCCGAGTTGCTCAGCACGCTCAACGTCGCCCGCCAGCAATGCACGAACAAGGAAGGTCGGCATGATGTCCAATGGCATCACTCGCTCTAACGACCCGATGGGAACGTTGGCGCGGTGACCGCCGTTGGTCGATGTGTTCATGTCGAACTTCTTTCCACCAAACCAGGCGGAGAGGTACGTGCGGACGATCGAGAATCGGTCCGTACCTGGTCGCAACCAGCCAAAGAACACCCGCTCACGGTCTTCCGGGAGGCAGGAAATCTGGATGTGGTAGCGTCCCAGGTAGCCGAAGAGCTCGTCGGTTGCTTTATGGCCGTATAATACGGAGCCCGAAATCGTCCGAACTTCGCCGTCCTTGAGCTCACCGTCGGCGAGCTCAACCACATTTGCGCCAAGACGCGTGCGAACCAGTCGAGGGTCTTTCGCGCCAGGTCCGGCGAGGGCGACAACACGCTCGAGGTCCAGCTTACCCGTTTTCAGGAAGCTGCCGATCGCGACGACGTCCTGATAGCCGATATGCCATACCGTCTTTTTCGGTCCGACCGGATCCAAATAATGGATGTGGGTCCCGACCAAGCCCGAAGGATGTGGGCCGTCGAATGACTCGACTTTAACCTGCTTTCCTTCCGCCGAGACGCTGGAACCCGCTCGGACACAGACCCAGATGGTCCCTTCCGTCAGCTTTCCCAGTGCATCGATACCGGCTTGCCAGTCTTCCTCGCGACCTTCGAGCACCGTCTCGACCGAAGCGGCCAGAGGGTTGGTGTCGATGGCTGTGACGAAAATGGACGAGCACTCTTCCGACGGAGACGGGACCTTATTGAAGGGGCGCGCGCGCAGCGCGGTCCACAATCCCGACTCAGCAAGCAGCTCGCGAAGCGCGTCGCCATCTTGCTTGGAAGTATCGAACTCCTCTTGTTTCTCGTCTTCGGCAAGCTCGATAACGACGGACTGAAGTGCACGTCGCTCACCACGATTAATAGCGGTCACCGTTCCGGTGCCGGGCGAAGTAAAACGGACGCCGTCCGTTTTGCGGTCTTCGAAGAGGAGCTGGCCAGTAATGACCTCATCTCCAACTTCTACCGCCATCTTTGGTTTCATGAAGGGGTAGTCGTCCGCGACGATGGCGACCGAAGTCACCTTCGCCCCATCCGATATCTCCTGCTTAGGAGCACCAGTGATGGGGAGGTCGAGTCCCTTCTTAATCCGATGAACTGTCATACGGTTCTCAAAATCCATGTGCCCGAAACAGCACGGGTTTGAATCTCTCTACAACGACCGCCGGGAGGCGGGAGGCCCTTTGTTTCTGCAGCACTGTGAATAGGACGGTCAGAAAAATGGGCCCAGTTTCCTGCGCGGAATGTATACCATTAAGCGCAGGTAATCCACGCGAGATATTAAGTTGTCTTTAGTGCGAATTCTCGGGCCGTTTTGCACACGTTTTGCGCGAATGTCTTCGAATTGCGAACTCGAAATAGCCAATTGTCGGATTCCTGTGTTAGCTTGCGCTCGATCGTTGCATGGAGCGTATCGTGGAAAGGGACGATCTCGAACTTGTCGAGGCGGCTCAGGAAGGAGATCGAGAGGCTTTTCGCGAGCTGGTTGAGAAATACCAGCGTAAAGTCTATTCGATCTGCTACGGGATGCTGAAGAACCCGGAAGACAGCTTGGATGTTAGCCAAGAGGTCTTCGTGAAGGTTTATCGATACATTGAGAAGTTCAATAAACAGTCGAGTTTCTACACCTGGCTGTACCGGATTACGGTGAATATGTGCATCGACTACATCCGGAAGAACTCCAAACACAAATCCGTTGAATATGACGACAGGATCTCGCGCGATGGCGATGACGGCATCGCCGGCGAGCACATCATGCCGTCAAAGTTGGGGCTGAATCCCGACAAGGTTTACGGGCGAAAAGAGCTTCGCGAGAAAATGCTCGAAGCGCTCGAATCACTCAGCGAGAAACACCGAACGATTCTTATCCTGCGCGAGGTCGAAGGCCTTTCGTATGAAGAGATCGCAGATGTCCTGAACATCTCGAAGGGCACGGTAATGAGCCGATTGTTCCATGCCCGCAAGTACTTCCAGGAAGCCATCGAAGAGTACTTAGATGGCGAGTTGAAGGTCTAAGTTGTCTAAATTGATCGAAAAATGCTGATCGAGGTTGAATAAAGGTTAGTGAGGCACCGTCTCTCCATTGAACGGTCAACCACACAACCACCGGAAGACACCATGACAGCACTGACGCTACAGCAAAAAGAATTGCTAGAGCGCCATTACGATGGCGAGCTAAGCGAATTCGAGGCCAAAAAGGCCGAAAAGCTTATTGCGTCTTCTGCGACGGCCCGCGAGTTCGTTGAGTCTCTTGAAGAGATTGGAACGGCAACGCGAGCGGCAGAAGAGCAAGCGTGGTCAACTGCGAACGCGCCCGAGGCATCCTCGGTCGCCGCCACGGCAATCGATAGCGATTTGACCACTGCGTCACTCGACGAGCTTGCGCCTCTACTTGAGCGCTTCTTTGATGGGGAAACGGACGATCTCGAATCTGAATTCGTCGCTTCTCTTATCGATAGTCGAGACGATGTCGCGGATTACCTGACGACGCTGGACAATCTTCGAGGCGGCATCCTTGGATCCGCAGAAGCCATGCCGGAAGTCGACTTTGGCGGTTTCTGGGACGCGGTGAGCGAGAAGATCGACGAGGCAACCACCTCATTCGATTCCGACGAACACCGTGTGTTGCTTTACCGCTTCCACGACGGCGAGGTCACCGATGAGGAGGTCGCGCAGGTCAATGGTTGGGTGGATGCCAACGTGCCTGAAGTTGTCAGCACGTTAGACGCGTTGCGCGAGGTCAAACTCGCGACGACGTGCGGGATTGAGACAGCTCAAGAAGGCGTGGATTTCTCGTCAATCTGGGCGGCCGTTGAAGATGCAATGGACGAGGACTTGGAAGCTCAAGGCGACAATATCGTCGCTTTCGGCAAGGCCAAGCGCGAGAACGAAACCAAGAAGCAACCGATTCTTCAACGATACCAGCAGTCGATCTACGGAGCCGTCGCGGCCCTGTTCATCGGCGGCATTATCATTGGCTTGTTCAACGATCAGATCTTCGAGCCGAAGGTCATCGAGAAGACTGTCGTCATCGTGGACAGCGTTGAGTACGCACCTGGTTCGTCGGTGATGATTAACAGTCCTGTGCAACAAGCCAGCGCGATTCAGCAAGACGGCGCGGAACCTCCCGCAGAGGAGCCGACCGTCATCTGGATCCTCGATACAGGAGAAGAGAATCTAGACGGTGATGGATCGTTGGAAGAGGGCGCAGAATCGGAGCCAGCAGACGCTGCGGCCGAAGAAGCACCAGCTGACGTTGAACCGGATTTTGGAAACTCCATCTAACCGACTAGGATGGAGCAGAGGTAACTCACGATGCGAACGGTATTGAACATAGTGATGGCGCTGGCGATGGCGCTGACTTTCTTCGGAGGCTTTGATGTGTCCGAAGCGAGCGCAGAATCCATCACAGTTCAGATTCGCTCGATCCATGCGAGCAACGACGGCAAGAGCTTTGATCCCAAACTCAAAGACCTAAAAGGCAAGTTGAGCAAGGCGTTTGGCGGTTACACGAACTTCTCGCAAGTCAGCGTCAGCAAGTTCAGCGTAGCCAAGAAAGAAAAGAAATCGGCGAGTCTGCCCAACGGCAGCAGCATGACCGTGACCTTTCATGGGTATGCGGGCAAGTTCATCAAGCTTGGACTCGGAATTGCCGGGAAACTGAACACCACGCTCAGGGCATCACCAGGCTCGACATTTTTCCAGGCCGGCCTCAATTACAAAGGCGGCATCCTAATTCTGGCTATTACTGTCAGGTAGCGCGATAGATTGCGCACAACCCCATGGATCCTTACAATCCCCCTTGGATTGTTGAGGATTTTTTGTTTGAAGCACCTCAAGCACATCATTTTGGTAGGAACCGCACTCTTGGCGACGGGATGCCCGACGTTTGAGGACGAATTCACCGGCAAATACCAAGAAGTCCCAACTGACGAGCGCACGGCCTGCTTCGAGAGCCGACAGTGCAATCTGGTCGAGATCGATTTCTTCCGATTTGGGGACTTCGCGCACGCCGTCGTGCGTGAATACGCTAAGGGCCTTCGAAACACGATCAACACCCCTTATGTCGAACAGACGAGCTGTACCTGGACGAAAGCCGACCGATTTGGACGTGATGCTCAGACCTTCAGCCTACCGCTTCAGCAACTCTCTCCGGAGCCTGGGCTCTTGCGTGGTCGAGTCATCAACGACGAGTCGATGGACGCAGAGATTTTGGAGCCAGGCAGCTCGCTCTTTAACACAGACGGCAGTTTGGATGAGCTGCGGCTTGAGCTTGTTGACGATGACCCCCGACCTGTCTGTGAGTCGGTGAACGACTACCTGCTGACGGCCGAAGTCAAAGGTCAGCTGCCGGACTCAATTCAATACCCGATCAGGAATCCGGTGTTCGTCTTGCTGTGGCTCGGTTTGGAACGATTCGAGAGCGAAGGGGGGGTTGTTTACCTGCCAACTCAGGGGCCGTCGACTTGGTGGCGCCTGCCGAGCGGTGCGGTGAATCAAGAAGGGAGCGGCCTCTCGGGCAGCGTGAGCATCCAGGTGCCACCGCCAGAGGACAAATTCATGTCGATCAGCGGAGACACTCGATTCTCGCTCGCACATCTGGTTGTGGCAGACGATGAAGACGAGGAAGGCCGATTTAACTGGTCCGTCAGCGACGAACCGATCGTGGCTGTGGGAGTGCGGCCTGGGCGACCGGATGGTCCTCAATACGAGGAGCTCGACGAGCCATCATTTGGGAAGGCGTTGTTCTTCGTTGAGGGAAGTCTGTTTGAGCTCGATCGCGCGACACAACAGCGGATTACCAATCTTGAGGCATACGAATACCCCGAGCAGCACTACTACATCGTCGATGTCGTTGCGGATGGCGATGAGATCATCGAGATCCGCTTGCCCGAAACGCTCGCCGTGCCCAGACCCAACGTGCCGGTGACCGATGCTCATTTGGAGGCGTCTCGGATTGAGCTTCCGCGTCTCTTCCCGGGGAACCAACCATGAATTGGTGCATGAATACTCCAGATTTGCCCCAGCACGGTGCTGACTTACTCCAAGCAGCTGATCACAAGTTTACGCCACGATGTGGCGAAAAGGGTTTTGGTTACGGGGGTTTAAGTGGTTTATTTGAAACTTCTCTGGGTCGGCAAGGATATTGCTCTACATTGAGAGCGCGACGATGGGTCGCACAGTGAGAAGAGATATGAAGTACGAAGTGCAAACACAGTGGGGTAATCGGGCGCTTGGCTTGATCTGCGGTGTCGTTGCGTCACTTGCTCTCTTTTTCGGCTGCGCTGCACAAGACGCTTCGTTAGACGCAGCAGGGGTCAACAATCAAGGTAACACCCCGGTCGACTCTTATGTTCAAGAGGCTCAAAACCTCCTGTTCGAGAACCAGATACTGGCGGCAAATCAGAAGTTCAAGCAGGGCCTAACTGCGAACTCCGGCCATGGATCGTCTGCAGCGGGAGCGGCACTCACCGATATTCTCTTGCTACCTTATGACCCAGCTGTTTCGGCGCTGCTTCGGGAGCACCTCGGGGCGACAACAGGTTTGGACGCCAACAAGGACGTCATCTACTCCGAAGGTGGTCTGCTCTATCTGATGAGTCGCGGCGTTCCGTTTGATGACGGAGACGGCTTCCCTGGCATCAAGACCCTTTTGGTGTCGGACCTGCCGTGGTCCTCGCGCCAACTTGATACGGTCGGGGACTTCGTCCAGGGTCTGGACTCCTCTGTCAGTGACATGATGGACGTGCTGGTCCTCGTTGCCGATGCACTGGATCCAATTCAGCAGAACCTCGATGTCGCGATCGCAGACCCTAATTTCACGACGATATTTGTGCCTGGCGAGGTGTTCCATGACACCGATCTGAGCTTGGTCATCGGCAAGACGGAACTTCTGGCTCTGAAGACGGCATTGCATGCGCTCCATGGCGGAATCTACTTCCTCGCTGCGTATGAATGGGACTTCTCGATCGAAGATCTTCTGGGAGACCAGTTTGCAGACATCCAGCCCAATGATCCTGATTATGTTGAGGGCTGGGATAGCGACGACTATGCGTTGCGGTATCTGGATGAGCGTTTGTTCCGCACTGTCCGAAACACCGCACATATCGAAACCGCATTTGTCTCTGCCGACCGTGGATTGACGGCGTTCCTGACCTTGCTGCGTGACTACGAAAGTCATTATGCCGGCGAGCTTGAGTTTAGCTCGGCAGACGACCTTTATGTTCAGGAGTTGACGGAGTTGCTGACTGCTTTGCAAGGCTCGCTCACCCGATCCACCCCGATTCCCTTCACCACCCCGGCCGTCTCGATGGACCTGACCCCCTTCAAGGAAGGCCGAGTATTGCCTCCTGGCATGAACTGGCTTGAGCGCGTGGAAATCCAAGACGAGTTCGGTTCGTATTTTGAGTGGCAGGTCACAAATGCCTCCATGGATACGGTGGTTATTCAAGGTGTGTTCACCCCCGAATTTACTGCGGAAGATGGCATCGAGTTCGAGATGTCGGGTAACGCCGAGGGGTTCGGCACGTCGGTTGCGGGACCACTGCAAGAGGACGTCGAAGACGCCTACTTCTCGGGACGTTGATTTCCTAGTCACGAAACGATGGCAGGGGTACCCTCCAGTGATGCGTACGATTCTGTGGTTGATTGTGGGGATGAGTTTGTTGGCTTTGCCGACGATCTCGATCGCGCAGGAGTCGCCCAAAGTCGTGGTATCGCCGATGGTTTACGTGGCTGAGAGCGAATCCGTGGATGCGATTCGTGGTGCAGCCCTGGACGGCGCGAACACCTATCTGAATGGCTGGCGCGAGGTTGTTTCTCCAGTTGAAGAGAGTCAGTTTCGGCGCCGGGTAACGCGTGCTCCGAACTTTGAACAATCACGGCGCATCGGTGAAAAGTGGGTTCAGATTGGTCTTACAGAGTACAAGAATCTGAAGACTGCCGATGCGATTGAGTCGCTTGAGCAGGCCGTTTCTACCTTTGAGACCATCAACTTTGTGGTCATTGACCGGAAAGCATACGCAAACGCCCTGCAGTATTTGGCTCTGTCGTATTTGGACGATCCGTCCAGACCGAATCCAGCACGTTCATTGGAGCTGATGAAGCGCATGCTTCGCTCGGACCCGTCTCGTGGATTCAAGCAGGGACTTTTTCCTGCCCATGTTGTGGACTTTTTTGAAAGCTCACGACGCTCTTTGGAACGCGACCTTTCCGGGAACGGCCCTGACGTGCAGGAGGCTCGCGCGACAGCAGCGGCAGCAGGTGCAGACTACGTGCTGTATCTCTCAGTCCTGCCTGACGGAGCAGGGTTTGACGTGGTGCTGCAGGTCTTCGAACGAAAGACAGGGACATATCTCCCGCTCGAGCGCGTTTCCGCTGCCTCGAAGAGTCCTGAGGACATCCAAGAGGCAGCAAATCAAGTCGTTAGTCGCTTTGTGACCTGCATCATGACACCCGTTGTCGAGACGCAGGGTCCGGTCGAACGCTCTCGGGGCGAGAGTCCATGGTCGATGGAGCTGAATTTCGCATACGCGTCGTTCCTTGGTTTCCCCGCAGATGAAGTGGTTGTGTTTGGAAACTACGGCGCTTCCGTTGGTGCCTCGTACCTCATCACGCGCGAGTTTGCTGTGTTGGGCATGGCTCAAGTGTTGACGTCGCTTCGGGACCAGGACGGGTATCTGGTTGACGATTTCACAACACTGCGAGGGTTCGCGGGAGTATCGCTTGGGTACTCGTTTGGACCGGTGCGCACAGAGTTGGGTACATTGGCTGAGTTTGCGACCTTGAGCGATGTTGTGGTGTGTAATAGCCCGCAGAATATCGTTGATTGCGACGATGCAGGCGAATCAGACACGTATGAATTCTCGGCGCTTGCGGGACTGACGGCGCGTCCCAAGGTGACGCTCCAGCTTCTGACATCGCTACGGCTGACCTTGTCGGGAAGTGCGACGTTCTACATCTTCCCGTTGTCCGACCGGCAATTGAACTTCCCACTGACGGTCGAATCTGGGTTCGAGTACCGTTTCTAACTATTTGAGCACGAATTCGAGGCTGAGCGGCGGCTCACCGGCCACGCCTGAGACTTCACAGCGCCATTTGCCAGGCACCTGGTCTTTCACTTCCAGATTCTCCCAGCTCATGTTTGAGTTACTTGGGATTGGATGTGGTGGGAACGAGACGACCTTGCCGTTGGGGCCATAGAACTTCCAATCCCCGCTCACGTCTGGGTGTGCCGCCCACTCCGTAACACACGCGATTTTATCGATACCGGACTTGAACTCACGAAGCGCATCGTAGGTGTAGACACTCTTCCGGTAGCGCTTGATGCGAGTCACGTACATCTGTCGGACTTTTGTGGTCGCTTCTGGTTGTCGTGGGCCCCGCACGATTTCAGCGTGCCAACCCTTGTTGACGGTGTAGCTCTTCGATGACGACCAGGGGTTCATAACCATGGCGTAGAAATTCACGTCAGGGTTGTTCTCGACCAACCACTGTTCCCAGCCATTGGGTTTGAATTCGTCTTTGTTTGGCCACTTCACCCAGTCGAAGTTATCGCGATGAAAATCCCGGTACCACTCTTTATTGGCGAGCCGGAACATGACCTGATCGATAGGAATGACCTTGTCGTCGGGGTGATTTGCGTAACGTTCGTACCAGAGCGGAAACGAGTGGCTGTCCACTGACGAGAAGATGATGGCGGGTTGTTTGAGCTCCGAATACACCTGCTCGGCCATGTCTTGTGCAGTCGCTTCGCGGAAGTGATTGCCCCACGCGATAACTCCCAGATTCGCTACAAATGCTGCGCCACCGACGTATGCCGCCCAGCGGATGTTCGCCGACCATTTCGAATCTTCTGGGAGGCGCGCATTTAGGAACCAATCCACCGCCAATCCAATCAGAATCGCCGTGATCAGGTAGATCCCGGTGAAGTAGGTGGAGATATCGTTGATCGTATATGTGCTCACATAAACGATGAGCGACGCCGAGAACACGACGAACGCGAAGGCGCCGATTCGGTTGCGAATCCACGCCTCCCACAGCCCGAAGAACACGACGACCTGAGCGCCAGGGAAGAACGTCTTGTCGACCGACGTTGCGAACTTGGCCAGCGACTTGTCGAACTTCGCTGTATTCCGAAAGATCGAATACTCTTGCCCTGTGACATGGAACCAAAACCGCTCCAACGTCTGTGGATCGTTCCAGGTAACCGTGTCGCCGTCATTCAACATCGAAGCGATTGGGAAGTAGATGTAGACCGATGCGCCTGCTGCCGCGATAGCGCACATGCGAAGGATAACCTTCGGCTGGAAGAACCACTTTCGGTCAACGATGATGATTCCCAGCGTGATTGGAACGATCAAGAACGCCGAAGTGAGGTGGTTCGTCAGGCCCAAGCAGACACCGGCCACTGCCGCATATGCCCAATTGGTGCCGTCACCCTTCGAATAGCGCACCAATGCATACAGCGCGAGCACCACAAACATACAGTGCAACGCGTATACCTCGACTCGCGTAGCGAGGTAGGCCACTTCGTTGTTTAGACCCCACATCCAGCCCGCGATCGCGGCGATATATGGGTCCACATCGAGCCGACGGAGCAGCAGGTAGATGCCCGCAATCGCAATCGCGGTCGGGACCGCTGAGAGCGTGAACGCTACGTTCCAATACGGCGATGGCCACGGAATGTGCGCAGGAATCGAGGCGAGCAGGGTGTAGAGCGGGTAACCACTAGGATGGGAGATGCCAAATCGCGTGGCCGCCAGGAGAAGCTCGGGTCCGTCGCCGTAGGTGAACCGGACACGAATCACAAAGGCGAAGTAGACCAGAGGTACAAAAGCCACCAGGGCCGCACGTTGGACCTCAGGTAGCTTCCACAGCTCAATGCCGTCTTTGTTTTTTAACCAATCCATCTTCATTGCGCCGGACGAGATATCACGAGCGCGAATTTGTTTCTAATGGTTCTTGGTTCTTGGTCTTTGGTTCTTGGTTCTTGGTCTTTGGTTCTTGGTCTTTGGTTCTTGGTTTGTTTCTGGTTGCTTATCGGCCCATGATGCGGTTCAGCGCGGCTTCTTTGATGCGTCCTTCAACCTTGGACTTCACATACGATTTTGCGTTCTCGACAGGATTGAAGTGGTCGGCCCATGCTTGGTCGGCCTTTTCCTCAGCCTTCGCCGTCTTGTCGAAGTAATTGGCATCTGTCAGGCCCAGCGAGAATGAGGTCTGCGCCATATTGTGCTCATCCTCTGCGGCTACAACGTCGACAGCCTTACCCAGGGTCTTCGAAAACCAGTTTCCGCCTGATTTGCTCATCGCAACGTCCTGCAGGTAGTTTTCGGCGGCTTGGTATTGCTTTGCCTCAACGTCGTGGGCCTTCACCGCAGCTTGAGCAGCGACGCTGTCGTGACCAGCGCGAGCTTCTCCGTTAGCACCGCTGTACAGTGGATCTTGTCCCAGTCGGCCGCGCATCTGGCTGGTGCTGGCGTCCGTCTTTAGCGAATCCAATCGGCGCTGAGATTCGGTAAGACCACCGCGGAAGCTGTTTTCGATACTTTCGTATTTGCCTTCTCCAGCGATGAAGAACTTCTTGTCACCGGACTCGCCGTCACGAAGTTCGCGGAGTTCCTTCAGATTGAGTCCATTGAGCTCCTTCGCAAGTTCAGGCGCGGTGTCGTGATCGACTCCAGCCTCCACCAATGCCCCTTCGAGTCGGTGGCCACGGTTCTTGACGGCAATATTGTAGATGTCGTCTCGGAGGTCGGTCTGACCGGCGGTCTCCGCAATTTGAGCGTGTCGGTGATCGGCGGCCTTCTGCACGATCTTGTAGGAATCGTCTTCGAGGCGATGAGGATAGGTGTCGACCATGCGCTCTCGGAGTAGCTTCGCAGCATCGGCGGCTTGGTCGTCGGTGAAGTCGGGGCGTGCTTTGAATGCGTTGTAAGCGTCGGTTTCGAACTGACCCTGGTTGTCTACGAGGGTCTTGAGTTCGTTGGAGTCGAGGTCTTGAAGTGCGACCTGGGTACCGTCGACGCTGTGCATTTCGTCGACATAGTCTTCGGCGTCGAGTCGTGGGTTGTTGATGAACTGGTGCACCGAGACCGGGAGCGAGTCGCCCTCCGGTTCTGGGTTGGCAAGCTCCTGAATGGTGGATCCACCAGAAGTCGAAATCGTCGCAGGATTTTCATCCACATCTCCGTTGATATCGGAGTATACTGGCGGCAGCTCAAATAAATCAGCTTCACCAGATACGTAAGTATCAACCTCGGCATCAGCCGCAGCCTCAGGTTCTACCGCCATTGGTGGGACAGTTTCGGGCTCGTTGTTGATGGTTGGGTTAGTGTTGTTCGTGATTGGCGTCGTCATGGTCTGCTCCTTTTTCGTGTTTCAATATCGTTCTCGTACGCAGATCGAGATCGTTGCGAAAAAAGATGAAAAAAGATCTGCCACCTCAGGTGGCAAGTGGATCAGCCATGGGCAGTATGATCTGCCAGATCCGACGCAAATCCCCACGGTACAATGCGGTGATCGAGGTCGCTAAAACTTGGCACGCGCCGTGCAAAGATAGGGAACGAATTTGAAAACACACACGATTCCCCTGCCCGAAGGAAAGAAAATGAAAGCCAAATGGATGCTCCCAGCAACAATCGCACTCTCGATGCTCGCCGCATGCGGAAGTGACGATGGTGGTATTGAGTCGCCTGATGGTGAAAACGAAGTCGCATTCGCAGACGGAAAGGCCGATAGCCTGTTTGGCGATTGCGAGCGCGACGCTCTATTGAACGTCTTGAATAGCGAAACCACCGGCATCGAGACTTTGAAAGATGCAGGTGTTCACACTCGGGCAGCCAAGAATCTCATCAAGGCTCGAAACGGTGATGATGGCGCTGCAGGTACGGCAGACGACTTCGCATTCGCGAACCTGAAAGACGTTGATGACGTCAGCTATGTTGGCAAAGTCGCGATGAACCAGCTCGCAACGATGGTTGCTGAGCTTTGTGTTGTCCCTGTGTCGCAAGCAGAAGTCATCTTCTCCCCACAGCCATACGACCAGAGCCATCTCGCTCGCGTCACCGGGCTGATTGAAGGTGCGGAAGAGAGCATCGACATCGCGATGTACAGCTACAGCGATGGCAAAATCGGTGATGCACTCGAAGACGCAGTCAAACGAGGTGTTTCGGTCCGAATGATCTTCGAGAGCGCAAACTCTGACAAAAGCAACCCAGCCGGAACGAAGTCATCCAGACTTGAAGACATCGGCGTCGACGTACGCTACGTGAACAAAATCATGCACCACAAATATGTGCTGATTGATGGACCACGAAGCTTGGATGCGTCGGGAAGCAGCACGGACAAAGGTGTTTTGGCTTCGGGTAGCGGCAACTGGTCAAACAGCGCTGGAACTCGATACGACGAGAACACGCTGTTCTTCTTCGGTAATACCGAGCTGAACATGCGCTACCAGGCAGAATTCAACCGCCTTTGGGGTCACAGCCGTGACTTCTCGTGGAACAGCAACCTTGAGTTCTTCGAGTCGGATACGATTGACCAGAGCATGATTGTTGATGACCCTTCGGTTGATGCTGTCTTCACTTCGGATAACTTCCGCATGTGGGTCTCGTCGCGATTTGGCAACACCTTCTCGGCTATCCGCGGTATGGACACGGTTGCTGACCGCATCGTCCAAATGATTGAAGAGTCGGAAGAGAGCATCTGGATCGCTTCGGGTCACCTTCGTTCTCGTCCAGTTTCGGAAGCGCTCCTGAAGAAGCACGCTGAAAACCCAGACATGGACATCCGAGTCTACCTGGACGGACAAGAGTACATCTCGGAATCGACGCACAACCGCCAGGAAGACGATCTGGAAGTTTGCCTGGGCAAAGCAGGCACCAGCGAAGCCAAGATTGGCGATTGCATGGACAAGGGCTTCTACTTCAGCTTCCCACTTCACGAAGCTGGAATTGACCTGAAGTTCAAGCACTACGCGTACCGATGGCACTACAGCTACGCTCCTCAGATGCACCACAAATACCTCATCTTCGACGGCCGCAAGGTTATGACGGGTAGCTACAACTTGAGCGACAACGCTGAGCACAACACGATGGAAAACATGACCATCTTCACTGACGAAGGTCACCCAGACTTGGTTGACTCCTACATCGAGAACTTCGAGACGATGTGGGTCACCGGTGACGACGAGGAGCTGTTCGCTCAAACCATGGACGAAGTTGAGAACGGAACCAGCAGCCGCATCCCAATCGTCTATGATTCGATGGCACTTAGCTGGGACCGGGTGAATGAGCTCAAGAGCGCGTTGAACAGCAACTGCACGGACATCAACACGACGTCGTTCCGTCGCACGCCTGAGCGTCACTTCACCTGCACGCGCCGCTAAACGCTTACGCAGGTAGATGGCGCTGTTCGCCAACCCAAAACGCCGCTTTCTGCGGCGTTTTTCGTTTCGTGTCCGATCCTGGTCATCTTCTCGAATGCCAATTGGAAATACGATACCGAATGGCACATGATTACAGGCCCAACCTACACTGCGGAACCCGGCAGGGAGTCCGCGTTGGTTTGGACGTTGCACTAGGAAACGCATGAAATCCTTAATCCTAACTCTTGCACTACTGACGCTCTCTGGCTGTACCTCGTCGGACCCGGAGCAGTCGCCGGTTGAAGAAATTGAGTTTTTCAAGGTGGTTGGTGATGTTGGTGGTGGAAATGACGGCCCAGACGAGAAACATGACGCCTGTTCAATCGCACCGGTGGCCGGCGCGCTTGCGGTTGTGAGGCTTGCTTCTGTCGACATCATCAAGGCGGACCCACCTCAGGAGGTCTGCAAACCGGAATGGGAATTCAACGCAGCAGTCTATTACGTTTTGGAGCTCGAGGTTTCTGCTTGGATTGGCGGGAAAAAGATCCCGACGCGGCTCACTGCCTACTCCAAATATGGTTTAGGGAAATCCGGAGACTTCCGTCTGATCAAACTCTACGAAGCTCGTGGGAAGTACATCGTGACAGGATACGGGTTTGAAGTGGAACCAACCGGCACATTGGTTGCGGCGGGCAACCAGGCGATTTTGTTTACAGGAGATGTTGAACAACTTCGAAAGGATGTCGCGGATATCCGGAGTTCACAGCCCGATGAGTGTTCAATTTCTGGCAGAACTAGGACCTGGGACCCAGTGTTTGCTCAGCATGTGCAGGAGAGCTCTTACTTCAATCGTAAAGATTTGGAGGAAGCCTGCGCCGACTGGCGGGAGCCCACAAACGACCCAGATCCGGTGCCCTAACCATCTTTGACTATTGCTTGGTGCTGACCCAGAGGGCTTCGAATTTCGTGCCTTCGGGGAAGGACGCCGAAACAGGAAAATCCAGTGATGGCGGGGCGTTTGTCGTGGACGCGATCTTTCGGCCTGCGCATTCGGCGGCGGCTTCCACCAGCGACTTGAGGGACTTGGTCTTCTTGCGATCGTTGCGGCAGACCAGCATGCGACCGCCGGGGTTCAGGTGCTCAAAACACTGGACCAGATGGTCTTCGTAGTGTTTGCGAATGGACCAGAAGCCTTCATCGCTGCGGGCAGCAGTTGGGGGGTCGACGATAATGCCGTCAAACATGGCATCGGTGCGATCCAAGTACGCGCGGGCATCTTCGGCGACGTTTTCGTTTCCGTCTTCAAAGCCGTTGAGGTCCAAATTGTCATCAAGCCACTCAAGGTAGCGCTTCGACAGGTCGTTCGAGACGACCGTCGCGCCCACGGAACGCAGGGCCACGCTGAATGCGCCGGTGTGGCAGAAGAGGTTCAACCAGTGTTCGCCTGGCTGTACGCATTCAAGCAGCTCGGCGCGATTGTCGCGTTGGTCGTGGAAGAATCCAACGTCGATGCCTTCCCATGGGTCGATCCAATACTTTAGACCGTGTTCCCGAATGACCATGCGCTTGCCAGGATGAACATAGCTTGCCGAGCCACGAACCATGCGGGCTTGGGGCAGTTTGTTCTTGTTCGACCGGATGTCCTCGGTGTGGACCGTCTCGAGGATGGTCATGTGTGGGTCGGAGTCCGCCAGGCTGTCGTAGATGTATTTGCGGAATGCGTAGGATGCGCCGCCGGCGACCGTCGCTCGGAAGATGGGACCCAGGCGGTCCAAATAGAATCCGGGCAGGGCATCGTTTTCGGCGTGGACCAAACGGATAGCATCACTATGCGTAAGGTCTGCAAACAGACTTGAGCGCCTTGCGATCGCCTCGTCCAGTCGCAGCAAGACTTCCTCGTGGAAGTCGGTGATGGATTCCTCATCTTCGCCCCAGACGCGCGCAGCAAGCTCGCCGTCGCCTTCGATGATGGCAAAGGGCCCGGTTCGGCCGTTCTTGGTGCGAAGCTGCACCAGTCGACCTGGCTTGATGCCGCGGCGGTCACCGGTGTCTTTGTCCGCAATCACCCATGGATGTCCTTTTTGTGCAATGACATCCAACGTCGTATGGGAGACCTGAAGCGTCGGCCATGAGCCTTCGTCAGAGGCCGGCAGTTCTAGTTCGACCTCTCGAACCTCAATCACCGGGTGCTTTGGCCACCAATCGCCACGTGGGTTCCAGCTATGCGCCATCGATTGGTCCGAGTTGACCAGAGCCATCAATCGCAGTCGCATTCCGCCTTCGGTCAGGTGACCTCCGTGTGAGCGTGCCCCGACGATGGGGCAGCCTTGGTGCTCCAGCGCGTCCAGCAGGAAGGGCACAGGGTCGACGGATTTGCCGTCAAACTGAGGGGTCAGCTGAAGTTCAGCCAGTCCGTCTTGCATACGCGTGGTTGCGTATTGGATGCGGACATCGTCATGTGTCCACATCCCGGCCGCGACTGCAGGCGCGACGCAGATCGCGGTCCAAGTCATCACGATTTCGCCGGACGAACACTGCTTTCGAAGCTCGATGGCAGTGGGGGCGTCCGTCGCGCACAACCAGGGACCTCCCATGGTCGCGTCCATTGTCCAGACGGGTGTAAACGTCTCGCGGTCTGCCCCAACGGCGTCGGCCATGAACAACACCGGGTTGACCGGGTCATCGCGGTTCAATTCGGCCGGAAGTCCGCGTGGTTTCTCGATGACAATCCATCCTTCACCACGGGCCAATTCCTCGACTTCGGGAAAGCCGAAGGTCTGCTCGCCAGCAGGTACGTCGATCTCGCAGACTTCTTCGGGTTCGGGTTGTTTATCGGGGTTCTTGGAGACGCGGTCGTCTACACGAACTCGCCCAGAATCAAACAGAGTTTGAATCTGCGCGGTCGTACCCTCGGGCCAGCTTCGCTTTAGGAGCTCAAGCAGGGTGGGCTGTGGTTCCTCCAGAGGAACGCGAAAGACCAACGTGCGTGCCATCAAAACTCAAACTTCCCGTGGAGCTCTTCCAGACCAGGCGTGCCGGGTGGGTTCGGGAGAAACTCCAGATCGGGGTAATTGGTGCGACAGTAACTGAGCGCCCAATCGTTACGGAACAACAACATCGGCAGGCCGTCCCTGTCGATGAGGACCTTCGTGTAATCCTGACGGTCGAACTTCGCTTGGTCGAACTCGCCCTCCACCCAGCGTGCGTGCTGGAACGGGAGGTTTCGTAGCTGAATCTTGACGTTGTACTCGTTCTCCAATCGGAACTTGAGCACCTCAAACTGCAGCATACCAACGGCGCCAACGACGGCGTCCATGTCGCCCAAGAATGGGTTTCGGAACACCTGGATCGCGCCTTCTTCGCTGAGCTGGTCCAGCCCCTTGGTCAGCTGTTTTCGCTTCAACGCGTCTTTGATTTCCACGACAGCAAAGTGCTCCGGAGAGAAGCGCGGAATGCCGGTGAAAGCTACGTCGCCGCCAGTGCAGATCGTGTCACCAATGCGAAACGTCCCAGGGTCATACAGACCGATGATATCGCCCGCGTAGGCTTGCATGACCGTGTCGCGATCGTTGGCCATCATCGATTGAGGATAAGCCAGTTTGATATTGCGTTTCTCGCGGACGAGCTTGGCCTGCATGTCCTTTTCGAATCGGCCCGACATGATGCGCACAAAAGCGAGACGGTCGCGGTGTGCTGGATTCATGTTCGCTTGAATCTTGAAGACGAAGCCTGAAAAGTCCAATGACTTTGGGTCGACCTGAAGGTCCGACAGCTCTGCGGGTGACGGTGCCAATTCCACAAAGTGTTCCAGGAACGGCTCGACACCGAAGTTGGTCATTGCTGAACCAAAGAACACGGGGGTCAATTCGCCAGCTCGAACTTGTTCGAGGCTGAACTCGTCTCCCGCGATCTCCAGAAGTTCGATTTCTTCGACGACTTCTGCGTAGCGGTTTGGTCCAAGCAGGTCGCGAAGTCGCTGCGAATCGAGGTCGATTTCCTCGACCTTAACTCGCGCTTCACCATGTGTTCCTTCCGAGTCGAACAGAAGCACTTTGCCTTTCGTTCGGTCGTAAACGCCGCGGAACGTCTTGCCCATACCGATGGGCCAGTTGACGGGGTACGACTTGATTTTGAGGAGGTTTTCCACCTCTTCGAGCAGCTCTAGTGGATTACGTCCTTCACGGTCCATCTTGTTGACAAACGTGAAGATTGGGAGCTTTCGCATCCGGCAGACTTTGAACAGTTTCTCGGTCTGAGGCTCGACGCCTTTTGCGACGTCGATGAGCATCACCGCGCTGTCAGCAGCTGCGAGCGTACGATAGGTGTCTTCCGAGAAGTCGGCGTGGCCTGGCGTGTCCAGCAGGTTGACCTGATAGTTTTTGTACGGGAATTGCAGCACCGATGACGTAATCGAGATACCGCGTTGCTGCTCCAACTCCATCCAGTCCGAGATCGCGTGCTTCGCCGCGCGACGCGACTTGACGCTACCTGCAAGGTGAATCGCACCACCGTACAAGAGCAGCTTTTCCGTCAGCGTCGTTTTACCGGCATCCGGGTGGGAGATAATCGCGAAGGTTCGACGGCGGTCGACTTCCCGATTCAGGACTTTGGGGCTCAAATCACTCATCTACTACTCTTCGCTTCGCTGGCGTCGCCCTTCGGGCTGGTGTCGCCCTTCGGGCTGGTGTCGCCCTTCGGGCTGGTGTCGGGTGTCGCCCTTCGGGCTGGTGTCGCCCTTCGGGCTGGTGTCGCCCTTCGGGCTGGTGTCGCCCTTCGGGCTGGTGTCGCCCTTCGGGCTGGTGTCGCCCTTCGGGCTGGTGTCGCCCTTCGGGCTGGCGTCGCTTCGCTGGCGCGCTTTCGCGCTTTTGTGCTGGGTATCCCAAGACGCGCGCAAGGTACACAGCAAGTGTTGCTGTTGCAATATCGGCGAGGGGGATCAATCCTCAGTCCTTCACCAAAACAGGTATGACGATGGCATCTGAGTATCCAAAGTGGCTTCGGGTCGACCCCGATGATTTTGATCTCTCCAAACTTGACCCGCGGGACCGGCGCGGGCCTGACGGCGAGAAGATTGAGCGGGAAGTTGCAGAGGCGAAGCATCTCGAAAATCTGGAGGAGCTTAAGCATCTTCAGTATCTGCTATACGCCGAGAGCAAGCGCAGCGTGCTTGTGGTGCTGCAGGCCACGGACACCGGCGGGAAAGACGGCGCGATTCGCAAGACGTTTGGTGCGTTAAACCCGGCTGGAGTCACGGTTCATCCATTTGGCAAGCCGTCCGAAGAAGAGCTGGCGCACGACTACCTTTGGCGTATTCACCATCACACGCCGCAGGATGGTCACATCACCATCTTCAATCGTAGCCACTACGAAGACGTGCTGGTTGTCCGGGTGCATGACTTGGTGCCGAAGGGCGTTTGGTCCAAGCGTTATAAGCATATCCGTAACTTTGAAGAGATGCTCTATGACGAAGGAACCACCGTCATTAAGTTCTTCCTCAACATCTCGAAGGACGAGCAGAAAGAGCGACTTCAGGCGCGATTGGACGACCCCGAACGCCATTGGAAGTTCAACGTAGGCGATCTCGCTGAACGCGAACTTTGGGACGACTATCGCGAGGCGTTTGAAGTTGCGATGAAAGAGACATCGACCGATTGCGCCCCATGGTATGCCATTCCTGCGGACCGTAAGTGGTTTCGTAACTATGCGATCAGCACGATCGTGTTGGAACATCTGCGCTCCTTGGATATGAAGTACCCAGAGCCAGAAGAAGGTTTAGACGACATCGTCATCGAGTAATCCATGCAGCCAGACCAACCAGTGTTCTTGATGTCCCCTCCACGCCGCGATTGGGCGCTACGGGGCAAAACCAATGCAAACTCGCTTGGAGCCTCGCCGGTGAATCCCGTGCGCGCTCGCGAGGAGTGGACGGCATTGGCGAACGCGATCGTGGAAGCCGGTGGTGAGGTCTTGGTCATCCCGCCGAACCCGCGCGAGAACCTGACGGGCCTGCCATACTGCGCCGAGGCCGGCGAGTTTTGGCGAGACAAGGACGGTGCGGCGCGATTCGTATTGCCAACCATGGCAGGAGAACACCGTCAGCCTGAGGCCGATTGGGTTGGTGGATTTATGGAAGGTCTGGGATTCAAAACTCATAGGCTCGCTGTGACCTGGGAGGCTCAGGGCGACGCGATTCGCACGCACGACGGTCGCGTCATCCATACATTTGGCTCAGGCCGTTTTCGTCGGACCGAGGCTCGGGCGTACGGCGAGGTCGCGCATTTACTGAGCGACGAACATATTCAGATTCATTTCCATGCTGACCCGTGGTTCCACGGCAACACGTTCCTCAATGTGTACCACGGCCCGGTCATGCCTCCGCGCCTTGGAGAGCAGGATGAGCGTTGGCGCCAGATGGTGCTGGTCTGCCCAGAAGCGCTGCTTCCTGGCGAGCTTGAGCGTTTGACCGCGTTCATGGGTCCCAATGCGGACATCCACAAGATCACGAAACGTGATTCATTGAAGTCGGACCCCAACTCTGTGCAGGTGCGGGACAAGGTGCTGGCTAGCGACACCGTCACGAAGTCTACGGAACAGGCGCTGCGAAACCTCGATTTGGAGGTGGTTCGGTTGCCGATGGATGAGCTGTACGGGAAAGGCGGAGGCGCCCCGGTTTGCCTGACAAACCGTCTGTGGGGCCTCAAAAAAGAAGAGCTGCCTGACCACGTCCTGTGGTCGAAGCAGCCCTCGATTGAGTCGCATACTGACGTTTAGGCTATGAGCCGAACGTAACGTCTTCCTCGACCTTCTTCTGAGCGGCCTCGAACTTCGAGGAAACCGTGCTCCCGAATGCTTTGACGACTGCGATGCAGAAGCAAGCGATGAGCACCAGAAGGATGATGTATTCCGTCGCGGTTGCTCCGGACTCGTCGTTGTGAAGTTGGGTGAGCGATTGCTTGATGGTTTCGATGTTACGCATGATGACCTCCGTAAGTGTGCGTTACGAGAGCCACACTACGGTGGTCGAATGAACATCGAAGGAGCATGTGGTCAAAGGTGTGTGAGACTCCTGTGAATCTCTTGTGAAACACCAAGGCTACTCACATTTGGCGTTCTCTTCGAAGTTATTGGGGTTAAGCGCTGTTGCTTTCTCTTTGTGGACTGCCGCCCGGTCGGCCTTGTTCAGCTTTGTTGCCACACAATAGGCTGAGATGTGAAAGTCGTAGGTGGACCAAGGAGTTTGTTCAATCTCCTCTACCGTGGCTTGCGCCTCATCGTACTGCTGATTGGCAATGAGGGCCTGAACGAGCGCACTTTTGGCTTCGGGGCCAGCGCGGAGTTCGACGTTCTTTCGCGCAAACTCGAGAGCGCGCGCGGGGTCTTCGCTGAGGTAATGATCGAGCGCATGGCCATAGGCCGCGCTTGGGTAGAGCGTGATGTCTTTCTCATAGGCTTGCGCAGCCATCTGGCGCCACTTCTTTGACTCAGCCTCGTTACCCTTTTCAGCCATCACATCAGCTAACGCATCCATGAATTCGCCCTTTTCGGTGCGAGCGATAATATCGCGATACATCTTCTCCGCGATATCGAGTTCCCCTTTGATAGCGTGGCATTCAGCGATGTGCTCTTCGATGAGGTACCATCCCGAAAAGACCCTGTCTGCGTCTTGAAAGTGCTTGAGTGCATCGTCCGTCCGGCCGTTATCGAGGTCGATGATACCTAGCTGAAGGTGAGCCCACGCAATGTCCAGTTTTCCTGCGGATATACCGGCTTTGAGCGCGTCCTCAAGGAGCGCGTCCGCTTGTGTGAGTTGGCCCGTCTTTGACTTCAGGATGGCCTTGCGCGCGAAGGTCGAGAGGGTTTTCGCATTCTCGATGGAGTCATCGTAAAGCTGCGCAGCACCTTCAAGGTCGCCACGCTGGAGTGCGAGGTCGCCACGAACACCCAAGAGGTGGGCGATTTCTCGATTGTTCTTGATGATCTTACGGTCGGCAGCGTCGAGATCGGCGTCGACTTCTGAGAATCGATGGAGCGAGAAGTTCAATCCTGCCCGGCTCACGAAAGGTCCCACATTTTCAGGCGCGCGGGTAAATGCGATGTCGAGAGCCTTTTCCGCCTTTTTGTATTCTTCGAGCGAGCCGGTCAGCCTGGCGAGGCTTTTTCGACGCTCCGCCACATGCTGCCAGGCGAGCCAGTCTTTGGGGGCCTCATTGCCCTTTTTCTCCCAGAAGGCCGCTTCCTGTTTGAGCGTCTTGATTAGAGCAGCAGCTTCGGAGTCGCTGATGTCCTTCGGGAGCTCAACCTTCGCCTTTTCCACCTTCGGGACCGGGACATCAGGAGTCTCGGTTGGCGGTTGGTCGTTGCAGGCGAAACACAAGGCTGCGATCGCAAACACAGAAGCTCGTTTCATACAAAAACCGGTGCTTGAATACTCAAGCACCGGCTTATCATTTTCGACTTCTTGGATCTACCGCCTACGGTTCGTGCGGTGGGTGCAAGTAAGGGAATGAGGTTAGGAACGCGCCCTCGACACCTAGATCGTTCTCTTCAGGGTTGGTGCCCAAGAGGGTGTTGAGGTCATGCGCGGTTTGGTCGAGCAGAATCAGGGACAGGGTCATGTCGATGACAGGATCCGGCAAACGACGACCGTTCGGGAATCCCGGATTAGTGCTGGTGTCGATGGTAATGTGGTCAGGGATGACTGCTGGACCAGCTTGGGTGACACAGGTTCCGTTCGCGCCCGTAGTGCACGGCGTCAGCGACAACCCAGTCAAGTCATCGTCGAGCGCGTTGTGAAGCACACCAATTGAGGCAACGATTTCGTCGACGAAGTCTCCGGCTGCATCATCCACAGGATCCGCCGCGTTGTAGTCATCCTTGCTGGTGATAACCACCGTGTTGATGGCTGGCATGCCAGCGCGGTCAACCCGGGTGTACGTCGACGGCATGTCCGTGCGGAAGACGAACGTGTCGGGAAGCAACACGCACTCGGAGGTCGGTTCCTCGGCCGCGTGTGGACAGTGGAGTTCAGGCTGACCCAATGCGGGTGCACCTGCGTGGTAGATGCGGCACTGAACCGTATCGAAGGTGGTGTCACCAGCTTGTCCGGTAGCGTTGAAACCACCACACGCCGTCTCGCACTCGCCGTCATTATTGTAGAGCGAGTTGTCACCAGTGCAGTTCTTCTGGGCTAGCTGGCAGTAGTTGTCACACCAGGTTCCACAGAAATTGCCACCCGTTGGTCCGGCATGCACGCAGTGGACGCCGGGATTGTCAGCAGCGGGGAGGTTTGAGTGATAGATACGGCACGCGATGGTGTTGGTGTCCGTTTCGCCCTTCGTACCGGTGTCCCAGCCGGCTACCGACCCGCAATAGTCCATGCACTCCTGACGCGATGTGTACTGAGCGTTCTCGTCTGCGCAGTTTTGCATGACGAGGTCGCAGTAGTTATCGCACGTCGGATCGGGGTCCATGACGTTGTTCGCGTTATTCGAGTTATTCGAGTTGTTAACGTTGTTAACGTTGTTCGAATTGTTCGAATTGTTCTGATTGTTCGAGTTGTTGACGTTGTTCTGGTTGTTGGTGTTGTTGGCGTTGTTGCTGTCGTCATCGTCAGAACACGCCGTGAAGACCAAAACAAACATCAAAGCGAGTGCGTTAAGCTTCGTTTTCATGGTGGTCTCCTTAAATTCGACCTGTGGTCGCCCACAGATTGATGGTCGTGTTCCCTGCGCTCGCCGCTGCGAGCGGAACTTCGATTACGATGGCGGAAGCATTCGTTCCAGCAACCGCGTCGACTCCGGTGAAGCTGAGCGTCCCGGATTGAAGCGTGGCCGTGTAGCCTGCCAGGTCAAAGAAGAACGGGTCGTCGAACAGTCCTGTGTGGATTTTCGCTCCGTTGTCGCCAGTGACCGTTTGGCCGACGGGCCCCACAACAGGTCCTGCTTCGCCCGGCAGATTCTCGGCTTGGACGCCCCACTGACCGAGGGAGTTTTGGCCATACCGCACGTAAATGCTGGTGTTTGGGATGTTGTCCCCGGTGTTGTCGATGTGGAATCCGTAGACGACATCTGGGTCGTACGTTCCCGTCTGATTGGCGACGGGCGCTTTCAGCCCGTCATAGGTCAACACCATCGTCAGCGTTCCAGCATTGGAATCATGCCAGGCATAGAAATCGGCGATGTCGGAAGGGGCATCCGCAGATGCACCGGGTGCTTCGGCGTGGTCGGCAGCATTTGCGACCTCGGGGGTGTCTGCATTAACCGCCAGCCATCCGGCGGTTAGGGCAAGCGCAGACAACCCAGTCAAAACCAAGGTTTTGGCTTTCATCGTGTCCTCACAGGTTTGGTGAACTTTTGTGCGGTTTTTCTACCATTTCGCAGGAACCGTGCAAACAGAAAGGGAAATCTCCGTTGAATGGGGCTCAACGGCTGTAACGTATTGAAACAAACCCTTCGATCCGGTTAGAACGCTCGTGGCTTCGGTTCTTTTGGCGAAAGGCGAAACATGGCGTTCGAATCTGGAATTGAGTTTGCTCGCAAGTTGGATAGTGAAGACCCGATGCGTGGTTTTCGCGATAGGTTTCACTTTCCCGAGGGTCCGGGTGGCAGCGACGCCATCTACTTGTGTGGAAACTCCCTGGGACTTCAGCCCAAGTCGGTCGCGTCCTATGTGAATGCGGAGCTAGAGGACTGGGCGAAGTTTGGTGTGGAAGGCCATTTTCATGGTCGAAACCCCTGGTACAGCTACCACGAGATGTTTTCGGACCAATTCGCACATATTGTGGGCGCAAAACCGCACGAAGTTGTGGTGATGAATTCGCTGACCACAAATCTTCACTTGATGATGGTGTCGTTCTATCGACCGACCATGCATCGATACAAGATTCTCATCGAAGCTTCGGCATTCCCGTCAGACCAATACGCGGTCGCAAGTCAGGCTGCGTTCCATGGCTACGATCCAGATGACGCCATCCTGGAGATTGGCCCGCGCGAAGGCCGTGACACGATTAGCCACGAGGATATTGAAGAGTTCTTGGAAGCGCACGGAAGTGAGATTGCTTTGGTTTTGATTGGCGGTGTGAACTACTACACCGGCCAAGCGTTCGACATGAAGCGAATTGCCAAAGCGGGTCACGACGCGGGTTGCATCGTGGGCTTTGACCTTGCGCATGCAGCGGGCAACCTCCGGCTGTCGTTACACGATGACGACGTCGATTTCGCGTGTTGGTGTTCCTACAAATACCTCAACAGTGGCCCCGGCGGCGTGTCAGGAGCCTATGTGCATGAACGTTTTGCGCAGGACCCTGACCTGCCTCGATTTGCGGGGTGGTGGGGTAACGACCCTGAGACTCGCTTCGAGATGGGGCCAAAGTTCCATCCGCACTTCGGCGCCGCCGGCTGGCAACTCTCCAACGCGCCAGTGCTTGCGATGGCGGCTCTCAAGGCGTCCACCGACATCTTCATGGAAGCCACCATGCCGGCGTTGCGTCAGAAGAGCGTCAAGGCGACGGAGTACCTATTGTGGCTTATCGATGAGCTGCCGGATGGCCAGTACAAAGTCATCACGCCCCGAAATCCCGATGAGCGTGGTGGGCAGCTTTCCATCAAAGCTCTAGGTGATGGACCCGCGTTGTTTGACGCGCTCACGAAAGCGGGCGTCATCTGCGACTACCGTAAGCCCGACGTGATTCGGATTGCTGTCGCTCCGCTATACAATAGCTACGAAGACCTGTGGAAGTTCGCGCAGATTCTGGGCGAGGCGGCCTAGCGCGGTCGCATTCCAGACACGACCCAGGCATCCAAGAGCTGGATCTGCTCCATTGATAGCGGCGGGTGACCGAGTGGCATTCCAGGGATGTCCGGGTTGTCCAAGCCGTTGACTTCGTTGTGGCGCTCCAACACAAACGCGGTCAGGCGCGGCATGCCATTGATTTGCGTACTTAGCATCCGGTCGGTTTCGCGATTTTTCGAACCCTGTCGTGCTGCGGCAAAGCGCGTGAAGTCTAGCCCTTTGCCTGCATAGCCGAACCCACCCGTGTTTCCCGGGCCTCCGTCGCCATTGCCTTGTGCTTGGTCGAGGTGACAATGCGCGCAGACCTTATCTAACACCTTCTCTTTCACCTCGGCATAGCCGACCTTGCGCCCCAGCGGGGCGGGTCGCTGCACTGCCCCCGGCTCCCCTTTTGGAGCAGGCGTGGTTAGGCTCAGAAACGCAGCGATGGCTTCAGCTTCCGATTTCGACAGATTCATCGATGGCATTGTGGAATCTGGCTTCACGGCCTTTGGGTCTTGCAGCCACGCGATCAGATAGTTTTCCTTCACGCGATGGACGTGGCTCAAATCGGGTGCCATTAGCATGGCATGGGCGAGCTCGTCAGGCTTGACCTCCACAGGAATGGGCGACGCCTTTAGTCCATCGACACCCCGCATAGAATGGCAGGACCAGCAGCCTTTCTCGTTCGTTAGCGCTCTTCCTTTCTCGACCAGGTCCTCTTGAAACACCGCGACGGAGGTTCCTTTGTGCGTCAGGTAGTCAGCGATCGCGATGGCATCCGCTTCGGTGATGGGCATCACTGGCATCTCGCCTTGGAGGCGGGGTCGAAGGTCATGAGGGTGCTGTAGGAACGTGACCATCCATTGGTGCTTGAACCGATGGGTAGCCCGAAGTGTTGGTGCATCTAGCAGCGATTTGATGTTGTTTCGCCACTTCTCGAGTTTGTCCTCGGGTGCTTTATACGTCCCTTCGATGATGGCGCGATGGCATCCAACACAGTCCTTCGCCATCACTGGCGGCTTGATGTCTTCGATACGGTGGCAGCGATTGCATTCATACTTGGCAATCGCGGCTTTGCCAGCCGAGACAATCTGGTTGCTCTTCGGTGGTAGGTCGGGTTCAAAGACAACGGCGGCCTTTTGAGGGGCCGCCGGCTTAGCTTCGGGTGCAGGCTTGGTTTTGTCGTCGCAAGCGACCAGAAGCGCGAGGATTGAGACGAGGTAGAAAAGGCGCACGATTACATGATCTCTTCGAGGGCGAGCACTTTCTTGGACTTAATTTCCTGAGTCTTCTTCTTTACCACAGCTCGCTTCACAGCAACCGGAAATTCCTCTTCGCCAGCTGCCTCGACTTCGTAGTCAGGCTTTGGCGTTTGCTTTTCCATCGCGTGGCTTTCGGTCGCGGCAAGGATTTGAGCTTTTGCTTCTTCCGCTTTACCCGTCTGCTTCAGCACAGCTGCATAGGTTTCCATAGCCTTCGATTCGTAGATCGTTCCGTTGTTCTTGGCTTCCTCGAATAACGCCTTTACTTCCTCGATGTCGTGGCCGAGCGCAAACTTGATTTCAGCCTTTGGGAGCGTTGCGTCGACGCCGCTTGAGACTTTCTTCACGGCATTAAGAGCCCACGAGAGGTTGAGGTTACGCTTCTTCTTCGAGGCTTTGTTCGCCGATTTGGTCAGGTTCCATTTGCCTTCCGAACGGCCCACCGCGGTTGCCAGAAGCATTGCCGCTCGCTCTTCGTTGTAGGTGAGGTCGTGGTCATCGGGGTCGAGGGCATTTACGCGGTCGGGCAAATCGCCGAAGTGCTCCATCAGGACCTTGATAGCGTGGCGATAGTGGCGCTGTTCAATTCGCCACTCAGCCATGTAGACGGCGTTTTCTTCAGGGGTGATGGCTTCCATCTCGTGCATGCATGCGAACGCGGGCGCGGCCACGACCGTCAGAGCTGCCGTTGAAAGGAGGGTGATGATGAGAATTGTTCGAATCTTCTGTGCCAACGCCATGATGTATCTCCGTCTATGTTTCCTCTTGAAACGAAGAGACACGGTTTTGGATTCAAAAGTTCCCTCTTAATAAGGCGGAAAAGTTGAGGAAGGCGGTTAAGGATTCGCTGATCACCCCGAAACTACTTAGCTTCCCCGCCTTTAGCGGCTTGTAGTCTTACTAAGAAAAAAAAAGCCTGCCGATTTCGGCAGGCTTTTCTTAAGTCCTTTGCGAACCTTAGGTCCTTAAGAACTAGGAATTAGCAGCGGCACGCTTCTCTTGGTATTCCTTGACCAGATCCTCTTGGATCTGGCGAGGAACCGCACCGTACTTCTTGAATTCCATCGAGAACTCGGCTTTGCCCTGCGTCGACGAACGAAGTTCGTTCGAGTAACCGAACATTTCCGAAAGTGGAACTTCGGCTTCGACGGTTGACGTTCCGTAGCTCGTGGTGTTTCCAAGGATAACGCCGCGACGCTTGTTGAGCGTTCCCAGAACGGTTCCTGCGAATTCTTCCGGCGTATCGACAACAACCTTCATGATTGGCTCCATGATGATTGGGTCGGCCTTCAGGTAGAACTCGCGGAAAGCTGCTCTCGAAGCGGTCTGGAATGCCATATCGCTCGAGTCAACTGGGTGGTAGCCACCGTCGTTGATGCAAGCGCGGATGCCCGTGACAGGGAATCCAATCAGGCCACCTTCGTCCATTTGAGATTGGAAGCCTTTGTCGCATGAACCTTGGTATTCCTTCGGAATCACACCACCAACAATCTCGTTGACGAACTCGTAGTGCTCGCCTTCTTCGGTAGGCTCGAAGTAGCCACCGACTTTAGCGAACTGACCGGAACCACCCGTCTGCTTCTTGTGCGTGTACGAGAAGTCGATGTGCTTCGTGATGGTCTCGCGATAGGCAACCTGAGGTTGTCCAACTTCCACTTCGACGTTGTACTCACGCTTGATGCGCTCGATGTAAACTTCCAGGTGAAGCTCGCCCATACCACCGACGATGGTCTGTCCCGACTCTTCGTCGCGCCAGACGCGGAAGGTTGGGTCTTCCTTCGTGAAGCGGTTGATGGCTTTCGAGAAGTTCGATGCGCCGTCCTTCTTCTTTGGCTCAATTGCCAAGGTGATGACCGGCTCAGGAACGAACATCGACGTCATCGTGTACTGAACTTCGCCATCGGTGAACGTGTCGCCGGAAGCGCAGTCGATACCGAAGAGAGCAACGATGTCGCCCGCGTTTGCGTGCTCAAGGTCGTGCATCTCGTCGGAGTGCATCTGAACCAGACGACCGACTTTGTGCTTCTTGCCGTTCTTGATGTTGAAGATCGTATCGCCCTTGTTGAGACGTCCTTGATAGACACGGCAATAGGTCAACTGACCATAGCGTCCGTCCTCAAGTTTGAACGCCAACATGACAAGGTTCTTGTCGGTGTCTGGCGTAAGCTCAACCTCTTTCTCTTCATCATCTTGGTCGAGAGCGTGGTACTCCATCTCAAGTGGTGATGGGAGAAGGTCCGTGACCTTGTCCAAGAGCGCTTGAACACCTCGGTTCTTGTAAGCAGAACCGAGGCACACTGGCGTGATCTTGCGTGCGATAACGTTCTTGCGAAGCGCTGCAATCAGGTCTTCTTCAGGAACGTCTTCACCTTCGAGGTACAACATCGCGATGTCGTCATCGAGGTCGGCAACAGCTTCCATCAGCTTTTCACGCTGCGTCGCGACGATGTCGGCGAGGTCCGCGGGAATTTCTTCGATGCGGATGTTTTCGCCATTGTCGCCGTCGAAGTAGATCGCCTTCATGCCGACGAGGTCGACGACACCTTCGTGTCGGTCTTCCAACCCGATAGGGTGCTGAATCATGACTGCGTTGCGGCCAAGTTCTTCGCGAAGCTGCTTGCAGACACGAAGTGGGTCAGCACCAGCACGGTCGCATTTGTTGACGAATGCGATTGCTGGAACGTTGTAACGCTTCATCTGACGGTCGACCGTAATCGACTGCGACTGAACACCAGCAACGCCGCAGAGGACGAGGATAGCGCCGTCGAGAACGCGAAGAGCACGTTCAACTTCAATCGTGAAGTCAACGTGGCCTGGCGTGTCGATGATGTTGATAGCGAACTCGCCCCAGTCGCAGTACGTCGCTGCCGACTGAATCGTGATGCCTTTCTCGCGCTCGAGATCCATCGAGTCCATCTTCGCGCCGACACCGTCTTTGCCGCGGACTTCGTGAATCGCGTGAATCTTACCGGTGTAGAACAAGATACGCTCGGTGAGCGTCGTCTTTCCGGAGTCGATGTGAGCGGAGATTCCGATATTGCGCAGTTTGTTGAGATCCTTAGCCATTTTAATTCCTACTTCGCTTCCATTACTGCGAGAACGTGCACCAGTGAAAATGCGCGCATGAGCGCGTGTTCTCTAGAGGACTGAACCCCAAATTGCAAGTGTGTTTCTGTCAGTAACAGGACTTTGCGTCTTTTACACTGCCGTCATCGTCGCAGACCGTAAGGTTCAAACGACCGATTCGACCGGACAATGAACGATCAAACGCACGCTTATATTCTCCGTAACCGATTTTTCCCATGAAGCTCAAGTTCTTCAAGATCCGACCAATTTTGTGCATCCGGCTAGAAGGAAGCCGGCCGTCTTTGATCGCTCCACCAAAACGGTGAGGGTTCGGTAGGATGGAGGCCAGCATCGCCAGCTCTTCGACGGCGAGCTCGGATGGTTCGGCGTCAAAGTAGCGACGAGAGGCCTGCGCAATACCCTGCGCGCCGCCACCCCATTCCACGATGTTGATGTAGATCTCCAAGATGCGCTCTTTGGGCACCTCGTCTTCCATCCGCCACGTTAGATAGGCCTCTTGCAGCTTTCGTGTGAGTGAGCGTTCATGGCTAAGGAAGAGGTTCTTGACGACCTGCTGGGAAATTGTGCTGCCGCCACGTCGAAGCGACCCGCTCTCAAGATTATGCACCATCGCCCGTTTGAAACCGTCCCAGTCAAAGCCTGGATGTCGGAAGAAGCTGGCGTCTTCTGCGGCCAACATCACTGTCGGCACGATAGGCGGAAGCTGATCATAGCTCCGCCAGTTCTCCAGCCGCGCATTTTCCAGCATCGGCGGAGCGCCATTCGTATTTAGGCTCAGCACATCTGCCTGAGGGCTATCGCGCTGCACTCGGACGTTGCCGGTCAGTTCACCAGCGAGGTGCAGCGACTCACCAAACGCCGAATGGCCTCCAACCGTAAGCCAGAAGCCAAGATTGCCGTCCATGAGTGCGCCGTCCACAACCCAGGTCAGTTCGGGCGGGAGTCCATCCTTGAACGTCAACACATTGAGCTTTTTGGCCTCGATGTGGCCAAAGAAAGACCAACCATCGACCGCATCGACAATCTGCCCCTTGAAGTCCACAGGGTCGCTTGCGTCCAGTCGAATACGTCCTCGCGATACGCTGAGTGCGCGTCCGGGAATGTCCAACACAGCATGCCCGGTGACTCGTACCTTGCGCATGTTGAGCGGCTTGGCAGAGAGTTTTGCGACATCGACAATGACGGATTCGAGCATCATTGCGCTCTCAAGTTCAATGACACGCGTGGTTGGGCTCACCAGACAGCGTAAAGAGCCGTTCACCCGACCCGGCGTAATCGGGAGGTCAATCTCAAGGGTGTTCCAGACCGACCCAAGTTCGAACTCCTCAGCAAAAAACGTGAAGTCGAACTCCTCGGTGAAGGTCCAGTCCACGGACAGCTTTCCGCCAGCAACCGCGGCGATTCCGAAGCGGCCGCTGAGCTCGCCGGAGTTGGTGTCGATGACGAATTTGGGTCTAGAGATGCGAGCCCCAAACGCTTCTGCCGCCTGACTATCGAGTGCCATCTCCAACGTCTCGAAGATGATGGACGAGCCCTCGCGTGTCAGCTGCGCGCTTGGCGCCGTCAGTCGAGCTGCAGTCCAATCGGGAGCGGTGAGCTCGACGTCACGCACGAGGAACTGATTCTTTTCGCAAGATGGACAAATCACAAAGCCGCTGGTTGTGAGCTTCAGTGGAATGTCCCCGCCCATCCAGTCCTCGACGTGGGTACGGCCATCGGGGGTGAGCTCAATTCGCTCGTTGCCGTCGACGATTTCGGTGCGCATGCCAAACTTCGTTCCATCCGGAAACGTGCCGTACCCCGAGAACTGGCTCGCTGTGCGGCCATCGAGTTTGAAGGACACACGCGTTAGTGATAGCGCGCTGGACCCTCGTAGCGGCCCACGAAACCGGACATCATGTAGGGTTATCGCGAGTGGTGGCCGTTTCTTTGTCTTTTTGGGTTTCGAGGACGTCTTGCCAGTGCGCGGCTCAGGCTCCGGTCTTGGCGGCCGTGAGAACTCGCCGGTGACCACCGAGATTACGCCGCCTTCGACGTCAATCTCATCAATCTCGACGCGATCTTCGAACAGCGCCGACAAAGAAGGGGTGACGTTGATCCTCTCAAACTGCGCCTCAACCGCAATCGAGTCCTTCGGGACGCGCACGGAAACGTCAATGAGACTTAGTCCCCACAGCCCGTAAGGCTGGATGTTCCCCACCTCGATGTCGAGGTTGCGTTTACGTGCTTCTGCTTCGATGCGCTTTGAGACCGAATTGCCCACAAACGGACGCGTTCGGGCGAGGTAAGATAGACTCACGCTCAGCGCGAGAAATCCAATAACTATCGCCGCCCATTGGGTGTAGCGTCGCGCGTTCATGCGTCCGGCTTGGCCTCGACATAGTGTGCCACGACAGCAGCACCGATGCTGTCGCCCCATACATTAACAGTCGTTCGGAATTGGTCGAGGATTCGGTCAACAGACATGACCAAAAGGAACCCGGAAGCCGGCAAACCCACGCTCTCGAGCACAATGATCATGGTGACGAGACCTGCGCTTGGCACACCTGCGGCGCCAATAGCGGCGAGGGTTGCCGTCAGGACAATGATGAGCTGAGCCGTGAAGGTCAGGTCGATTCCCAGCGCGTTTGCGATGAACACCGCCGCGACGGCCTCGTACAGCGCCGTCCCGTCCATGTTGATGGTCGCCCCCAACGGGAGCACGAAATCAGCAGTCTTCTTGTCGACGTCCGCACGGTCAGTGACGCATTCCAGCGTCAAGGGATACGTTGCAGAGCTTGATGCCGTAGAAAATGCAGTAAGCAGCGCAGGTGATAGGGCCTGCGCGTAACGCAGTGGATTTCGACGTGTGGCAACAAAGTAAAGCACCGGCAAGACAAGCACCGCATGGATGCTCAAACCAGCGACTACCGTCATGAAGTACCCGAAGAGGTTTTCGAAGAACGTGGTCAGGTCCGCCAGTTTGGGGTCGGTGAGGGCGAAGGCGAATAGCGCCCCAACCCCGACAGGAGCCGTTGCCATCACCCAATCCGTGACCTTGAAAACCACCTCGTTGACCGATTCTAGCAGGTCTCGAATAGGTTGCCCCTTCTCGCCAACCGTTAGCAGAGCGAGTCCGAACAACACGGATGCGAAGATCGTTGGCAACATGTCACCATTGGCCAGAGCGCCAAATATATTCGACGGGATGATGTCCCGCAGGACGTCCAAGAACGGTTTCGGTTTAAGCGCAGTCTCGCCAGGAATCTCAAGCCCAAGGCCCACCCCTGGTTGCACGATGTTCACAAGCAAAAGCCCAATCACCACAGCAGCCAACGTTGTCAGCATGTAGTAGGCGATGGTTCGAAGCCCGATTCGGCCAAGCTCGGAGGCGTCTCCTAACCGCTGGATGCCAGTAACTACGCTGACTACGACAAGCGGAATCACGATGAGTTTTAGGGCCCGCATGAAGAGGTCACCAAGGAATCCAAACGGGGCTCGAAGGGTGGCCAGAGTTTCCAAGTCCTGTGAGGACAAAAACCATTGGCGAACCCCGATCGCGAACAGAAATCCAAGAAGCAGACCGGCCAGAATCTGCCAGTGGAGCTCGCGGTACCATGCTTTTGGCGCGTCTTCAGACATGGAAGACTAGTAGTCCGGCACTACCGGATTGGCAAGTTAAGCGGTAGCAATCATGAGGATTGCGTACACCAACATCGCGCCTTCGACGATCACCGCGTAGAAGAAA
This sequence comes from bacterium, assembly GCA_030427705.1. GTDB lineage: Bacteria > Myxococcota_A > Bradymonadia > Bradymonadales > Bradymonadaceae > JAUIBR01. Next base: position 77,397 of record JAUIBR010000020.1, on the reverse strand, counting down.
TCGGCGCGATTCTCGTTGGTGCTTAGCACCACAACCGCTGCGTAGGCGATCGAAACCGCGTGCACCACAGTGACTTCGATGCGACCCGTTCCCAGCAGGAACGCGACGACGAGCAAGAGCACGGAAAGCCCTTTTGACGCAGGCATACCGATGATGTGCGGGATGGTCTTGATACCGGACGCCGCATCGCGGGCGACATCGCGGAGATCGAATGGAATCGTGATGGCGCAGATGAAAGCCGCGCGGGAGGCCAACCAAGCCCAATTCAACTCACCCAGCGGCAGCCAGACCGTGGCGAACGCCCAGACTCCCGCAATAAAGAAGATCTTCAGGCCTGGAACGTCCTTCAATCGTTTGTGCTGCGGAAGAATCGGCATCGAGTAAAGACCGGTGACTACGGCCATGATGCCAAGACCGAAGAGCCGGTCAGTGGGCAAAAAGAACGCACTGGCGGCGAGTCCGATGAGACCAAAACCAGCGACGACTTTCAGGACGTCCTGATGATTGGCAATCCAACGGAGCCGGTCGGTCTGCGAGATTTGGTCCTCGTTGGAGCCGATAACCCGATCCAAGCAATAGACCGCGAGTGTCGCACAAAACACGAAAACGAGGATTGCAGGGTCAGGCGATTGGTTCGCCCAGGCAAAGGTCGCTGCCGCAAGCCCGGCGGCGCATAACGATACGAAGAGATTGGCGTAGACAAAAAATCGCATTAGCCGTTGCGAGTCAGCCAGGCGTGAAGCGGGCCAAACACACGGGTATCGGCTTCTTTATTGATAAACAGGTCTGCGTGGGCAAACCAATTGCGTGCATCGCCAACCTTGAGGGTTTCGATGTCCGAGCTGCCCATGATGTCGGCGGCCGACATGGCAGTGTCCACCGGGACAATTCCATCCGCGTTTGCAGCGACACAGAACAGCGGTAGATCGATCTGAGACACTGCTTCGCTAACATTCGTCCCGGCGACAAGCAGGTCGCGGTTAGAGACCCAGCGAGCAATCTGCATGTTCAAATACGGGATTGGGTCATCGACCGTGCGAACCAGTTGATCGACGTTGCTCAGGTCGATCATGGCCTTGTTCATATAAACATCGAGCACAAAGGGAAGACGCTTGGCGATCGGAAGCACACGTTTTGCGATATGCCGCGTGCCCCACACCGGCAAGACCGCCGCGAGCTCTGGAGAGCGAAAAAGCGTATCGACCATCGGATGGGGGTTCATCCAACGCAGCGGGCCGCCCATCGTTATGAGTCCGCCGAGACCGTGTGACTCAGGATTCAGGGCGAGATAGGAAAACAAAAACGTTGCGCCCAGGCTGCAACCGACCGCATCCAGCAAAGGACTCTCACTTCGTTGATGGGTCTGGATATAGTCTACGACGCTGGGCAGATCTTGGTTTGCCACCTCACGAAAGCCGAACTTCTTAGAGCCATCAATTCGCCGGCTTCCACCCTGTCCACGGAGGTTCGCGGTCCAAACCTCGGCACCGCGGTCGACCAGGTAGCGCACCATCGAAGGGCCACTGGGGTGGAAGTTCAAAATGAACGTGTTCATGCAGTAGCCCGGGATCATCAGCACGGGCTTACGAGACGTGTCCAGATGGCTCGGGCTCCAGTATTGGCGAAGCTCAAGGAGCCACCCGTCCCCGTTCGGAACAAGGTGGAGTCTTTCTCGAAATTCTGGCGCAGTCATCACTGCTCGGCGCAGTAGGTAACCCTGACTGATTCCGCACGCGAGAGCGCTTCGGGCCGCATCAGGAGGCCCCCATTCTCGCATGTTCCAGTTTCGCCCTCAAAGACGAATCCATCATCACCCAAGAGTATCGGGAAATCTGCGCCGTCAGCCTCCGTTCCCGTTACCTCAAGCGGTGCCTGCGTGAGTTTGCGCAACGGGCAGAACTCGGATGATTTCGGGACCAGTAGTCCTCGGCGGAGGGTCTCAAGGTTGGAGCTCAGGTCCTGCACGCACAGATTCAAAAACTCGCCTTGGGCTCCAAACGCTTCCGTGGCTTCGTAGAGTCGACGTGCAGAATAGACCGAACCGAGCGCCGAGCTGCAGACTGGACGGACGCGTCCCATATCATCGGTCATTTCGTCGACTGGCGGGCCGGAGATGACTGCGAACATGAACCCTTCCGGAACATCCGGAATGGTGAGCAGTTGGTCGGTCAGGACCTTCACACTGCTTAGGCTAGAAGCGCTGGTAAGACACTCCTGACGGGGCTGTTGCCCACCAGTTAGGGTGCCGCCATGTGAGCAGTCGTCTTCGTTGGAAACAACCAACACAAGCGTTCTTGCGTTTGCCCGGAAAAATCCGAGCTCTTCGCGCGAGGTCTTGAGGAAGATTCCGTCGATCGTCGCCAGCGACTGTTGGTAGGGGTCGCCCGAGGATCCCTGCTGGACGTTACAAGCCGCGAGCTTTGTCCAGTTTGACTGCTCCTGGCGGACGATGTTGGAAGTGTTGGAGGCGCAACCGTCGCCACTGGTTCCTGGGCCGGCCAGCCGCGTTCCCAGCGAATCCGTTGTCGCGACCGCGAGCTGAACGTTGAGGCCGTCTTCTTTGAGTCCTTCTAGAAACTCGGGAAGGGCCTCGGCAAGTCCGATCTGGAGGTCATCCACGTCTCCTGAATTGTCGATGACGACGAGAATGTCGAGGAGGTCGGGTCGCTCGTACTCCGTGAACGTTTCAGGTGTTTCTACGCCAGTAGCGCATTCACCAGGTAGAAATGGGTCTGGATTGTATGCAGGGTTTTCTTCAGTGCATGCAGCCAGGCCAAGCGCGACGATTAACAGAGTTGCGTACTTCATTTCTTCACCAGCGAATCCAGTTCTTTTCGGCCTTCCAGGACAGCAATCATCGTCTCGACGACATCGGATTGTCGATCCTCAAGCCCCAGGGTGAGCCGCTCAATCTCCTCGAAGTCCCAAAACACGGGCACGAGCTCCGGATACTGACTCACCGCGGCGACAAACGCATCAACGCGTTGGTCTTGGCCTTCATCCGATCGACGCAGGGCATGGGTCAGATATTCGAAAATCGGTGCGACGGCCTCCCATCTTCGGTCCTGAACCTCAACCGATTCGAGAAAATCCAGGACATTCTGTGTGTTCAGCAGGCTGATGACATCGCGCAAGAACTCAAACGCCGGCGTGGCATCGTCGTGGAGAAACGACGATGCCTCGATCGCCATCTCCATCGCCCCGTCTACATCACCCAATCGGGCGGTCGCGACAGCCGCACTAAGGAGGTAGCGCGGATCGTGATCAGCGATTTCGAGCGCCATTTCAAACGCGTCAAGCGCTTGTTGCGTTCGGTGCAGAGCCAGCAAAATCACGCCCAAGTTGTAGTGGGCGTCAGGATTCCCGGGATCGGCTGCAACGCCAGCGAGCGCCATACGTTCCGCCATCTCAACGTCGCCGAGTTCAAACGCCGCCGCGGTGAGGCCGTGAATCGCGTCAAGTTGATCAGGTTCGATCTGCATCACTCGTTCGTACTGTTGCCGTGCTTCGTCCGGTTGCCCGAGCTCTAGATACGTATGGCCAATGTTCACCATGATCCCGAGGTTGTCGGGGTCTAATCTCGACGCACGTTTGAATGCCCGCAGAGCCTGCTCAGGGTCCTCGACTTCAAGATATGCGAACGCAAGATACGTCCACGCGCGGTCCAAATCTGGGTCCAGATTGGTTGCACGGCGGTAGGCTTTGATCGCGTTTGGAAACTCGTTCGCTGCCATCCATGCATCGGCCGCGTTGGCCCATATGTATGGGTCATTTGGCGCAATCCGACCGGCCATCTCGAACGCCTCAGCGGCTTCGTAATTCTGGTCTTCATCGCGGTAAATATTGGCGACGGAGATCGCAACGCCGGCGTCCAGATAGCCCAAATCAAGGGATCGCTCGTAAATCTCAAGCGCCATCGTTGGTTTGTCGACCTCCATGAGGAGATCACCCAGATAGGCCAGTTGGCGAGGATCCGGATTGGTGATGTGGGTCAATCCCTCCAACAGGCTTGTCGCCGATTCGAAATCATCTTTGGCGATGAGCGCGTCGGCTTGGGCAAGCTGTAGTGCGGGTGCATCTGCATGAAATTGAATGGTTTTCCGGAGGACGCCCAATGCTTCTTCGCCCAAGCCACGGTGGCTGAGCAAGATCGCGTAAGTGAGCGCCGCATCGAGGTCTTTGGGACCAGACGCAGCGTAATCTTCGTTAGCTAACTTGAGTGCTTTCGAAAAATCGTCGACCCGAAGCGCCTCTAAAATAGCGGGTTTTACGGCGCTGATTCCGCGCTCGAGCAGGGATTCCAGAGAAATCGCTATAGGGCTTTCAAACAACAAATCACTCATCAAACATCCAATAGCAAACAAGAAATTTGCCTTCAAACCACATTCGCGAACCGGTGGCAAGTACCGATATTACGTAGACCTGCTGTGATTGGGTATGATACAGTTACACTGCAAAATTTCTTGGCATCACAGCGGGTGCATGTATGACTAGAGAACGGCTTTTGGGGCCCCTAGTTATCCCAACTTAAGCGTGCAGAGTGACTGAAAACGGCTCAAACCTGGCGTGGAGCACTTTCGGCCGGTACGCCCTGCTTGAAAAAATCGGCAGCGGCGGCATGGCAGAGATCTTCCGTGCAAAGACGTTTGGTGCGGCTGGCTTCGAGAAAGAATTCGCGATCAAGCTGATTCTTCCGACGCTAGTCGACGATGTCGAATTCGTTGAGATGTTCATCAACGAAGCCAAGATTGCAGTCAGCCTCTACCACGCCAATGTCGTTCAGGTGTTCGACCTGGGCGAATTAGACGGCCAATACTACATCGCCATGGAGTTCGTTCACGGCAAGGATTTGCTTGATGTCCTTGCACGCTGCGCGCACATGGACTTGAAGGTTCCGCTCGATATCGTGCTGTTCATCACGATGGAGTACCTCAAGGGGCTCGATTTCGCGCATCGCGCCAAGAACTCATTCGGTGACCCGTTGAACATCATTCACCGCGATGTAAGCCCGTCCAACGTGCTCATCAGCTACGCCGGAGATGTGAAGATTGGTGACTTCGGCGTCGCCAAGGCCGCCATTCAACGCAATCTGACTGAGAGCGGAACGCTAAAGGGCAAAGTCGGCTACATGAGCCCTGAACAGGTCGTCGGTGAAGAGATCGATGCGCGAAGCGACATCTTCTCGGCCGGTATCGTGTTCTTCGAAGCCCTCTCGATGAGCCGCTTGTTCATTGGAAACTCCGATCTCGATGTGATGCTCAAGGTCCGTGATGCGGATATCGACGACAGCATCGCAAAGGCTGGACCGTGGCCATACGCCTTGGAAGAGCTCGTGCGAAAGGCGTTGACCAAGCATCGCGAAGAACGATTCCAAACTGCTGGCGAGTTCTACCAGGCCATCATGGACTTCTGTTACCAGCACCGTATCAAGGTGACGGGTAACGACCTTTCGAACTTCATGCGACGCCTTTTCGCCGAAGAAATCGAGGCCGAGAAGAACCGCAGGCTTTCGGAAGAAGACCAGAAGAACAACGGTGGGTCTCCTGACGATTCGGCTGCTCGCAAGATCGTCAGCGGTGCCCAACGAAAGAGCTCAGAAAAGTTTGCTCCGAAAGAGGCGAACCCGCCACCAATTGAACGACCGGCTACTGGAGATATCTTCGATTCCGAATCGTATGTCGAAGAGGTCCCTGATGGTCATCCTAAGTTCCGCTATCGTGATGAGGCAGGTCTGATCTTCGGCCCGATGGGCGAAAAGACACTCGTGAAGCTTTTGAACGACCGTCCGCCAGAGAAGGGTGATCAAGTCTCGATCAATGGTGGTGATTGGATGGCTCCTTCCGAGGTCGAGGAAATCTCGGAGCAGATTCCCGAACCCAAAGAGTCTTCCGGAGCGTCAAAATCGGTGCCCGTGGGGGCAGCTGTCTACCGACCAACCAAGCGCGATGTCGGTGACGAAGAAACCATGCGCGAAGCGGCATTGTCGGACGAAGGCACCATGCTCGATCCGCCGGATGCCAGCGAAAGCGAGCTTGGTGACGACAGCAGCCCCATCTCAGTTGCGCCCCCAGAGCCGAACCCGCCGGCAACCAACGAAGAGGCCCGCGAGGTCATCGATAAGATGCGGTCGCAATACGCAAGCTACGAAGGCGAAATCGCCAACGTTTCCTTTGCGCGACTGTTGGCCCGACTCCACCACACGGGGGCGACGGGGCGTTTGTTTGTCGAGCTTGGGGATGTTGAGAAGTCCATCTTCTTCGAGGCCGGTGAGCCAATCCTTGTGGACTCCAACCGCGAAGACGAACTGCTGGGATACTTCCTGCTCTCTCGAGAGATCATTTCGAAAGCGCAACTCGAAGAAGGTCTGACCCGGCTGAGCGAGTGGGGTGGTCGACTAGGCGACGCCCTTGTTGCGATTGGAGCCATCCCGGCACATGAGATTTTCAATCACCTGTCCGACCAGATGCGAGAGAAGCTGCTGGAGGTCTTCACATGGGAGACCGGACGCTACGGCTATTTTGAAAATCAACAGCCCGAAAAACACGGATATCCGCTGGGCATCCACACGTACGCGACCATCGTGGAAGGGTGCTTGGAGCGCATTCCGCTTGAGAATTTGAAGTCGTACTACCACTCAAAGATGACCACGCCGCTGCTTTTCCGTGACAACCCGGACGTGGCGCTGGACGACTTGCGATTGACCGCCAAGGCGCTTCGCGTCGTCAACCAGTACGAGCCCGGCGATAGCTTGGAACGACTGATGTCCAGGTTCCCCGGCAAAGAGCACGAAATGGTCTACCGAGTCATGTACTTGCTTCACCAGGTGCAGGTGGTCGGTATGGAATCGACCGAAGAGAACACCTTCCTGCTCAAATGAAGCGTTTCATCTGCGTGGTCTGCGCACTGGCCATTCTCTGGCCAACCCTCTTGCTAGCATCAGAGCCCGAGCCACAGAGTGGCTTTTTTTCGGTGGAGCATCGATGGGATATCTACGACCAATCGAAGAAGAGCGCTGGAACCGCAGTGCTATATACGTTGGCGTTTCCGGGGATCGGCAATCTTTACGCTGAACAGTACTTCGTCGGTGCAGCGTTCATCGCGCTAGGCGTCTTCTCTTACATCTTCGTGGGGTTCGGTCTTGCCACGGACCAAAATGACCTTATCGCCATCGGAGCGGTGGCTGGCGGGTCAGCGTACATCGCGAGTGGTGTGACGGCTGCTTTCGCGGCGCAGGACTACAACGACGAGCTCAAACGCGCCTTGAAGTTGCCTACCGAGAGGGCAGCCCTGCAATCTCGGGGAGTCCAGATTACGTTCGCGTTCTAATCGTCGAGCATGCGAACGGCTGGTGAGTCCATATCGTCAAACTGCCCATCTCGGGTCGCCCATCGAAACCCAATAATGGCCGCGATAACCATCGCGAATGCGAGCGGGACAAGTAGATAGAGGATAGACATCAGTTACTCCGCAGCGGCTAGTTCTGTCTCTGGAGCCGTTTTCGACTCACGTGGCAATGCGAATGGATTCTGCAACAGCGACGAGACAACGACGCTAACAGAACTTATAGGCATGGCTACCGCCGCAAACAAGGGGCTGACCCAGCCCATTGCCGCGAAGGAAATGCCAAGAACGTTGTATGTCGCCGAGCCAGCAAGATTGCGATGAACGACGCGCATCACGCGATGCGCTCCCTCAAAAACGCGCAGAACGAGGTTGAGGTCTGAGCGGGTCAAAAACACATCCGCGGCGACAAGGTTCAAGTCCGCGCCACCATGGACCGCGATTCCGATATCGGCCGCCTGTAGCGCGGCGGAATCGTTCACTCCATCGCCCACCATCGCAACCACGTGACCGTTGGATTGCAGGTTTTGGATGAACGCCAATTTTTGCTCAGGTGATTGCTGAGCGAGCGCGTCTTCAGCTGGAATTCCAAGTTGTGTTGCGACCGAGGTAACCACGCCTGACGTGTCACCGGAGAGCAGAATCGGGCGAACGTTCATGGCCCGAAATCCCTCGAGCACGCCCGCAGATTCGTCTCGAAGGGCGTCACCGAGTTGAACGGCGCCGATGACAACGCCGTCGACCTCGATGGCGATGGTCGTGAGTTCCGCATCCTGGGTGTCGCCAATCCAACCGGGTTTGCCGACCCGCAGTCGATGGCCGTTTACGATGCCAACAATGCCCCGACCCGCGTGTTCTTCGACGCTAGAAGCGACGACGGTGGTATCACGCCAGCTATCAAATGCGCGTGCAAATGGATGTTGGCTGCTGGCCTCTAGCGCAGCGACCAATCGAAGTGTGTCGGCATCCACGCCGCCAAGGTCCACGATCTTTGGACGTCCGTAGGTAAGCGTACCGGTCTTGTCGAACACGACGATATCAGCGTCGGTCATCCGCTGTAGTACATCGTCATGCTTGATGAAGATGCCCTCACGGGCGGCTTTTCCCAGCCCGACGGTTAGGGCCAGTGGAGTTGCCATGCCTAAGGCGCACGGGCAGGAAATGACCAGCAAGGCGACAACATGGTGCAGGGCCATTTCTGGACTGACGAAGTACCAGATAGCTCCTGTTAACGCGGCCGCGGCTAGAACGGTAAGCACAAACCAGCCACTGATGCTGTCCGCGAGCTGCGTAATCGGTGCGCGATGGTCGGCGGCATCCTGAACCCAGCTTAGAATCTGACCGATTCGAGAAGCCTCGCCGGCAGCGCTGATCTGGACCTGAACAGGGTGGCCCATATTGGTTTCACCCGCATGAACGGGGTTCCCAGCCATCACCGTCTCTGGACGACTTTCGCCGGTCAGTACGGCTCTATGCACGAGCGCACTTCCGTCCCCCAAGAGCAAGCCGTCACCAGGAAAGACGCCACCCAACAGGACTTCAACGACATCACCGCTCTGCAGCTGGTCGGCAGGGATTTCCTCGATTCCTTCAGGTGTGACACGACGTGCAACGTTGGGAAGCAGGTCCAACAGTCGCTCCGCCGCGCTGCTGGCTAACCTGCGACCGCGCATTTGCAGCCAGCGGGCTGAGAGTAGCGCGGCAATCAGCACGGCGATGGAATCGAACCAGAGCTCGCCCACGCCGGTCACCGTCGCCCAGGCGGAGTAGAAGAAACCGCCAAGAATGCCAAGCGAGATGGGGACATCCACGGATAGCTTTCGAAAACCTTCCCATGGAACAATGGAGCCCCAGGCGCGCGCAAAAAACTCGCGAGCTCCAAACGCCAATGACAATAAGGTCAAAACGAGGCTGGTCCAACGCGCGACGTTCCAGAGCTGTCCGTCGGTGGTGTCTAGACCGGAGTAGAACGCGATCGCGATAAGCATCACGTTTGCAGCAATTGCCCAGGTGACGCCGACTCGCGTCAGCATGCGTTTTTCGGCAGCACTCACCTTTGCGTTTGTTTGCGCTCGGGGTTGGGCGATGTAGCCAAATTGTTCAAGCCATTGAGAGATCTGCTCCGGCGTAGTCGCAGCGTTGTCCCAACGCACCTTTAGTTTGGCTTGGCTGAGGTTGAGCCGGGCATCCACCACACCATCGACCGCCCGTGGCATGCGTTCGACCAGCCATACACAGCCGGCGCAATGTACGCCGTCCAGATGCATGTCGAGCTCGCAAGTGCCATCTTCTAGCTGGTGAAGGTGTTCCGACCAATCGACTTGGCGGGCCTCAGACTCTGTGGGTGGGCGGCCATCGCCACCTTGGAGCGTGTAGAAATGCTCCAGTCCAGCATCCTGCAGAGCGTAGTAGACCGTCTCACACCCAATGCAGCAGAACGCGTCGTCGCTGCCAGGCCGTGGTTCTGCGGGCAAGCCGCAGTGTGAGCATGGGACGGTTTGGCTCAAGGATTTCTCACATCCAATCGTTGTGTGTGGTCGAACGCGATGCCCTGGTGCTCAGCCTGAATCTGGACATCCCAAAGGCCATTGCGTGGAAACGGGATAGTCGCCACGTACGTGTCGCCTGTGAGCACCATCTCGGCTGATGCGACCGGGTCAATAAGGGTTGGGTCGCGAAGCGTGACCGTGGGTTTCAGCGAAGTTACCGGTCCGTTCGGGTCCGCGATTCTTACGACGACGACACGATGCGACCCTGAGCCGGTGACTTCGATCTGCGTTGCCCAGCCCAATGATGATGATTCGCTGGCCTTGGCCTTTGTTTCATCCCAATGCGCAGCCTTGTCGTAGTAGTTCTCGATGATCTGAGCGCCACCATCGTTGGATGCTTTGTAGAGCAAGACCATGTTCGCGATCACACTCATTCCCAGGATCGCGAAGACCATTCCAGGCCAGAAGATATGTTCGGGGATCTTTTTGATCATGGTTTTGCCTGTGTGGATGGGCCGAGCAGCACAAAGTCTTTTTGTGCTGAAAGAGAGCCATCGCTATTGGTGATCTGGAACTTGCCGGGCACCGAGCCACCGACGAATTTGTCCGCGGGGACAACGACAAACGCTTCGACGCGCTTGGTCTCGCCTGCACCGACTTGGATCTGTGGCTGGCCAATATTCTTAATCTCGGCCCCTGCGGGTTCGAGGACTTTGATTTCAAAGGTTGCAGCGTCCCCAGTTCGGTTTTGAACTCGGAAGCGCAATCGGTTCATGACCTGACCGCCATCGAGCGTGCTGAACAGTGGCTGCCCTTTCGCGACGACACGGCCCACATTGACCTCGACCGGAACTCGGTGAAGGAGCTGGTATGTGAAGGCCGAAATGAGGATCGTCAAAAACAGTGTGTAGACGATGGTTCGGCCGCGCAGCATGCTCGATTTTCCACCTTCGAGGGCGTTCTCGGAGGTGTACTTGATCAGGCCGTGAGGCTTGCCGATCCCATCCATGATGTTGTTGCACGCGTCGATGCACTGGGTGCAGCCAATGCACTCCATTTGCAGTCCGTCACGGATGTCGATGCCTGTTGGACACGTTCGGACGCAGGCGTTGCAGTCGATGCAATCGCCCAATCCGATGTCCTCACCGGCCTTTTCGGCCTTTCGTTGCTCTTTGGTACGTCGACCACGAGCTTCCCCACGGGAAGGGACGTAGCTAACGATCATCGAGTCGCGGTCCTGAAGCACGGACTGGATGCGGGCATATGGACAAGCGATGGTGCACATCTGCTCGCGGAAATACGAGAAGTTGAACAACATCAACCCTGTCGTACCGGCCATCATGACGAAGAAGCCCCAATGGTCGGTTGGAGAGGAGGTCATCCAGTTGAGTAAGGCATCCCAGCTGACGAAGTAGGCGACGAACGTGTGGGCAAGGAATGCGGAAATCACAAGATAGAATGCGTATTTCCCGAATTTCCGGATGAACTTCTCACCGGTAAGTGGGCCTTCATCGCGGCGCTTGCGCTGGGATTCCTTGCCCTCGAAGAAGCGTTCAATCGGACGGTACACGAATTCCATGTACACGGTTTGCGGACATGCCCATCCGCACCAAACCCGGCCAAATAGTGCAGTGAACCAAATGACAAACATGAACGCGCTGAGCAAGAATAGCATCAGCAGTAACGTGTCGGTCGCATACAGCGTCAGTCCAAAAAACGTGAACTCACGCTGCATGATGTCCAAAAAGATAGCAGGTTTGCCGCCAACCGAAATCATCGGCAATGCGACAAAAAAGACGATGAGCACCCAAGCCACGACAAAGCGCTGCTTGAGGTGTCCGCCCTTGCTCAGAACTGGATACATCCAGCGCCGTCGACCGTCCGCGTGGAGGGTCGACAGCACATCTTCTGGAGATTCGAGTATTTTAGGTCCGTCCGACATCGTTACTGCTCACGTCTTAGTTCGCGACCTTTTCGCCCTGGGGCTCTTTGGCGTTGGGAGGATTCGTGCCGCGCAAGGTACGGATATAAGCGGTGACCGCGATGGAATCTTCCGGTGAAAGCACCTGACCCCAGGGCGGCATGCCTTTTTCGGCCACACCGTTGACGATGGTGTTGTAGTTCTCCATCGGTGATGCGCCATGTAGCCAGTGATCGTCGGTCAGGTTTGGACCGATGAGGCCTTCACCTGCTCCGCCGTGGCAGGAGGCACATGTTGATGTGTACACCTTTGCGCCGCTTGCGATGACGTCTTCTTTGTCGACCGCAGCCAACAACATGGCCTCATCCACTTTGGGTGCATCCTTCTTCTGCTTCGCACGGATGACTTTGATTTCCTCATTCTCTGCGTAGAGATTCTTCTCGTACGTATTGATGAAGCCAAACTCGATGGCGAATACATAGAAGCCAGCCCAAAAGACGGTGAGGACGAAGATCGCCTTCCACCAGAAGGGCATCGGGTTATCGAACTCCTGAATCCCGTCGTAATTGTGGGATGTCAGGATGTCTGGGTAGTCTTGATTTTCGCTACTCACGTCATCACCTCCCCGTCTTCAAGTGGCAAGCGACCAATCTCATCGGCCTCGGATTTGCTCATGAATACGACGCGCACGATGACGGCCAAAAAGACGACCATGAAGATAATGATTCCAACCTCAGCGAAGATGGCGAGGTCTGCGTTTTCCATGACTTCTCGTTTCATTATTTTTCCTCCGTGGCAGTCTTCTTGATGTCTACGCCAAGCCGCTGAAGGTAAGCGACGAGGGCCACGATTTGTTTGTTTTCGAGCCCTTGTGGGCCACCTTGTGCTGCCACTTCATCCGCGATGGCTTTCGCCTGGTCTTGTGCGGATTGCAGCGCGTTGTCGGCTTGTGCCGGCGTGTAAGGAACCCCAAGCATCATCTGCGCTTCGAGCTTCGCCTGCGTGTTGCTCAGATCGAGCTCCTTCTCAAGCAACCACGCGTAAGGCGGCATGATTGAGTTAGGCGTTGTCGAGCGTGGGTTCTCCATGTGACGGACGTGCCAGAGGTGAGGGTACTTCCCACCCACACGATGGAGGTCTGGACCGGTTCGCTTCGACCCCCATTGGAATGGGTGGTCGTACACAAACTCGCCAGGTTTCGAGTATTCACCGTAGCGCTCAACTTCGTGAAGCATGGGGCGAACCATCTGCGAGTGACAGTTGTAACAACCCTCGGACACGTAGATGTCGCGGCCTTCCAATTCGAGCGGCGTGTACGGCGTGACCGTTTTGATACGCGGAACGTTGGAATCGACCATCACCATCGGAATGATCTCAACCGCGCCGCCAATGAGGACAGCACCGGTTGTCAGTGCCGTGAAGACCATCGGCCAGCCCTCAAGAGCTCGGTGCCAACCGTCTCCAACGATCTTATCCAGCCCGAAGAGTGCTTCGTCATAGGTCTTGCGACCGCCAACCGAACCGTCTTCGCCGCGGTCCTTCTTCTTACGCCAGGTTGGCGAAGGAACTTGGACTTCGGTGTCTGGACGCGCGCCGCCTTTCATCGTGTGGACGATGTTGTAGATCGAGAGCAGGACGCCGCTGAGGTAGAGCAGGCCACCAAGGACGCGGACCCAGTACATTGGCATCAACTGAATGACCGTCTCCATGAAATCGGGGTACATCAGACGCCCAGTTTCATCGAAGGCACGCCACATCAGACCCTGCGTCACTCCAGCGGAGTACATGGCGATGACGTAAAGCAGAATACCGACTGTGCCCAACCAGAAGTGCCAGTTGGCGAGCTTCTTGTTGTATTCACCATCCCAAAGACGAGGCAGCAACCAGTAGATCATGCCGAAGGTCATGAAACCGTTCCATCCAAGCGCACCACTGTGAACGTGCGCGATGGTCCAGTCGGTGTAGTGGCTCAACGAGTTGACCATCTTCACGGACAACATCGGACCTTCAAACGTGGACATGCCGTAGAACGTGATTCCGACCACGAAGAACTTCAGGACGGGATCGTCGCGCAATTTGTGCCAGGCACCACGAAGTGTGAAGAGACCGTTGATCATGCCGCCCCAGCTGGGCATCCAAAGCATGATCGAGAACACCATCCCCATCGTCGACGCCCACTCAGGAAGCGCCGTGTAGTGAAGGTGGTGCGGTCCAGCCCAGATATAGATGAACACCAACGACCAGAAGTGGACGATGGACAGTTTGTACGAGAAAACCGGGCGTTCAGCGGCTTTGGGCAGGAAGTAATACATCAAGCCCAAGAACGGAGTGGTCAGGAAGAACGCAACGGCGTTGTGTCCATACCACCACTGAATCAGCGCGTCTTGAACCCCTGCGAATGCTGAATAGCTCTTGAACAACCCGACTGGCACGACGAGGTTGTTGAAGATGTGCAGCACCGCAACCGTCACGATCGACGCGATGTAGAACCAGATTGCGACGTAGATATGCTTCTCGCGACGCTTGATTAGCGTGCCAAAGAAGTTCACCGCAAACACAACCCAAATCACCGTGATGGCAATGTCGATCGGCCACTCCAATTCCGCGTATTCGCGAGATTGTGTGATGCCAAGCGGGAGTGTAATCGCCGCGCTAACGATGATGAGCTGCCAACCCACGAAGTGGACCCAGCTCAACATGTCGTTGAACATGCGCGTCTTCATCAGTCGCTGCGTCGAGTAATACACCGCCGTGAAAATTGCGTTACCTGCGAACGCAAAAATCACCGCATTGGTGTGAAGTGGACGAAGTCGCCCAAACGTAAAGAACTCGGTCTGGTTCGCGGGGAACCAAGCGATCTGAAGCGCCAGCACAACGCCGGCGAGCATTCCAATAACGCCCCAAATCATGGTGGCCCACAAGAAAGCCCGTACAACTTTGTCGTCGTACACGACCTTCTCGAGCGCTGACTTCGGGCTCGATTCGGTACTGGAACTCACGTTTTCCTCCTATTCATTACCATTCACTCCGCTTCTCGGGTCGGCGTGTGCTAGGTCAAGACTCGTGCCAGATCTGGTCTAGCCGCGAAAATTGTCGATCAACCCGCGAAATCAATACGTTGAGGTGTAGCCATGTGTCTACCCAAGCATCAGGGGTGCGAAATAATTGCGCCCATGTCTGAACCTGCGTCAGAATTGCGCCGAGGATTATCACGGTATTCGCAGATTGTCCCGTGAAATCTAGCGCTTGGGACATTCATCCGCTGGCGCAAAGATTGCTCACTGTGGTTGAGTCGGGTACATTCCCGTCGACTGATGTTGAGTCCAATCATGGAAGCTCAGGCCTTTTACATTCAGGTCGTATCCATTGGGTTGCTGTGGGTCACGTTCCACTGTGCCGGCATGTGCGGACCGTTGATCGCGGGCGTAACGGTCGCCGGAAAGACGACCGGTCAACGCATCCAGATGGTCGCGGCCTACCAGATTGGTCGCGCAATTACCTATGGCGTGATGGGGGCGCTAGCAGGTCTCTTTGGTGCCGCATTTGAGTCCGGATTATCGCGTTTCACCAACGGTGCTGGATTTGTGTTGGCCGCAGCGATGATTCTGATCGGGATCACTCAGTTCAAATTCATCGCAAGGCGGCTACCTAACTGGGCTTCTGCCATTGCCGGACGAACCGGAAAGATCGTTGCGGGCGCATTGAAAACGGGCTCGAAAGCAACATCTCCGCTGGTGCGGGCGTTTGTCACCGGCATGTTGCTTGGGTTTTTGCCCTGTATGTTGATGTTTTGGGTCTTGGGTGTGGCGATCTCAACCCACAGCCCAATTCATGGGGCGGGCGTGATGATCGTGCTGGTGTTAATGACCACACCAACCCTGATGAGCGTCTCAATTGCTGCGGGTTTGGGGCTGAAAGGGGTCAGTAAAGACGTGATCGTACCTTGGGCTTTCCTGATATCTGGCGTATGGTTAGGCCTCATCACAGCAGCCACACACGGTTGGATTGAGCATGTGCACCTGCCCTTCGAGTTATTCGGGGAGAAGCTGGTAATCATGCTGTGGTAGCGAGGATGCCATGAACAAAGAAGTCGACGAAAACGAAGAATCAACCGAGCAAACGCCAGAACGTCCAACTCGGTCGACCCAAAAATTGATGCGTCCGGCCGCTGCGCGCGAAGCCAAAGCCGAAGAGGGCGAAGACGAAGAGGCTGCGCAAGAGGAAGAGTAGCTACTTGGCGTCCAGCCAGTTCTGGCCGACGCCCAATTCAACTTCCAACGGTGCATCGAGCTCGATAACACCCTCCATCTTTGAGCGAATCAAACGCGATGCGTCCAGCACGCGGCTCTCATCCACTTCAAAGACCAGTTCATCGTGAACCTGCAACAGCATGGTCAACGGTAGGTCATCCGCGTCGATCTCCGATTGGATATTGAGCATCGCAATCTTGATGATATCCGCGGCGGTCCCCTGGATTGGCATGTTCACCGCCACGCGCTCGGCGAATGCACGCTGTCCGCCAAACCCATTGATCTGCTCAAGAATTCGCCGTCGGCCGAACATCGTTTCGGCATAACCAACTTCGCGTGCATGGTTACGCAGTTGTTCAAAGAATGCTTGAACGCCCTGATAGCGTTCAAAGTAGTTCGTGATGTACTGCTTCGCCTCTTTGCGCTTGATTTTCAGGTCCCGCGCGAGCCGGTTTGGTCCCATCCCATACATGACGCCAAAGTTGATGGTCTTGCCGGCCCGTCGCTGGTCGGTCGTGACCTCGTCCAAAGCAACGTCAAAGATTTGGGATGCCGTCACGCGGTGGATATCGTCCCCGTTCTGGTAGGCTTCAATGAGCTTAGGATCGCCTGACATATGGGCCATGATGCGAAGCTCAATCTGCGAGTAGTCAGCGACTATCAGCTTCTTACCTGCGCCCGGTATGAATGCCTTTCGGATCTCGCGTCCACGGTCGCTTCGGACCGGAATATTCTGCAGATTTGGATTCGAAGACGACAGCCGGCCAGTCGCTGCCACGGCTTGGTTAAAGTCGGTGTGGATGCGGCCAGAGTCTTCGCGAATAAGTGCAGGAAGGGCGTCAATGTACGTGCCCTTCAGTTTCGAGAAGCTGCGGTACTCGAGGATAAGTCCTGGCAATTCGTGCAGCTCCATCAGCTGTTCCAAGACCGATTGGTCTGTCGATGGGCCAGTTCGGGTGCGCTTCTTTACGGGAAGGCCAAGCTTATCGAAGAGGACCTCTCGCAGCTGCACCGGGCTGTTTGCGTTGAGCGATTGGCCAGCGACTTCGTCGATTTGAGCCTGTAGGACATCCAAGTCTTTTTGCATGGCTTCACCAAGCTCAGCCAAGATCTGGGTGTCGACGCAGATTCCTGCCTCTTCCATTCGCGCCAGGACAATCGATAGCGGGCGCTCGATATCGTCATGGATTCCGCGAAGCTCCGCCTCGATGACCGTCGGTTCCAGCTTGTTACAAGCCAGGAGTGTGACATCCGCATCCTCACTGGCGTAGTCAGTGGCTTTCTGGATATCGACCATCTCGAAATTGAGCTGGTCTTTTCCTTTCCCTGCAACGTCGCTGTACTTGATAGTTTCGTGCCGTAGGTAATCTTGCGCGATGGTGTCGAGACCGTGCGAATTCTTGCCCGGATCAAGCAGGTAGCTCATTAGCAGCGTGTCCCATTCGATGCCATCAAGCGCAACACCGTGGCGCTTCAACACCAGCCATTCATACTTGTAGTTCTGGGCGACCTTCGGATGGGCGTCGCTTTCGAAAATATCCTTCAGTTTGGGAAGCACGAGCTCCAACGGTAGCTGTTCCGGCGCACCGATATAGCGGTGTGCGACCGGAATATAACAGCCCTCGTGTGGTGCCCAGGATAGCGCCACGCCGACGATGTCGGCATCCAGGGGATCGATACTCGTCGTCTCTAGATCGAGCGCGAAACGGTCGGCCTTCGCACAGAGCTCGATGACTTCATCGAGCTCGGCTTCGGTGAAGATCGTGCGGTAGTTCTTTTTGATCTCCGGCGCCATTCGCTCAGGCTTGGGCATCACCGGAGTGCTGACACCCTCTTCGAAACCGCGACGCCGCATCCAAGCGCGGATATCCCGAAACGGGGTCTTGAACTCGAGCACGCTCATGAGGTCGTTCAAAGCATCCGGATTGGGCGCCGAGACCTTCAGTGATTCGAGGTCAAACTCGATTTCGCAGTCTTCCTTCAGGGTCACCAATTCCAGGCTCAATCGCGCTTGGTCCGCGAACTCCGTCAGATTTTCTTTGCGCTTTTTGCCACTAATCTGGTCGATGCTAGCCAGCACCGTCTCCAGATCGCCGAACTCGGCGATGAGTTTGCCGCCCGTCTTTTCGCCGATGCCAGGCACGCCAGGGATGTTGTCGCTGCTGTCCCCCGACAGGGCCATGACATAGCGGATCTTGTCTGGTTCGACGCCAAATCGTTCTTTGGCTTCTTTCTCGGTAAACACCTTGTCACGCATCGTATCGATCATGCGCACGCGCTCATCACCCAGGAGCTGCATCAGGTCCTTGTCCGCGCTGACGATGCACACGTTCAGATCTTCTTCGAGCGCCTGCTTTGTCATCGTCGCAATGAGGTCATCAGCTTCGACCCCATCGAGTTTAAGCATGGGAATGTTCATCGCCTCAACGAACTCGATGAAGTACGGCAGCTGCACCCGAAGATCCTCGGGCATCGCATCACGGTTGGCTTTGTACTCCGGAAAAATCTGCGTGCGGAACGTCGGTTCCGGCGCACCGAATGGGTCAAAGGTGACGGCGAGGTACTCGGGGTCTTCCTGTTCAAGAAGCTTTCGGAGCATCGAAATGAAGCCGAAGACCGCGTTTGTGGGAAACCCCTGCGAGTTGGAAAGATTCCGAATCGCGTAGAACGCGCGGTAGATGTAGGCCGAACCATCGACGATATAGAGGGTGTCAGACATGCGGTTGGTTCACTTCGGTTCGTAGGTTTCGATCATTACGTGCACACGGGTCGTACCACGGATTTCGCATCGCCTTAACACCGTTGTAGCTTTGCACTTTGGTATTTCTTTGGTACCAAACGAGTGTAACCAAGACACGCTAGGTGGAGTGTCGCCACCTGCGTTCGGATTGGGATGTGATGAAGAATTTTCGCGACATTGACGGCCGTTTCCTGCGGCGTTTTCTATCGTTGTTCGCAAGCGTCATGCTGGTGATGATGGTGGGATGCGGCGATTCTGCAGAACAAGATGCAGAGTCGGCACTGAAGTCTGGTGGACCTGAGGGTGGTCGGGCGAGATTGGGAAATCTCGTCAAAGACGACTACACCGTCACGAAGGTCGACCTAAACGGTGACGGGAAAGACGATCAATGGACGTATAAAGATGACACCGCCGTTAAGCGATTCGAACGAGACATGAACTTCGATGGCCGCGTGGACATGTGGCAATACCCTGATGCTCAGGGTGATATCGTCGAAGAAGAGATGGACCTCGACCTGGATAACAAGGTCGACCTCGTCGTTTTCTATGAAGGTGGAGTCGTCACACGGAAAGAGCTTTCAACCGATTTCTCGGGGCAGTTCACCGTGATCAAATACTTCGACAAAAAGGGTGGACTCCTTCGCGTCGAACGAGACGAAAATCGCGATGGGACGCCGGATGTTTTCGAGTACTACGAAAACAACGCGCGCGTCCGTATCGGTTGGGATGAAGACGGCGATGGTTCGCCGGATAAGTTCGATAATCTCAACTAGTTCATCACTCACAATCTGCGTTTCGGCACGTGATTCTGTTTGGATTGATCCGCGATGCAGCGTTTTGAAAACGTCTCTGTTCCCGTCGATTTTTCGGCATCTTCAAAGCAGGCCTACGTCTTTGCCAAGAAGCTGTTCGGGCGACCTGACACGACTCTGCATATCGCTCACTTTGTCCCGAAACTGCCCAAACACCTGCACCGGGTGCTCTTTCCGTACGCAGCAATGGGCGAAGACGAAGTTGAGTTCGAGCATGAGATCCAGCGTGCAGCGCAAAAGCGCCTGAAAAAGCATCTGGGATTGGGTGATGACGAGGACGCCACGGTCGAGATCGGTGAGCCCCGTGCTGACGTGCCCAAGTTCATCTCAGCCTCGGCAGCAGATCTTGTCGTTATGTCGGCGTTCGGCGAATCCGGTCCCATCGCGGACGCCGTCGGATCCCTAACGGAACGGGTGGTGAAGACTTCCGTGGCACCAGTCTTGGTGACGCGAGACTTCGAGACCCATCCCGAAATCAACCGCATCTTGTTTGCGACCGACCTCACTCGGGCCAATGGCGCGGCCTATGGGGCTGCCATGCGAATGGCGATGGATGTCGAGGCCTCGGTCGAGGCGCTTTACGTCATTCCCGACCCATTGCTCGCCGACACGAACAATATCCTTCGTCATGTGGTGAAGTTCGATCAGCAGAAGATCGTCAACCGCTCACGTGATCGGATCGATGCACTGTTTGAACGATTGGTCGACAATATTGGTGATATTGGTCACGCAGAAAAAACGGATGTGACGACGCTCGCGAAACGACGAAAGGTGGTCGTGGGCGATCCGGCTGATTCGATTTTGCAGCGTGCCGATCAGATCAATGCTGATCTTATCGTTGTGGGGTCACAAAAGGCCGAGAAGGGTGGCCGACTGCGATTTGGTTCCGTGGCCGCAGAGGTGCTTCGCCGCGCGCCAACCCATGTGATGGTGGTTCCCATCGATCCCACGCCACAGCTCAGCGACGAAAGCTAACGGCTGGTGCGGCTAAGCTGCAACAATGACCAGTCTCCTTCGGGGGGCACAAACTCCATATCCCCTCCATCTAGAAACATGTCCTGGCTATGGCTTTCTGACGCCGAGTGCCACGAGACCGTGTACGCGCCCGATGTCAGGTTCTCGATTCCGAGCGTGGCTTCGCCGATGATCAGGTAGTGCACTGGCTCGTTGATCAAGCAAGCGTCAGCTCCGGC
Source organism: bacterium (assembly GCA_030427705.1). Lineage (GTDB taxonomy): Bacteria > Myxococcota_A > Bradymonadia > Bradymonadales > Bradymonadaceae > JAUIBR01. The sequence goes on along the minus strand of JAUIBR010000020.1, from coordinate 56,651 downwards.
GAAGAGATCCTCCGCCGGGGCTTCAAAAAATTCACCCAACGGCTGTTTGATTAAGACTTGCCCGACTACGGCTCCGTCGAATGACACCTCTACAGGCGCGTCTTTTTCGCCTGTGCGCGAGAGGGTCCAGGAGCCAATCGTATGGGAAGAGGGATCCAACTAGAACGGAATGTCGTCGTCGTTGAATGATTGGTCGAAGTTAGCTTCGGGGCTAGCCGATGGGCCAGGATCCCCGTAGTCGTCACGGCCGGGGCCGCCGCCCGCGCCCTGTCCCGAAAGGAACACGACGTTGTTGGCGACGATCTCGGTTGTGTAACGTTTGTTGCCATCCTTGTCGTCCCAATCACGGGTCTGAAGGCGGCCTTCGACAAACACGGAACGACCTTTGGACAAGTACTTCTCGCAGTTTTCGGCTTGCGCGCCCCAAACTACGATCTTGTGCCATTCAGTACGCTCCTGACGGTTTCCATCTTTGCCCGTCCAGCGTTCGTTCGTTGCGATATTGAAATTCACCACAGCTGCACCCGATTGCGTGTAACGCTTTACTGGGTCCGAGCCGAGGTTTCCGATCAGCATAACTTTATTGAGACTCACGATATCTCCTTCTTACGGTTGTTTGTGTTGCGACACACAACATGTGCATCGACGCCCTTATCGAACGTCGGTGTCCAACCGTTTCCGTTTTTTTTATTCGTCGATGTGAAGGAAGTTTCCTTCATCGGTGATCGCGCCATCGTCGATCGCCATTTCGATAAGCTTTACAGCCTCTTCGAGCGCGTCGTCTTCGACGACGATCCGGTGTTCACCACCTTCACCTGCGCTCATCGGAAATGCAGAGATCTCCATGTCTCGCACAAATGATGCGATGTCGTTGTCATCAAGCATGTCCTTGATGAATTGAGCTTCTGCAGGGTTTCCCGTGACGTAAAGGTCGACGAGATCGAAATCTTCGGTGCGATATTTGCGATCGCTCATCGTTGTCCTCGATTTGTTGATGAGAGCGATCGGCTATAGCACAGCCATGGGGTGCTTACTAGCGAATGCGACGCCCATAATTGTCGATTGCTTCGAGGACCGAAGCGTCCGTTTCAGCCTTGGCGTGCGCGTCAATTTGCGCAAACGCGGCGTCTGTTCCGATCTTGGAGAGAGCAGCGACCGCGGTGATGCGAGTGGCGACATCGTCATCCTGCAGGAATGGCAAGACGTCATTCATGATCGGCTCTCCAAACGTCTCAGCGCCATGCAGAAGAATGAGGTGTCTGGCTTCTTCGCTCAGGGTCGGGTCTTTCAGTGACCGACGGTAGAGCCATAGCGTTTCCGCGTCCGGCCAGTGGCCGAGTGCAATGATGGCACGCTCACGAAACAGTCCGCCGAGCGGGTCATTCGCGAACGATTTCAAGATATCGCGTGCTTTCGGCGACGCAGCCTCGAACTCGGCTCGCTCCGGAACGCCGTGGTATCCACGCAGAAGTAGCTGCACATCTTTGGTTTCCGAGCTCATCCCAAATGGATTTCCGACATCCTGTCCGATCGCGATCGAACCGATAAGCAAGCCCAGGAGAGCAACGAGTAAAAAGAGTCTTTTCATGGGGTACCTCCGTCGGTGCCCATATCCGTTGTGGTGCCCATATCCAGATTCATGTCCTGTCCCATATCTGGGTCAGGATCTGGCGTTGGGTCGCCACCGATCGGCGTTTTCGTCAATGGGTTGGAGCCCATGACAAACGCCTGTTCATTCGAAACAGTTACATTCACCGATGCTGCAAACGGGAACATCAGGTTCCCGATATCAGGGCAGTCGCCAGAGAGGTTGTAGCACTCTGCCGTATCGGTTAGCGGGTCGTGGCTGCGCCCGGTTTGCTCGCTTGTGTGGAAGAGGCCAAGGTAGTGACCCACTTCATGCGCCATGATTTGAGCGGTCAAATCGTTGCCAGAAACCGTATTTCCGAAGCCGTCTCGTGTCGACTCATCACCGATATATTGGGCGGTGAAGACCACACCCGATCCCGACGAGCCGTGCCATCCGGCCGGTCCAGGCAGCCCCAGCGAGATGCCCAACGCGCTTCCAGCGATCGCCCGCACAAAGAATACATTCACACTCAACACATCATCTTTAGTCGGTCCCGGAGACTCACTTAGTGCAACGAGTGCAGAAATTGCGTTCTCATCGCGCAAGACGCCAAACTGTGGGGCGATCTGAGGATCCACGTCGAAATAGCGCACCTTTCCAATGGTGTAGCCAGCCGGTTGATAGATGGCGTCAAAGCTCTGCAGGACTTGCTGCATGTCCTCGTCCATCGGGGCCGTCGCGGCACTCAGACCGTTGAGGTCGACGAAGTAGAGATTCAAATCGATCGATGAACCGGGTGCGGTCTCTTCAATCATGTACCAACACGTCTGATCGCCCTCGGCAAAGAGGTCGTAAGAGTGCAGTCCTGATTCAACCTGCGAGGTGAATTGCGGTGTCGCGGGGATGACCGTTGGATTTAGGCCGCCATAAATAAAGGCAGGGGTGGCTTGGAACCCGTTGGGATTGGTCTGGAAGTCTACAACGGCTCCAGAAGGCAGATTGATCTGATCTGGGCGGAAGTAGCGATTCCCGGGACTGAACGGCGTCACCATATAAGCGCTGGTGTCTTCCGCGACTTCAAACTCGAACGAAATCGGCCCAGATTGGTCGATGCACTGCACTTCGAATGGGGTATCGGCGGTCGGATCCAGAGCTGAGCGAGGATCTGGGAAACACGCTCCCTGCCGCCGCGTCAGCGCTTGACAGAAGTAGCCAGGACGGCACTCCGAATCTTCTTCACAGATACGGACGCAGTAATTGTCGCCACGAGAATTCTGGAGGCATCGGTTATCATTGCCTTGTCGGGCGCAATCGTTGAAGTCGGTGCAGCCCACAGTGGTGCAGTATCCGTCCGGCCAATCTTCAACGCACGTTCCGCCTGCACAATCGCCGTCCTGACCGCATGCTTCGCCGTCAGCGACACCCGCCGCCTCTACACACACAAGGCGAGTGCCATCGTCCTGGCAGCTAAACCCTTCCGGGCAGCCATCATCGTTACGACATTCGTTGCTGGGGTTCATGTCGACGACAGGTGGATCAATTACGCCATCGTCTTCGCCCATTCCGGCGTCTGCGGCATTGGCATTGTTCTCGTTATTGGAGGGTTCATCCGTGGACCAGCGATCGCCCGACCGTTGGGACTCAGACTGCGAATCACCGCATGCCATGCCGGCGAAAGCGACGCACAAGATCAAGATTGCTAGTGTGTGTGTGAACTTCAAAAAACACCTCGAACCGCTCGGGCGCGAACCATAACAGGATTGAATACAAAGTGGTAGGATGTAGGACAAAGTAGGTTGGTTGCACGAAATCGACGAAATGACGTCGTCGACTTCACGGATTTGTAACCCGCTACCTGTTGAATGGAGGTGGGCGTTATGCTAGCAATCGGCAGCCTCGGAAAAGGCTAGGAAGTGAATGAAAATTGCGCACCCCCAATGGAGTGGGGTGGGCGGTCGGTACAAGACCAATTTTGCCTGAGGGACTTAAATGTCGAATCGATTGATTACTGGTGTAACCGCTGTTTTGTTGGCTACTGCATTTGGTTGCGGTGACTCGGAAGATCCGAGCAAAGGAAACAACGACAACAACGCGAATAACGTTAACAACGTTAATAACGTCAACAACGTTAACAACGTTAACAACATGAATAACGTTAACAACGTCAACAACGTTAACAACGTCAACAACTCGAACAACGGGAACAACTCAAACAATGCGAATAACTTCGTTTGTACCCGCATTGATTCGTTCTACGGCCAGGTTGGAAACGACGGTGAGCACGATGGTGGCGCGCCAACGGTTGACGGAACGCTCGACTTCGACGCGAACCTTTCGGCTGTCCTTGCAGCGGTTCCTGCGACGGAAGACGACGAGAACACTCCGAACGTTAACGAAGGCGAAGCTGTAGTCGATATCGACGTTTCGGGAGCACTCGTGACCTCGACCACGTTCGACGCGTTCGCAAACTCGACGTTCTGGATTCAAGACCAAAATCTCGCAATGCGCGTCCGATTGGATGACAACGCAACGCAGGACACGGTCATTAAAGTCGGTCAGAAGATCGACTTCAAAGTCACCAAGGTCCTTAACTTCGCAGGAATCCCTCAGATTGCACTCGTTGAGGGTGTGACGGTGGCGAGCGAAGGAAACGCGGTTCCATACACCGAGGCAAACGGATCGACGCTCACGATCGACGACTTCAACAAGATCGTTCGAGTTTGGGGATCGATCACTGATGCAGGAACGGCATGTGGCGGAAGCAGCTTCTGCTTCACGTTGACCCACGGTGGCGGCTCCGGCGCGACCTCGACGCTCCGTACCTCATCTGAGTTCATTGAAATGGGCGACTGCGTAACCTTCATGGGACCAGTTAGCGCATTCCCTGGACCACTCGCTGGCGGCAACCCAACTGTTCAGGTTGAGCAGACCAACTTCGATTGGTTGCAAGAGAACTTCCCTCAGTAAGTGATCTAACCCGCCCGTCCTGATGGGGCGGGCTTCTCATCGTCTCGGAATCAACGATGTATTGGCGTAAGAGCCTTCTAATACACGCGCTCCTCCTCTGCGCTTTCGGGTGCGGAGCGCCTGATGATCCATTCTCCCAGTCCGAGCAGGACGATCTGTATGGCGAGGTCGAAAGTACCTATGTCCAAGAGGTCGTCGACTACACCTCAGATGAATACACATTTGATAGCCCGACACCGATCGCCGAATTGGCTGCCTTGGTGCCGGGCGTCTATGTAAACCCGTGTTCATCTGGGCAGTGCAAGGATGCCGACACGGAGTCCATCACCTGCAACACCATGACAAATCCTAGTTGTGATGGAGTTTGCGTCGGGTCTTCGAGCACCACGCCCGAAACCTGTACGTTGCCAGAACCCGATCCAGACGACGGCGATACCCGCTGGTTTGGATTTGCGCCCGATGATCGGCATTCGATCAACGGTGATTGCGATGGATTTGGAACCGAAGTTCAGTACATCAGCGAGCTGCCCGCTGTGATCGAGGGTGTTGTGACCCTCCATCCCCGGTACCTGCAGACCGTCGAGTTTTGTGGCGTGGATGAACGCTACTACGGCTCTTACTTCATCGAAGACGCCTCCGGCGGAATCATGGTCCTTAAGGACTCGCGCATCGCGGATTTCCAGATGGGAGACCGTGTTCGCATCAACGTCCGTGGCATGATTCGTAACTTTGACCAGTGGGCTGTGTTGCTCAACGACCCTGAAGAGATCGTCGAGTTTGGCCAACCCATTCACTACGAAGAAATCGACCGTCCATTGGAAGGCACTGACTTCGGCAAAACCTTGCGGTTTACGGGCAAAGTTGGTCCTGGTGGACTGCCGACAAATCAAAACTTCAATGAGATGTGTTTGGTTCGTGTCGACGATACGCTCGACGAGGAATGCGCCAAGTTCTGTCTCTCGAATGATGATTGCGCTAGTGGGAACTGCGTGTACGCATTCTCCGGCGCAACCAACGGAATCTGTGAGCGACCCGGAGGATTCTGGCTCGCCTCGCTCGACCGCGAAATCGGCCAGCGCCAGCCTCGAATCATCAAGGAAGGCGACGTAATCCAGATTACAGGCCCCATCGCGAACGCATTTGGAATCAAGTTTCTCGTGGCCCGTTGGGGCCAAATGATCTTTCAGGAATAGCCCCGAACGCTACCACGCAAACGTGAGTTTACCGTCATGACGACGACACTAAATCGAGACCTGTCCCGTGCGCTGATTTGCACGGCTGTGGCCTCCACGGCTTCGTTCACCCTTCTTTCCGACGACGCACACGCTCAGTCCCGCTTGCAGGACCAGGCCCGCGAGAAATCAAAGATCGTCGCGACCGAATCTGTAAAAGAGAAAGGCGAGGGTGTCGAAGAATCGCCATTCCGACCTTTCCTTTACTTCGAGACCGAAGTCGCAAACTTCAACAATGCGGATCTTCGTGACTATGAAGCCGCGGACCCGGTCGTCTTTATCGACGTGTTCGACACGGATGACCGCACGGTTGTTGGGTATTCGCGGATTGGTGGCGGATTCCAGTACGACGTTATCGACGACTTCACGTTTGATGCGGCGGTCTCCGGCGTGGGTCTCTACGGCGGCACGGGCGGCGAATCTGCTGGGCTGTTTGTGGATCGATTGGCGTTCAACTGGTCTCCGGTCAACAACGACATGGGCTATGTCGGAATCACCGTCGGCCGGGTGCCATTCAATATCGGTGGCGCGTACAAGGATTACTTCTTCGACGACATCGTGGACGGCGCCATCGTCGACCTGATGCTCAACAAGGCTGGCGGCTTTCGTCTCCTCGCTGACTACTTCGCGAGCTCGTTCCGCCCCGATGACATCAATCTCGTGTCGGGAACGGATTCGGGCACGGAAACGATCCGCGCAGAAGGCGACAGCAATATCTGGCGATTGGGTGCTATCTACGAGAACACGACGCTCGTGAAAGGACTGGAGCTGCGTGCATTCGGCTTCTACGCCGATATCGGCGCAACCGGACCTGAAGGTACGGGTTCATCGCGTAACTTCGGTGTCCTCTCGTACGGAAACCAAGCCGACAACGACTACACGTGGATGGCTGGTGGCCGCGCTGGCTATCGCTTGGACGCGGGCAAGTTCAACATGCTCACCTACGGTGAGTTCGCGCAGTCTGGCGGTGTTGACCGTGAGGCAGTCCAAGTTGGACTCTTCGACGTCGAAAACAGCGGAACCGCATTCGGCGTTGGCGTAATGCCGGAATTCAAGCTCAACACCAACTTTGGTGTTCGCGCGATCGTTCACTTCTACTACGCATCCGGTGCGGAGTACGCCGGCGAAAACGGCGCACGCTTCAACCACGGTTTCACCTCGATGAAGGCTCGCCAGATTGGCGGATTCGCGACGGACCGCATTGCCGGTTGGCACCCATCTGCATATGTCGGGTACGACGGTATCGCGCATGCACCTCACAATATTGAGCGTATCTCGGGAACGATGCAGATCCACGGCGGACTTGGATTCGATATCATCCGCCAGGTTCAACTCAATCTGGATTTCTACTACTTCCAAGACACGTCCTCGACGAACTTTGACGTCGCGGATGCGCCCACGGCATCGGCTGAAGTTCCGTACGGCTACACCGAGTTTGACCTGCTCGCGCAGGACCGATTTGGCAAGACGCTCGGATTCGAAATCGACGCTGAGCTTCGTTATCAGCCACTGGAATTCCTGACCTTCTACGCACGCGGCGGAATGTTCATCCCTGGCGAGTTCTATGAAGTCACGGTCGACCGCAGCGTCGGTCGCGGAGGCGACTCCCGTACTTCGCTTGGCGGCACGGACAATTTCATCGCTGGATCACTCGGAACCGTAGTTGAGTTCTAAAAAATGAAGGCAAGAGCAACAACATTAGTGTTGGTGGGCCTTTGCTTTGGATGCAACTCCGAGCCAGACGTACCCTACAGCGCCCCCCTCTACCGAAACGTCGAGCCCGGAGAATGCTCCAGCGGCGAGCGTGGAAACATGATGATCAATGAGGTTCATCATTCGGGAAGTGTGCGTGATGACGGGACCTATGACGCGGATGATGTTTTCATCGAGTTTTGGAACCGACACCCTCGACCCATCAATATCTCCAATTGGCGCATCAATATTTGGCGCAACACCCCCGGATATGAATCCGATGACGGATATCTCGTTCCCGAGGTTGACCGCGCGATCGAACCCAACGGGTACTTTGTGTTGGCCAAGAAGGATGATGGCGCGTTTGCAGGCATCGCGGACGCGTTTCTGCCAGAGATGGAGATCGGTAAGACCTACTTCCATATCGAGCTTCGCGATTGCGACGGCAAATTGATGGAAGACGCCGGAAGCCGAGAGCACGAGCCGTTCGCCGGTGGTTACGATACGGTAACCTCACGGTCGATGGAGCGGGCACAGCTCATCTTCCAAAACCGTGGTGGCCAAGATATCAACTGGCACTTCTACTCGTTGGATCGCGGCAGCGCGGGCATCGCAGAAGAGTATCGCGACAACACGTTGGCCAGCCCAGGGCTCGCCAATTCGCCTGATTATTCGGGTTCGGCAGCAAGTGGAGGATTCGAATGAGAAATCTACGTATCCCCGCACTATTGCTAGCGCTAGTGTTCGTCGCCTCGTGCGATAACCAACCTCCAGCCCTCCAATCGGCGCTGGCGGCACGAGTTGACTACTATATTTCGGATCCCGACACGGCGAAATCTCGGCTGCTTCAGGAACTGCGCGTTGCTGACTCGACCGTCGAGGTCGCGCTGAGTTCACTAACGGATGACGACCTCGCCAACGCCTTGATTACAGCTCGTGACAACGGCGCGAACGTTCGTGTTGTTTCTGATGTTGATGCTGCTGGCGATTCCGGATTCCAGCTCCTTGAGAGTGAGGGAATCGAGGTTGTCTACGGCGACGGCGAGCTGCGCTATCTGCCTGATCCAAACCTCGGCAATATCTTGGACCGCTGCGGTTACGCGACTGACGCCGACAAGGTGATCTGTCCTGCAGCGACTCCCATTGTACCGTACTCCGCTCGCCAGATTTTGCGGCCGAGTGAGTACAACCAGATGACTCACAACTTCATCATCATCGGTGCTGCAACAGTCTGGAATTTTGCGAGCCCTCAGTTTGGCGACGTCGATAGCATCCCGCTGGCGTGGCGCTTTGAGAGTGAGCTTGTGAAGGAATCGTACTGGCGCGAATTCAATCAACTTCACAGCGAAGTGTTCGCCTCGAAGCTGTCGATTTACAACGGGCCGGTCAAGTCGAGCACGCAGTGGAACCAGTCGTATCTGACACCAAACGGTGAAGTCTCGATGCGGTTTAGCCCGCAGGAGCGCACGGTGAAATCCATTATCGACGATGTCTACCGCGCTCGCGGAAACGTCTGGGTGATGACGGATTCCATCAGCGAAGACTTTTTGGTCGATGCTCTGGAGTACAAGCAAAACGCAGGATTCGACGTCCGAATCGTCGTGAATGCAAATGCGCAGGACCCAGAACAGAAGTCGCGTTTGGATGATTTGGGTGCGCGCTACACCACGGATGATGTGGACTACCTGCCATCGATCGTTGCAATCGACACCGAGGGCACAAAGGGGTCACGCAGCGAAACGCAACGAATCCATATTACGTCGCACCCGCTGTTCCGCACCGGGCCATTTCGTGTGATTGCTTCTCAGCCTAACGACCGAGTCGAGGTCTACAAATCTGATTACTTTACCGATGGAAACACCTGGACGGTCAAAGCACGACCAAACCAGGAGAATCCGGTCTTGAATCAGATCAAAGCGGGCTGGGAGCAAGTTTGGGAGCGAGCACAGACGGACGGAGGTAACTGATGGAACTCAACTTCGTACGAAAATTGGTTGTCCTGATTTGTGCTACGACGGTCTTGCTCTCGTGCAACGAGGGTGAGGACCCCTACGAGTACACACCTCAGATCACGGCTATCTTCAACGCTCCGGGTTCACGCGCGGGTAACGAGGAAGACACACACTCCAGCCAGTTCTTGGTCGAGAAGATCAAAGCAGCGCGGGGAGAGATCAAAGCTTGCGTCTATGGTTTCTCGAACAAGGACGTGTTCCGAGCGGTCATCGACGCGCACCTTCGCGGTGTGAAGGTCCGAATCGCAGGTGATGCCCGCCACTTCCTGTACCAGGAGAGTGGTTACGCTGAGATCCAGAAAGCCCACATTCCGATGCAGGTCGGAAACCAGTGGCACATCATGCACAACAAGTTCTTTGTCATCGATGACCGCTTCACGTTCGTGGGTACGGGTAACATCACGAGCACAGGATTTGGTCGCAACGACAACAACTGGGTGTATATCGACTCGCCACTCGTCGCTGCAGACTTCGGCGCGGAGTTCGAACAGATGTTCGGCGGGCGATTCGGCGCGGCGAAAGAGCGCATCGATAACGGCAATACCTACACGGTTGGTGACACGGTTGTCGAAGTTGTGTTCTCGCCACAAGAAGACGCGATGGGCCGCATCCTAGAGGAGCTTGACCGCGCCGCTACGGATATCCACTTCACCATCTTCGCCTTCACCAAGGACCAGGTGGGTAGCCGCTTTGTGCGCAAACATCGTGAGTTCCAGCAGTACAATGATGACAATGGGTTTGGTGACTTACCGGTCGTTGATTTGGCTGATGAGAGGCAACAACCCCGTAAAGTGGTTGGCGTTCTGGACCGTAGTCAGGTTCACGGGAACTTCCTCTACCACGAGGTCTATCGCCTAGCTGGTGCAGGCGTTCCAATGCGCATGGACGCAAACGAGAATGCCCGTCTAACCGGTGACTATCAGGCCGGCGGTGGACGTCTTCACTCGAAGACGATGATCATCGACCGGTTCAGCGACAATCCAGAGTGCGACACGAATCCACGTGCTGATGGTTGTCCGCGCGTGATTACCGGTTCGTTCAACTGGTCTTCTGCAGCCACGATCTCAAACGATGAGGTGATGCTCATCCTCTACGGACGACGTGTCACCGAAGAATACTACGCACAGTTCCTGAACTTCTGGGGACGCAGCAAAGCGCTTGACCACGCCGTTTGTAACTACCTTCGTGAGTACACGTTCACGGGTGAGGTCGTTTGCTCACCCGATGTCGAAGCAGGCGACGTCATCATCAGCGAAATTCACTACGACGGTTGGAATGGCCTTCCTCGTCCAAGCGACCACACGGGCTCGCGCGAGCGAATCTCGGACGACGAGTTCATTGAACTCTACAACACGACGAACCGACCCATCGACCTCTCGTTGTGGACCATTACCAATGGCTACGACATGAAGGTTGGTTTCACGCCTGGTACCGTGATTCAACCCAAGCAGTACTTCCTGATCTTGGACCACAACTTGGTCCCATATTCGGATTCGGATCCACAGCTTGGCGAACACGCATTCCGCAACGCAGACTACGTGTTGAACCTGCCGAACGACCCGCGGATGCCGCGATTGTTCCTGCCGAACTCCAATGTGTACTACGAGCTGAAGACGCCAACCGCGCGCATCATTGATGTTGTCGGCGATTACGGTCCTCCTTTCGCTGGTGGACGCACGGTCATCGACTCGCGCAACTCGATCGTCCGATCGATGGAACGCATCATCGTTGATGATGATGGAGGCGACGGCACCGACCCTGCTCAGTGGCAGGCCTATCAGCTTGATGAAGGCGGAAGTAACGTTAACGACGACTTCAAAGACTTCATTCTCGCCTCTCCTGGCGAGCCCAACAGCCCTTAGTAAGGCGGGGAAGTTTGTTAAGACGGATAAGGGAGGTTCTTGAGGTAACTGGAATAGGTTAACCTCACCTAACCCTACGCCGTCGGTCGACTTTGGTTGCTGTCTACGCGATAACTGTCTTTGTAAGTGCCTGCCTGCTCTTTGCGGTGCAGCCGATGGTTGGCAAGATGCTCTTGCCTGCGATGGGCGGCTCGCCGGCGGTCTGGAACACATGCATGGTTTTCTTCCAAGCCGTGCTGCTCGCCGGTTATGGCTACGCCCACCTCACAACGCGATTAATGGGCCCCAAGAAGCAGGCGGTCTTGCACATTGTGGTGCTCGCGGTCGCGGCGGTGGTTTTGCCGATCGCGGTGGATACGTCGACGCTCGTGGATTCAGTTGATGAACCCATGGGGCCACTTTTGTTTGCACTCGTGATGGCCGTTGGGTTCCCGTTTTTGGCGTTGAGTGCGTCGGCCCCAATGTTTCAGCGTTGGTTTGGATGTACCGACCACGAAGACGCAGCAGATCCCTACCATTTGTATGCGGCAAGCAACGCAGGCTCGATGCTTTCTTTGCTCGCCTATCCCCTGTTGATTGAACCTGCATTGGACCTGACGACGCAGTCCAATATGTGGGCGATTGGATACGGGGTTTTAGGCGTGTTAACGATCGCTGTGGCAGGAACGAGCTGGAAACGCATCGTCGAGACCGGCCCGGAGGTCGTCAAGGAGACCGCGCCGCTGACCGCGAAGCAACGTCTACACTGGATCGCGTTGGCGTTCATTCCTTCAAGCCTGCTTCTGGGCGTGACGACCACGCTGAGCACGGATATCGCGGCCGTTCCCTTATTGTGGGTCATTCCACTCGCCCTATATCTGCTGACGTTCATCCTGGTCTTCGCCAAGACGCGTGTCATTCCGCACGCGCTTGTGTTGCGCATCACGCCGATGATCCTGGTTATGTTGGTGCCGGTTTTGGTGCTGCAGCTGAACACGCCCATGTGGCTGATGGTGTTGATTCATCTGGGCGCCTTCTTCGCCGTGACCATGACATTTCACGGCGAGCTCAACCGCACGCGCCCTGCGGTTGAACACCTCACGGAGTTTTATCTTCTGATGTCGCTGGGTGGGGTTCTCGGGGGCGCATTTAATGCGTTGTTGGCGCCGTTGGTCTTCCCAGACGTCTACGAATATCCGCTGATGGTGGCGGTCGCAGCGCTCTTGATGCCTATCGTTTTACCTGAGGACGAAGCCGACAAACGAAAGCGCATGCTGCAAGACATCGTGATTGTCGCGGCCCTGCTCGGCATCTTGCTCTTGGTCGAACGCAAGGTTCTATTGACCGATGATTCCTCAGGATTGGGCCTTGCCCTGGTGATGCTGAGCTTCATCCCGTTTGTGTTGATGTACATGCTGCGGCCCATCGCGTTTGGTGCGGGGCTGACGATCGCGGTCGTCATGGGATACGCGGCATTCGCGTACAATTATCCACTGCTGTATCTGGACCGCAGCTACTTTGGGTCCAGCAAGGTGGTCTTCATGGAGGACGACAACGTCAATATGTTGCTCCATGGCAACACCAACCACGGCGCCCAGAGCCGTTTGGAAGAGTATCGGCATTGGTCGCTTCCTTACCTCTATCCGGGAAGTCCCATCGGACAGGTCTTCAAAGAGGTCCAGCGCCAGCACGGTCCAGCGCCGGTCGGGGCAATTGGACTGGGCGTGGGTGGTATCAGTTGTCTGGCGTCAAAAGGGCAGCCTCTGCGCTTCTATGAGATCGATCCGGTAGTGGTCGATGTCGCATCGGACCCGCAGTACTTCTCGTTCATGACGGATTGTGAGGGCGATTATGATGTCGTGAAGGGTGACGGCCGCATCATGATTTCGCGCGAGGACGAGGGTGCATTTCAGCTAGTCGTGGTCGATGCCTTCACGTCGAACGCAATTCCGGTGCACCTGGTGACGACGGAGGCCATCGAACTCTATATGTCGAAGCTTCGCGATGACGGGGTGTTGGCATTCCACATTTCAAATCGCTATCTGGATTTGGAACCCATGTTGGCCAACATCGTCGAAAAATTGGGGTTAAAGGCGCGAGTCCAGCTGCACAAACCGCCCAAAGACATCGGCGTGCATCTGAGCATGTGCAAATTCATGCTGATTGCGCGTGACGAAGCCCATATGGGCGAATTGGCAAACGATCCAAACTGGCGTGAACCACGTCGTGACGAGAGCGTTGCTCCTTGGACGGATACGTTCTCTAATGTCATCTCGTTGTACAGGTGGGAGTAGATGAGTGATTTGATTGTTGGCGGCGTGGAGATCGAGAAAGGTAAGCACACCAATGTGCGGATTCCGATTGGACGTCTGGCGACCCAAACGCCATTGAAGATGCGCCTTGATTGTGTGCGAGGCGTTGAAGACGGCCCAACCGTTTGGCTCAGCGGCACCATCCATGGCGACGAATTGAATGGTTTCGAGATTATCCGCCGCGTGGTCGAACTGATTGACCCGAACAAGTTTGCGGGAACGCTCATCGCCGTACCGATTGTGAATGTTCAGGGGTTTGTGATTCAGTCGCGTTATGTTCCCGATCGACGCGACCTCAACCGTGTGTTTCCGGGCAGCAAGCGTGGGTCGATGGCCTCACGCCTTGCGTGGGAGTTCATGGAGAACGTTGTCAAACACTGCGATGTCGGAATTGACCTCCATACGGGGCCTGCCGGTCGACACAACCTCCCGCAGGTCCGGGGCAACTTTGAGGACGACCAGATCTACCGCATGGCTGCAGCATTTGCGGCGCCGGTTCGATTCCATGCGAAGCCGCAGAAGGGCACAGTTCGATATGCAGCTTGGAAGAAGAAGATTCCGACGCTGCTATACGAAGGCGGAGAAGCCAATCGATTCGATCCGGACAGTATCTCGATTGGCGTGGACGGCATTCTGCGGACGCTTCATACGCTCAAAATGACCGACCTCAATCCCGAGCCCGGTGAATCCCGGGAAATCACGAAGACGCGGTGGGTACGCGCTCGTCGCTCGGGTGTCCTGCGCCTGGCCCGCTACAGCGGGGAGTTCGTCGCGAAGCGCGAGCGGTTGGGGAGCATCGGCGACGCGATGGCTGAAGAAACCATCAAGGTCAGCTCCACCGTCGCCGGCCAAATCATCAGCCACCGCACCAACCCATTGGTCAACCGCGGTGATGCGCTAATCCGTTTGGGCTACTAGCTACAAACACTAGCCACCACGAACCAAACACGGTAAAACACGCCATCAATCAACACGAAGTGTGATCATGGACGAAAGACAGCTCGATGCCATTGTAGACGCAATCACCGACCGCGTGCGGTCACGTCTTGATGGCGGATCATTGCCAAATACGCGTCCCGACGGACGCAAAGTGCACGGTGCGGGCTGCATGACGTGCGAACTTCCGGTCGAAGGCTGCATGTCCTGTGGTCTGAATCCAATGGCTCGTGACCTAACCAAATGGACACCGCCTGCGAACATGCCGTCCGCCAAAGAGGTGTCCCGCTACATCGATCACACCTTGCTGAAACCGGACGCGACCCGGGACCAAATCCAGAAGCTTTGCGACGAAGCGCGTACACATCAGTTCTTCAGTGTCTGCGTCAACTCGGCGAACGTCCGACTGGCGGCCTCGTTCTTGTCTGGCTCCGGTGTGAAAGTTTGTGCGGTCGTTGGCTTCCCGTTGGGGGCAGGTACCCCTGGCTCCAAGGCGTTCGAAGCGCGCGAAGCGGTGCGATGTGGCGCCGACGAAATCGACATGGTGCTCAATATCGGGGCATTGAAGTCGCGGGATTATGCGCTAGTCGCCGATGACATCGCGAAAGTGGTCAAAGCCGTTCCGGGCAAAGTTGTGAAGGTCATCTTGGAAACGGGCATGTTGACTCAGGACGAGAAGATCACGGCCTGCTCACTTTCCAAAGTCGCAAACGCGGCATTTGTGAAAACCTCCACCGGTTTCGGTCCTGGCGGTGCAACCGCAGAAGATATCGCCTTGATGCGCTCTGTAGTTGGACCCGATGTCGGCGTGAAAGCCTCTGGCGGCGTGCGTAGCTACGACGATGCCATCAACATGCTTAAGGCGGGCGCCAACCGGTTGGGCTGCTCATCATCGGTCGCTATCGTGACCGGTGGACAGGGCACCAGCGGTTACTAGATTCGCGGCATGCGAAACTTCTCCACACATTTTTGGACGCGATTCACCAGCGACGACTTTAAGAAGAAGGCCGCGTTTGTGGCCCTCTCTGACGACGGCGTTCAGGTCGATACGAACTTCTGGGTCTGGACTCGACGAGTTCAAAAGATCGCTGTCGGCCTTCTGGATGCCGGATTTCAGCCTGGTGAGCGCCTCGCCATCATCTCACCCAACAGCCAAGACTGGTTGGACCTCGCGTTTGCGACTTGGTTAGTTGGTGGCGTCTTAGTTCCGCTCCCTTCAAACTGGGACCGCAAGGTGACGCTGCGATGCGTCGCTCGAGCTCAGACCGGTTGGATCGCGGTCGAAGATGAGACGGCGCGCCTTGCGCTACGCGGCCAAGGCGACAAGTTTCCGCCCATTCAATGGATTAACCTGACCGGGAAGGGAACGACGTCCAGCGATGTCACGACCCTGGACGAGATTGAGACTCAAGGCCGCTTCCGTACACAACGTGGGGACTTGAAGGCGCTGGCGAAGGTCACCTACGGGCTCGCTCCCGAAGACCCCGCACTGATTGTTTACCCGCATGAAGAGGTCGAAGATCCGCATGGAGCCACATTCTCCGGCGGAAAGCTCGCCATCATGTTGGAGTACCTCATCGACGGCTTGCAGCTTGAAGATGAGCGCGTTGCCGTCCTTCTGAGCTACGGTTGGTTTCATGGGCTCTTGTCCGCCCTGGCTGCTTTGTTCGCCGGTCAAACCCTCGCGGTGGCTTCTTCATTGAGCCGACTGCGTGGTGACGTGCAGACGCTGGCTCCGACAGTAGTTGTGAGCGGTCCGGCTTTCGTTGAAGGTTTAGCGACGGCGTTCCAAGACCGCTTGGAGGCCGCCCCTGAATTCCTGAAGAAGGCGCAGTCTGGCGAATCATTTGGGTTTGGTAGTGCGTTGTCGAAGCTGGGCGAGAAGGCGGCGCAGAAGATTCTTTACGAGCCGCTTCGTTCTGAGTTGGGTGGCGCAATCGATCGCATCTACCTGGTTGATGGTCAGGTTCCTGACGATGTTTTCGATGTGCTCGAGAACGCGAAAATCCACGCCCTTGGCATGTGGGGCGTGCCCGAAGCAGGTATCTCGCACGTCGAACGTGTGGGCGCCACTCGCCGCAACTCAGTGGGCCGACCGCTCCAAGGTTACGCCTGCAAAGTTCCGGGGAAAGACGGGGTAACCGCGGAGGTACTGGTCCGAAGCGACGTCCTGTTCGACAAGTACTGGGACGAAAAAGGCCCTCGCCAAATCGATGACGAGGGCTTTCTGGAGACTGGAGTGGAAGGTCGGCTTGAGTCGGCGTACCTCTTCCTCGCCGAGTAACTACTGAACTTTGCTATCGGCTTCAGCCTTCGGGACATCCGAAGCTCGGGCATCGTCCTGTGCGCGCTGGCGCATCTCGCGGATGCGCTGACGGAGTTCGTCGTCGATGACACGCTTGCCGCTTGTCAGGTTCTTGGGGTTCGTCTGTGCCGAGTTGAAGTCGGTGTATGGGATGAATCCCCAGTTGTTGGGACCGCTAGCGGCCTCACTCATCACCTTAAGCTGCCACCAGGCAAGGTACTCGGGCGTAATCGATTCGCCGATGACCTGGTTTGAGTCCGAGATCATGGACGCCTCCAGAAGCTGCTTCTCGTACTCAAGCGATGCGACCTTCAGGGCGTTTTGCGCCTTCAAGACTCGCTTCTCCTGTTCGGCGCGCTCCGTCTCGATCTCCACCTGGCGACGAGCCCGCTCTTCCTGAGCCTTAGTGACGACCTCAGGGAAATCGAGATTGTTCACGGTCACCCGCTTAATCTGAACGATTGAGCCGTCCAGCGCTTCCGTCACGGATGTGCGAATCTCCTCGATGATTTGAGGACGCTTGCTGACGATCTCGCGTGTTTCGTATTGCGAGACGACCTTGCGCGCTTCCTGGTCGACAACGCTGCGGGCGTACATGTCGAAGATTTGCGTCGAGGTGATGGTCTGACCGCCCTGCGGTGTGATGTTCTCGAACATCTTCTCCAACAACTCCTTGTTTTCCTTATCTGCAGCCGCGAGCACGGCGACATCGAACTTGAAGTTGAGACTGTCTTTGCACAGCACGTTCATGTTGATGACCTGCTCGTGGTCTGACGTTTCGATGTAGTACATCGATGCGTCCGTACCCCAGCATTCATGCCATCCGGCGCCCAGAGGCTGACCTTGGAACCCTTCAACGGTTCGACACATACCGACGTGACCCGGAGGCACCTGCTGTTTGCACATGGTAGCGCACCCGGAAATTCCGAGGCAGAGCAGTGCGATGATGATGCTTTGTTTGTTTACCTTCATGAGTTCCTCCGTTGTAGTGAACGCTATTGAAGGTAGACGCCCGGGGTTTGCGACAATTTCGAAAGTCCATGGATATCGTTTGATTCAATCGAAGGATTGTTGTGAAGTGTATGAGACCCTCGTGTTCGTAATTCGGGTAGGAAGATGAAGAGACACAACCTGTGCATGATTCTGGTGGTTCTTTGCGCCTGCGGGTCTGGCGAGGAAAAGCCAGAGGATACCCGTGGCGAACCTCCAGTGGCCGCCGATGACGCAGTCCTGACGCAGGAGAATGAGGCCATCGAGATCGATATCCTCGGAAATGACGTCGGAGAGATTGAGACGTTGAAGGTCGATATCGTCACGGACGCAAGCCTGGGTGATGCGTTCTGGGATGGGTCGCTTTTGATCTACACACCGTTTGCAGGCGTCTCCGGCACCGACTCGTTTTCCTATACCGTGACGGACTTGGACTATCAGACCTCTGAGGCCGTGGTCACTGTCGACATCAACGGCAAGCCCGATGCTGTCGACGATCTGGCGATGAGCGATGGGACTGAGATAACCATCGATGTGCTTGCCAACGATTCCGATCCGGACGGAGACGAATTGACGCTCGACGAGGTTCTGGACCCGACCAATGGCACAGCTTCAATCTCCGCGAACAGCATTACATATCAGCCTGAGAGCGGTTTTGCTGGAAACGAGCTCATCCAATATTTCGTGCGGGATTCCCGCGGGGGCGTGGGCACTGCGCAAGTGACCGTGTTCGTGAATGAAAACCCAATTGCGGTGGCCGATGACGTAATCGCAATCACCGGAGAACCAACGACAATCGATGTTTTGGCGAACGATGGAGATAGCGGCGGCGACCTGACAATTACGCGCGTTGGTTTGCCGTCGAACGGCACAGCAACTATCGAAGGCGACGTCATCCAATACCGCTCGAACACGGGATTTCTGGGCATGGATGCCTTTGAGTATCGAATTGAAGACGAGTTTGGGGCCGAGGGCATCGGCGTGGTGAATGTGCGAGTTCGCGCCGGTCTTGTGGCCCGGGACGACCTCGTTAGCACGTTGGTGAACGTCTCGCGCCGATTCTCGGTTTTGGGTAACGACCAATATCCCGACCAGGTGACTGTCTCAATCACCAGTTTCACATCACCAGCGAACGGGACCGTCACCCAACTTGATGTCGATGATTTCGAGTTTCAACCAGCCACGGATTTCGTTGGTTCGACCTCATTTAGCTATACGCTGACGGATTCGGACGGACTGACCTCTGATGGGATCGTTCGAATCGCGGTCGTGCCTGACCGCGAACCTGACACGCTGGCGATTGCCGGGCAGTTCGGCTGCCGAATCGATTCCGGAGTCAACGTGTGTTTTGGACGTCGGAAGGACATGTACGCTTATGATTCTCCGCAAATCGAGAATCAAGCATTGGGGTGGACGAAGGTGGCCTTGTCGGATGGACATATGTGCCGCCTTTCCCAGAACGGCGAGGTCTGGTGCCGTGGTCTCGACGACTATAATCAACTTGGTCCAGGGCTCATCGGCGGTCCGATTGGTACGCGATTGGGTACGGCGCCGATGTGGAAAGATTTGGAGGTCGGCGCGCGCCACACGTGCGTGATCGATTTCATGGATGTGATGTGGTGCATCGGCGACAACGCAACACAACAATTGGGTAATGGTGTCCCGGCGGCAAACGGGCTGGTCAGTATAACCGGCACCTATTCCCAGATGAGCCTTGGCGACGCGCATTCATGTGCAATTGACCTCAATAAGCAGCTCTATTGCTGGGGCGACAACAATCTTGGGCAGCTGGGCGTCGGAACGACGAGCGCGATTCCTTCGCCCATTCCCAATCCCATTGGCCCGGCGAATTGGGACGTCATCAGTGTTGGCGAAAATCACGCATGTGGCCTGCAGGGTGACCAGTTGTGGTGTTGGGGTGCAAACGAATCCGGGCAAATCGGCGATGACACCACCAATGCAGCATTGTCACCCGTGCAAATCGCAGGGTCCTGGCGTGGGGTTTCCGCGGGAGCGGACCATACGTGTGGCATCCAGCAAGATGGGTTGTATTGCTGGGGCGCAAACACATTTGGACAACTGGGGTTCGGTGATTTTGTTGCCAGACCCTCCCCCACCCGGGTCGGGACGGAGCTATGGCAGTTCGTAAAGCTCGGAAATCAGACCACCTGTGGAGCTGATTACACGGGCTCCATCAAGTGCTGGGGCCGTAACTTCTACTCGGGTCTCGGCGTCGGAGATTCGGCGGCGTTTGACCCCAAGCAGGTGGGCGTCGATGACGACTGGACCGCGATTGCAACCGGCGGAAGCAAGGGAGAGCCGTTCTCGTGCGGGATTCGAAACGGTGGAGAGCTGTATTGCTGGGGATCACCGGTGTCCGGTCAGAGTGGCCAACCGGAGTTGGTTTCGCGGCCGACCCGGGTAGGCGCGCTGAGTGACTGGGTGAAGCTCTTTGCGGGTGACAATCATGTGTGTGCGATTCGCGCGGACGACTCAATTTGGTGTTGGGGCGCGAATCGACGTGGCGCAATCGGAGACACATCCTCTGTGGACCAACCCTTGCCGAGCTATGTCGCAGCTGGATTCGACAATGGAGACGCGGCCTTTGACCACACCTGCGCGGTCTCGACCGCCGGCGAGATGTGGTGTTGGGGCGACAATACCGATGGAAAGGTCGCGGCGAACGGTTTCTTCCTGAACGCCCCCACACGTTTTGGTTCTGAATCGGATTGGACGGATGTCGCGCTCACGGACGACCACTCGTGCGGTGTTCGAAGCGGCGAGATGTGGTGTTGGGGCCAGGGTTTTATCGGTGCCGAACGGCTAGGAAACGCGACGGATTGGATGACGGTGACGGGTGGGCAGACTCGAATCTGTGCTGAAAACTCGCAGGGAACCCGTTGCTTCGAGCCTGACGCGGGTATCTCGGGCGACGTATTGGACTTGAGCATGGTGTCCGAGAGCGGCAATGCACATCAGTGCGGCATCGAGCCATCCGGGAACCTCGTCTGTTGGGGCGAGATTGGTACGTATGCGTGTGCTGGAATGTTCGAGGATTGCCCCTATCCAACGACATTAGGATTACCTAATGGTTTCTCCACCGTTTCGGTCGCGAGTCAGGACAGGTTCTTTGCACATTCCTGTGCAATCCAGGACACCGGACACCTGTGGTGCTGGGGTGCCAATTCCCATGGTGAAATTGGTAGTGGAACCCCCTGGCGAACGACGCCAACAGTCCAGCAATAATGCGCGTTAAATAAGGGGGTTTGGGCCTTGCACCTCGCGCGCGCGAGAGGTATGCTCGCGCGGTCTTAGAAAAACGCAAAAATCCCGCGAAATATCTAGCGCATTTAACATTTTAGCAGCCCAATTTTTTCGCCCATGTCAACCGAATCCCCAAACATCATTCCAGTAAATATCGAGGACGAAATTCGTCACTCGTATCTCGACTACGCAATGAGCGTAATCATCGGTCGCGCACTGCCCGATGTAAGAGACGGTCTTAAGCCCGTTCACCGCCGTATTTTGTACGCGATGCACGAGCTCGGTAACCGCTGGAACGCCTCGTACAAGAAATCTGCCCGTGTCGTCGGTGACGTCATCGGTAAGTACCACCCCCATGGTGACTCCGCCGTGTACGACGCACTTGTGCGTATGGCGCAGGATTTCAACATGCGCCTGCCACTGGTCGATGGTCAGGGTAACTTCGGTAGCATCGACGGCGACCGTGCCGCGGCCATGCGTTACACGGAAGTCCGAATGGCGCGTGCGACGACGGAGTTCTTGGGCGATATCGACAAGGACACCATCGAATGGGTGCCAAACTACGATGATTCGCTGCGCGAGCCTGCCGTGCTCCCGACGAAGATTCCGAACCTGCTGATCAACGGCTCGTCCGGTATCGCGGTTGGTATGTCGACGAACATCCCGCCTCACAACCTCACCGAGATTGTGAACGCGACGATGGCGCTCATCGACAATCCTGAGCTTGAGACACTTGAGCTGATGAACATCGTTCCGGGGCCAGACTTCCCGGGCGGCGGTATCATCTATGGTGCGCGAGGCATCAAGGAAGCCTACGAAACCGGTCGTGGCATCATCCGAATTCGTGCACGGACCGAATTCGAAGACATGAAGAACGGAAAGACGCGGATTGTCGTCAATGAACTTCCGTTCCAGGTGAACAAGGCCAAACTGCTCGAGAAGATTGCAGACTTGGTCCGCGATAAGCGAATCGATGGCATCACGGACCTTCGTGATGAGTCCGACCGCACGGGCATGCGCATGGTCATTGAGCTGCGCAAAGACGTGCTTCCAGACGTGGTTCTGAACAACCTCTTCAAGATGACGGCGATGCAGTCGTCGTTCGGTATCATCATGCTGGCAATTGTCCACGGACAGCCGCGCGTGATGCCGCTGAAAGAGGTCTTGAACCACTTCATCGACTTCCGTCGCGATGTGGTCACTCGCCGCACCATCTTTGAGCTCAAGCAAGCTCAGGCCCGCGCCCACATCCTAGAAGGCTTGAAGATCGCGCTCGATAATATCGACGAGATCATCGCCTTGATTCGTGCGAGCGCAAACGTCGAGACCGCACGTAATGGCTTGATGGACACGTTCGGGCTGAGCGAGCGACAGGCCCAGGCCATCTTGGACATGCGGCTGCAAAAGCTCACCGGTCTGGAGCGAGACAAGATTCTTGAAGAACTGAAAGAAGTTCTCGCCGAGATCGACCGCTTGCGCGCCATCTTGGCGGATGAAACCAAACTCATGGGTCTCATCAAAGAGGAACTCCAAAACGTCCTGGACCTGTACGGCGATGAGCGTCGCACCGAGATCGTCTTCGACGCCGGTGAGATTGACGTCCTAGACCTGATTGCTGAAGAAGCGATGGTCGTGACGTTCAGCCACCAGGGTTATGTGAAGCGTACCCCGGTGACCGAATACCGCGCGCAACGACGTGGCGGCAAAGGTCGGCGCGGCATGGCGACCAAAGACGAAGATTTCGTGGAAGACCTGTTTGTGGCGACAACCCACACGCAGATCCTCATCTTCACGACGATCGGAAAGGTCTACAAACTGATGGTCTACGAACTGCCACCGGGCGGGCCGACCGTCAAAGGCAAGCCGATCGTCCAGCTTCTAAGCCTCGAAGAGCACGAGAAGGTGAAGGCGGTCGTGCCGATCGAAGACTTCGACGAAGGCCAGTTCATCATGAGCGCCACACGCAACGGCATCGTGAAGAAGACCGCGCTCGACGCATACAAGAACGTCCACGCTGGCGGTATTCGCGCCCTTGGCCTCAAAGACGAGGACGAGCTCATCAGCGTGCGCTTGGTTGAACCTAACGACACCATCTTCTTGGTGTCGAAGCAGGGGCAATCGATTCGATTCAACGAAGAAGATGCCCGCTCGATGGGTCGAACAGCAGCCGGCGTGTTCGGAATGCGCTTCTACGAGGACGACGCACTCGTCAGCATGGAAGTCATTCCGTCTGAACCGAAAGAGGGCGTTCGTGTCTTGACCTTGACCGAGAACGGCTACGGAAAACGTACTGAGATTGAGGAATACCCAATCCAAGGCCGTGGCGGAAAAGGTGTGATTACCATCAAGGCCAGCGACCGTAACGGCGTTGTGGTTGGAGCGACTCTGGTCAACGAGGGTGACCAGCTCATGGTTATCACGGACCAAGGCCAACTCATCCGTACCCGCGTGGATGAAATCTCGATCTACGGACGAAACACGCAGGGTGTTCGCGTCATGAATATTGGCGACGACGAATCCATCGTTAGCTTCGCCCGAATCCGCGAGGAGGACCTCGAGGAAGACGAAGAAGGCGTAGAAGGCGAAGAGGGTGCAGCACCTGTTGACGGCGAAGCGACCGCGGATGGCGAATCAGCCGATGCTGACGCGACTTCTGATGACGCCAGCGAGGAGGAATAATGCGATACATCCTATCACTAATCGCCATGGCACTGCTTGTGGGCTGCTCAAGCGGCCCTGCGCCAATGATTCCGCCACTTCCACCAGCCGAGAAGGCGCCAAAAGCTGCGGTTGAAACGACTGGTGAGCAAGGCGATGGCATGGACGACAGCGGGTTTGGAGAGGACCCACTGGCCGGCGCCGACATGCTTGACGACGTCGAAGCCATCGAAGAAACGCCTGAGAAGGCGGACGAAGAGTCCAAGGAATCCGAAGAGTCAAAAGACTCTGCCGAAGGCACTGACACAAACGCCAAGCCTCCCGCCGAGACCCCTAAGGACCCCGAAAAGCCTCAGTAGTCAGTGGCTCAAGCCTAGTTATGGTCGGGTAAACAGTGGAACTGCTTCACATCGACCGGTTCTGTTCAAATGTACGTCGTTCAACACTATGCTACAGTAACGCTGTGAATGACGAACCAACAAAGCCCAAGAATCCTTGGGTAAAGGCAGGAATTTTCGGTGCTTTGGGCTTCGAGTTTATCGGCTTCACCCTCGTCGGTGTGATGTTGGGCAATTGGATCGATGGGAAATATGACTCGGAGCCTGTCGGTTTGCTCGTGTGTCTGTTAGTTGCCATGATGGCTGCGGGACTACACGTGTTCACGATTACGAAACGCTTTTTAGCGGACGAGGATTAAGTGGCAGGGTTCGAGTTCAAATTCATCGATGGGTTGATCCGCAAGACGCTAATCTTGGGGTTCTTTCTTATCGTGGCTTTGGGTTTGTTTTCCGGTTACTGGATGGCCTTGTCGACGATCGCGGGTGTCGCCACAGCGTGGTCAAACCTCACGTTTGTACGTTGGATCAGCAAGAAGATGGTGGACCGCGCGAAGGGCGGAAATCCTAGTCTTTGGCCTTGGTCGGCGCTTCTGCTCTTAAAAATGGTCTTTTTGTTCGGTTTGGTCTGGTATTTGATCGCCCGAATTGGTATCGACGCTCTCGGCTTTGCAGCCGGATTTAGCGTTTTCCTCCCTGCTATCGGGTGGCAGGTATGGGACTCGCGAAATGATGAAGCGTTGATTCCACCCGACGAAGACCTTGAGAGCGATGGCTGATTACTCGTTCCTAGATCTCATTCCTGGACTCCCCGAAAAAGAAGCAGCAGGCTGGCACAATATTGGGCCGCTTGAACTGGGGCACCCACTGCTTAATTCGGCCGGGCACGTGACCATGGGTCACGTGATTTTGAGCGCTTTTGTATTCGTGCTCATTCTCCTTGTCGCCTTAATGGTGCGCGGGAAATTCACGGACAAAGAAACCGCAGTCGTTCCGGATGGTAAATTTACCTTGCGGAACTTCGTAGAAACCATATTTGGAGCCGTCTATCAGATGATGGCCGACATGATGGGCGAGACCCAGGCACGTCGGTACTTCCCGCTGATCGCGACGCTTTCATTGTGGATTTTCTTCAGCAATACGCTGGGTCTTATCCCTGGCTTTTTGCCACCCACGCAAAACCTGAACACGTCACTTGCTCCGGCGATTGTCGTATTCGTCGTTTATAATATTGCGGGCATTCGCGAGCACGGCATCGTCGCTTACATGAAGCACTTCGCCGGCCCGGTGTGGTTTATCGCACCGCTGATGTTCGTCATTGAAATCATTGGACACGCATTCCGCCCCATCTCACTCGGTGTTCGTCTTACGGGTAACATGACGGGTGACCACATGGTTCTGGGTGCGTTCGGCAACTTGGCCAGCGATATCTTCTCGGTGCCCATCTTGCTTCCGGTTCCGTTTTTGTTCCTTGGTCTGTTGGTTTGCACCATTCAGACCTTGGTCTTTTGTTTGTTGTCCTCGGTGTACATCTCGCTGGCTGTTGAGCACGCGGACCACTAGGGGCTCGGCGAGTTAGTTCGGTAATTCGCATAAATTTTGGTTTAGTCACTTGTAACCCGAATGAGAGTGGGTTAAGGAACCTCGGCTTTGAGGTTATCCGATTCTGGAGTTCTAAAAATGAAGAAGCAGCTTGTAGCATTTCTGAGCACGTTCGCAGTGGTCGCACTTTGGAGCACGACCGCATTCGCACAGGACGGTGGTGCCGGGAACTACTTCTCGATGTACGCCATGTTCGCAATTGGTGCTGGTATCGCCATTGGCGCAGCCGCTTTCGGTGGCGCTCTTGGTCAGGGCCGCGCAGCAGCAGCAGCTCTTGAAGGTATCGCACGTAACCCAGGTGCATCGGGCAAGCTTTTCACGCCCCTGATTCTGGGTCTGGCTCTTATCGAGTCGCTCGTGATTTACGCATTCGTTATCGCCATCTTGGTTGTTAACCGAATCGACCTTGCATTGCTCGCTAACTAATCCTTAGCGTTCAGCAATCACGGAAGCGGGCCACTTGGTCCGCTTTTTTTGTGTATGCAACTCACCTGGCGACATGACGATACATGGCGTATTCGCGACATGAGCAAGGCCGATGCCCTCGCTATCGCGGGTTGGGAGGGGGCTTTGCATCCCTCACCAACACATCGCTCCGTATTGGAGCATGAAGGGCGACTACAAGGGGTGGCGAGCATTGTGGTTGATGGGAGATCGGGTCATCTCGGTGAGATCTTGGTATCTCCGACCTGTACTCGGCCAAATCTCGTGCGACTTTTGCGCGACATTTTTCTCAGGTATCCAACACAGATAGGGCTGCGACGGATGACGATTCTGTTGGAGATCGGCACCCCTATCGTGGGTCAATCCACGGACTATGCAATCCAACAATGCGAATGGGGAGCACTGAACGATAGTGTTCAAGCGGTCTCAATGGATCTTGGCTATTTGGTGGCTTCGGTTGAGGGCCGATTTGCAACTTTGGTCTGGGAAAATCCATCTCACTAGCACGGTGAAAAATGGATAAACGCCAAAACACTGTTAGGCTCAATATGTTGCATGATCCGTCGTTTTGCTGACGGCGAATCGGTGAGTAATCTTGCGCCACCCAGTCGCTCTGTGGTTAAATGCTTGATGTAAAACTCTTCATGAAAGACGCGCGGAATTCTGGAATAGAGTTATCCCGTTTTCTTGTGCGTCTCCCCCTTCGGAGAAGGGAGTACGGCTCTAAATGATCGTCCAATGTCCAGCTTGTAATGCGCGGTATCGCATTCGCGATTCAAACATTCCGCCATCAGGAGGGAAGATTCGCTGCCCGTCCTGCGGACACAGCTTTATCGTTTATCCGGAAGCTCAAGCCGGTGTTGAAGAGGATAAAACCTCCATCACATCACAGGGTGCGATTAATCAGCTTGTCAGCAGTATGGCGACCAAACAGGCCCAAGCTGCCGTAGAAGATGACGATTTGGCGACCGAAATGGTGTCCGGAGCCGACCTCGACAAACTGCGTGAGTTCCAACACATGCAGGATGCCGCCGGTGACGACGGAACGGTCGAGATCAAGAACCCAATGGAGTTTTGGAACCAGCTGCAGGCGGAACGTGCTGGAGAGACGGGTGCGCCAGCAGCCATCGAGCGTGATGTCGAGGCTACCATCAATGACGGCATGGCTGTCCAAGATGAAGACCTCTACGACAGTGCGCCTACCGAAATTGTGAGTGCGGAAAGTGCAGCACTCGCAACGTTCGCGAAGCCGTCGTTGCCTACCCCCGGGCCTCCGTCTTCACCCAATACATCGGGTGTTCCAACGCCTGCGTTCCCGGGTTCGAAGCCGTCGCTGCCGACGCCTGCGCTTCCAACGCCCAACGCTCCCGATCCGCGTGGAACGCTTCCGACACCTGGAATGGCGAACGCGTCGGGTTCAGGGCAATTCCCACAGACTCCGCCGCCAATGGCTCCGAACACAGGAGCATTGCCTTCGCCGAGTCTGCCGATGCCGAAGCAGAACAATCCACCACAGGTGCCTGCGACGGCCCCTGGTAGTAACGACTACGCCTATGGGCACGCCGCGACGATGGCACCGGGCCAAGGGTTGAACGCAGCATCCTCGTCGACTGACGATATCCTGGCGGCAATTGAGGAAGTTTCGCAGGCGCATGATGACTCGTTTCCTCCCGCACAACCGCAGGTTGAGACCGATCCGAATCATGATGGTCCGTGGAAGCTGAAAACGAATTTCGGACTGACCTACGAGTTCCCGGACACCAAGAGCCTTAATGGTTGGCTTGCCAGCCGTGATGACCTCAATGGATACACGGTATCGGGTGATGGCGATAACTTCGTCGAAATCTCCGCATACCCGCAGTTGTCCGGCGGTTCCGCTTCTTCAGGTCCATCGCAATCCATGGCATCTTTAGGACTGTACGGCCAGCCTGCGGCGCTGCCAGCTTCGCCAAATCCTGACCCAGCTCCAGCGTTTTCGGCCCCGCAACAACCTACTAGTGGCGGCTTCGGTTCCGGACAATTCCAACCGCAACTTCCACAACCGCAGCAGGGCCCGGTCAAGGTGAACAACGAGTTCCGACCGCCTTCTCGTGAGGCGAAGTGGAACAAGGTTCTTTGGGGCGTGTTTCTGCTTCTGCTGCTTGCCTGTGTTGCAATCGCGGTTCAGACCTTCGAAATCTTTGATATCGTTGGAACGATTACTGGAACACCTAGCAATCAAGCCAAGGTTGAGCCCGCTCCGAATACTGCGACAAAGACCCCGGTGATTGCAGCGGATCCAGATGCAGGCGGTGTGTCAGACGATGATATCAAGGGCCTGCTTAAGGTTGCGAAGATTTCCATCCGCAATAAGAAACTGCCAGATGCCCTGGACACCCTGGCAAAAGTCGAGACGATTGACCCGGAGAACATCGAGATGCTTGAGCTAAAGTTCAAAGCACTCGACGGTTTGGGCAAAGCCGAGGAAGCCGAGGCAACTCAGGCGAAGATCGACGAAATCAAAGCTAATACTCAACCGGCTGAAGAACCTGATGCTGGATCGCCTGACCAAGGGTCGGAAGGTGAATCCGAGTAGGCCCCAATCTGAGGCGCCCGAGGTCAAAGTCGCATGGATGTTCGCTGTCCCCAATGCTCAACACTTTACGAGATCGCCGATGATCAGGTGAAAACCGCGATCGTTACGCTCAAGTGTAGCCAGTGCCAGCACGTCTTTCGCTTTGAGTCCAAAGCATCTGTCGTCCAAGAAAACCAGCGCCGCTGGATGGTCCGAAGCTCCAAGACAGGGGATATCCTTTACTTGAATTCGTTCGAGGTCCTGCATCAGTGGATCATGGAACGAAAGGTCAAGAAGACCGACGAGATATCCCGCACTGGTAACAAGTGGGTGAAGCTGGAAGAGATCGGCGAATTCATGCCGGTGTTCCTAGTCGTCGAGTCGATTTCGAACATCGCAGGCGTTCCCAAGGAAGAGGAGGAAGCTCCGCCGCAGGCTCTTAAGCCGCCTTCTTCGGAAGAGCCGATCCGAGAGCGAGTTCGCACGAGCATTCAGTTTGGTGGTCAGACCGAAGAGGTCACCCGACGTGAGCGTCCAACGCAACCAACGCCGGGGCCAAAGAAGGAACTGCCGCCAAACCCCAAAGATGAACCGACACAGCGCGTCTCGCAACCGACGCCTGCTCCAAAACCCAAGCCCAAGCCAGCGCCTGACGTAAAGCTCGAAGGGTCGCTCGAGGCCGATAGCGAGTGGAGCATTGGTGGTAATGACGCGATGGAATCGCAGTCGTATGAGCCGGCACCCAAGTCGGGTTCGGGACTGACGCCGTTGATCGCGCTCTTGGTCGTGGCGTTGGTAGGCGGTGGCGCGTATGCGTATCTGTTTGAGCCGGATTTGTTTAACTCCGTTGTTCATCCAGCCGTGCCAGACCGAGAAGTCGTTTCGCTCAGCAAGTCGGATGCAGGAGCAGATGCTGCGACCGAGGTTGAGGCCCCGGCAGAGCCAAACATTGATGAACAGCTCGCCAAGGCTTACACCGCCGCTTTTGACGCGAAATGGAAGACCGAGGAACATACTTGGAACTCTATCATCGATGCGACACGGCCAGGTTTTGACCAAGCTTTGGGCGTAGCGACCGAGGAAGCGGAAAACTGGGCCGAGGGCGGTGCCATCGATGAGCAGCTCAAAGCCGCACGCCGCAAGCTTGAGCGCGGGAACGCGCGCTCGGCGTTGAAGATGTACAAAGAGATCTTGGACCACGACGCGAAGAACGCCGAGGCTATCACCGGCATCGGTTGGGCGAACGTCGAGATGGGTAACTACGACGAAGCCGTAACGAACTTCAAACGGTCCATCGACTTCAACAGTCGGTTTGGCGACGCGTATATCGGATTGGGAACGGCTGAACGGCAACGCGGGAATCCCAAGGCTGCCTACGATGCGTATGACCTGTATTTGGGCCGCTTGCCAAAGGGCCCAAAGGCATCGATCGCCCGATACCAGATGAAGCAATTGCGCGAGCAGCTTGGGCTGTAAGAAGATCTAAGGGAAAACTTTGACGGGGACCAGGGATGTCGCGCCCGCAGCTGGGTTGGCCAGTTGGTCTGTGTCATTGCGTCCCCAACAATAGAGCTCACGTTCTGAGTCGATATAGCATCCATGTTGGTGACCCTGGTCGATCTCAATCAGCGCATTTGTTGAGGTGACGGTCACCGGAACGGCGGTGTCCGTCGTTGTGCCATCGCCCAACTGCCCAAAGTCGTTGCGTCCCAGTGCTTGGAATCCATCCGTTCGAGCACTGGACACCGATGTGAAGAACGAGCTGACGCCCAATGACCCTGTGCCGCCAGCGATTGCAGAGGGTGAGCGGCGTTCAGCCCCGCGAGGTGAGTTGTCATTGCCATAGCCTTCTGAGCCCCAGCAGAACAGGGCTCCGGTGCCATTGATTGCACAACTCTGGTAGAGGCCGACCGCGATGTCAGTGAAGACTTCTGCGGTGTTCAGCTCGGTGGGCGATGATGAACTGGGCGAAGCAGTTCCATTGCCGAGCTGGCCTGCGTTGTTTTCGCCCCAGCAATAGCCTGTGCTGTCCACCAACACACACGAGTGAAGCGTTCCAACCGCGACAGCGTTGATCTGCGTACCCGTGATGGAGATTTCGGTCGGTGTAATGATGGGGTCGCCAGCTACACTCAGTTGCCGGAATGAGTTGTCACCCCAGCATTTCAACGTATCCGTGCCCTCGACCACGCATGTGCTCTTTGGGCCGCTCTCCAGAATACTGACGTTGGTCACGGCGATGGCGGTTGGCGCGTCGAGCTGCGTAGTCGCGGTGTCCATCGCGAGTTGGCCATCGCGGTTGTTACCCCAGCATCGGACTTCTCCCATGTTGGAGAGCGCACAGCTGTGGGCATTTCCGACGGAAACATCCACCCAGCCAGTGTCTAGTCCTTGGACCGCGGTGGGCGTATCGCGGTCGGTGAGCGAGCCATCGCCGAGCTGTCCATTGGAGTTCTCGCCCCAACAGAATACCGCCCCTGCAGCGTTGATGGCGCAGGTGTGTTTCTCGCCCGCGGATACCTTCTCGAAACAACCAGCATCGCACGTGACCACGTCGCCACATTCGTCGGTGTACATTCCGCATGCCACGTTTTGGCTTTCACAGGTCTGCGTGGATGTGCACCCGCAAATGAAGTCCTGGCCTTCGCCGCCGCATGTTTCGGGTGTTGTGCACATTCCGCAATCCAAGGCGGTTCCACATCCATCATCTGGCGCGCCGCAATTGAATCCGAGGGTCTCGCAAGTATCGGGAACGCAGCCACATTGGTTTGCAGTCACGGCGCCGCACGTCTCAGGCTCTGTGCATTCGCCGCAATCAATTGGGTCTTGATTGCACCCGGGATCGATTTCTCCGCAATTGGCTCCTGCCGAAGCACACGTGGCAGGTTCGCAAATTTCGCCGCAAATATTGTCGGTTTCTGTGCCGCACTGTTGGCCCATCGGGCAGGTGCCGCAGTCAAGCATCACGCCACAGCCGTCATCGAGCGAGCCACATTCGGCCTGAGCACTGGCGCATGTGACGGTTGCCGTGCAGGCGTCAGTGTCCATGTCGGCGCCAGAAGTGACCCAGAATCCGCCGACGCATTCCCGATTTCCGTCGGTCGCCCCATCTTCGCAGGCAACGTCACCGGGAGCTGTATACGAACAGCCGGCGAGAAGGAGCATCCCCACCCATCCAATCAGTTTTCTCATCATCGCTCAGAAACTTGGGACAGCCTTGTCGATCCGGCGGAAGTCATCGCGCTTCTTCTTCTTCTTTGTGGCCTTCTTCTTGACGGCCTTCTTCTTCACGCGCTTTCTGCGTTTTTTGACCTTACGCCGCTTCTTCACTTTGCGCCGCTTTTTTGCCTTCTTCGGCGCGGGCTTCACAGTTTCCGCCCTCGCCGCGCCGACGCCTTCAAGTACATCCACGACCTCCGGATCTCCCGGGTCGTAGCGTTTCTCGGGTTCTTCGGGAAGTACCCGTAACGCCAGTTCTTTCGGGAAAAGGTCGGTAGGGGCGTAGCCAGTATGCACTTCAAGGAAGGCGGTTTCTTCTTCTGGTGTGAGCTCGTACTCATCGACTTCTTCGAACACATCAACGAATTCGAACTCATCGGAGTCCGGCAGTGCATCCATGATCTCGTCGATGAACTCCGGCTCGTCGTCTTCGGTAGCTTCGTCCGCAATATCACCGGCGGCGTGTGCTTCACTGATATCGGGCGACTCTGTGAGTCCGATTTCCGCGCGGAACCACCACGCTGTGCCAATCATCATCAGGATTAACAAGCCGATAACGGGCCCGGCGACATTGGGCGTCATGTCCGACTTAAGTTCCGAAATATATGTGTCGGTGCGTGGTTCACGCGTCACATGCTCGGCGGTCATGGTCTCGGTCGGGGCCGGTTCTGCGGTGATGCCAATCGGCGTCTGTTCGCCATTGATCGTGTCCGCTTCGCCCAGCGCATCGAATCCGTCAGGAATGGTGTCCTCGACCGCGGGCTCGACAACCGCTGGTGGTGCGGGCGCTTCGTTGCGAAGTCCTCCCATCCAGGACGACACTTCGCGCGGGCTGACAAACTCATCGGACGAGCGCAGAAACCGCTCTAGGTCCTTCAACATCTCGTGGGCAGTTGGGTAGCGCGCGTCTGCGTCCTTCTCCAGAGCCCGATTGATGATGTCGACAAGTTCCTGCGGGATTTCTGGGCGAACGTCACGTGGGTCTGGAGTTGCCTCGTTCAGGATCGCCGAAACCGCCGTCAATTCGCGTCCAAACGGAGGTATATTCGTCAGCAATTCGTAGAACAAAACGCCAACCGCGAAGACATCCGCGCGCCGGTCAACGTCCTCTTGCTGGATTTGTTCGGGCGCCATGTACGAGAGCTTGCCCTTTACGACGCCGCTCTGCGTTTTGCTGTGTCGTTCGACGGCCTTTGCCACACCGAAATCGACCAGTTTGATGATTCCATTGTGTGATACGAGCACGTTGTGGGGACTGACATCGCGATGGACCACGTTCAATCGCTTTCCGCCTTCCTGATACTCGTGCGCGAAGTCGAGCGCGCCCAGAACATCGGCGGCGATTCGAGTCGCGATTTCGATCGGGATCTTGATGTCCCGCTCCTCGCAGATGTCGAGGATATCGGCGAGGTCCATCCCTTCGACGTACTCCATCGCGATGAAGTACTCGCCATCTACCTCTCCGAGTTCGAAGATCTGCGCAATGTTTGGATGGGCCAAACGTGAGGCGATAGACGCTTCGTCCAAGAACATCTGCGTAAAGCGCTCGTCACGCGCAAGGTGAGGGAGAATGCGCTTGATCGCAATCTCCTTCTGGAATCCAGCCGGACCTTGTTGCGCACCGATCCAAATCTCCGCCATGCCCCCAGTAGCAAGTAGGCGTTTGAGGTCGTATTTGCCGATTCGCTCGGTCATAAATCGTCGTCGGAAAACGTGCTGTTACGAATCTATCCTTTTATGGTCTATCAAACAATGAAAGCACGCCCTGCTTTGCCATCTAAGTCACATCAGGTACCCTTTTAGACCAACGTAATCCCCCACTTCTAGGGTCGTATGTCGGGTTCCGATGACGGTGCAGATATGGAGCGCGTCCTCCGTGAATTGGAGGCCGCAGCCCATGCGATTGAGGAAGATCTTCCAACCGAAGGTCTTTCCGACTCGTTCTTGCAGGGCGGCGAAGCCACGCGTGTGGCCGTTCAAGCACCAGAAACTCTTGGGCCCGATGAAGAAACGGAAGTCTTTGATGACCGGGATCCTCGCCCAAAACCATCCGTCGAAGAAGTCGTTGTGGATCGGCAGCTTCTGCGTGATGCGATTCTAGAAGAATTGAGCGAATTTCAAGACGAATCAGTCGTTTTCGAGAGCTTGTTTGAACCTTCCGCGCCCGACGAAGGTGATGGTCCCGGTCCGGGGACAATAATTGACAACAAGTACCGCATCGTCTCCGTCGTCGACGGCCATGAGTTTGTCGTCGAGCATCTGGGGGTCCACCAAGAGTTCGAATTACGGTTCTTGCCGCAGTTGGAGGAGTCCGAAGAGCGGCAGATGCTCGAGACCTTCCGACGTGCCAGCATTCTTGCAGACGACAATCTGGCGTTCGTCACCGATCTTGGGCAATGCCCGCAATTTGGGCTTTACGCAGTCGGCGAGCGAGTCGTCGGGGATTCTATTCAGGCCCTGATGGAGTCCGGTGAGCAGGTTGAGCTGCAAGAGGCTCTGGGTTTTCTGCACGATGTTGGTGGGGCGCTGTCCTCGATGCATGACATCGATCTAGCGCATGGGTTGTCGTCTGACGACTCGGTAGTGCGGTCAAACCGAGGCACATGGAAAGTCATGCGGCCCGGGTTTCCAACTCCGCCGAAGCTTAGCGAACACGCTGCGCCGGAAGTATTGGATGGACAATCCCCAACGCCCAGAAGCGACCAATACTCGCTGGCGTTCATGCTCTATGCGCTGCTGGTAGGCACACCGCCTGAAGGTGCGGTTCCGTTTGCGCCGACCGATCTACGTGCCGACCTTCCACCCGCCATCGATGAACCCATCATGAAGGCGCTCGACATCACGCCCGACGACCGCCATGCGAGTGTGGTTGAGCTGATGCAAGCGGTGCAACAAGCATCCCAAGTCTGGCGCGAACCAACAGTCGCGTCGTTTGATGCACGTGAGGCTAGTCGCATCCTGGCAGCCGACAAAGCCAGTCCGGACGGGTTCGATCGCGATGCCCAGCGGTCAGTAATAGTCCGCTTTGATGTCTCGGCCGCAACCCAGTCGGTCGAGATGGTTTTCAGTACCGCTGACCGCCTGCGGCGTGAGTTCCGACGAAACATCATCGCCGCCGGGATGTTCCTGCCAATGAACAACCCGCCACAGCCGCCGGCAAATCTGAAGGTTAAGATTTCGTACGCCCCGCGAGCCACATCATGTGAAATCGATGCGACCATGGTGACCCGTACCGAGGGTACCCAGGGTTCGCCTGCGGGTGGCGGCTTGGTGTTCGAGCCAGAAGCGCATCAGAAACTCATGGAGTTCTTGCGCGGACTGCAGTTGGGAATGGGCCTGCAGCCGGACGACCTAATCGATGTCATCAAACCGTTGTCCGCATCCGATAACCTGAATGCTGGTGAGGCCTTTTTGATGTCTCGCCTGGCAAGCAATGTCACGGTTGGTGCGGCGCGAAGCATGTTTGCCGGTCTGCCGTTCGACTTTGATGAGGCAATTGAGAGTTTGTTGGAACGTGGTTTCATCGGCACCCGAACCGCGCCAAAACCCAAGGCACGAAGAAAGTCGGCACCACAGGAGCCAAAGGTCGCAACGCCATCGGCGCGTCCATCGCTGAGACCGCAGGGGCGTGTCGATTCGAAGCCAAAGAGCCTGAATGCGCCAGACTCAGTTCCAGAGCAGGTGACTGCATCTCCAGCCGAAGCTGTTGAGCCGTCCGTGGCGATTGAGATTCCTGAGACGCCAGATTCGGGTCTTGGCAACGCTATGAGTCTGGCTTCCGCGACGATGGCGTTTGAGCGCTTCGAGCTATCCCCAGATGATGTTGAGAAGATTCTTCAGGTCGTCGACTACTTCGAAGAGCGGCAAAACTACATGTCTGCCATCGATGTCTTGGAACGCTCACTCGCCGAGGACGACTCGCTGCCCGCGCTGTATCACAGGCTCGCGATGCTGAAGGCGCGGTTTGAAAACAACCTGGTCCATGCCTCGAACGCCATCAATCGTGCGATCCGATTGGACTCGAAGAACGAGGATTATCGAAAGGCCCGCCGCTACATTAAGTCGCTACAAGACATCGAAGCGCAACAGCCCATCTTCCAGCAGATGATCGCGAGCGGCACGGTCCGTTTCCTGCGTGTTGAATCGTCGCTGAATCGTGTTTGGGCAGAGGTCTCGGTCACCAACCCGCGCGCGCAACGTCGAATTGTCTGTGTCGACTATTCTCGTCGGACAGTTCACGGAGTCATCCACGCGAACAATCCCAAGACCATGCACGCGGTCCCTGGCGACCACCCGCGTTTTTTGGCCTTCAGCAAACGCTTGCCCACGCGCATGAATACGATTCGAGAGCGCCGCCAGAAGCTGCTTGAGGCGGCGAAGTCCGCTTCAGATTTCGGGCCATGGTTCTTTGAGGCGGCAGCTCCGATCGCTTGGACACAGGACAGCACGTACATCGTTGTTCCAACCGTCGAGCATACCCCCGAACGTGGCCTGTATTTGGTCAACACGGCTGGAAATGCACAGCCATTTCGGCTCGATCCGGAGACGAGTCGCTCGCGTGATCCACGGTTTTCTACAGATGGCGAGTACATCGCCTGGGTCACAACACGACCCACGAATCGCGTGCATGTCGCACCATGCTTGCGGCAGGCAACGGTCGTTCATGAAACAGAGAGCGAAGTCTTCATTCGATGGAATCCTGAAGGCTCCATCTGCATGCTGGAGTCTGACGGCAAATACCTCGTCAGCTCGGTGAAGGGTGGTGTTCGCGAGGTCGGCGTGGTTCGGGGAAAATGGACCGGTTTGGTGATCGATCCAGAACACTGCACTGGGTTGGCGATTGGGGCCTCGCGCGATGCGACCGCGCTTGCTTGGTTTGATCTGAAGTCAGGGGAAATTAAGGGAACGCACACGGTTCCATTTAACCTGCGAGAAGTCGCACTTCGCGAAGACGGCTTGGCCTTTGGTCGCTTTGATGAAGGCGGTGTGGGTGTCGATATGCGGCGAGGTCGCCACCATGAGTTGAGTGACATTCGCATTCTGCCGGGTTCACTTGAGCACAACACGTGGAACACGGGTGAGCCCCTAATCTTGCTGGCCGACGCGCCGGAAGCGCTCGAAGTCCTGGCGTTGAATGTGCGCCTGCTCGTGAACAGCTAGTCACACTGCTTCGCTCTTTCGAAATCAGTGTTTCGCTGCTAATCAATTACCTACGACAACAATTGAAGGATTTTGAATGCGATACATCTGCGCCATCGATCAGGGCACGACGGGCACGACCGTCATCATCCTGGATGAGAAGCTCAACGTCTGCGGTCGAGTGAACCGTGAGTTCGAACAAATCTATCCAAAACCAGGTTGGGTCGAACACAATCCGGAGGCCATTTGGCAGTCCACGTTGGACACCATCGCTGCGGCTAGTGGCGAAGCAGGAATCACACCCAGCGACATCGCTGCCGTCGGAATCACCAATCAGCGCGAGACCACCGTTGTCTGGGATCGAGAGACCGGTGAGCCGATTCACAACGCGATTGTCTGGCAGGACCGACGCACCGCAGGAACGATCCAGCAGCTCTCCGATGAGGGGCTTGGGCCGATGGTCCAACAGAAGACCGGGCTGGTGCTAGACCCGTACTTCTCCGGCACAAAAGTCGCGTACATTTTGGATCACGTTGATGGTGCTCGAGACCGCGCAGAACGCGGCGAACTTGCGTTCGGAACGATCAACACGTTTTTGCTCTGGCGCCTGACTGGCGGCGCGGTTCACAAGACCGACGTGTCCAATGCATCACGCACCTTGCTGATGAACCTTCACACCGCCGAATGGGACGATGAGCTACTCAATACCTTCCGCGTTCCCCGCAGTGTACTGCCTGAGATTGCCGGAAACTCCGAATTGTACGGCGAGGTCACTGGCGTTGAGGGGCTGGCCGATGGGACGCCCATCGCTGGAATGGCAGGCGACCAACAGTCTGCATTATTTGGTCAGACGTGTTTCAGCGCTGGCCAAGCAAAGTGTACCTTTGGAACGGGCGCATTCTTGCTGATGAACACGGGTGAGACCCCTGTCATGAGTGACCATCGTATGCTCACGACTGCCGCTTGGCGCATCAATGGTCAGATGACCTACGCCCTTGAAGGCGCGGCCTTCATCGCCGGGGCGATGGTGCAGTGGTTGCGAGATGGCCTGCAGATCATCGATAGCGCTCCGGAGATCGAGGAACTTGCCAAACAAGTGGATTCCAGCGACGGCGTGATGGTTGTCCCAAGCATCTCAGGACTTGGGGCGCCGCACTGGCAAGCAGATGCACGGGGTGTGATCTGGGGCCATACTCGAGGCACACATCGCGGTCATATCGCCCGTGCGACGCTCGAGGGCATCGCGTTGCAGAACGTGGACATCCTGAACGCCATGGAGCGAGACCTTGGGCAGCCGATGACCGAATTGAAGGTCGATGGCGGAGCGTCTGAGAACAATCTCTTGATGCAGCTTCAGGCGGATTTTCTGGGGCGCCAAATCGTTAGACCAAAGATGGTGGATACGACGGCATTGGGCGCGGCATTGCTTGCCGGACTCGCCGTTGGCATCTTCGATAATCTGGACGACATCAAGGAAACTTGGAAGGTGGATGCCAAGTTCGAACCAACGATGGGTGAGGGGGAGCGCGAGGACCACCTGCGCCGATGGTCAGAGGCGTTGAAACGTGTCTGAGCGCCGAAACGCCGGTGGAACCGGCATCCTAATCGCCCTCGCCGTGATGACCATCGCGGTAATCGCAATGGTCGTGGGTATGGTGAACAAAACGTCTCAGCTTGACGAGGAGGGCGCATTTCAAGCGTATGACGCAGGGACGCCTGATTCGGGACCAGACCAGGCAACTCAGGCTGCTGACTCTCCAGACCCGGAGCCGTCTGGGGTTCAAGCCCAGAAGACAGCCGCCGAGGCGCCTACTCACCGCCAGAAATCATCGCGGCCGAGTCCCGACTCAAACACCGCACCAGTAGGTGGCGATCTTGCCAAACCATCGGGTGCAGTGGCCGATAAGGCGATCGAAGGAGCCGATACAGAAGCCCGCGGTCAGCTGGATCGCGACGACATCATGGCCGGTGTGAAGGAAATCACCCCATTTGTGAAGGCCTGCTATGAAGAGGTCTTGGTCGACTTCCCGGATGCAGCGGGCACTGTCGTGATGGAGTTTGATATCATCGCTGAGAACGGCGCCGGCCGCGTCGAGATGAGCAAACTCAATCAGGAAAAAACGACGCTCTACGATACCCGGTTGCACAACTGCATGCTCGAATCCATTGGCGATGTGAACTTCGATATCCCTTCCGGAGGCGGCAAGGTCTCTGTGAAGTATCCATTCAAGTTCACCAACGAGCCTGAAGACTAGATTTTACAACCAGTTGATCGGGGTCAATACACCCCAGATCGTGGATCAATTGCCACAGTCCATCGGGGGGCATTGGTTACCGCTGGAATGCGTGATCGCTAAGTAATTGCGGGCTAATCGGGGTGGAGGTGTAGTTCCGCCTTGTGTCTTGTGCGCATGGCATTGTTCTTGCTCTTACATGTAGGTGTAAGTCGTAGTACGTAGTTTTGAGGTCTACATGTCCCGCTCGATTCAAATCTTCATCATCATGCTGACCGCGGTCTTGACCGCTGGTTGCGTGGGCGAAGTCGAGATGTCGGTTGGCGATGCCACTGAGACCGATTTCCCGTCGGGTTCGGTCCCAGGAAAGGTG
This sequence comes from bacterium, assembly GCA_030427705.1. Lineage (GTDB taxonomy): Bacteria > Myxococcota_A > Bradymonadia > Bradymonadales > Bradymonadaceae > JAUIBR01. The sequence continues at coordinate 16,972 of JAUIBR010000020.1, read as the reverse complement.
GGTGACCGTACGAATCCAGATACGCCAGAAACCCAGCTACCACCAGCATTTGAGCTGATCCAAGAGACGCCGCAGTTGCTCCCATTTCATGTTCGGATGGCGAAGCTCTCTCGCGTAACAGGTCTGGCTCAAGATGACCCGGTCTTTGACGAGATTTGGCGCAATCGATACGCTCTAGGCGATCACAACTACGGACAAGGAATCGGCCCCGATTTGACCTGGTCAGCCAGCAAAATGGCGACGTGGGTGAAGTCAATTCGACCGGTATGCACTTCGGCTGAGATGCAGCAGACATATCCGTCGTTGCCTGAAGATCTAAACGCCCTGACGATGGTCGCGTATGGTCGTGAGGTTGAGGAAGCCGACTTGATGATCGTCGAAGATACGCTCGCGGAGACTGGCACTGGTGAAGCCGAACGATATGAAGCTGTTTGCCTGTCGATTCTCTCTTCATTGGAGTTTGTAGGCCGATGAAACGAACTCTACTCGCAATCGCGCTTCTGGCGCTCATGGGATGTCAGGGGAAAGGCGAATTGGCCATGGTTGGTCAATCCGACCCCGAGCCGGAACCGTCAACCGACACCCAGGACACGCAAAACTCAGACACACCCACAACGACTCCTGAACCCACAACGATTCCTGAACCGCAGGAGGGCATTCAGCTTCCGGTGTCGATAGAGCCTCCAGAGATGACGGGCGACGAGACGGTCTTTTACCTACGCCGAATCTCGCAAATGTTGGTTGGGCGCACGCTCACGATGGAAGAGGTTTCCCAGGCGACCGCGGAGGGTGACGAAGCATTGCGCCCCATCTTGGAATCTTGGGTTGCCGAAGCCGGCTTCTCTACCTCCATTCGCTACATGCTCGAGCAGAAGCTTAAAGCGAGCGGCGAGCGAGACGGCATCGACTTTGATGCGCCAGGGCGCTTGGTTGAACACACGGTTTCCAATCAACTTCCGATGTCGACCATCCTAAAAGCAGACTACTGCATCGGCACCGATGGTCAGCAAGGCGATTGTGATTCGGGAGCGCCATACAACGCAGGCGTGTTGACCACCCGCGCGTTTCTGGCGGGCAATGCGAGTCGATTCAACCTTGGGCGTGCCTCGCGCATGATGAAGGTGTTCGCCTGCCGCGCGTACCCGATGGAAGACGACCTACAACCTCGCTTGGAGAAAGAGTCTCTTATCGAGATGTTCCGGGCGCAATCGGCAGAAGAGCAGACCGTCGAAGAAGCCAAGGACGCCTTTGGCAATGGCGATGCCTGCTACACGTGCCACGGCCAGTTCAGCGCACATGCCCAGTTCTACGTGAAGTTTAACGAGAACGGACAATGGATCGACGAAGCAACAGGTATCCAAGACCCTGAAGGTGAACTTGGTCGTTCGCTAAACGGATTGATGACGTCCCATATGCTCAACGATGTCGCAAAGGCGGACGAGGGCTCGGATATGTTTGGCAAACGCGCAAACAACCTTGGCGAAGCAGCGGCTATCATCGCAGACAGTGATGTCTTCGTTCCTTGCATGGTTCGAAACGTGATCGAACACACCTTCGGGATGACCGATTCGGCAGGTGAGGAGATTGACCGCACACTGCTCGAAGCCGTCGCGTATCGTGCGACAAACGCTGGCACGACAGAACCGACGATGGGAACCGTCGTGGTTGAGACCTTTATCGACCCCCGCGTCGTCGCAGTAGTACTGGAAACGCAAAACGGAGGCGCGCAATGAAGTCGCCCCTATTCAAAGATATCTCGCCCATCAAACGCCGCCGATTCCTGAAGGTGCTTGGGGCGGCGTTGGCTTCCCCTTCGATTCCGCTCATGCTCAAGCATGATGCGATGTCGCTTGTGATGGGAGAAGCCTATGCGCAGGCAGTTCCCGCAAATACGCCGACGTATTTCATGGAGATCAACCTGCGTGACCAGTGGGACTTCGGGCATGTATTCGTGTCTCCAGGCCTCGCCACGCACACGAATCTGCGTCGAGGGCCAACGGGGCGGCGGGCAGCGTTGTTTTACAACAACCTCTCGCAACAGCGGCGAAACTTCTATCTGACCGAACACTCGATGGAGCTGGAACCTCACCTGGACGACATCGCCTGCTGCGAGATGTTCGAGCTTTCCGTGGGGCGCATCCATGGCCACGAAGCCGCAAATGCGACGCGTTCGCCAGGACGTGGATACAGTGGCGGAAACGGTCGCATGGCTATGTTCGAGCAAGAGCCGAGCTATACCGAACAGGGTAATGAGCCACACTTCTCGTCAACGCCAACCCCGGCCGCTCTGCACAACTATTGGCAGAAGCAGTTAGGTCAGGGTGCCTTCCGAAACGGCGTGGCGTTCAAGGGAATCAGCCGATTCCACAATGTCTATCACTTCGGTGCGGGGCTTCCCGGGGCGGAGCTGGACCGGAGCCAAAACGTCCAAGATCTGCTGGATCGATTCCCTGACGAAGTTCGTGATCTAAACGTGCTGGCGTCCGCGGAAGAGGCCGACACCGTCGCTCGAATTCTGAAGAGTCTGGATGCGCGTTTCTTCCAAAAGTACGGCTACACGGCTGGCGCGAAGGAGCGCCATGAACAGAACCTCGTCGAGGTCCAACAGCTTCTGTATTCCGGACAGACCGAGACCATCAGTTTGCCGCTCACCGACGAAGAGCAAGCGTACTGGAGTGCGGGCGTTCCGCCGCAAGTCGGTCAGAACGTCAAAGCCAATATCTGGGAGCAGGTCGCGTATGGCTACAAGCTGCTATCGAGCGGCATGTCGCGTACGTATGCCGTGGAATTCGACTACGTCGACGTTCATGACCAGCGTACGGAAGACCAGATGCGAGTGATGGCTCGCCAGACCGTGTTGCCGCTGACACGACTGATAGAGAGCTTCAAAAACGCCGGGATGTGGGACCGAACAATGATCGCGATCTATAGCTTGGATGGTGGTCGTTCACCTGCAGCTTCGAGCTACGGAAACGAAGGCAAAAACACTGTCATTCTGGCAGGCGGGATGATCGAAGGCGGCTACTACGGCGATATCTCGGTCGCTGGCGATAATGGTGACGGCCACAACTACCGCTACCATGTGCCAACGATTGCCAATGGCGCACAGACAAATGCTGTTGAGACAAACGGCAATCGAGTCCCTGGTGCTGCGATTTGGAAGACGGTTCAGAAAGGGTTGGGCGTGCCATCGACGGTTTACGACCAGTTCGCAGACGTGCAAGGCGTCGGGTCGCTCGATTGGATGCTGAAATCCTAGTCTTTCGCGCCTAGCTCATCGCGCTTTGTCGCGCCCATATTCACAACAAATTCTCGCAGGCTCGTGTCCAATTCGAGCCACGCCTGCGTCACGTGGTCAGGAACGCCGTACTCAAGAAGGACGAGCTTTAGCAACATATGGCGTCGGTCGAACTGGCCGGGGAGAATTGGTAGCTCCTTGTGGGCTGCGCGAATGGTCGGCCCACCGTACTCGCCTGACCGGTCTCCTAGGACCGAAGTGACATAGTGGAACTGACTATCGATAAGGGCTTCTTTGTCGCTGTTGGCAAAGAGAAACCCGATGATGACGTCGTCAAAGATACGGTCATAGAAATCGCGCAATAGCTCTCGTAGCGCGGCTTCTCCCCCGCATTCTTCAATGAGATTCCAATCAGCCAAAGATTGCGAATTGTAGGGCGTCGCCGTGCACAGAGCGAACGATGAGGTCAACGGGCTGCGATTGAAGTTTGTTCAAGTGCAATGAGCGGTCGCAAACCCAGTGGCATGAGCCTTGGACATGCACGGCGCGAACACGCACGGGCGCGCCATGAACGGTGGAAGCGAGTGCCGACAGTGGAATCCAAACCGGAGTCTTGTCGTCACTGACTGGAACGGTGAACGTCAGCGTTGGAAACGGCGCCATCTCGCTGACCGTGGGTCTGACGAATCCATCAAACAATACAGGCGCATTCAACACGCGTTGAATCTCGCCCATCAGTTGTTCGTAGGCATCGCGATTGGACTTCGAGTCCAAACTATAGAACCGGCGAGCCCAGATCGTGTGCGCTTCTGGGAAGAAGTCGTCGTACGCCTTTCGCAGCATACGATTCATCTCGACCTGATGTGCTTCTGGCAGACCATCGTATTGGTTCAGCAGTGTCCGCATACTGGAAGACCACGCTTGCGCCCAAACGTCAGGTTCTGGCGTGACCAGCTCCATCCCGATCGCGACCACCTGAATTCCCATACTCCGACGCGACTCTTCGTCTAGTTCGAGCGCCGATACCTCAGGTTTCCAAATGCTCTCGTACGAGAAGAACTCGTGCTCGGCAGCCGAAGGAAGGGTGCGGGATACCCCGATAAAGAGGTCACGCAGTGCGTTCTGCTCACGTGCGCTCCAGCAACATACGGGTACATCCCAGGGAAGTGAGTCCGGCTCATCAAGCCCAAAAGACTTGGTCGCAGGCGCGATGACCGAGATTGGGGTGCGTTCAGGGTCGACGGTACTGACACCGAACACCATCTCTTCAACCCGATTGAGGTTTATCCAAGCCTCGTTCAGGTCGCTTAGGTTCGACCAGGATGACAATTGGTCCGAGTAGCTGCTGTCTGTGGCCGCGGCGGCCGTGCTGAATGCGGCAAGAATATCGACCAATCGCTCGATATTGTTCCCCCGCAAAACCCGGCCAGCGTTACGCATGAACGACTGTGTTCCGACCCCTAGACCATCCCAGAGTTGCTCAACAAGACACTCCGCGATGTCTTCGAGGCCCGTTCCTTCCAACGAGGAAGCGAGCGCGGAGATTGTCTCGGCGAACGAATCGCCGATGTCGATCCACTCTGGCCAACCCATGGTGTTCTTTACGGACTCGTGGAACTCATCCGAGAGTTCGATCTCAAGTCCCTCTGGCTCGCCGCCCAAAGATGCGGCAACCGTCGACAGACGGGTGGTGAACACGGCCATCTTATCGTTGAGATATGCGGGAACTTCGAGACTGCGCACTGGGGAGTCGTCGAGCTTTCGAATCGCTTTGTTGGCGAGGTTGCGCAAGCTGCGTTCATCACGAGTTTGCAGCGCAAGTGACACGCTCAGCGGTGAGATGTCCAAGATAGTCGCGATAGGTCGTGCAAGCGCGAACAGGATTTCAGCGTCACCAACGCGCTCAAGCAACTCCGAGTTGACCTTCAGCACTGGCGGCTCTTGCTCTTCATCAAGCAGTGTTGCGACCCGGCGCCCCTCCTCGAACAAAGTCGATTCGACCTCGCGCTTGCCGAAACAAGTTACAAGGGCATCGAGCCGCGATACGTGTTCATCACGCGGTACCTGATTCTCGGCCATCAACAGCGCGAGGATTTCAAGGTGCGTGTCCCACGTTTCGCGGATGAGGCGGTCTAACCTTTCCTCAATCTCGGCCAACATCTACTCCCAGAGTCCGGATTTGGGGTCTGCCCGATTCTAGGCCAACAAGGGGATTGAATATAGGGATATTCGGCCATTGGCTAGATAACAACTGCGAAATCACAGGCTCAGAGAGCACATGTCCCTGAATTGAAGTTGGATTTAGGCTGATAGCCAACACCGGAGATGCTGATAGTGCGCGGATCTCAAAGGAGCGCAGCAGCTTCTTTAGCACCTTCGCATCGCACTGCACGACCGTCCCGTCCGGAACCAACAAGGTACGACCGTGGCCGCCATAGCGCGTAAGCTCCTCGCCAACTCGGTCGCTCACCAATCCAGGGATCGCGATCGCGGAAACATCCCGAGACCACATTTTGCGCGCTTTCGGCAGGCCAACTAGGGCCGAACGTGCAGGAAGTTGGATGGCGGATATCGACTCACCACCCATCAAGGTTCGTTCGTCTTCGATCGCGGACTGCATCAAGTCGATTTGCCAGGGCACGTCAATCTTCGGGAACGATAACCGTTGCACAAGTGCGTTGGTCTTCTCCGCCACGCGATGGACGTTCGGGCTGATGACCGCACCAGTGGACAGAATCACGCCATCGGTGATGTCGGAATGCGCTGCGACCACTCGCCCATACGCACCATCGATCAGGACCAGGTCTGCGCCGTGCTGCTCCAACTGCTCGGCGGCCAGCTTGAGGTCTGCCTTGTGTCGAAGCCCAGCCAGAATCACCTCACCGGCGGACAGCACGCGGGCGACAACCAGGTTTCCCAGCGGCGTTTCAATGCCCAGATCGGTGGCATACTCAAGCTCGGCCGAGCTCGAGTGCAGTGCATTTTCAGCCGATACCAACCACTGGCCTTCCTGCACCACAACGGGAGGTTTAGATGTTCCAAGCAGGACGTCCGACGTTTCCCCATCGATGCCAACCGATGCGAGGCCAACCGTGCGGTCGATATCATGTGCCCAGGCGCTCAGGGCATTGAGCGTCGTGGTCTTGCCGCAGTTCTTGGCGACTCCCACGATCGCAATGCGACGAAACGTACTAAACTCTAGTGTCCCCAAGGCGCAGTCCTGTGCTCTCGTAGTTCAACGTAAAGCTTCGCGCTCTCGCAGATGGCGGGGTGTAAATCGGTGGCGAAGCGCAGTTTGCGCAGCACCTTCGCATTCAAGGTTGGCACCAACTTCAGTGCCATACCTGTCTGGATATACGGGTTCTGAACCAAGGCCTCGCGGACTGAGTGTTCCTTGATCCATTTTTCAGAGAGGACGACCTCGCGCAGGAGTTCCGGCTTTGTAGGTCGGCGCGTGGCGATCGTCAGGACGTCCGAGGTTTGGAGGAGGGGATTCAAGAGCAGTTTTTGAATCACCAACGGCTCGTTGTCCAACAGCAAACGGTCCAAGATTCGACGATCATTGCCCGAAGCAAACCATCGTTTCTCGCCCATCGTGATGTTTCGGTCGATCGGAAGCCGAACCTCTTGCAGTCGACCACCGGCGGCGAGCTCGCGGTGTGGCGGAAAGTCGCGAAGAAGGTACAGGATGGATTCCCGGCCACTGTCGTACGCTGCCTGATACATGGCTTGCAACAACTCGTAGTCGTCATCGATTCGCAAATAAACCAACCACTGAGCGCACGAAAACATCGCATCCATTTCAGGGCTTCGACCCCACAGAGCGCCGCGGACCAATTGATCGATCCACCAAACAGCTTGCTCGATGTCGAGGGACTTCAAAACGCTGTCGAGCCTCGCTCGACGCATTGCCAGTTCCGGGAGATTGGAGAGCGACCGCATCGTCCGGTTGTACTCATCAAGGAGTTCGTCGAGACCAACGTCCTCTTCGGAGCCTTCCGAAACTTCGGAGATATCGCTGTCGGGATCACTCATGCGCAGACCGTATTATTCGCCTGCGATCTCAACACGGTATGAGACGTCCTTATTCTCTTTCACAGACGTTGGGACATCGACGATGAATGCCATGAAAGGTGCGCTTTGGCCTGGAGCCACAGCGACCGGGTCCCCGAGTTTCAGCGATCCAAACTCATCTGGCGATGGGAGCGCAGCCACGTCTTGTGCTGAGGCGACCTGGCCCACAGAGATGGTCGTGTCGCGCAGTATCTTCTCGCGCTCGTCGAGCACCATCACACGAACCTTCGGCTTATCGATCGAAGCTTCGCTCTGGTTGGTTACCGTGCCGCGGACCAAAAGAATCTCGCCTTCCGTGAGTTTGACGACATTGGCGAAGACGTTCTTGGCCACGAGCGCTGGCTCATCCGTTTTGGGGGCCGGAGGCGGTTCCTTCTTCCACTCATCGCGCGGTTCAAATTCAGCGTCGTGCATCATGATACGCAACATCGCATCGGCACGTTTGAAGTCCAGCATTCCATCGGAGCGGAACGCGATGTAGCCGAGGCAACCCAATAGAACGATGATGATGATGAACATCAGGTTGACGAACTTTTGGAAGCCTCCACCACCCATCTTGTGTGGCTCGATATCCCAATCTTCGACGGGCGGAGACGATGCCTGCGCCTGTGGTTTGGGGGCTGCTTTAGGTGCGGGTGCGGGCCGTCGCGCCGTTTGCGGCGGCGGAGCAGCTGCGGCAGGTGGCGGGGCCACTTTGCCTTGTTCTGGGTCGTAGTAGTGGTCCTCGCCAAAGCTTGGGTCCACCAGGTCATCCGCGGGACCGTATTGCCCACCCTTGCCCAAGAACACATCGGACAGCTCGTCGCCGCCCTCTGATTCCGCCGGAGGTGCAGCCGCTGGAGCAGGAGCAGGAGCAGGTGCGGGAGCCGGAGCCGCCGCAGGTGCCACATCGGGCTGGGCCAAGGCTCTTGGGCCAGATTGTGCCTGAAGCACGTCATCAGCCGGGGCTGCGGCAGGCGCTTCAGCTTCGAAAGCACCGGCAAATGGGTCGGCTTGCGGTTCCGGCTGTGGAACCTCAGGGTCTTCGCCGTCAAAGAGGTCGATTCCGCTCTCTTCCTTTTTCTTCGCGAGTCCGGCGAGCGGAAATGGGTCGAAGTCGGCAGCCGCACTCTTCGATGGTTTGCGTTTATCCTCGGCTTCCTGAGCAGGAAATCCAATCATCGTACGGCGAGCGACGTCTTCGAAATCTTCATCGGTTTCGGCTGCCGCCTCACTGAGAGCCTCCGCAAAGGACGACTCCTGACCACCGAGGGCGGCATCAATATCGTCGACCATGTCATCGAAGATATCGCCAAGCTCCTGGGTGGGCGGGTCGGCTACGCCTTCGTTCTTGTAATAGATTTCAGGCTCACCGTCGGATCCGCGCCGCACACGAAACACGTGCTTGCACTTCGAACAGCGGACCTTCGAGCCTTTGTCGGTGACTCGTTTGTCGGGAAGGTTGAACGATGTATCGCATTCTGGACAGCTGACGATCATAATTTTGGCTCAGCGTTTACGACCTGGCACATCTCGAAACGGGTCAAACGAACTGGAGTGTTCATTTGGACGAAGTCCCTCGATTTCCGACTCTAAGCGGTTAATCTTGCGTTCTAATTGCGCGATGCGCGTTTCCATCGCCTGAACGTCATGACGAATATGGGGGATATGCGTCATTTGGTCTACTGCATCCCGAAGTCGATCATCGACTTTGGTCTGCATCTCATCGAGCGAGCGCTGCGTGGAGTCGATGAAGTCTTTGATTGCCTTGCCGCCTTCTTCGAGCGTTTCGGCGCGTTTTTTGACCTCATCACGGAATTGAGTGACCGGAGACTGGATCTTTTCCATGATCTCCTCACCCGACTGCTGAATGATATAGCGCAGCGAAGCGAGCGGTAGCAGGCGCTTGTGGGCCTTCTCTTGCTCAAAGATGATTTGGGCAAGCGTGACGTTCGTTAGATCTTCTTTTGTGGAGTTGTCGATGATACGGATGTCTTCGCCATCCTTCACCATATCTCGGATTTCATCGAGCGTGATGTACGTACTCTGCTCGGTATCGTAGAGCTTTCGATTCGAGTACCGCTTGATGATTTTGGTCATAAAGAGTGGCTCAGTCTAGAACTCGGTACCGGCCGCGACCGTGAATTGGCTCACGTCCGCGATGACGCCCTCAAGCGTCAGGTCGATAATCCAGACATTCAGGCTCGCGCCAAAGAAGAAGCGATTCACCTGGGTATCATATTGCTCAAACACAAACTCAGGGTTGAAAGTCGTTGAGCCTGGTCCCGTGGGTTGGTCCGTGTCGAACTGTGGTGGTCGCGGGTCCTGTGGATACGAATTCAACAGGCGGCTGGACCCGATGACAAAGAGCATCTGGTAGCCAACGTAGGGCGTAATGTTCATCACCCCGGAAATGCCAAACGATTTGGACGCCGACATGTCGCCACCTGCGGTAAGCAGGTTGAGGTCCGTCGAACCGACGAGCGTGTTGGCCGAACCGCGAACGGCAAGGTCAGGGAAGTAGTAGAATCCTTCGTTGAGCGCCCATTTGAGGTCCGCTCCCAACGTGAACATTTCGCTGTTAAATAGGTAACCGAAGTTTCCAGCGACCTCGAACGAGAAAGGAAGTCCTTTTCGAACCTGAAGCGCGCCGGAGAACATCGTGGATGGGTCGCGATTTTCAAGCGCATCCCAGTGAGCTTCATTTGAATCGATGAAGCTGAACGTCGTCAGGAAACTGAGTGCGAAGCCGGCCTCACCAAGCGTCTCTGCTGGTGCGCCGATCTTTGGACCCATGATTTGGCCCATGTCCTCGACGAGGTTCTCGAAGTTCTGACGATTCGTCGAAACGGTGCCGCACGCGTTAATACAAGGCGCGTTGTCGGTGCCATACTCCTGCGGATCAAAATCTGCAAAGCGAGTCAGGACAAGGTCATTGCCAAGTGCCATTGCGGAGCTGGCCGTCAGTAGAACGGCAGCCGCTGCAGTCAATCCAATTGCATGTTTTCTCAACGACATTTGACCTCCCGCATGGGGGCAATCGGTGCAGCCTCAAGCGCTGCGTACATTCGGGACTGATTCGAGCTTGAAATTTCAAGTACCATTGGGCGCCTACGCGCGTCAAGCGCGCGTAGGCTGGCGTCGCCCTTTGGGCTGGTGTCGCCCTTTGGGCTGGTGTCGCCCTTTGGGCTGGTGTCGCCCTTTGGGCTGGTGTCGCCTCTCGGGCTGGCGTCGCCGTTCGGGCTGGCGTCGCCCTTTGGGCTGGTGTCGCCCTTTGGGCTGGTGTCGCCCTTTGGGCTGGCGTCGCCCTTCGGGCTGGCGTCGCCCTTTGGGCTGGCTTCACGGCTTCGCCGTTGGTGTCGCGCTTCACGCTGGTGTCTCCAGCGATGCCGAAGGCGAGCGTCGCCAGCGAGCAACGCGAGCGAATCCAGCGATGCCGAAGGCAAGCGACGCCAGCGAGCAACGCGAGCGAACCCAGCGATGCCGAAGGCGAGCGACGCCAGCGAGCAACGCGAGCGAGCCCAGCGATGCCGAAGGCAAGCGACGCCAGCGAGCAACGCGAGCGAACCCAGCGATGCCGAAGGCAAGCGACGCCAGCGAGCAACGCGAGCGAACCCAGCCCGAAGGGCGACGCCAGCGAGCAAAGCGAGCGACGCCAGCGCGAAGCGCGACGCCAGCCAGAGTCAAGTCGTTCGACTTGACACGGGCCGTTTTGTCCTTCTAATGTGCGCGCCCGCGCGTATCGTGTGGTACAAACGCGTACAATCTAGCTTTGAGGCCAAACTTTCTATTTCCAATGGCCTTTTGAAGAGGAGACGCCCTGTGGCTGATTCCAAAAAGAAAAAGACAGCTGACGAGATCGTTGAAGAGGCCGCATCTGAGATGGGCGTTGAAGACGAGAAAGTTCCTGAGAGCGATGAGTCTGCAGAAGATGCTGTAGACGAAGCGCTCAACGACGCTTCCGACGAGGAAGAGGAGGAAGAGGAAGAGGCAGCTGAGGAAGCTTCAGACGACGAAGACGACGAAGACGAAGACGACGAAGCCGAGGCTGAAGAAGCCGAAGACGACGAAGACGAAGACGACGAAGTTGAGGCTGAAGAGGAAGAAGACGACGAGGAAGAGGAAGAAGAGGAGGCCAAGGAAGAAAAGGTCGCCGCGAAATCCAAGAAATCCAAGTCCGATAAAAAGGCAAAAGCTAAGAAGCCCGCTGCCAAGAAGAGCTCAGGCGGCAAGGGTCGTCGTACGGTGGACATTTTCCAACCCTCGGAAAACGACCCGGACGTCTCTCACCTTAGCCACGACGATCTGTCTGATTTCGACGTCGAAGAAGAGAGCTTCAAGCCCTACTTCATCGGTGGGGTGATCACGCTCATCGTTGCTGCTGCGATTGTCTTCGCTGCAGCTGGTGGTGACATTGGAAAGATTCAGGCGCTCTTCCGCGGCGACCTTCGTGAGCGCGAAATCGCCGAAGCGAAGCGGCAGGAAGAGGAATACCGCAAGATTCAGCTCGAGAAGCTCGAGAAGTTCGGGAACCTGATGATTCAGGGTAACCCACAATACGCCACGCTGATGTTGGACGGCGAAGTTCAGTACGGCCAGACTTCTAGCGGAGAATGGCGCGCACTTCGTCTTGGGCCCAGCACCGCGTTCCAGAACATCAAGGTGAAGCAACCTCACAAGATTCAAGTGATGGCACCCGGATATGAGCCATTGGTTCAAGACCTGACCGAGGGTATGTGGCAAGAAAGCCCAGCTGGCGGTCAGTTCGCGTACCAACTTACGGCGAACCTCCAGCCTTCCAGCTTGGAATACAAGCAAGAGATGGATGCGCGCTTGGCGCCTGACACCGAGAATGAGTTCTACGGTTCGATCACGATTAACACCACTCCTCCAGGAGCTGGCGTCGTCATCAACAACACGCCGGTCACGGATGCGGAAGGCAACTTGTTGCCGACGCCTATGACCATCGATCGTTACTATGTGAAGGACGAAAAGACCGGCAAACTTGAGGAACGACTTGTTCAGGTTGATACGGTCTTGGACAAGGGTCACAAGATTCAGGTGCTTCTGCCGCCGGCCGCAGGCGCCGACAAACCTAAGTTCGTGACCTCGCTTGAGCGTCAGATGTGGACTTGCACCTGGAAGGACGAGGACACGCTCAAGAAAGAGAAGTTCGACGCCGAGAAGGACACCATCCAGAAGAAGTGCAACTACACGTGGGACCTCAACTTGGACTTCAACGCCCTCGAAGGCTACATCAAGCGCCGTGCTGAAGAGCAAAAGCGCATTGAAGAGCAGAACAAGAAGTTCGAAGAAGAGATGGCGAAGAAGCGTAAGGAAATCCGAGAGAAGTAGTGAAAATCTACAGATTTAAGTCCGCCCAACAGGGCGTTGTACGCGCCGTTGAAGTCAATGGCGCGTTTTTTCGTTTAGAAGGTTCGCTGACCGCTCCCAAAGCGGGCGAGCCCATCGATGTGAGCGGCCTGGAACTCGACGTGCCGGTTGAGCCGACCAAGATCATTTGTGTCGGGCTGAACTATAAGGCTCATGCGGCTGAGCAGGGGAAGCAGGTTCCCGAGGAACCCCTGATTTTCATGAAGCCGTTGTCGGCTTTGAACCCTTCAGGCAGCCCGATTCGACTCCCTGCGCAATCTCAGCTTATTCACCACGAGGCTGAGCTCGCGTTTGTAATCGGGAAACGCGCGGAACACGTGATGGAAGCGGATGCCATGGATCATGTGCTTGGATTCACTTGTGCGAACGACGTTTCCGCGCGAGATATCCAGCGCCGCGAAAAGCGGTACACACGTGCCAAAGGCTTCAATACGTTCTGTTGCGTAGGGCCCTGTGTCGTCACTCCAGATGAGTTCGATTACACGCAGGCGTCCGTTCAGGGACGCGTGAACGATGAATTGCGGCAAGATGGCCCGTTCAGTGACTTCATCTTCGATCTTCCGAGGGTGATTTCCTTCATCAGTGACATCATGACCCTTGAGCCAGGCGACCTGATTCTCACCGGAACGCCCTCGGGCGTGGGACCGATCGAGGACGGTGATACCGTGACGGTAACCATCGATGGAATCGGCACTCTGACCAACCCTGTGACCCGCTAAAACACACCGTTTTCACCGTGACTTGGGGTGGTCTGTGTGGTAGTTTTCTGCCACCGCAACAGAGCGCCCGGAAGACCGCATAAAATCTAGCGCTTTGGTGATTCTGGATACCCCGCAATTGGGACGATCAACGTCATGACGACAGAAGACTACAACGCAGACAGTATTCAAATGCTCGAAGGCCTTGAGGCCGTTCGAAAACGCCCTGGTATGTACATCGGTGACACCGATGATGCGTCGGGCTTGCACCACATGGTTTACGAGGTCGTGGATAACTCCATCGACGAAGCGTTGGCCAAGTTTGCAGATACCGTCACCGTGACGATTCACCCCGATGAATCCGTGACTGTCGAAGACAACGGCCGCGGAATTCCTGTCGACACCCACAAGAAAGCGGGCAAGAGCGCAGCCGAGGTCATCATGACCGTCCTGCACGCTGGCGGTAAGTTTGACCAAAACAGCTACAAAGTATCCGGTGGTCTGCACGGTGTTGGCGTTTCCGTGGTGAATTTCCTGTCGGAATGGCTTGAGCTTGAGATTCGTCGTAGCGGTTCGGTTTGGTTCCAGCGCTATGAGCGCGGCGTTCCAACCGAAGACCTCAAAGAGATTGGCAAGGCGAAGACAACCGGTACGAAGATTCGATTCAAGCCAGACCACGAAATCTTCACCGTCACGAAGTTCTCGTTCGACACGCTCTCACAGCGATTGCGCGAACTTTCGTATCTGAACGCTGGCGTCCACATCAAGATCATCGACGAGCGTGACAACCGCGAGCACGACTTCAATTTCGAAGGCGGCATCAACTCCTTCGTCACATCGTTGAACCGCAATAAACAGCCGCTCCACCCGGAGCCGATCTACATCATCAAAGAGGTCGAAGACCTCGGCTTTACGGTTGAACTCAGCTTGCAGTGGAACGACTCGTACAACGAGAACATCTTCTGCTACACGAACAACATCCGAAACCGCGATGGTGGTAGCCACCTCTCTGGTCTCAAAGGTGCGCTCACCCGAACGGTGAACACTTACGCGGTCTCCAACGGCATGATTAAAGAATCGGTCAACGGCGACGACGTTCGTGAAGGTCTCACCGCCGTCTTGTCGGTGAAGATGCCCGACCCAAAATTCTCGAGCCAGACGAAAGACAAACTCGTCTCAAACGAAATCAAAGGTGTCGTCGAATCCGTGGTCAACGAACAGCTGGGTTACTTCCTGGAAGAGAATCCTAACGTCGCCAAGACCATCGTCGAGAAGGCGGTCGCAGCGTCACGTGCACGCGAAGCAGCGCGCAAAGCCCGCGAGATTGCTCGTAAGTCGGCACTCTCTATTTCGAGCCTCCCTGGAAAGTTGGCGGACTGCCAATCACGCGATCCATCCGAGTGCGAAATCTACATCGTCGAGGGTGATTCTGCAGGTGGCTCAGCCAAACAAGGGCGCGAGCGTAAGTTCCAGGCAATCCTCCCACTTCGTGGAAAGATCCTGAATGTCGAGCGTGCTCGATTCGACCGGATGTTGGCTTCCAATGAGATTGCCACTCTGATTTCGGCGTTGGGCTGTGGAATCGGCGCGGAACACTTCGATATCGAAAAGCTGCGCTACCATCACATCATTCTGATGACTGACGCCGACGTGGACGGAAGTCACATCCGAACACTGCTGCTCACGTTCTTCTATCGGCAGATGCCAGAGATCATTGAGCGAGGCTACCTCTACATCGCACAACCGCCGCTCTACGGCATCAAGAAGGGCCGCAAGGCAACCTATCTTAAGGACGAGCGTGCGCTTAACGATTACCTCATCGGCCGCGCAAAAGACGGCGTGGTGGTACGTGGCGAGTCGGGTACTGAGCTCACCGGAGAATCGCTCGGTGGTCTAATCGACTCGATGTTGAGTTTCGAAAACTCGCTTCAGCGGATTGAACGTCGCTACGACAAACGGGTCATCAAAGCCTTGGTCGAACACGAAGTGACAGCCGAGGACTTGAACAGCGAATCTGCACTGCAAGCCAAGATGGATACAGTTTTGGCTACACTTCGTGAGCGGCACACCAACACCACGTGGGACGCGCCAGAAGTCGCACCCAATCCAGATCTCGAAGACGTGTTCGACGCGATTTGGGACACCCGTGTTGCGGGTACCGCGATCCGCACGACGGTTAACCGCCAACTGCTGCAGTCCAATGACTTTTCAACGCTGGTCTCGGCTTGGAATGAGTTCACGAACCTCGGTGTGCCCGTGCAAGTTGACGATGGTAAACCGGAGCCGGAATCATTCGACTCTATCGAGACCTTGCTCGAAGCCGTGCTGACGGTGGGTCGCAAAGGCCAGAGCATCCAACGCTACAAAGGTCTGGGTGAAATGAACCCCGACCAGTTGTGGGAAACGACTATGGATCCGGAGCTGCGTACGTTGCTTCAGGTTCAGGTCCAGGATGCCGTCGAAGCCGACGAAATCTTCACGGTCTTGATGGGCGACCAGGTCGATCCGCGCCGTGAATTCATCGAGTCCAACGCACTCGAAGTCCGTAACTTGGACGTCTAACGTCCCTGCTCTATGAGCCAAGCACTTCAGGGCAATAAGCTCCAACTCATCGAAGGCAACGCCGTTGCACCGACTGTCGAAGCACAGGCCAGTCGCGTGCATCGTTATGTCGTCAACAAGCCAGGCTTGAACCTGCTGTTGGTTCTGTCATTCGTCTTCTTCGTCTCGGCTGCCGTGATGTGGTTAGGCGGCTTTGCGACGACGCTAGGTATCAAGATCGCGGTCGGCATCTGTATCTTCCTTGGTTTCGTATGTTCGGTCACCGTGTCTTATTGGAACGGCGTTGGGGACCGAAGGTTCGTGGCCACATCGGACAAACACCTCATGATTGGTGAGGCAGAACGCATGTGGATGATCGACTGGGACCTGCTGGATGCGCAGAGCCTGGGGCTAACCAGCATGGAATTGAGCAAAGCCGGCGGCCGACTCAACGTGCAGGTCGCCGGCGAGTCAATCCCGCTTCTGCTATTCAGCCCCTTTGCCTACTTGAACGATCCACACGAGTTCATGGCCGAGCTTCTGGGCCACGTGCAATCCGACGAAGAAGAATAGCTATTCAAGAAGGGGCGTTTGATGGCCCATCTGCGTTTGCAGGACATGCTGCAGCCACTCGGCTTCTTCCTTCTTTCGATTCCGAGCCAGATACGCCTTGGTCGAGCCGCGTTTTAGTGCGTAGACGTCGTAGCCGAATGTTCCCTCCGAAACGAAGATCTTCGATAGTTCGTCGCGGGTGAGAACGACTCGTTCGTCGCCGGATAAGACCTCGCGATGAACCGCTACCCCGCCATTTGCCAGACACTTGATCGTTCGCGGCGTGAAGTCTGAGAACTTTGGACCTAATAGGACGATTGGAATTGCCACCAATAGGAACACAACGATCAAGAATGGCAACGCGGCAACTGATAGCAGCAACAAAATTCCCAAAATGCTCGCGGCTAATCCTGGTCCTAAAGCAGGTTTGATCTCCAGTGTGAGGTAACCCTCTTGATAGCTGTAGTTGGCGCGTGCATGCATGGGCATTCGGGAG